>CAMEDC010000009.1 GCA_945913255.1 uncultured Lachnospiraceae bacterium
GACCCTGCATCTTTGCTGTTGTTTTCTCAGCGACAGCTTATTTAAGATACCATATTCAAAATGCTTTGTCAACAATTTTTTTGAAGTTTTTCAATTTATTTATTTTGCCTTATTTGCCAAACTAAAACTCCATCAAATAACACACTTACAGAGTCGGCAAGGGTACAAATTGAAACTCTTCAAGCCCATGTTGGATGCCATATGCCAGCCAGTTATATTTGTACAGCAAAGACAGGATTTGGCTTTCCTCAGTGTAGGACAGAATAATCTGTTCAATTGCTCCCATATCAAACATCATAACCAATGTATATATAGTCCATAGCACAAAGACAACTTCCATTACACCAAATACCGCTCCAAGCAGTTTGTTTACAAAATGTAGAACCGGCAGCTTCGAAATTACTTTTGCTGAAAAGAATACTATTCCCAACAGGTGGTGCACGATTCCCAGAATTGCCATAAGAATAACCACAACAACCACATTAAAGAAATTTCCCTTATGATAGTTGCTGATTCCGTTTGCCAAAAGTGCAACAACCGCGCACAGGATTATCAGGGAAACCAGCGAAATAATTTCCTTTACCATTCCCTTTTTATACCCGTCCACCACCTTAAAAGCAGCATACAGAATAACAATAATCAGCAACAAATTAATATTCATTCTTTTCTCCTTTATCCTCTGTTATTTTAATTGTATTGTGTCTATGGAATTGTCTGTTACCACCATATATTTATATGCACCCGATGTCGGAAGCATCAATCCAACCTGTTTGGCAAACGTTCCGCTATACTTTTCAATGCCTTCCAATGTCATAATCATACATTCCGTGTCATTATAGACCACGAAATTTTCCTTCTCAAAGAAGATGTCCGTATATTCCATATTAATATAGTAGCTTCCTACCTTTGATGCCGATGTGTTATAGACATCCATGCGATATCTGTTCTCATTCTTCTCAGACGGGAAGACCAGACCGACATAATTGTCATTGTAATAAACTGACTGTACTTCCTCATCAAAAAGGTATTCTGCCTTCAGCACAGGCTGATGGCCGCCGGAATAAATCATCAGGCGGCTGTCGCCCACCGCAAAAGCGGTACTGTCATTCATAAACTGCACATACGGCACCAGCAAATCCGTGTAAGAATATGCGCTAACGATATAGTCGCTGTTATTTGCACCCACCGGACCAAAATTGTAAAATACAACATTCGTCTTCAGCACACCGGCATCCACATACACATAAGACACACACAGGAGCTCCCCATCCGGTGACAGACTGATGGATCCCGGATAACCCGAATCATTCATATGTGTTTGTCCCTGATAGAGCAACTCACCTTTTGTGTTATAAGTATTAATCCACGTAATATCCGTATCAGCAAGAATAGCCGTCACTGTTCCGTCGGAGGCAACTGTAAGATTGCGTATCGGCATGGTAGTCGTAATCTCTCCCAGCTGTTTTTCCGAATTTTGGACATAAATATTTCTGCCATTATAATCACCGATTGCCACTGTACTGCCACAGGCAGAAACTTTCGGATCCTGCATCTCGTAGGTCTGATTCCAGGTTACTGTTCCCTTTGCATCCGTGCAGTGAGCTCCGTCCTTGCTATATGTAAGAATTGCGCTTCCCAATCTCATATCAGTTGCGCCTTCTACATTCTCTCTTTCTACCGCAGCTGTCACATCATAGCCGGTATAAACATGCCGCTTATACTGCACGGAAACAAGCACTCCCAATGCAGCCACCGCCGCAATTACAAGCAGAATACGGTAAACGGATGTCAGCTTGTGCTTCCTGATTTTTTCCTTATAACCGGCCTGTTTCTGCTCACGTTTTTCTTTTTCCCTCATGTAGCTTCTGATGTCTGCCATATTATTTTGTGTCTGCTGTCCCTCTCTAACGGATTTTCCTCTGCCGAGAATAAAACTATTGTATCACAAATTCAGGGTTAGTGTATAGATTGTTACGGCAATAAAATTTTCTGCCCAACCTTGATATCATCCGGATCTGCAATTTCATTCAGTGCACAGATTTCACTGACCCTTACATCACTTCCGTATCGTTGCAGACAAATACCGATTAGAGTATCGCCCCCTCTAATTGTATAAGAGACCGGCTCCGTCGTCGGTTCCGCTGTTATCTCCGGAGTTGGCTCGGGCGTCGGCTCGGGTGTTGGCTCGGGCGTCGGCTCGGGTGTCGGCTCGGGCGTCGGTTCGTAGGTCGCTTCGGGCAGCTCTTCTTTTGTCGGCTCTGCAGTTTCCTCCGGCAGAGTTACCGCATCGCTTTCAGCTGCCGCATTTTCCTTTTGAATTGCCGCCGTAAGCTTGTCCTCCGCGATAATCGTCCCTACATTTGCTGCATCTGCTGTGACCGGCACCGCATCCGGCAGCTGCTGTTCAGACATTTTCTCTATCATTTGCCTGGCTGCCACCTGCAGGTCATTCATTTTTTCACCGCCGCTTAATGTCGCAAGACCCGCTGCGCAAAGTACTACAAACACTCCGGCCGCCGCCAGTTTCATGCTGCGAAGTCCTGCTTCCGGAGTTCTTTTCTTTGCCCTCTGATAGGGAATTACCTGCGCTTTTCTTTCTTCCTGGCGCCTTTTAACCGCCTCGTACTTTTCCCGGCTGACTTCCTCCGGTTTTACCTCTTCGCGGCGTTCCTCCAGCATAAATGCAAGCATACTGTCATTTTTTTCATAGAACTGTGCATATCCTGTTATATATCGACAGACGCCCTGCTCACAGACATGAAACCCCTCTACCATTTCACCGTTTAACAGACGGTACCCTAAAAACGCATACTCCGCAAAATACCTCTTTCTGATTTTTTCAATCTCCTGCAGCTGTGCCTGAGACAGGTGTCTGCATTCCCGCTGCAGAAAATTGACTTTGCCTGCACCGTAAAAAAACAGGTAAGTTATCCCTGCCTCTTCTTTGCGCACACCATACAGTGCTACTGCCAGTTCTTTGTCCCCTGCATGTTGATTCAGTTGTTTTATGTAGGAAATCACATAATCCTCTACATATACTTTACAATAACGGTCACTTTCTCCTATTTGCGTTATATTTTTCGGCAATTCCATAAATATACCTCCCACACCTTTGTTCCTATATCATTACAATCAGGTTTTTTCAACATGATAACATTGGTGTGCGAGGTATTTTATCAATCCTTGTCGCATTCTTCCAAGAAGTCTTCGACATTTTTTACCGTTTTAAAATGTAAACCGATATTCCGTCACAGAATCGTACTCTTTTCCTTCTCCGAAAATACAGGAGGGAAATTCAGGCTGATTCACGGAGTTCGGATAATACTGCGTTTCCAGACAAAGTCCCATACGAGGTCCATAGGTCACTCCGCCCTTTCCCTTTTGCGCATCAATAAAGTTACCGGCATAAAACTGAACTCCGGGTAAAGTAGTATATGCCGTCATGGTTCTTCCGCTTTTTTCCCCCTTCACAGTTGCAAAATGACGCAGGCTTCCGTCCCAGCCGTCAATCACCCAGTTGTGGTCATAGCCACCCGCCATCTGTAGTTGCAGGAAATCGGATCCGATATCCCTTCCCACTGTCTTCGGCGAAGTAAAGTCCATCGGTGTTCCCGCTACAGAAGCAATTTCTCCGGTCGGAATGGAGCCTGCCGCTGCGGGAGTATACCGGGAAGCGCCAAGCCAGAGCTCATGTCCTTCCATTCTGCCGCTGCCATGCCCATTTAAGTTAAAATAGGAATGATTGGTCAAATTCAGCACTGTCTTTTTGTCACTTACCGCATGATAATGAAGCCTCAGCGTATTGTTGTCATCTAATGTGTAGGTAACACTGATCTCTTTATTGCCGGGGAACCCCATATTACCGTCAGCATCCTTCAACGAGAAAGTGACACAATCGTCACCTGTTTCTGCTTTCCACAATTGTTTATGGTAGCCATTCGCCTTATGGCTGTGCAGATTATTAGGGCCATCATTCACATCCAACTGATAATCTGTACCATCAATCGTGAAAGCAGCACCTGCAATACGGTTCGCACTGGGTCCGATTACCGCTCCGAAAAAGCTGTCGTTTTTCAGATAGTCCTCTCCACGGTCAAAGCCCAGAACCACATCCTCCACTTTTCCGTTTGCATCCGGCACCAACAGCTTTACCAGAATTGCTCCGAGATTTGTAACCGCTGCCTGCATCCCCTGTTTATTGGAAATCGTATAGAGAACAATGTCCCGACCGTCAGGATATTTCCCAAATACACTCATATTTACTGCCATTTTTCTACCCTCCGAAATAAAATTACAGTTCCACTCTTCCCTCAAGTGCACGAAGCAGTGTCACTTCATCAATATATTCCAAATCTCCGCCAACCGGCACCCCGCTGGCAATTCTTGTCACTTTAATGCCCATAGGCTTTATCATTTTACTGATATACATGGCGGTTGTCTCGCCCTCCAGGCTGGAGTTTGTCGCAATAATGACTTCCTCCACATCCCCTTTCAGGCGTTCTATCAATTCTTTCAGTTTGATATCCCCGGGTCCGATTCCCAGCATGGGGGAAATTGCACCATGAAGCACGTGATATACACCTTCATATCTTCCGGTTTTTTCATAGGCCGCCAAGTCTCTGGTGTTTTCCACCACCATAATCAACTTATGATTGCGGTTTTTATTTGCACAAACCGGACAGATATCTCTGTCTGTCAACGTATAGCACTCCTTGCAGTAACGAACATTTGCCTTCGCCTCAATCATTGTGTTGGCAAGACGATTCACTTTATCCTGGGGCATATTTATCAAATGAAACGCCAGCCTCTGGGCCGACTTGTTTCCGATACCGGGCAATGCCGCCAGCTCTTCTATTAACTTATTGATATATCCACTATAGAGCTCCATCAGAAGGGCATTCCTCCCAGCCCTCCGGTCATTTTACCCATCAATTCGGCACTTGCGGCATCTGCCTGGCGCATCGCCTCATTCACAGCCGCCATCACGGCATCCTGCAATGTCTCAATATCCTCAGGGTCAACAATTTCCTCGGACAGCGTAATTCTCAGGACCTCTTTCTTACCGTTTACAGCAACCTCAACGGCACCGCCACCGGTTTTTGCCACGAACTCCTTCGTTTCCAGTTCCTTCTGTCCTTCCTCCATCTGGCGCTGCATTCTCTGTGCCTGTTTCATCAGATTACTCATGTTTCCGGGCATTGCACCTCCGGGAAATCCACCTCTTTTTGCCATTTTCTCTTCCTCCTGTTATTCCTGTGATTCTTCATCCTCTTCCTCAATCTCCATTTGGATAATCTGAGAAAGATCCACATAGCTTTCTTCAAATTCGCTCCGGTTCTTTACCGTCTGCAGATTCACTTCAATTTCCCTGCCCGAAAAATCAGAGAGCAGTTCTTCCAGCCGTTGTTTGTTTTCGGGATTCTGCATAAAATAATCAGATGCCACCCCGTCTTCCAGCACCACCAACAGTTTATTGTCATTGCCAAGGCTTAAGCTTGCCGATTTCATATAAATTCTCATGGGATTTTCTGCGCTTCCCACAATAGCCGGCCACTGTGACACAATCTTTCTGATATCGTCCGGTACCGCCTTGGGCAACTCCGGTTTCGGCTTTTTTGCCGCCACGCCGCCCGTGTTTTCCCCGTTTTCCACAGCTGTGACCACAATACCGTTTTCTACTTTATCCTCCACCTGGCGAAGTCTGTCCAGAATCGCTTCCTGATTCGTTTCCATTTCCGGCTTGCAAAGCTTAATCAGTGCAATTTCCACAAGAATTCGCTTTTGTGTCGCATACCTTATCCGCCCTGACAGTTCCGAAAAAATTTTGATATAGCGCACAATCTGCTCCATATCTGCCATGGCGGATTCTTCTTTCAGACGTTTCAAATTATCCGTGGACATGTCAATCACATCTTCCAGATTATCGGAAGCCTGCACCAGCATCAGATTACGCAGATACCAGGTAAAATCAGTGACAAACTGTGTCAATTCACGCCCCTGCATCACAATTTCTTCCAACAGCTTAATACAACCCATCACATTTCTGTCCAGAACATTGCGCAGCAGACGGCTGAACACCTCCGTATCCACCGCTCCCAGCACATCCAGAACCTTGTCATAAGTGAGTTCTTTCCCAAGATGGAACGCAATGCATTGGTCCAGAAGGCTCAGTGCATCACGCATGGAGCCATCCGCTGTCTTCGCGATGTAGCGCAGTGCCTTCTCCTCTACCTGCACATTTTCCGCCTGAATCAGTTCCTGCATTCTATTTGTGATTGTGTCAATGGAAATACGCTTGAAATCATATCTCTGGCACCGGGACAAAATGGTAATGGGCAGCTTATGTACCTCGGTAGTAGCCAGAATAAAAATCACATAGGAGGGCGGCTCCTCCAATGTTTTCAGAAGCGCATTAAACGCCCCTATGGAGAGCATATGCACCTCATCAATGATATAAACCTTATATTTTCCTTCCGCGGGAGAGTAGGAAACCTCCTCCACAATTTCACGGATATTGTCAACACCGTTGTTGGATGCCGCATCAATCTCAATTACGTTCATGCTGGCACCTGCAGCAATCGCACGGCAGCTGCGGCACTCACCGCAGGGTCCGTCTTCCGTCGGATTCTCGCAGTTTACGGTTCGTGCAAAAATTTTTGCCACGGTAGTCTTACCGGTTCCTCTGGTTCCGGTAAACAAATAGGCATGCCCGATTCTGTTTGCCTTCAGCTGATTTTTAAGTGTCGTAACTATATGATCCTGTCCTTTTACATCAGCAAAGGTATCCGGACGGAACTTTCGATAAAGTGCTGTATATGACATGAAGCGTCCCTTCTAAAAATGAAAGATAATCAATCTCCAAAGGAGATTCCGAGCAATTTTGCTTCCTGCACGATGGTAGCATCCGGCTCAACAGTCTTGAGCTTTCCTGCCACATCCTCAAGAGGAACACGGACAATCTCACGGTTCTTATAGCCTACCATAAAGCCATACTGATTGTCCAGAATCAACTTGCCTGCTTCTGCGCCCAGGCGGCTGGCAAACACTCTGTCATAGGGACAGGGGCTTCCTCCTCTCTGCATATGTCCGGGAACCGTAACACGAACTTCTCTTCCCGTCTTCTCCTGAATGGCAGCTGCCACCTCATAGGATACAGAGGGGAACGGATATTTTTCCATCTTTTTCCTGTAATCTTTCTTGGAAAGCGCTGCATCCTCCTTGGACATTGCACCCTCCGCCACGGCAATAATCGTAAAGCGGCAGCCCTTTCTGTCCCGCTCCTCAATCTTTTCAATTACCTTATTTATATCATAAGGGATTTCCGGAATTAAAATGATATCAGCACCGCCTGCCATACCCGCGTTCAGCGTCAGCCAGCCAACCTTATGCCCCATCACTTCCACAATAAATACTCTTCCGTGGGATGCCGCGGTGGTATGGATACAGTCAATTGCATCTGTGGCAATATCCACAGCGCTCTGAAAGCCGAAGGTCATGTCGGTACCCCAGAGGTCATTGTCAATGGTCTTCGGAAGTGTCACCACATTCAGCCCTTCTTCACGAAGCAGATTTGCTGTCTTATGGGTACCGTTACCTCCCAGAATAACCAGGCAGTCAAGCTGCAGCTTATAATAATTCTGCTTCATCGCCTCAACTTTATTCAGCCCGTTTTCATCCGGATCCTGAATCGTTTTAAACGGTGTACGGGAAGTACCGAGAATAGTTCCGCCCTTCGTCAGTATGCCGGAAAAATCTTTTCCTGTCAGCATTTGAAACTTTCCGTAAATCAGGCCCTTGTAACCATCAAGGAATCCATAAATTTCCACTTCTTCCCTGCTGTTGTCAAGCGTCTTTACAACGCCTCTCATAGCTGCATTCAAAGCCTGACAATCTCCACCGCTGGTCAACATACCAATTCTCTTCATGTGCTCTTCCTCCCAAAATTTTCTTGCTGTATTTAGTGTTCCCCTTTTCCCAAAACCTATATATAGAATATTACGCTTTCCGGGGTAAATTTGCAACCGTAACAATCTGCAATCTGTAAAAAGTTAGCAACTATCCCTGCCTTGCTGAACTGTCGCAAAAGTTACTCTTGCCAAACGGAAACAGATACTATAAAATAAAGAAGCGGTTTAAGATAGAAACTGCAAATTCGGAGTCGTATCGAAGCGGTCATAACGGGGCGCACTCGAAATGCGTTTGCCCTCCGGGGCACGAGGGTTCGAATCCCTCCGGCTCCGCTAAGACACCCGGTATTTATTTACCGGGTGTGTTTTTATGTCAGCAAAGCATGCGCCACCAGGCGCACCCAACAAAAAAGGCGCCCCTGAAACGGAGCGCCTTCTCATTAACTGTCTACAATGCTTCTTATTTCTTCCAAGCATCATACTGAGCCTGGAACTCTTTCAGGATATCCTGATAACCAGCCTCGTCCAGTGCTGCCTGGTAAGCTTCGATGGTAGCTTCTACATCAGCAGATGCGATACCGCCGTTCTCAAGAGGGAAGCCATAGGTTTCAAATACGTTCTGGCAAGCAGAGAACTGTGCTTCTACAGGAGTCTTGTCAAGACGGAAACCTGCTGCACAGGAGGTGTTAGCACCGCCATTGAAATCATCATACAGTTCAGCCTTGTTTGCAGGCTCACCTGCTACAGGGGTAACGATGGTAGCGGAAGCAGACTCCCACATGGAGTGATTGTACTTCTCACTTGTCTGTACAACCTGTCCGTTGGAATCATAGGTAAAGTCCTCACCCTCGATACCAAAGGTGTACATATCAGCCAGCTTGCTGTCGGTATACAGCAGACCCATGAAGTCGATACAAGCCTTTGCCTGCTCTTCCGTGCTGTTTGCGGTTACGCAGTAGCAGGAACCAAGAGCGGATGTGGAATGTGCCCATCTGTCAGTAATAGGAGCCATAACCACTTCCTGGCCGTAACGGCTGTTTGCTTCTGCATTTACAGGGATATCTGTCCACCAAGAAATACCCCAATCCTGGCTCTGAGTAGTTGTATCGGTAGTTGTCTTGGTAACATCATCCTCGGAAATGTAGCCAGCTTCTGCCCACTTAGCCATCAGAGTGCAGAACTCCTTGTACTGATCGGTCAGAATAGTATCAACTACGGTGTTGGTCTTTCTGTCAACTGCAATCCAGTTAGCAGTAGCATCAGCGGTAAAGAAGTCAAAATCGTTGATGTAATATCTATAGAACATAGCGGTCTTCTGAGTCAGATAAGGATACTTCAGTCCTTCTGCCTTTGCATCAGCCAGCATGGGTTCGATGTCTGCAAGAGACTTAACTTTTGACATATCCCAGCCGTACTTGTCAACCAGAGCCTTACGAGCCATCAGGTCGTAACCTTCTACGTTATCCTTATATACAGGAATGAAATAAATCTTTCCGTCATACTTGGTAGCTTCCCACTGGCCTTCAGCCATGGAATTGTACAGGTCTGTACCCTGAATCATGTCAGTCAAATCATATACTGCATTCTTGGGAACCAAATCATTGGTACCGATAACGCTTTCCCAGGAAGCTGTCCAAAGAAGATTGATCTCGCCGTTAGCCAGAGCAAGATTAGCCTTGTCTGTATATTCACCGGAACCGATGTCGGTCAGATTAATCTGTACATTAATCTTATCCTTGATGTAATCGTTGATAGCTGCTTCTACCTTATCAACCTGAGCGGAATCAGGATTTGCAAGGTTAAAGGTTGCTCTCGTTACATTGATGGTTACAGCATCACCAGCTGCTGCACTGCTGTCTGCACCGCCATCCGTCTTGGTTTCTGCTTTGCTTTCTGTTTTGGTTTCAGCACTGCTTCCGGTTGTTGCTGCGCTGTTGCCGCACCCGGTGAGTACTCCTGCTGCCATAGCGGTCGTAAGTGCCACAGCCATAAGTTTTTTGAATTTCATAAAGTAGACCTCCCTTTTAGAGTTTTTATATCTAAGCCGCCGGCGTTATTGCCACGGCCTGAATATCAAATGTTTTTCTGTTGCCAAATGTTCTTTTGTAAAAATCAGATTATTTTAGCCCTTCACGGAACCGACCGTTAGACCCTTAACAAAATACTTCTGGAAGAACGGATAAGCTACCATAATCGGTCCGATGACCACGATAACCGTCGCCATAGTTGATGAGTACTGGGGAATATTTCCTCCCATTGCTGCTCTTGCTGCTGCAGGCACATTATTGTTGTTCAGCAGGAATTCAATACTCTTTTGAATATTAACCAAAAGCAACTGCAGTGGCTTCTTGCTGTCGCTTGCTATGTAGAGTAACGCATTCTGCCAATCGTTCCAGTAAGCGGTAGCCATCATGAATCCGACAGCCGCCAGGGAAGGCTTCATTAACGGAAGTGTAATCTGGAAAAAGGTTCTGTACTCACCTGCGCCATCAATCTTTGCTGCTTCCATCAATTCACTCGGAATACTGTTTACAATAAAGGTTCTCAGAATAATCACGTTCATTGTGCTCACGCACAGGGGAAGAACCAGCAGCCATAAGCTGTCTTTCAGGTGGTAGTATCTGGTAAAGATAACATATCCGGAAAGCTGTCCGCCGTTGAACAGCATGGGAATTAACAGGTAAATAGATAAGAATCCTGCCAGTTTGAATCCCTTTCTGCTGATAGAATAAGCAAACATACTCATTACCAGGAGTCCCAGAAAAGTTCCGCCAACCGTTACCAGAATGGTAATTCCGTAGGAAGTCAGAAGCTGTTTTCCGTATTTGAGTACCATATTCATACCGGCCATAGACCACTTCTCAGGAAAGAAGCTGAAGCCGTTTTGGTTGATTGCCTGTTCATCCGTGAAAGCAGCTATGAATACCAGGATTACCGGCAAAGCGCAAAACAATGTATACAGCAGGAGACAAAAGCCGAGAATATATTGTCCGATTCCTGCCCGTTCTCTTCTGGACGGTGCCAAGTCAGCATTGCCCTTTTTCTTACTCATCTGATTATCCCCTTTCCAAATTTAGAACAAAGAATTTTCCGGCGAAATCTTACGAACCAGACCATTTGCCAGTAACATCATCACCAGACCGACAACAGACTGGAAGAAGCTGGTAGCCGCCGTGAATCCAAAGTTCGAATTCTTAAAGATTGCATTCAGTACGTAAGAGTCAATAACCTGTGTAGTAGGATAAAGAATACCGCTGTTTCGGGTTACCTGGTAGAACAGACCTGTGTCTGACCTCATAATGCTTCCGACAGAAAGCAGCAGCATTACGGTAATCATCGGTATCAATGCCGGCAATGTGATGTGCCAGATTTTCTGCCATCTGTTGGCGCCGTCAATTTCCGCCGCTTCATACAGTTCAGTATCAATCCCGGCGAGAACGGACATATATAATACAGATCCATACCCGACGCTGTTCCAGATTTTTACAATCGTAAGTATCCAGGGCCATGCCGCCGGTGTGGAATAAAATCTTGTTGTCAGACCGAACGTATTTGTCAAAATACCTGTATCCGAACTGATAAACGCATATACAATGAACTGAACCGCCGCATAAGAAATGAAAACAGGTATAATCATTATCGTCTGCATTGCTCTGGATGCTTTTTTAAATACACACTGGTCAATCGCTACCGCCAGGACTACATTCAGGAATGTTCCTAATGCGGTGAAAACGAAATAATAGAATAATGTGTTTTTCGTTATGGAAAGGAAAGTGGCTTTGGATGTCAGAAGAAACTTAAAGTTTTCAAGTCCGTTCCACGGGCTTCCCCAGATGCCTTTGGAATAGTCAAATGACTTAAAAGCCATTACCAAACCGGCCATCGGCACATACATGATAAAGAATAAAATCAGGAATGCCGGCAACGCCATCACAACATGCGCTCTGTGTTTCCATGTGTTTTTCAAAAATTCCTTCATAGGCCTTTCCTCTTTTCCATTAATCTTTCCGCTGATTCTATCGGGAAAAAACCAATTTATTTTCCTTAATCGTTTACGTTATTAACTATACATCATGTTGCACATAATTTCAATACCAAATTTCGCTTTTATTGCACATTATAACTTATACACAAATTCAACCCTTCAGATTTTGTATATTTTGCATAGCATTATCACCTGTTTTACTGTATTTCTGTTGTCTGTTTCCTTAAATCGTTTACGCTGTTCAGATTCTCCCTACGGTCTTTCCCGGATACACAGAACCACTGATTGTTACAATCTCAATAATGGTGGTCTTGGGGTGCTCAATCAGGGAAATCAGCTTCTCTCCCGCCTGTGCCCCGATTGCTTTTGCATCCTGTTTTAATGTTGTAAGCTGTGGTTCAATATGCCGCCCGACCCGGATACCATCGTATCCTGCCACGGAAATATCCTCCGGAATACGCAATCCCCGTTCTTTGATGGCATTCATCCCACCGAAGCACGCGAAATCGTCCGGATATAATATACAGGTGGGCGGATTTTTCAGGTTTAGCAGCTTTTCTGTCATCCGTGCTGCAGATTCCGTGTCTCTGTACGGCGATTCAAGAACATACTCAGCCGGGACTTCCAGACCCAGCAGTTCCATATTTTTATAGAAGGAAGAAAGTCTCGCCTGTGTTGTGGAAGATTGCACGCCATGAATATAGGCAATCCGACGGTGTCCCATATCATATACATACTGCAGCAGCTGGGTCATACCTCCCACATTGTCCGATACAATACTGATATGATTGTCGAAAACATGGTCAATTGTAACAACCGGGATGTCACTCCGTATCACTTCCACCACCTGAGGGTCATAGAAATCAGTACACGCCATCAGCACTCCGTCAAAGCCGCGATATCGACAATGTTCCAGATAGGACATTCTGCTGACTCCCTTCACGCCTCTGTTCAGGAAAGTAATATCGTACCCCTTGTCCTCTATGGTTCTCTTGAAAGAATCCAGTACATGAGAGAAAAAGTCATGGGTAAGCCCACTCTGAGCCTCATCGGCAAACAGCACACCGATATTATAGGTTCTGTTTGTCTTCAAGGCTCTGGCCATTGCATTGGGAGAATATCCCATCTGTTTTGCAACCTCGCGGATATGATTTTTTGTTCCTTCGCTGACATCGCTCTGGTTGTTCAGTGCCTTACTGACTGTAGCAACGCTGACACCGCACACCGCTGAAATGTCTTTCATGGAAACCACTATTGTATCCTCCCCCCGCACGATCTTCTGTAACTTAATCGTTTTCTTTCCATAAATATATTCCTTTTCCCAATTTTTATCAACTTATTTTTTCATTTTTTCGTCGTTTTAATACTATTTTACAAATTTTTGCTGGCTGTTTCGTCATTATTAACATAGCAATTCATCTTGCATTCTCCTGTTTTGTCCTGTATAATTCATTTTGTCAAGGGTTTTACTTAAACGTTTTCTGTCCCTTTTGAGAACAGTTTTGATAAAATAACCATAGCAAGGAGAGGACATTATGAAATTTGGATTTTTTGACGATTCCAATCAGGAATACGTAATCACCACCCCCAGAACTCCGCTCCCCTGGATTAATTACCTGGGCTGCAACGAATTTTTCAGTCTTATTTCCAACACCTGCGGAGGATATTCCTTTTATAAGGATGCAAAATTATTGCGTCTGACCCGTTATCGTTATAACAATGTTCCCTGCGACATCAACGGCAAGTATTTCTACATAAAAGAGGGAGGCACTGTCTGGAATCCCGGATGGCAGCCTGTCAAGACAGAGCTTGATTCCTATGAATGCCGCCACGGTATCGGTTACAGCCGTTTTACCTCCTCCAAAAATCAGGTAAAAGCATCTGTGCTTTCTTTTGTTCCTTTAAATGACAACTGTGAAATATCACGTCTGACTTTGTCAAACGAAAGCAATACAGCAAAAGACTTATCCGTGTTCTCTTATGTAGAGTGGTGTCTCTGGAACGCGGATGATGACATGAAAAATTTCCAGAGAAACTTAAGCACCGGCGAGGTTGAAGTGCAGGGTTCCACCATCTTCCACAAGACGGAATACAGAGAGCGCCGCAATCACTATGCTATTTATTCCGTCAATGCGGATATTGCAGGTTTTGATACAAGCCGTGATGCTTTCCTGGGAGCATACCGCGGTGCAGAAAACCCGGAAGCAGTTGAAAACGGCAGCTGCACCAACTCCATGGCAAGCGGCTGGTCACCCATTGCTTCTCACCAGCTGAACGTAACTTTACAGCCCGGCGAGAGTAAAAGCTATATCTTTGTTCTCGGCTATATCGAAAACCCGGAGGATGAGAAATGGGAATCCTACGGTATTATCAACAAGACAAGAGCCTGGGAGATGCTTAACAAGTATAACTCCGATGAGGGCGTAGACAAGTCTTTCGCAGAGCTGCAGACCTACTGGAAACAGCTTCTTTCAAAATACAATGTGCAGTCCGGAGACGAAAAGGTAAACAGAATGGTCAACATCTGGAATCAGTATCAGTGTATGGTTACCTTTAATATGTCCCGTTCCGCCTCTTACTATGAATCCGGTATCGGCCGTGGCATGGGCTTCCGTGATTCCTGTCAGGATTTGCTGGGCTTTGTGCATCTGATTCCCGACCGTGCAAGAGAGCGTATCATTGATATTGCATCCACCCAGTTCCAGGACGGCAGCGCCTACCATCAGTATCAACCGCTTACCAAAAAAGGTAATTCCGATATCGGCAGCGGCTTCAACGATGATCCCCTGTGGCTTATCGCCGGAACCAGCGCATATGTGCGCGAGACAGGTGATACTTCCATCCTGTCAGAGATGGTTCCTTTCGACAATGATATGAGTGTGGCAACACCGCTTATGGACCACCTGAAGCGCTCCTTTGATTACACTGTGAACCACAAGGGTCCTCACGGTTTACCCTTAATCGGACGTGCAGACTGGAATGACTGTCTGAACCTGAACTGTTTCTCCGCTCATCCCGGTGAATCCTTCCAGACCTTTGGTCCCAGCGAAGGGCCCGTGGCGGAATCCGTATTTATTGCAGGTATGTTTGTAAAATACGGTGAAGAGTACGCACAGCTTGCCGAACTCCTTGATGATAAGGCAGAAGCTGAACGCGCCCGCAGGGAAGTGGCTGTTATGTACGACACCATTCTGGATGCAGGCTGGGACGGCGATTGGTTTGTTCGCGCCTATGATGCCTACAGTCATAAGATCGGTTCCAAAGAGTGCCGCGAAGGTCAGATTTACATTGAGCCCCAGGGCTTCTGCGTTCTTGCCGGTGTCGGCGTAAAGGAAGGACTTGCGGAAAAGGCTTTGAATTCCGTTAAGGAGCGCCTTGATACAGAATACGGTGTCATGATTTTGCAGCCCGCCTATACCGAGTATCACCTGGAGCTTGGCGAAGTTTCCTCTTATCCCCCGGGATACAAGGAAAATGCCGGTATTTTCTGCCACAACAATCCCTGGGTATCCATCGCAGAAACTGTTATCGGCAGAGGCGACAGAGCTTTTGAAGTTTACAAAAAGACCTGTCCGGCATACATCGAAGATATCAGCGAGATTCACCGTACCGAACCCTATGTATACTCCCAGATGGTTGCGGGGCGTGATGCCAAATTCCATGGCGAGGCAAAGAACAGCTGGTTAACCGGCACTGCCGCATGGACCTTTGTCAATATCTCCCAGTACATTTTAGGTGTATACCCCACTCACACAGGTTTGTCCATCAATCCCTGTGTTCCCAAGGGCTTTGGCGATTTTTCCATTACCAGACAATTCCGCGAGGGAACTTATTATATCCAGGTAAAGAATCCTTCTAATGTGGAAAAAGGCATTGGTTCCATGATTGTGGACGGCAATTCAATAGAGGGCAATATCATCCCCTATGAAAAGGGGAAAACAGAATACCATGTGGAAGTCACCATGGGATAACTACTATCTTCTTTTTCATATAACCTTCCAAAAGGGACCGGATTTTCCGGTCCTTTTACATTCTGCCGTTTTTTCTTTTTAATCAGCGTAATATGTGGTATACTGATTCTGTAAATTTATGATTTTATTTCAGGCGTTTTTACGCAGAAAAGAGGGAATATGAAAATTCTGTTTTATGATACAAAAAGTTACGATAAGGAATCCTTTCAGGAAGCTTTGAAAGACTTTCCCAGTGTTACCGTGGAATACACAAAATCCGATCTTGACCCCAGAACAGCCGCATTATCGGAGGGTTTTGATGCCGTATGTGCCTTTGTGAGCTCCGATGCCGGTACCAAAACATTGGAGATTCTGCACAGCAAGGGAATTCGGCTGCTGCTTATGCGCTGTGCCGGCTTCAATAATGTAGACATGGATACCGCCAAAAAGTATGGCATCCGCGTCATGCGTGTTCCCGGCTATTCCCCGGAAGCAGTGGCAGAACACGCCATGGCACTTGCTCTTGCCTGTAACCGTCGTTTATACAAGGCATACAATAAAGTGCGTGAAAATGATTTCAGTCTGACCGGATTAATGGGTTTTAACTTTTACCAGAAAACCGCCGGTATTATCGGTACCGGAAAAATCGGGGCTGCCATGTGCCGCATCTGCCACGGCTTTGGCATGAAGGTCATCGCCTATGATGTGTTTGAAAATCCGGCCCTGAAAGATTTTGTGACATATGTGTCACTTGATGAGCTGCTGGCAGAAAGTGACCTGATTTCCCTGCACTGTCCACTTATGGATTCCACATACCACCTGATTAACATTGATACCATCAAGAAGATGAAGGACGGCGTCATTCTTGTAAACACATCACGCGGCGCATTGGTAAAGACAGAAGACTTAATTGAAGGCATTCGAATGCACAAATTTGCCGGCGTAGGCCTGGATGTATATGAGGAAGAGACAAACAATGTATTTGAAGACCGCTCCGATGAGATTCTGGAACACTCTACCACCGCCAGGCTCCTTTCCTTCCCCAATGTGATGATTACCTCACATCAGGGTTTCTTTACCAGGGAAGCGCTCTCCGCAATTGCAGAAACCACTTTACAGAACGCCATGGACTTTGAGTCCGGGAAAGAAAGTCCCAATGATGTAAAATAATCCTTTCCCGCCATTCAAGGTAATCGATGTACTGCAGGGCATACAAAAAATAAGGCGTACCGTCAATGCGATACGCCTTATTTTTAATCTAAATGAAACACTGTCTTTAAGTCAACGCTGACAGGACTGTTATCAGGGTTGGTTTCCATAATATCTGCCATGAAGTCCCACCACTTTCGGTTGATAGCCGTATCGGCACCTTTCGCCCACAGTTCCTCATCTTCAATCTCAATATAGCCGAACAGCGTCAATGTTTCTCTGTCAAGAAAAATTGTATAATTCTTTCCGCCATGCTCGTGAATCATGTCCTGCATCTCAGGCCACAGTTCATTATGTCTTTTCTCGTACTCTGCTTCCTGTCCCGGATAAAGTTTCATTTTAAATCCTTTAATCATCTTGTAACCTCCTGTTTATCCCGGCAACTTCGTTACCTTTTACATCATTATATCACTTGCAGGCACCAATGCAACGAAATAACGCATCAGTTCTTTGCAGTTTCAACAATATTCTGAATCCATACTCCTTTTTTCACCAGAATAAACCCAATCGCACACTTGATGATGTCAAGCAGCTGACAGCTCAGATAGAGATACAGGATATGCATATCCGTATAACGGCTGAGTACATAGGCAATCGGCGTGGTAACAACCCAGAGGAATACGCTGTCAAACAGGAATGTGACGATTGTCTTTCCGCCTGTCCGTAATGTAAAATAAGTTGCATGCATGAATGCCCAGAGCGGCATACACAAAGCTGCCATACGCAGCAGATTCTTTGCCAGTTCCTTTACCGCATCCGTTGTATTGTACAGCATCGGGAACAACGGAGCCAGCAAACACATGATACTGCCCAGAACGATACAGGACATCACTGCAAAAGCGATGAGTCTTGTGTCCGTCTCCTTCGCTTCTTTCATTTTTCCCGCACCCAAAAGCTGTCCCACAATGATGGAAATCGCACTTCCCATCGCCATAAATACCACATTGAACAGATTGGAGATTGTCGTTGAAATATTCAAAGCCGCCACGGCGTCCAGCCCCCTCATGGAGTAGCACTGGTTCAGAACCGCAATACCTGCCGCCCACATAATCTCATTAACCATAAGCGGCGTACCTTTCTTCAGGATATTGCCTGCCAACAGGCCGGGAATCCGAAATTCCCGGTATGCGCCCACAATAAAGGGCATTCTCGCAGAATGCGTATGCGTCCATACAATCACCACAGCTGCCTGCACATAACGTGAAACCACAGTTGCCACCGCAGCACCCACTACACCGAGTTCCGGAAATCCGAATTTTCCGAAAATCAGCAGATAATTCAGCACCAGATTCACACACACCGCAATCACGCCTGCCATCATGGGAAGCTTTGTCTCCCCGCACTCTCTCAGTGTACCGGCATAAATTTCCTCTACCGCAAACGGCAGAAGGCCTGCCAGCATCACCAGAAGATACTGCCTTCCATACCCTAGCGTTGCCTCCAGTGCCGCCTCATTTCCCTCTCCGTGAAGGTACATCAGAATCAGGCTGTCCCCACGGCAAAGAAGGACAGAGACACCCAGTACCAAAATAGCGACACAAATATACAGCTTAAACCGGAAAGTCTGCTGTACTCCCTTATGATTCCTGCAGCCATAAAACTGTGCCGTAAAAATACCTGCCCCGGATATGGCACCGAAAATAGCCAGATTAAATACCTGCAGCAGCTGGTTTACGATGGCGATACCGGACATCTGCTCCGTTCCGATTCGCCCCACCATAATATTATCCAGAAGTCCCACAAAATTTGTGATACCGTTCTGAATCATGATGGGTACCGCAACACCCAGTACCATCTTGTAAAATGCCTTGTCTCCGAATAGCTTTTTTCCCAAATTCATTTCATAATTCCCCGCGACTCTATTTCCTGTTCAAAAGCTCTGCTTCTGTACAGCGCTTTCTATTCTACACCGCGAAGTTCTACCTTGTCTATGTATTTTCTTGCCATTTCTTTTATATCACGCATGATTTGTGCAGGATACGCTGCATAGCTCCGTGATATTACATTTTCATTATCGCGGTAGACCTGCAGATAGTAAGCGCGACAGCCTTTCAGCATTCTGCCGATTTCCTCAAACTCTTCCACCGTATGCAGACCTTTCACCACAGTTGTACGAAACTCATATGAAATTCTGCTGTTTTTTAAAATGGCAATGCTCTCTTCTATTCTGGACAAATCAAGCTGCGGACAGCCGGTTACTTTTGTATAATTGGGCAGGGCAGCCTTCACATCCATCGCCACATAGTCCAACAGCCCTTCTGACAGCAACTGTCGCAGTACTTTCGGTCGATACCCGTTTGTATCCAGCTTTACCAGGAATCCCATATCCTTCACTTTACAGACAAATTCCTTCAAATCCTTCTGCAATGTCGGTTCCCCTCCGGTAATGCAGACACCCTCCAAAATCCCTCTTCTCTTTCTCAGATGCCCCAGCACTTCCTCCTCCGGGATAACCGGGCATTCTTCCGGTTGCAATACCAGCGATGCATTATGGCAAAACGGGCAACGAAAATTGCAGCCACCGGTAAACACAGTGGCTGCTACATGCTCAGGGTAATCTAATAATGTTGTCTTGTTAAATCCGTGAATCTCCATCTTCCACTTCCTCTGCGGGCTTTTCGGATGCTCTGCCGTAGGTTACGGTCATCTCAAAAATCTGCTCCGCCAGCTTATCTGTAAATGCGCCCTTCTTCATGCGCCATTTCCAGTTATCCCCCAGAGTAGAAGGTATATTGATACGCGCCTCAGAACCAAGTCCAAGGTAGTCCTGCATGGGAATAATTGCCTTATCTGCCACACTGGCAAATGCAGCACGGATGAACTCCCATTTCAATTCCTCCTGCTTACACTTTTTCAGGTTCAGATAACGGTCGCAGAATTTCTTGTCTGTTGCTTCCAACTCCCTATACCAGCCAAGTGTCGTATCATTATCATGCGTTCCCGTGTACACCACACAGTTATGCTCGTAGTTATGGGGCAGATAATCACTATCCTCTCTGGAATCGAATGCAAACTGCAGCACTTTCATACCAGGATAACCGGTCTTCTTTACCAATTCTATCACAGAAGGGGTCAAAAAGCCAAGGTCTTCCGCAATCACTTCCCTCTCTCCCAGTTTTTCCTTCATCGTCTCAAACAAGGCTATACCGGGACCCGGTTCCCACGTGCCGATTTCAGCGGTTTTCATGCCGGCCGGAATGGAGTAATATTCGTCAAAGGCACGGAAATGATCGATGCGTACCACATCATAAAGCTGAAAACATGCTGCAAGGCGCTTCATCCACCACTCGAATCCGGTCTTCTTATGATAGTCCCATGCATAAAGCGGATTCCCCCATAACTGTCCGGTTTTGGAAAATGCATCAGGTGGGCATCCCGCAACTGCCGTTGGATTGCAGTCCTCATCAAACTGGAATAATTCGGGATTTGCCCAGGCATCCGCGCTGTCGAACGCCACATAAATGGGAATATCACCAATGATTTTGATGCCCTGCTCATTGGCATAAGTCTTCAACTTTTCCCACTGCACCCGGAACAGGTACTGCTGGAACTGATAAAACTGGATTTCCTCAGTAAATTTCTCCCGATAAGCTTTCAGAGCTGCCGGTTTGCGGGTCTTAATCTCATCATCCCACTCTACCCAGCATACATTGTCAAAAGATGCCTTCACGGCCATATACAGGCAGTAATTCTCAAGCCAATAACTGTTCTCTTCTACAAATTTCCGGAAACCGGCATCTTCTGAAATGTCGCTGTTCTTCCACGCTTCCCGAAGCAACAGGAAACGGCTCTCGTAGATTTTTGCATAGTCCACATACTCTTCATTGTCCCCAAAATCATAGCTGTCACACTGCTTCTTTGTAATCCATCCTCGATGAATCAAGTCCTCAGGGTCAATGAAATACGGGTTTCCGGCAAAGGTTGAGAAGGACTGGTACGGAGAATCTCCATAGCTGGTAGGCCCCAGAGGCAGAATCTGCCAATAGGTCTGACCTGCCTTCTTCAATTGATCAACAAACTCATATGCCTCTTTGGAAAAGCATCCGATTCCATAAGCTGACGGCAGACTTGCCACCGGCAGCAAAACACCACTCGTTCTCATGTCCAATCTCTCCCATTTGATTCTTCTCTTAGTTTAGCTTCCAGATATCGCGGTTGTATTCCGCAATGGTTCTGTCAGAGGAGAAGAAGCCTGCCTTCGCAATGTTGGTCAGCATCATTCTCTTCCACTTTTCTCTGTCCTCATAATCGGCAAATGCCTGATCCTTTACCTGAATATAATCCTCCAGGTCAAGCAGCGTCATGAACCAGTCCTTGTTCAAAAGTTCCTTATAGAGACGCTCCAGGTTTTCCTTATGACCTACCGCAAGTGCTTCTTCGCTTATAATGAAATCAACTGCCTCCTTGATGACGGGACTCTTTTCATAGAAATCTTTGGAGACATAATCCGCTTTTGCATAATGTGCAATCACGGTGTCACTGTCCTCACCGAAAATATAGATATTGTCGTCACCAACCAGCTCGTGAATTTCCACATTTGCGCCATCGCTTGTTCCCAGAGTCACTGCACCGTTCAACATAAACTTCATATTGCCGGTACCCGATGCCTCCTTGGAGGCCAGGGAAATCTGCTCGGAAATGTCACAGGCCGGAATCAGCTTCTCAGCATAGCTTACATTGTAGTTCTCCACCATAACGACCTTCATATAAGGGCTGACTTCCGGGTCATTATTCACAATTTCAGCCAGAACCAGCAGCAAATGAATAATATCCTGTGCAATCACATAGGCAGGCGCTGCCTTTGCACCAAAGATGAAGCTCATGGGTCTTACCGGCTTCTTACCGCCCTTAATTTCGAGATATTTATGGATAATATACAGAGCATTCATCTGCTGACGCTTGTATTCATGCAGACGCTTCACCTGAATATCAAAGACGGAATCGGTATTCAGTGTAACACCTTCCTTCTCCTGAATATACGCAGCGAGTTCTTCCTTCTTCTGCTTTTTGATTTCTTCGATGGCATCCAGAACTGCCTTATCATCAATCTTTGTCAGCAGCTTCTCCAGTTCATCCGCATTCTTCTTGAAACCGTCTCCGATGGTGTCTGTCAGGAACGCGGCCAGTTCTCTGTTACAGGACAGCAGCCAGCGGCGGAAGGTAATACCGTTTGTCTTATTATTAAACTTTTCGGGATAAATCTCATAAAAGTGATGCAGCTCCGTCTCTTTGAGAATATCTGTGTGGATTACAGCAACACCGTTTACGCTATAGCCGTAGTGGATATCGATGTGTGCCATGTGCACGCGCTTTTCCTCATCGATTATCTGCACCTTGGGATTCTCATACTTCTTTGCAACCCGGGCACTGAGCTCCTTGATAATGGGAACCAGCTGGGGAACCACCTTTTCGATATAAGCAAGAGGCCATTTTTCCAGTGCTTCCGCAAGAATGGTATGATTCGTATAAGCACAGGTCTTGCTCACCACGTTGACAGCATCCTCCATGGTAAAGCCTTCGTCCCAGTTCAGAATTCGAATCAGCTCGGGAATTACCATAGTCGGATGGGTATCGTTTATCTGAATCGCCGCATATTCATTCATGCGATGCAAATCACAGCCTTTTTCCTTCAGCTCTTTGATAATCAACTGTGCACCGTTGCTGACCATAAAATATTCCTGGTAAATACGAAGCAGATTTCCTGCCTCGTCAGAATCATCCGGATACAGGAACAGGGTCAGGTTCTTGTCTATGGCTGTCTTGTCAAAGCTGATGCCTTCTTCTACCAGGCTCTCATCCACGGAAGCCACATCGAACAGGTGCAGCTTATTACAGCCGTTCTCATAGCCCACGACATCAATATCATAGAGCACAGAAGTCACTTTTCTGTCTCCAAAAGCTACTTCAAACTTCACTCCGGTATCGGTCAGCCAGGAATTTTCCTGAATCCAGTCATTCTTCTCTGCTCTCTGCAGGCGATCCTGGAATACCTGTTTAAACAACCCGTAATGATAATTTAAACCGATTCCGTCACCGGGGAGCCCCAGTGTGGCGATAGAATCCAGAAAACATGCTGCCAGACGACCCAAACCGCCGTTTCCAAGGGAGGGTTCCGGTTCTGCCTCCTCGATATCCGCCAGATTCTTTCCGTTCTTTTTTAGAACCTCTCTCAGTTCCTCATAAATCCCAAGGTTAATCAGATTGTTAGACAACAGCTTACCAATCAGGAATTCCATAGAGATGTAATACACCTTTTTCTTCCCGGTAATCACAGGTTTTTCCTGCATCTGCTCCTTTGTCAGCTGTAATACACTATTGTATAACTGTACATCCGTACAGGCTGCAATGGACTTACCATACATTTTTCCTGTCATCTCATTTAATTTCAATTCTAAATTCATTTCGAGTATCCTCCATTTGAAACTTAAGTTTCCCGTTCTTGCTAAAGAATATCACAGGAAAACGTTTTCCGCAATAGGTAAATAAATTTTTGTGCAAAATAGATTAACAAATAATATCCTTATAGTACATTTTCACTATACTGTGCGGCATTACAACGCTATGCCCTGTACCGCCATCCAAAAGCAGCTTCGCCTCCACGAGCGCTCTGCTGGAAATGGCGTAAAAGTCCTGTCTGATGGTATTCATCTGTTTTCCCACATAGCCCATGAGCGTGATGCCGTCAAACCCACACACAGGACGGAAAATATCCATATCAATCAATGCGTTCATGGCGCCGATTGCCATCAGGTCAGAAGCACATACAACACAATCCTTGTTTCTTGCATATTTCAGCGCAATCTTTCTGGCAGCCAGCTCGCTGAAATCTCCCTGGCGTACCAAAACGCTCAGATTCATCTCCTCCGCAAGCCGCTTCATCCCCTTCAGACGCTGCTCCGTGACATATCCATCCTTCCGGCCTGCGATATACAGAACACGTTTGCATCCATCATCCGTAATCGTCTTTTTGGCCACATCATACTGTGCCTGTTCATGGTCCACTCCCACGGCTGTTGTCCGCGCATTCACAATAGGTGCATCCACTACCACACAGGCAAACCGCTGCTCCTCTATCAGTTTTTGCAGTACCTTATCTTCTTTGGACATCCCGTAAATCACAACGCCGGCAATGCTCTGAGACAGGAAATAACGGGTAACCTCCTCCGCATCCATTCCCGCAATCATACTGGTAAAAATCGTAACTACCTCCAGATTCAGTTCCTTTGCCTTATCCAGCGCTCCCAGCAGATACTGCATAAAAACCTGGTCAATTGCCTGCGTCTGCCGCTTGGGATCCAGAATTAAGGCAATGCGCCCAAACTGCTTGGAAGAAAGCGCCGATGCGATCGAATTCGGAATATAATTCAGCTCCCTGATGGCTTCGTTGACTCTCACCTTCGTCTCCTCACTGATATTGGGGTAACCGTTCAGCACCTTAGAAACCGTAGAAATTGCCACTCCTGCACGCTTTGCCACTTCTTTTATGGATACCATATCATTGTTTCCTTTCGCGATCCGTAAGAATACGTTTTCCTTATTGTACCATCTGCCGACAGCAAAATCAATTGACGCTCTGCAATTTTCATTTTATACTGGTAACAGTTAAGCCAGGCAGCCGCTTTTATGAATTGAGGGCTGAGCTGTTACTTCTATATTTAGTTTCAATACATTTACAGCGAGGAATCATGGCAAAAATTATTTCAGTACAGGAAAAATATATGAAGGAAGCTCTGAAACAGGCAAAAAAGGCGTACAAACTGGGGGAAGTCCCCATTGGATGCGTCATTGTCCATGAGGGTAAAGTCATCGGCAGAGGCTATAACCGGCGTAATACGGATAAGAATACTCTGGCACATGCGGAGATTACCGCCATCAACAGAGCAAGCAAGATTATCGGTGACTGGAGACTGGAGGAATGCACGCTTTATGTGACCCTGGAACCCTGCCAGATGTGCGCCGGTGCCATTGTGCAGGCCCGTATTCCCGAGGTAGTCATGGGCTGCATGAATCCCAAGGCCGGCTGCGCCGGTTCTATCCTGAATATACTGGATATGCCGCAGTTCAATCACCAGGTTTCCGTCACGCGCGGCATTCTGGAGCAGGAATGCAGTGATTTGCTGAAAACCTTTTTCGCAGAATTGCGGATAAGGAATAAGGCGGAAAAAGAAGCGAAAAAGGCATAATCACAAAACTCTATTTATTTGCGCTCCTCCGGTTCCTGCACCAGTACTTCTTCTACAAACTTCCTTTCCATCTGATGCCGCATCTTGCGGGTCTTCACAGAATCAAAGATAATGGAAAAATCATAATCCTCCGGGTACAGTTCTTTCGCTGCCACATGCAGCTTTACTCTCTTGTGATTGATCCAGATTTTTTTGTTGGGCATCTGTACCTGAAGCACGCCTTTCTCATTCACCGGCGTACATACGATACCTATCTTTTTATCCGGAAAGACCATAACACTGTCTCCACGATGAAACTTCTCAGACAGTTCCTCATGTGGAATATATTCTTTCTTTTTCCGGATTTTTGTGTCATTTGTCCGGTTGGCACCCGTCTGTCGGTTTCTGCCCATCTGTCGGCCGGCTTCCCCATCTTGTTCCAGCTGCTCCAGCCATTCCCACGCCGCATCATCTTCCATTTTCAAATTTACCAGGGTATGGTCTTGCCCTCTTGTTCCATAAGCCGCCCTGATAGCCGTCCGCAGCATGTCGGTTCCCATGCCAAGTCTTGACGCAATATAAAACGCACAGCTTTCGCCTGCCTCTCCGATTACCACTTTATATAAGGGCTTTAAACTCTCTTTGTCAAAGGTCATTCTGGCATTGATTATACCTTCTGTCCGCTCTGCATAGGTTTTCACCTCAGGATAGTGGGTCGTCACCAGAAACAGGCATCCGCTCTTTCGCAGTTCCTCCAGTATCGCGATAGCAATTCCCATTCCCTCCGTGGGGTCTGTTCCCGAACCCAGTTCATCCATAATCACCAGACTCTCCCTGTTCACCTCTTTCAGAATCCCCAGCACATTGGTGATGTGCGCGGAAAATGTGGATAAATTTTCCGAGAGATTCTGCCCATCGCCGATATCACAGAGATAATTGCTGTTCATGCAGATATCAGCCTGTTCACAACAGACATGCAGACCGCACTGCGCCATCATGCAATTCAGCGTAACCGTTTTTATCGCCACGGTTTTTCCGCCTGTATTCGGTCCGGTAATTACCACGCCGCGATAACAAGATCCCACAGAAAAATCCTGCGGTACGCATACTTCTCTGTCCATCAACGGGTGTCTGGCTTTTTTTAAAACGATACGCCTTTCCGTATTGATTGTCGGCGCTGTAGCCCCCAGCTCCAGACTCAGCTTGCCCTTGGAAAAAGCAAAATCAAGTTTTTCCATAGTTCTTCCGTTCTGCTCCATGCTCGCAAAATGTTCTGCTACCATTGCCGTAAGTGTAAATAAAATTCTGCGTTCTTCATTTTCCTCGTCTATTCGAAGCAGCTGAAGTTCCTCATTATATTTTGCCACCGCAGAAGGCTCGATAAAAAGGGTATTTCCCGTAGCCGATTTATCAATCACACTTCCGCTGATTCTGAATTTGTATTCCTTCTTTACCGGCACACAGAGATGCCCGTTCCGCAGTGTGCTGAAGCTGTCAGACATACACTCCTTGTTGCTTCGGATAATAGAATCTGCCTTTTCCTTGATTTTTTCCTCCATCCGGGCAATATCACTCCGAAGAGAATGCAGCAGTTTGGAAGCATAATCGTCCACTCTTCCACTTCGAATCTGCACATGGATTGCATCCCCGACTTCCGGTAGTTCTTCCAGATTTTCCTCATACCAGGGCAGAGACAGTTCAAACGGCTTGCACCGGTTCAAATATTCTTTCAGTCGTTTCACAGCCGTCAGGGAAAATTCAATCTGCTCCAGCTGCGCAGCAGTCAGACAATCTCCTCGCTCCGCCACCGTGAGAAGTTCTTGAATTCCCTCCATCGCAGTGAGTGGCGGCGTTCCCATCTTCTCCAGCATAGTCCTGGCTTCTTCTGTTTCTCTCTGTCCTGCAATCAATTCACTTTCAGACAGTATCGGTTCCGTTCTGGAAATTTCTTCTTTGGCTGCTTCTGTCAGTGCCAATCCCATCCAGATTTCTTTTATTTTGTTAAATTCCAATATTTTTTCGATTTCTTTCATTTCTTCCTCTTTCCAACCGCTATAACCGGTATTAGTATTGCATTTAATTAGCTTCCGCCGCCAGCGACCCTTTTCATCTCAAAAATCAGAAAATAAAAAACCATAAGCCTCCCTGCAAAAGCATCACTCATGGTCTTCCTGATATCCGGGTACAAAAGTACAAAAAAAGCATGACCATACAGTCATGCTTTCATTCCGTCACTTTCAACCCATAATTCATATATACAGATAAGATAACTATGATTCGCACATTGTAAGGGTAACTATCAGTGAATCACACTGATTTATGGGCAGACTACTACAAGGAATCTCATAGCCGACCCATAAGGTATTTACTTTGTATGCATTACCTCTACCATTACAATTAACAAAAAATTACCTCGTACTTTACATTTTTCTTTAGTCTACATTACTCTGAACCGGCTGTCAAGTCCGCTTCCCAATTCTTGTAAAAAAGAGAATAGTTTTCGTATTTTTCCTCAGAATACCCTATATTGCGCAGATCCTGTGCATATTCTTCAAAGATATCACGAACAATGTAATTATATCCGTCCTCGATTTCTCCCAGCGAACCATAGTAATATCCGGTATCCGTCTCCTCCATTCCCTGCGCAAACGCCATATCATAAGGAGAAGCTCCTGCACTTAATGCATAATAGATTTTCTGTTCTGCCATCCATGTTCCCTTCCCCTGATACTCGGGATGCTCATCAATGAATGCAACAGCTTCTTCTACCGTAATATCAAAATAACTGATTGGTTTGTAATCAGCCATATACTCTCCGCTGTAGTAGTATTTTGCAAATCCGCAAAACTCTCCCAGATAAATAATACCGATGCATAAGCCAACAGCATATTTCAACCTGCCTCTGCATTTTTGCAGAACTGTCCATATGCCCTCAACCGTTATCAGCCCAACCACACCAAATACGCCATTGACTCTGTTTACATTTGTCTCTATCATGGCAAACAAAATCAGACAGCAAAAAAACCAGAAAAGGGAAATAAATCTCCCGTCATATTGTCTCTCATGCAGGTTCTTCCCAAAAATAACCAGCATGTGTGTGAATCCAATAATGAAAAATGGAATGGTTATCAAATACAAATTCATTATTCCGGGAATGGAATTATAGCACAAGGAATCTCCGATAAAAATACTCTTAAGTGCATTTACTGCAGACGCAAAGGATATTCCCCGCAGATCCGAACTTCTGTAAATGGGTAATTTGGTAATGGTGAAAATCCCTATCTGCATCTCCTGTAAATCAAACAGATTCACGACCTGTACCAAAATAAGCGGAAACGCCAGTATACCCATTGGAATTGCCATAGCCAACCAGCCCTTTATCTGAAATCTCTTAACCCATAAAAGATAGCACAACGCGCTAACCAGGAAAACAGGAAGTATAAAGTAAGACAGCGCATAAGTGTACAATACCAGACCGCCGCTGACTCCGGCGCCGATATAATATCCAATCTTTCCCGATTCGACCGCACACAGAAACAGATACAGAAATACTGTGGAAGCACCGACCATCAAATAGCTTTCCAGTCCGAATCTGCTCATCAGAATTAAGCAGGGACATATTACAGAAATTGCGCCGACAGCCAAAACAGTGAAAACATTGTTTCGGTATATTCTATCTGCAATTTTCATACTGAAGATAACCGTCAAAAAATGAAAGGATACACCAACCAGACGATACAACCATATATTATATCCTCCGTATATCTTAAATAAAACCGCACAAATCCAGGTATAAAGCGCATTTTGCCCACCACCGAAATTAATCAGATATACCGGCCATGATTTCAAATACCTGTCCACGCCAAACTGTGACAGACAAAGCGCATCATATGCTGCCCCCGCCTCATCAATATGAAGTCCCTCGGGCAGCGAATCCAGGCGATACAGCCTTGTCACGGCAAAGAGTATAAAGATTGCTCCGGCTGCTATAACCGTTAATCTCTTCTGTCGTTTTTCCATTTTCCCCTCCAATGTAAAATCTTTTTACAGCAACGGAAGTCTTTCATAAGTCAAGGTATTGCACTGCCATACTGTCAGGGCCACACAGACAATATAAATCAGCAGCGGCAGACAGATTCCCTGTATTTTCTCTTTCTTTCTTCCCATTTGTACCATAGATTGTGCCGCCGGAACACATAGACAAATTTGTGCCAATGCCCAGAAAACCACAGGAGTCTGGAAAAAAGTGACCAGCCGTGATGCCCATTCTCCTATATGCTCCACATAATTCCACGGAAAATATTTCAAGGACATAGCTGCCCCCACAACAACGATTCCCCAAAAGATACGATTCTCTTTTTCTTCATGGGCATTCTCCACCAGAAGAAGCCATGCTCCCGCCAACAGAGCCATAAACAAGCCTGCTCCCATCCCCGGCAGTTTCCCCGGTGCATGAAAGAAAAGGAACAGTTCACCCGGATAATAGCCGTTTGCCGCTATCGGTTGTGTATCAATCCCTAACTTCAAAAAATCATTTCCAAAGAGATAATGAATTGTCCGGACAATGCCGCCTGTGAAAAGGAGCAAAGCAGGCGGAACTGTTAAAAGCCCACGAAGATTCCCCGTTATCAGGCACACTAAGAGCAGTCCTGCCAGTACTACCCAGAACAGCGCTCCATCCGCATAACCGATTCCCGCAAGTGCCAATGCCCCTGCCAAAATCGCCTTCCAGTCCATCTCATTTTTAAGATCGACAACTGCATAAATCACTATCGGAACCAACATCATCACAACTGCCAGTGCAAGGTCCGCAGCATCATAGCAAACGGCAATTCTGCAGGGATTTGTGATATAAAAAACAACACCCCAGAAAACGCCTCTCCGGTTATCTTCTTTTGCAAACAGCTTACGGAACATGAGTAATGCCGAGCAAAAAGTACCGACCTGCAGTAACAGCATAAATATTCTGTACGCAAGAACCGGATTTCCTGTAATTTTGTAAATCAGAGAAAACGGTAGACAGAACAGACCGGATTGCAAAGCGCTAAACGGCATACCGGCATCACTCAATACCTCTGCATCCAGGAACAGTCGGGACTGCTGAACACGAACCAGCCATTCCTGTATTTTTCCGCCTTCCATCAGATAAGGGCATGCCAGCGGAAACAGAATTACCAGCAGCGCCAATAAACCCATGGCGCATATCCACTTTCTCTCATCATCTGCCTGTTTCTTTATCACTTCTTCTGACATGCTTTTCTTCCTTTCCAGGCCATTCGGACAAACAGCAGACATAAGCTGACAGCCGAAATCAGTTCCGATACCTTAAATATCAAAGGCCCCTCATAGGAAATCGATATCGTTCCCTCATAACCCGCCGGAATAACCACTCGTAAATCCTCATGCTCTCCCCTCTCACTCGCAATATATGGCTCCTTCAATCCCGATTCTCCCACTGCCATATATCCAGGATACCCAATCAGTGGAACATCCAGACACTTGTCTGTCGGCGTTGTATTCCTGACTATTATTGAAATATCTGTTCCCTTTTTTTCATAATCACTCCATACGAGTCCGTCTTCTGCCACAGGATCATGATAAAAGTAATCCCTTACCCATGTTCCATCAATCAGATATTCCCCGTTTCCCACAGATATGGTTCCGGTATTCTCTGCTGTGTAAAAATAGGAGGCTACAGAACGAGAGGAAATACTGTTCACCTGGTACATTCCCGCAAAGACTGCCAATGCAAGAAAGAAAGCAAAAACTCCCTTTGCCAGCTGCTCCCTCTTCTCCTCTTCAAGCTGCAAAATGAAAAAAGCAGCAAACCAGGAACTGAATACTGTTGCAGGCGCCATGAGTCTGGTCGGGAATTGCAGAGATGTCGCAAAAAAACGAACGCCGGGAATCTGCGCCAGCATATCCCACGGAAAGTATTTTGTACTCATCACCACCGACAACAAAGTCAACCCCAGCAAAAGCAACAATTCACGTTTCGTTTTCCCGATTTCCTTTTTCCACCGCAATACACCATACAACATAAGGATCAGAGTGGCTGCTACACCAATCTGAATTGCATCCGCACTCTTGATTCCCAAATGTGTAGTTCCACTGTTTGGCACCCATTGCACCAGTCTTGCAAACCAGATTCCGATTTGCTGAATCTGAGATTCAAAAACATTGCTCACCATAAATTCGCCTGTCCGCAGCATACACAGCATGGGCAGCCAAAGCCAGCAATTCAAAGCAGCCACCAATCCTACCGCCTGAAGCAATTGTATAAAGGTTTCTTTTCTGAAAACTCTTCGCCATGCTGCCAGACATACTATCGCCACAAAGAAAGCAGTCATCTCAGTCGAAAGCAAATGACTCTGCAGAATGGCCGACATGCCGCCTACCATATACCATTTATAATTTTTATAGTGCTCTGAATCGGTCTCCTCTGACAGTAATAAATACATACCGCAGCAAACCAGCGGCATAAATGTCATTGCGAGATACTCGCCCACAGCCCCACGATTATAAAAATTATACAGCCGATAAGGTGCCAACAGATAAATCAACGCTCCGAATAGCGCAGCTTTCTCATTCTTCACGCATCTTTGCAATGAAACATAGGTTATAACAGCGGTCAAAGCCATAACTGCAAACACAAAAATTTTATAGGCTGTCACAATCGGAAATCCAATCAGGCGCAGCAACGCAGGAAACATCAGAAACAGGTCTCCGTAAAATACCGATACCATATATCCATGACCATAAATCCAGGTATTCTGCACGCGCACCGGAAAATCGAAATTCAGCAGTAATGTATTTTTCAAGCATTCTATCCGCTGAAGGTGAAAAATCGTATCCGCTCCAAAGGAAAAATAATCTGTAAAATAGGGGAAACACGACAAAAGGACTCCTACTGCCAGAGAAAAACAGACAATCTGCGTTTTTCTGCTGATTTTTCCCAGTAAAGCTCGTCTGCGAAATTTCATCAGAATGTCAAACGCTAAAAAACAGAACAGCACTATTGTAAACAAAACCCTGCTGCCGGCTGCCGTCCTGTAAATATCAATTTGCCCAAGCAGTTCTTCTCTGCCCCCGTATAACGCACATGTTACGTAGGCATCTTCTATCTTATCAGTCACAAAAATCTCAAAGCTGCTGTACTTCTGATTCGGATATACATTCACACCATTTCCGCGAAGAGCCTGATACCCGCTCCGCTCACAATTTATTTCCACATAGATCTTCTGCTCATCCCGCACATTGCTTCGCATTTCAACCCGATACACTCCCGGTTTCAGCGAAAAACTCTCACCCTCATAGAGAATGCTTCCATCCTCCTGCTCCATCATTTCCGTCATTGCCCCTCCTTCAAGGGACAAAACATGTGTCTCCGGTCGAAAACATCTCACCAACAGAAGCAGTAAAATAAGGCATTCTATTGTCAAAAGTATTTTTTCGTGCTTTGTCATGCCTTTTTCCTACGCTTTCTCCACCATCGAATACCTATGCCCAACACAGTTCCTACAGTGATTATCTCTCCCGTTACCCAATACCATGGTCCATCAAATATGCAAAATGAGGCTTCGGCACCGTCTACCGTCCTCCATGCTTCAAGATCATACACAATACCGCTGCTCTCCCCGGTAATCAAACTTTCCATCAAACTCATTGATCCAAAAATCACAGTAAAAATTGCCAAACCAATTCCAATCCAATAAAAATATCCTTCTCTATTACGGAAATACCATAAGCAAAAACCGAAAACCGTTACCAGAAATGTAAGTGCCCATCCCAAAAGTCGGTCGGGAGACTTTAGTTCACCGACCAGGACACTTGACAGACAATTCAATCTTTGAATTCTATCCCACGGAAAGTTACGCAATGTCATACACAGAAGCACAAAGCCGAAAACGCAGGATATTTTCGCCAGCCGAACGCAGCCTTCCTCCTGAGACAGAAAGTATCCCTGAAACCACATAGCAGCAAATACAACCAAACCAAAAAACAATACAAAACCGACTCCATCAGGATTTGCAGCCATCATTCCGGAATCACCTTTTACTCCCTTGGACGCAAGTCCCCAGAATTGATAAAGCACCTGTGTAATAAATAAGCCATTTCCCTGAATTGCATCATGAGACAGCCTGCCATTGCGCAAATAAGAATCCACCAGAGGAATGCAGTACCACATACTCAGTCCTGCTGCCGCGCAAATTCCCTTCAACAGTTGCGGGAATGCAGAGCGGCAAAAAAGCTTTCGTACGCATAACAGGCATATCAGCACTGTTATACATAGCGTGATTTCATAGGTAAGCAAGTGCGTCTGAATCAAACCTGTATAGCCGACTACCAATGAAACCCATGGCGCTCCATTTCTTTTTTTCTCCTGCTCCTCCAGCAAAACACAATACAAACCATAAACAATGAAAGGAAGAAACATCAGCGCACTGACTTCCTCCACAGCACCTGCCACAACAAGCCGATAAATTCGTGGAATTGATAAAGTGTACAGGGCACTGCAGACCAATCCAACAGAATTGCTCTGGAATATTTTCCCGAAACAGTACCATGCAATCCAGGTTGTTAGCACATTCAACATAATACAATATATGCTATATCCTGCCGTCACTGAAACCCCTAAAACTCTTAACAGTGCTTGTACAAAAAACAAAATATTGCAACAAAAAACCGTATCTGCATACCCCGCCCCCTGCATCGGTTCCATCAATATATAAAACTGTCCATTCGTGATACCTTCCTTAATCATTTCAATATGCTGCAGATAGCGGGCAAGTTTTTCTCCGCTTCCGATATAGCCGCACAATTGAGGCAATGATGCCAGAAACGTAATCAGTGTCAGACAGAACAATACTTGTTTTTTGTTTCTATCGTCAGATGGGAACAGATGAAATCCCTTAATCTTTTGTAACATTTAATCAGCGACTCTCCAGCTTTGCTACAAACTGTTTCTCTCGCTCTCCTTTCACCATTTTATAGAGTTCTTCCGTGGCCAGCCTTGTCTTCGCCACAACATCTCCGCCTTCCGTCGGGAAGCAATAATAAAGCACTTCCGTATTGCCGATGCAGATCATATCCCCCACTTCATACCAGAAATAGTCCGAATAAAGGCTGTAGGATGCAGAAGGTCTCTGGCTGTAATCCAGTTTTCCCTCACAGCCTGTCAGATGAAATCCCTCTGCGGTATGTGTCAGTCTGCCGGTTCCCACTTTGTAAATACTCTTCGTATTTACCATCATATAGATATCCACAGGAACATCCAGCCTGTAGGTTCCCGCCTCAAGCTCCTTCCGGACACTTTCCCTTTCCCAACGGTACCAGTCGGGAATATGCGTAAACTTCGGCTCGCCTTCCACTGCCTCCAGATATCCATACTCCGTCAATTCATATTGCTTTCCGCAAGATTCACAAAAAATACGTGTCCCTTTTCCCTGCATCCTGCCTTCCGTCAGACAATGCGGGCACTTGTACAACACACGGTTCAGGCAATCTGCCCTGAAAGTTTCCGCAATCCGGATTTTATTTTCCTGCTGCCAGCGGAAATTATCGAAAGTAAATTGCTCCTTCAGCACCATATTCAGTTCTGCCACCGATTTCTCTGCAATATCCTCCGGCGAAAGCAGATACTCGATGTCAGCAGACACATCTACCTGGCGCAGCTGAAGATTATTATAAAGGGGATCTCTGGCAAATGCCCCGTATGTCCGTATCATTACTACGGGAACACCCAGTATTTTCAAACACTTCCCGAGACTATCCGGCAGCGGCGTCGCCGTCCCATCAAAGCTGTAGCTAGCTTCCGGAAACATCAAAACAGACGATTTCAGTTTTTTCAACGCAAACAGCATATCACGCACAAGTACCATGTCTGTGACAAACTTCTTGGTAGGAATGCAGCCGATTGCCCGCATCAGCCAGTTCTTCCCCACAAAACCATCGGAAGTGCAGACAATGTTAAATGGTCTTGGGTAAAGAATTGTCGCTGCAATTTTCAAATCAATAAAACTGGAATGATTCATCAAAATCAGGCATGGTTCGCTTATTCCAAGCTTATCCATGCCTATCTCTCGACAGGTAAAATTAGTTTTTTTCAAATCTGCAGACGACAGCACCTTTAACAGCGCGCGAAAAAGGATGCCGGGACGCAGGGGTTCCTGATGGAGCCCCACGCGCATTGCCAGCACATCCTCATAATTCTTTTCTTTTATTTTTATCTTCAAGTATTTCCACCCTCATAAATACACGGCAATCTGCCACTGTCAAATGTTTCTCAGATTACTCTCCCTGATAAGTAGGCGCATTCTTCGGGCTCTTGCCCTTAATCACGTTGTGATAGTATGCGTACGTCATGGGATCATCCTTTTTCAATACGTCCGCATCAACCACTTCTCCTAAAAATACGGTGTGTGAAGATGTCTCCATCTTATCAATCACATTACATACAATATATGCGCAGGCATCCGGTACAACAGGCATATACTCCTTCATCACCGGTTCCACTTTTTCAAATTTATTTGTATCTCTTCCGCTGTAAAAGCCAAAGGTACCGATTACACCGGGATCCGTATGTTCACCCAGAATGGAAATGGCAAACTTGCCCGTATCCTGTATACATTGATTCGTATAATTATCATGGTTGATACTCACCGCAATGGTGGCGGGACTGGAAGTAATCTGCATGGCACTGTTGGCAGTACATCCAGTAGCCCTTCCCTTATCCCATGTGCTCACTACATAGACTCCATACGACAACTGATAAAGTGCACTCTTGTTCATTATGTTTCCTCGCTCTCTATTTATTTTGCTTTTTCAGCAATTTTTCACTGAAGTGTCTGTCAAAGAAATGGATGACAGGTCCAAACCCAAAAGCCGTCACCAGCGTACCGATTCCGACGATACCGCCTGCCAGATAGCAGACCAAAGCCGCAATTGCATCATCTGTAATCCTATGCCAAAAATAGGGAATTTTCGGTAATTTTTCTTTTGTAATCAATGCAAGGCTGTCATAGGGCGATACCCCAAGATTTGCCGTCTGATAAAGTGACAGTCCAAAGCTGCAGACCACAAGTCCTGCAAACAGCACCAGCAGGCGCTGCGGCATTGTCTGTGGAGTCCCGATAAAAAGAAGAATATTATAAAAGAACGTGACAATATAACCAAGCAGACAGGCATTAATCACAGTTCCGATACCAATCAGCTTTCTTCCGAAAATCAGTTGAATCGCGAACAGCGCCAGATTAAACAACACCTGAAAGTTGGCATATGCCATCCCGGCACAGGCAGACAGAGCCATCGTCATACCGCTGTATGGATCATTGCCAAGCCCCGACAATTTAAAAATCGCGATTCCCATTCCGGCAAAAACATTCCCCATGAGCATCATGACAATCCTTCGCCAGCCAATCTTCCGTAAATAATCCTTCATCTTATGGTTTGTTCCTCTTTTGCTATATATTCGCAGACTCACGCTTCCTACTTTACTGTCCGCTTCGCATACAGTATACCATAAATTAATTCTCCTTAAAAGAGAGAGTTTTTTCCTCTCTCCCTTGACAAAATCGTCCGAAACCGATACACTAAAAAAGCCGTACATTCGTGTGGGTGCAATGATGAAATTCGGTCTTGCGCAATGAGAATCTGCGAACCGTGTCAGGTTGGGAACAAAGCAGCACTAAGCAGAACCTCTCATGTGCCGTGAGGCAACCGGGTGGAGTTGCATCCTGCGGATGTGCGGTTTTGTATGTATAAAAACAAGCGGCTGCGAAGCAGACATAACAACAAGTGAGGCACTCATGTCGTTCCATGTTACTCCCGAACAATTAACTGCATATATGTCCGACTGTACTCTCTGCCCCAGAAACTGCCATGTCAATCGCAGCGCAGGTGAAATCGGCTTCTGCGGACAGACTTCCGAAATCACCGCTGCAAGAGCGGCGCTCCATTATTGGGAGGAACCCTGCATTTCGGGTACCTGCGGTTCCGGAGCCGTCTTCTTTTCCGGCTGTAACTTACAGTGTGTTTTCTGTCAAAACCATAATATTGCTTTGGGAAAAGATGGTCGTATTGTCTCTTTGGAAAGATTGTCCGAAATCTTTATCGGATTACAGGAAAGGGGTGCCGCCAACATCAATCTTGTAACCGGAAGCCACTTTATTCCCCAGATTGCACAGGCACTGGAACTGGCAAAATCAGCAGGACTTTCCATCCCTGTTGTATACAATACAGGAAGTTACGAAAAGGTATCTTCCCTGAAACTCTTGGACGGGCTTGTGGATATTTATCTGCCTGATTTAAAATACCAATCTGCCGCCTTATCCTCCGCGTATTCTCATGCAGCGGATTATTTTACGGTTGCAGTCGACGCAATTGCAGAAATGTTCCGACAGGTAGGTACTCCTGTATTTGACAATCAAACCGGTTTGATGAAGCGTGGAATCATTGTCCGGCATCTGCTGCTTCCGGGCCAATCCGCAGATTCCAAACATATTCTTCGCTATCTCCATGAAGCTTACGGAAATGACGTTTATGTCAGCATTATGAATCAATATACCCCGCTGCCGCATGTTGCTTCGCTGCCTGAGCTAAATCGTACTATTACCGATACGGAATACGAAAAAATTCTGGCTTTCGCTGACAGAATCGGCATAGAAAACGGTTTTATGCAGGAAGGCGGAACTGCACAGGAAAGCTTTATCCCTGAGTTTAACGGAGAGGGATTGTAGTCTCATTCCTCTTATTACCGCATCTTCAACCACACGAATGGAACCTCTAAATGTTCGTGCACATCATATAGTAGCCGAAATCTCCATACTCCGCCGGCTCCTCGGCGCATTCAAAACTCTCAAATCCAAACATGACTGCCACCTGTTTTTCTTTCTCAAAATAATTTCCGGGCACTCCCAGATAATAGAGAATCTCTCCTCGCCTTTCCAATCTGGTTAGTATCAGATGATGATAATTATAGTACCCGTGCAGCAGAAAACTGTTATGAGCCGCCCGATAATCTGCTGCAGGAAACAGTACAAAATCTGCCGGGCTTATGGAAAGATACTCTCTTTCATCCCGAAAAGGTCGTATATGCGGATAGATTGTACACAGCTGTGTCCACTTATCCTCCTGCAGACGTATCATTTTTTCCTCTTCTCTATTTTGCGACAGATTTTTTTCCTCGCCATGACACTGATTTTCTTCCTTAACTGGCTTTGGAGAATTCTCCTCAGCATGACAGCTTGCACCTTTCATGCTCTCTTCCCGGTATCCTTCTTCCGGAATTCTCTCTGCTGAAATTTTATCTGCCAGAGGAACAAGCTCCTGCGCCTGCAGTTTGCTCTGTTTCACACTGACCGATTTTGCAGCATATTGTACTTCCCAACGACAGGCAATCTCCTTCCCCACTTCGAGAGGAATTCGAATACCTGTGAGTTCTTCATAAGAAATGCCTGTCCCGCCAATTTCATCGGTTATGCGGCATGTATATTGGAAAATACCGTTTCCCTCCTGAATAAACAATTCGCCGAGTGATGCTTCTTTTTCCGTTCCCATTAAAAAAACAGAGAAGGCACCTTCCGAAATCGGAGCGTTCTTGATGGTAATCTCTATACGCAGTGTCGTGTCTCGGGCTTCCAGTTTTGCAAAACCGGTGCCCCTGATGCGTTCTTCCTGTTCAAAATAATCTAAGTATCTGATTTTCCTTTCATAAAGCATAAAAATACCCCCGAATGATGAGATAAACTACAGTTCAGCCGCGCCATTCGCAAAGTCGTGTAGAAATGGCTGAATTCTGTTCAGCCCGCGCCATTCGCAAAGTCGTGCTCCGCACTTTCCCGCTGCTACGCAGCTAACTTTGCTCATGTGCCGGCGCTCCGTCCATGTTCATACCTGCTCGCAAAACCATGCAAGCATGGTTTCTGCTCCCATATATGAACATGGCTGAACTGTATAGTTCAACATATTCGGGGGATTGTCCGTTTATTCCTTAGTACTCCAGACTATCCAGATACTTCATGTAATTTACTACCATCAATGCAATCTTAAAGGTAAGTGCATCGTCGAAATTTCTTAAATCAAGCCCTGTACTCTTCTGAATCTTTTCAATTCTGTATACCAGTGTATTTCTGTGAACGAAGAGTTGTCTTGAGGTTTCGGAGACATTCAGGTTGTTCTCAAAGAACTTATTGATTGTAGTCAGTGTTTCTTCATCCAGATCACTCGGTACATTGTCACCAAAAATCTCCTCAATGAAAATCTTACACAGATTCACAGGAAGCTGATAAATCAGCCGTCCAATTCCAAGAGTACTGTAAGCTGCCACATTCTTTTCCGCATAGAATATCTTTCCCACATCCAATGCCATCTTCGCTTCTTTATAGGACTTGGAAACATCCTTCAGTTCCTGAACCACCGTACCGAAAGACACTCTGACATTGAGCATTGCCTCAGTATTCATCATGTCCACAATTGTCTCCGCTATGGACATCAAATCCTCATGAGTAGTGTTTTGTTCCAGTGCTTTTACCAGGATTACACTGCTCTCGTCCACCGCTGTAATATAGTCACCTGTTTGCGTAGAGAACATACCTTTTAGCAGTTCCGTTACAATACCATCCTTTTCCAGACGCGTCTCCACCAGGAAGACTGCTCTTGGCACCGTCACCTCAATATGCAGTTTTTTCGCTCTGTTATAAATATCCACCAACAGCAGGTTATCCAGCAACAGATTCTGGAAAAAGTTGTTCCTGTCAAATCTTTCCTTATATGCAATGGCAAGATTCTGTATCTGACAAACTGCGATTTTTCCCACCATATATACATCATCACTCATGCCCTTGGCAACCAGTATGTACAGAAGTTCTCCCTCATCCATTATTTTCAACAGATGATGCTGTCCAATCACCTGACTGTCCGCAGGTGAATTTGCAAAACCGCTGATAAAATCAGATGTGATATCAATTTGATCTGTCGTGGATGCTACCAATATCCCGGTCAAATCATAAACACATAAATCCACCTTTGTAATTGCTTTCAGTTCTTCAATGCTTGTTTGAATTATCTGACTTGAAATCATGTTTTTTCCCTCTTCTAAAAGCTGTTAAAGGTACCTGGTTCTTGTATTTTCTTACCATACCCTATTATTTATCATATCCTATTTTAAAATCAGCCGCAAGTTCAAACAGTCATTTTTTTTAAAAATCGCGATTATCCATTCCTGTTAAGCGGTTCCTGTCTACTGTGGTAAATATAACACAAAAGGGGTGCTGTAACAGCACCCCTTCGAAATATACATACTAGTTTGTGATAACCTGCTCGGTTTCCTTATCAAATACATGAATCTTCTCGATATCAAATGCGAATCTAACAGTATCGCCAGGTCTTGCAGTTGTACGAGAATCAACTCTTGCGGTGATAGGGAACTCTTCCAAATCAAGATACAGATAAACTTCTGCACCAAGCAACTCGTATACCTTAACGGTAGACTCAAATACGCTCTGAGGAGAGGTCTCGATGAACATTTCGGAATCATATACATCCTCAGGACGGATACCAAAGGTAACAACCTTTCCATCATAACCGCCGTCAATCAGCTTCTTGGACTTAGCGGGAGGCAGAGGAATGCTGTGTCCAGCGATTTCCAGATTAGCAACATCACCGGTTACCTTAACGGTTGCATCCAGGAAGTTCATCTGAGGAGATCCCATGAATCCTGCCACGAACAGGTTGCAAGGCTTCTCATACAGATTCTGAGGTGTATCTACCTGCTGGATAACGCCATCCTTCATAACAACGATTCTGGTACCAAGGGTCATAGCCTCGGTCTGGTCATGTGTAACGTAGATGATGGTGGTGCCCAGTCTCTGATGCAGCTTAGCGATCTCAATACGCATCTGTACACGAAGCTTAGCATCCAGGTTGGAAAGAGGCTCATCCATCAGGAATACCTTAGGGTTACGAACGATTGCACGTCCCATAGCAACACGCTGTCTCTGACCACCGGACAGAGCCTTGGGCTTACGATCAAGCAGCGGAGTCAGATCCAGGATCTTAGCTGCTTCCTTAACCATCTTATCAATCTGATCCTTGGGAACCTTTCTCAGTTTCAGACCGAATGCCATGTTGTCATATACGGACATATGAGGATACAGAGCGTAGTTCTGGAATACCATTGCGATATCACGATCCTTAGGCTCTACATCGTTTACTACTCTGTCACCAATCTTCAGCTCACCGGAAGAAATATCCTCCAGACCTGCAATCATACGAAGAGTGGTAGATTTACCACATCCGGAAGGACCTACGAAGATGATGAACTCCTGATCAGCAATCTCAAGGTTAAAATCCTTAACTGCTTCAAAGCCGTTGGGATATACCTTACATACGTTTTTCAAAGATAAACTTGCCATAATTGTAAACTCCTTTCATGCTCTTGCAAATTCTTATCTTATGTTCAGCGGCAACCGCCGCATCACTCTAAAAATAGTATATCGAAAAAGCTTAATTTGCGCCATACCACTATTCCACAAAGATTTCAGAACAGATTGTATGAATTGCTTATAAACTTTGTCGTTTTTTTTTAGGCCTGTCATTATGACTAAAATACTTTTGCTTTCTTCGGCAAATTAGACAAGTGCTTATTTAGCAGAATCTTCCTGTAACAGGCTTTCATCCAGCTCATCCTTGAAAATCCTCTCGTCCTCACCCTCGCTGTCTTCCTCTGCTTCCTCTGCAGGGGAATTTGCCTCCAGAATCTGATCTTCCAGTTTCTGGAAAAACTTATTGTATAGCTTTGCGGAAAGCCATGCAGGCAACGAAAAGCCAAACATGATAACAATCGGGATTACCTGCGGGAAGAGCACAAACACCACGGGTGGGATTGCAAACAGAATCACCATGAGAATCGTCTTCGGGAACTGCATAATGCTCATCAGGAAAGCATTCTTGATTGTTCTCCACGTTGTGTTATCAAATTTTGCAAGAACCGGAAAAACAAACATTGCCGTGAACGTAAACAAAACTCCTACTGCAACAATGATGATCTGTAAAACCTTGCTGAATTCCAGTCCGGAGTACTTCATAATGAGAAAGTCCCCTACGAGCAAAATGATCACTACCAGCATCAACAACCAAATTATGGTTGCCTGCTTGAAGTTCTCCTTAAAGGATTTGAAAAAGCCTCTGGTTATGTAACATTCTTCATTTCTCACAATTTTTAATGCCATATAGTGAAGTGCAGTCAAAGAAGCCCCTGCCGTAATAATGGGAATACAGCAAATCAATGTCAGTATATTCAGCCACATCATATCCGCCATTTTACCCAGAGCCTGCATAACAGGGCTGTCCAAATTAAAAAATTTCATAATGAATACCAAACCTTTCCGTACATTAGAATATTTTTTCCATGGCTGTCACACGGATACCGGAAATCTCCTGTTCCGGTCCCACCGCACGAAAACCAAGCTTTCTATAGAAGTTGACCGCATAAGGTGCCGCCTGCAGCGACATGTAGCGCTCTCCCGCTTCCTCCCTCAGATAAGTGCACAGGCTATCCAGAATATTTCTGCCGATTCCCATATGGTGGTAGTTTTCATCCACAAACAGCAGTGACAGATGATTTCTGTTGCGAATGGAACCGGCTCCGATTACCTGCTCACCGTCCAGTGCTACCATCATCTGATATTCTCCTTTTAAAAATGCCACATAGAGGTTATCATCTGTGATAAAATCAAAGAAATTCTTGATTCCCTCTTCTTTGTAATCCTTCCCTTCAAATTGCAGAAAAGTACGCCATATCATTTGCATGGCCGGCGCCCATTCATCTTCTCTTGCCCATCTGACCGAAAAGTGCCGTTCTACCGCTCCGACTTCCATTTTTTCTTCTATTCCGCCTGTTTCAGTACAATTTCTTCCAGCCACCTGTCAATATACTCCATAACCTCATCGCGGTTGCTTTCATTCAGCAGTTCATGTCGGCCTCCTTCAAACAATTTCAGGCTGACATTCTCCATTCCCGCTCCTTTCAGGGAATCATACGCCTTGCGGACACCCTTCCCGTAATCACCCACCGGATCATCTGTTCCGGAAATCATCAGCACCGGCATCTTCTTGGGAATTCTGTCCAGATTTTCAGGTTTATGCAGTCTGGAAATCAGTTCAAACAACGTTTCAAAACCGTTCACAGTAAAAACAAAACCGCAAAGCGGATCGGAAATATATTGGTCAACTCTCTCGTTGTCTCTGGACAACCAGTCAAAAGGCGTTCTGGCATCTGTGATTTCTTTATTGTAGTTACCAAAGGCAAGCTTATCAATAAACTGGCTCACATGCTCGGAGCCAAAAAAGACCTGCTGCAGTCTGGCAATTGCTTTGGATGCTGTAAGAAGCAGTTTCGGCTGCATTCCGGTTCCCATGATAATGGCGGCAGATATTCCCGTACCATACCGAAACATATAATTTCTTGTGATGAAAGAACCCATGCTGTGTCCCATGATTACATAGGGGACCCCCGGGAACTCCGCCTGCGTGGCTTTTTTCAGGCGATGCACATCTCTCACCAGTACTGTAGCCGGATCCTGCTCACAAAAATAGCCGTACTTACCATCCTTGCTTACGGACTTTCCATGCCCCATGTGATCCTCACCCGTCACCACAATCCCACGTTCTGTCAAGAAACGTGCAAACTCCTCGTAGCGCTCCGCATACTCTGCCATACCATGCACAATCTGCACCACAGCTTTCACATTGTCCAGATTATCCGGCGTGTAGCGCACTGCATGCAACCTGCTCTTTCCATCTCTGGAATCATAATAAAATTCGTCTTTTATCATATAGCCTCACATTCTGCCGCCGCCGCGGCCATACAGCAAACGAACCACTATGTTTTGAGTATAACGCATATTGTGGAAAATTTTAAGTAGTTTATGTAAATTTTACAGTTCAGCCATTGAAAAAACAGCTGAACTGTAAAATATGACCCGCTAGCAGATCTCAGCGCCTGCCGGCATCTCCTTCTCCGGTTTCATCAGCGCAAGGTTTCCTTCCGCATCCTCCGCACAGAGAAGCATTCCTTCCGAAAGCACTCCTGCCAGTGTTGCAGGCTTCAAATTCACCAGTACCATAACCTTTTTCCCCACCATCTCCTCAGGAGAATAATGCGCTTTGATTCCGGATACAATCTGCTTCACCTGACTGCCGATTTTTACCTGGCTGCACAAAAGCTTCTTGGATTTTGGAACTGCCTCACAGGCAATGATTTCCCCTACCTGAAACTGAAGCTTTGCAAAGTCATCATAAGTAATCTCCGGCTTTGCCTCGATATCAATGACCTCTGCATCCTTTTCTGTCTTTTCTTCCTCTTTCTGTGCCGCCGCCACCATTGCAGCCTCCAGCTCCTCTTCTTTCTTTTGTACTTCCTTCATATCCAGTCTGGCAAACAGAATTTCAGGCTGCTCTGTCACCTTGCTGCCGCTTTCATATAACCCGAACTTTTCCAGCTGGTCAAAATCACGGAGTTTTGTACCCAGCTGTGCCGCAATCTTTTCAGCCGTTTCAGGCATATACGGCTCCAGAAGAGAGGCACCAATCACAATGCTCTCCACAAGATTATAAAGCACGGTGGATAGACGATCGGACTTCGCCTCATCCTTTGCCAGTACCCAGGGCTCCGTCTCATCAATATATTTATTGCAGCGCTTGAAAACAGCAAATATCTCTGTCAATGCATCCGCAACATGCAGCGTACTCATCTTATCCACGACCTTAGCATACGCACCCGTTGCCACAGCCTTCAAATCTTCATCCAGCGCAGCATCCGCAGCTCCCTTATCAGCCACAACACCACCAAAATACTTATTACTCATGGAAACCGTACGGTTCACCAGATTGCCCAGGGTATTCGCAAGATCCGAATTGGTTCTCTCTGCAATCAGTTCCCAAGTCGCATTGCCATCATTCTCAAAAGGCATTTCGTGAATCATGTAATAACGAACCGCATCCACACCGAAGAAATCTACCAGATCATCCACGTAAATCACATTTCCCTTGGATTTGCTCATCTTTCCGCCGCTCATCAAAAGCCAGGGATGACCGAATACCTGTTTCGGCAGAGGCTCGCCCAGCGCCATCAGGAAAATAGGCCAGTAAATCGTATGGAAACGGATAATATCCTTTCCAATCAGATGCAAATCGGCAGGCCAGTATTTCTTATATTGCTCCGAGCTGTTTCCAGCCGCATCATAGCCGATTCCGGTAATATAGTTGGTCAGGGCATCCAGCCATACATAGACAACATGTTTATTATCAAAATCCACCGGAATTCCCCACTTAAAGGAGGTCCTGGATACACACAAATCCTGCAGTCCGGGCAGCAGGAAATTGTTCATCATCTCATTCTTGCGGGACACCGGCTGGATAAACTCCGGATGCTCATTGATATGTTTGATGAGCTTATCCGCATATTTGCTCATACGGAAGAAATACGCCTCTTCCTTGGCCGGCTTTACTTCTCTGCCGCAGTCAGGACATTTTCCCTCCACCAGCTGGGACTCTGTCCAGAAGGACTCGCAGGGTGTACAGTACATTCCCTCGTAAGAGCCCTTGTAAATATCTCCCTGATCATACAGTCTCTTAAAGATTTTCTGCACCTGTTTCTCATGATAGTCATCCGTGGTACGGATAAACTTGTCATAGGAAATATTCAGCAAATCGCACAGACCTCGTATAATTCCTGCCACATTGTCTACATATTCCTTGGGGGTTACTCCCGCTTCCTGTGCCTTCAATTCGATTTTCTGTCCGTGCTCGTCCGTACCGGTCTGGAAGAAAACATCATAGCCTTCTTTTCTTTTAAACCGGGCAATGCTGTCTGCAAGCACGATTTCATAATTGTTTCCGATGTGCGGCTTACCCGATGTATAGGCAATCGCTGTCGTCAGATAATACGGTTTTTTGTTCTGCATATTTACTCCTCCTTTTCCATGCAAAATCCATACAATGCCAAAGGCCACGACTGTCTCCGGCACTTCTGAAGAAATATGAAAAGGCCCGTCTTCCGGACGCTTTTCGCGCGCAAGAAGACGAGCCGTATGCCCGTGGTACCACTTCTTTTCATCTGTCCCTCACAGGGCAGACCTCATCGAGTCGGAATTTACTACAATACTTCTAACTCTATCCGCTGTAACAGGCGGAACCTGTCGCAGCCTAACCTTGTCCCGGAATATCCGTCCTGTTATGCCGTTTCCGCATAGCCAGGTATCCCCGCATTCGGCTCGGTGCGCCGCTCGGAAGCCATCTTCCATACTATTCAGCTTCATTCCTCTCAGCCTCTAAAGCATCCTGTAAGCCGCCGGCATAAGCCCGGCTACCACAGATGCCCGGAATGTTCTCTGTAAAGCCTCCCTGCATGTACTCTCTTCGTCATCGCTTTTTCTTTTATCACATTATCACAAGTTCATACCCTGTGTCAATGAGACAAGCTCTACTTTTTCGTGGTTAGCTGCGTGTATTCTCCCTTTCTGTCGTAGGAATCCAATAAATAACTCTCATCCGTCAGAATACAGTCTATCTCCTGTTCATCCTTTCTATACTTGCTGTGTCTGCGCAAGTCTTCTTTCGGACGCTGCTGCTTTGCATAAAAAGAGTCCTTCGCCTGAAATCCGGAAAATTTCCCCGGCAAATGCTCTGCCAGCTGCCCTGTGACCGCCTTGATTCTTACGCGTAGCTTCTGCACCGGTGTCGTATGCGTTGCTGTCCTCTCCTCCAATGGCTGGAAGTATGGATTCACCTGAATCTGTTTTTCCACGGCTCTGGTTTCAGATGCCTGTACTCCCGCAGTACGTCCTCCCATGTCCGCACCTAACTGTGCCATCGTCGGAGATGCTCCGTTTTTCACTCCAGACTCCCCGATGCTTTGAATCTCGTTGCTCCCCCAGATATCCTGCCAGATTCTCCGTCCACTCTGCAATGTTTTCTGAAGCCATGCAAAAAGAGAAGTCTGCGCTTCCTGCTGTTGTTCTGCCATGGTAAACTGTGAAGCTTGTGCCTGCCCCGCAGCTGCGGCAGCACTACTTCCTGTTTTATGCATACTTTCATGGTCATGCAGACATTGTGTCACATGATGGTTTTCAGAACCGTGTATTCCCCCTAACTGCATATCATTCCCTCATTTTTTCACACTATCCTATTCGATAGATGCGAAGCCCATCATACTCATCAATCAATTTTAACATCAGGTTCATGGGTGCAGTATCTTTGTTCTGTTCTTCAACATCCAGTTCATCATAATCCGGAATCAATAATTTATGCGTTCTGGTGCACTCACGCAATCTGCTGATTGCCTTCTTTACAGACCGCTTATCACTGCCGTCTGCCCAGCCTGCATTAATCACCAATTCCTCGTTTCCATATGTCTCATCATACCACCAGCCCATGGATAACTTTTCATTTACCCAGCGGGTATGTTCCAGAGGACCAATAATCTCCATCTGGCTTTCCGTAAAATGCTCCAACAATTCATTTTCTACAGGCTTATCTGTATAAAAACAACCGATTCTATCCAGATGTCTGGAAAATTCCTTTGCCTGCAAAATATTAGAAAGTTTATATTCCAAGGACATCTGCTCAAATGCCTCTTCCAGTTTATCCTGACTGACATCATTATCATTTCCAAACAGATAACGACCATTTAACGCCGTTGCAAAATGATATAAATGCAAGAAGCTGCTATTTGACAAATTGAGCTTTGTAATTCTATTATTCTTCATGAAGGACACATTTATTGTAAGTCCCGGGGCTCCTTCCCTGTTAATTTTGATAATTTCCTCGATGTCTTTTAAAAAAGTACATCTTTCATCTGTCATTTTCCGATAAGAACCCTTGGCATACCCTTTTTTATATTCCAGACGACTGTCATAAAAATACTCTGCCTTAATATGATTCCCCTCAAATGTCAAGTCACACCACATTGCATGGAGTTCCTGTCTGGAATTCTGTCCATAAGAAGTTCTATCCCAGCATTGCAGTTCATCACACAGCATAAGAATATACGCCAACGGATGTAATTTTAATTCAAAAGGTTGATTGATTGCTGCATTCTTTATATTCGTAATTGAAAATTTATACATACTGTTATGCAGCATAATTGCCGAAACAGCATCAATATCCGCCACTGTAAGGTTTCTTGCCCCTACCACTTCCAATAGCTGGTGCAAAAACAGCACACCGCTGAAATAGGCATGATCCATGAAACCATTAAAATCATCCGGAAAAGCAGGCTTTTTATCCAAAACTTCTTTTTCCAGCACCTCCGCGGATTCTCCGTATACTGCCTCCAGTTTTTCCGCAATATTGCGGGCAATCAGTTCGTTTATGCTTCCTTCCTTCAACGCATATCCCGTCAACCGTTCCAGCTCTGCCTGATCTGATTCAGAGAGCTGCACAAACTGCTTTATACCTTTATAAGCAATAAACGGAACATCCTTAATGGTATCTCCAAAATATGATTTTACCTGTTCAAACGGCAGTTCAAAAGGATAGCCGATATCATGAAACAAAGCGGTCATCCCCCAATACTTTAGGAAATGATGTGCTGCTGCTCTGTCATCTTCGAGAGAATAATATTCCTTATAGCCGTTCCGGATAAATTCATTTTCCTGATAAATTGCCAGTCCCAAAACCAATACATAAACGGAATGGGAATAATGGTCACGATGTTTCATCAACAGTGCACTGGCATTCGCTTCAAACTCTGCCAGCATCTCAATCAGTTTTTTGGACTTACCGTATTCTCCGATAAACATTTCCAGATAGCAGAAATATACATCAAAAGCATCCTGTGCCACTCCCGACTGCATAAAACGATGTATTGCATTTTCAAGGCAGATTCTGTCAATATCTTTTTCCATATTATATGGAATTTGCCCTAAAGATGCACTTTTTCCATCAAAATCCTGAAGTTCATTTTTCTCGGTATCAAAACGCAGGTCTTCACAGCTTTCTCTTAAGAACTCCAGACATGCTCTCTCCAAATTGCTGATATTCTTTTTTAATGAAATCTTTCTCGGTTCCCTCGGAAAATCAATTCCGAATTTTTCCAAATTCAATTTTCTCATTTTTGTCAGTGCTGTATACGCCATCTTATCCCTTTTCCTTTTCTTCAGAGTTCATTTTGCATTTTATTAACAGGGGCATCAAGTCATACATACATGTATCTGCATGAGTTTCCCGCAACTCATCCCACGGGCACATACAGGGGTTGATTCTGTTCACTTCATCTTTTGATCCCTTTTTCCATCCGGTCGATGCCATGAAATAGCACCACCTTCTATGTTCCATTCGAACCATTTCGCTTATGAACGGATTCCGATTACAATCACTTAATTCTTCTGCAAACTCTTCTATACTACCGCCATAATGCCAAGTATCCCCAACCTTCTTTAACAGCCTACCATTTTCTCCGAACATCCTTTCAATATAATCGGCTTCTATCTTTTCAAACATAATGCTTTTCACAGAATCATGATACGCTAATGCCCTGTTTGAATTTTTTTTGAACAGCTCCAGTTCGCTCCAATTGTCCGGATTATTCTTCTTTGTTTTCAAAGAGGACTTTGCTTGCTTTTCTGCTTCAACCAAAATGGAATTATAGATTTCATTATACTTTCTGGATTCCCTATCCAGCGTATCATTCAGTAAATCATCCAAAGTAATCGTGTGAATATCTTCCTCTATCACGAACACGTTACTGTAAGTACTTTTATTATCTCTTAAATATTTGGCCATCTGTTTGTCCGTTTCCATTCGGACATTCATTCTCACTCTGCCTGCATCATCAGCAGGGGCATTCTCTCTCAAATACCGTTCTACTTCCGCCATACAGTACAGACTAATCTCCGGATTTCGGATACAGATTGCAACATTGGTATATAGTCCATCGCCATCGGGATTGCCATTCTTTTTCAGGAGCGTCTGAAATTCCTTATACCGAATATCCATCCCGAAAAACCGAATTCTTAACTCCCCGTCCGCCTTATCGGAGGGAATCGAAAACTCGTTTTCACTAATTTTCACATATTTACTGCTAAAATTATTTGCAAATATACTTTTTCTTTGTTCCAGATTAAAATCTACCACATCAATCAGAATGGGATTTTTACTGCTGACAACACCAAGATTCATGGCCTGTAGAAGAATCTGCTGCCCCATTCTGCCAAATCCGATAATCAAAAGATGCAGTTTCCATTCATCCAACGGCTTATCCGTCCCCAGATAATACTGATGTAAGGAACAGTCCTCCAACATTTTTCTTACTCTGAGTTCCGGCATACTCACAAGTTCCAAATCGCTGTAGGGGCTCTGTGTAGGTCCTTTCATTCGAATCTCTGTATCATAATAGTCTTCAACAATTCTGCGGATACCATCATCCTCGCATCTGCAATAAAACTTCACTCCCTCTTTTAATGCGGCATGATTCTCTTTAGAATGGAACATGTGATACAGCGAAAAATTTCTTGCAGAAGATTCTTCAAATAAGACAATGACATCTGCCCTTTGCAATTCCATTCGTGCGAAAAAGTATTTCAGCTGATCGGGCGAAAGCTTCAGGCAATCAATATTATGTATCGTAATCCCACTCTTTAATAATTCCAGTTCTTCCTTGGAAGGTACCTCATTTGATACCAGATATATTTTTTGCCGTTTCTTTTTAAACTCTTTGTATTCACTTCCCAGCAAAGCTTTTACTTCATCGTTATAGCCAAAAATGATAATATGCTTCCATTTCTTATGTTTAATTCCCCAATTTCTCAATCGAAGCCATTTTTCCAACACTTTATAGCAGAATGCCAGTGTACAATATGGTGCCGTAAACACTGCAACCGCATAGGCATAACCGATTATTGCTTCCAATAAAGAGGCATTTTCATTTAAGACGCTCAACACATCTTTAATAGAGATCTCAGATTTGAAGCCAAATGCTTTGATACTGTTCTGGATGATCAACAAAAACCGGAAAAAAGAATTGCGATAAACCTCCGTGCTATAATAACAGAGACCCTCTGCAAAAGTAACCAGAAAAGATACGATTGACAGAACAATTAAAAATCTTCCAACTTTTTTATCTTTTGCCTTTCCCATCGCTTCCTCTTTTACAAAAAATTCTTTTTGACCTTTGATCTTGTATTTTTCGTAGCCTCTTTCAGTTCCACTCCGTCTATGCTGACACTTGAATTCGGTTCATCACAAAATGCAATCAGTTTCTCTATCAGCTTTACTTTTTCCTTCATTGCATAAGCACCGCCGACTGTATATTTCTTACCGTTTACTTCATACACATTGCAGGAAGCAAAATAAACCGGTCTGTCTTCTTTCGCCGTTGCAGAGTAATCCTCTACAGCCACACAGGTTAAGTTTTCTGCTATTTCTTCCAGCAGATCCGGATGCTTTTCGATAAATGCGCTGAAAACATTGCCTATCATATCTGTCTGATTGGTTGTGTATTCCTTTCCGAATATCCTGTAGGACACACTCGATGAATTTCCCTGTCCTGTACCTGATGTTCCCACTGCCGTAGCCTTTGCCTTGGGAAGTTCTACTTGTTCCGACGAGAAAATTGTGTCATCCTCCCCGACAATCTGAAGCAACGCTGCCATTTTTTTCAGTTTGTCATTGACACCATAGGCAGTTCCCACGCAAATGGATTCTCCATTTTCAAATTCAAAGAACTGGCAATTTCTAAAATAACTTGGCATACTTGGCGTTACATTTTCCTTTTTTGTATAATCCACCTTGGAAATACAATTCATTCCCTTATATTCTGCCAAATCCGCAATATATTCCGGATGCCGTTTTAAAACCTGCGCAAAGAATCGCAGCATCATATCTGACTGGTTCTCGGTATATTTTTTGCCGTACAAAGTATAACTGATATCACCTGTCACAGAAAAAGCTTTCTTCTTGCCGGGTTCTTGTTCTACATCCTCTTCAGTTTCCTCTTTATCGACAATCTCTTCCTTCTCATTATCAATTTCTTCCTGTTGCTCCGCTTTCTGACTCGTCCCCTGCTCCTGTGTCTTTACAGTCTGCGGTACAACCGTGGTAGCATCCTCCAGTAAAAGATTTCGATTTTCAAAGACTTCGGGGTGTACTTCATCTCTGGAAGCCGCATCTTTAATCGTGTTAATCAAAGAATTAATAGATTTATCAAACAGATTGTCTTTCAGCTCCGCATCATCCAGAATTTTTTGAAATGCCTCGACAATATTTATTACCGCAAAATTTTGTTTGTGTATTTTCGACTCACATTCCTGTCTGATTAATCTCATTTTTTCCGCGTATCGTCCGGTTGTCGTACAATTCAGCAGAATATTAAGCACCTCCGCTTCCGCAGGTTCCATTTTCACAATGGCATCTTCCAAATCAACATCCCTTGTTAATGTCTCAAATAATGTTCTTTTTTCCTCAAGATAAACAGGAATAATCTGTTTGCCATATTTGATGGCTGTGAACAATTCCATTAGTGTGGCATAACTCTGCAGATACTCCTTACTGACAAAAAGTAAAACTGCCGAAGCACGTTTCATATTCTTTTCCATATCATCCAGCCATGAATGGTTGGTATCATCAAAATTTTTATCCGAATATATCCGTAATCCTCTTCTCTGCAAATCAAAGACTTTTCCCTCAAATACCTTTTTCCAGTTATCGCTCTTGTAACTGATAAACACATACCCTATTTTATCCTTATATGTGGTAATCTGAAGCTTCTCCAAACTTTTGTCTCTTTCTAAAACCTGCTCTTTTGTAAGTCCCATCGTTTCCTCCTGCATTATACTGTTTTCATTGCATTTCCCACAATTAATTTTATCAGCATTTCGATAATATTATAATATAAGAAAAGATTTAAAAAAAGCACTTTTGTACAAATAATGTCATGATACGAAATATTTTATCGGAGAATTCTCTTTTTTCAAAATGTCAAAATCAAAAATGAGGGTTAACCCCTCATTTTTGTCAAAAAACTCTTCACATTTGCAGAAATATCATTTTTAAACACCGCCGACCCAGCTACAATAACGTTTGCTCCGGCCTGCAAGGCAAGCTCCACATTGTCCACATTGATGCCGCCGTCCACCTCGATATCCGTGTGAAGTCCCCGTGCATCTGCCATACGGCGGATTTCCGTCACCTTATCCAGACATTCCGGTATCAGCTTCTGCCCTCCGAAGCCTGGCTCTACCGTCATAACAAGAACCATGTCCACCTTGTTAAGATAGGGTTCCACTGCCTCAGCCGGTGTCCCCGGCTTTATCGTAATTCCCACCTTCTTATTCAATTCTCTGATTTTTGCGATGGTGCCTTCAGCATCCGCTGTCGCTTCCAGATGAAAGTTAATCAAATCAGCGCCACTGTCCGCAAATTCCTGTAAATAGCGCTCCGGCTTTTCAATCATCAGATGCACATCGAAAAAAATGCTGCTACACTTACGAATAGATGCAATCACAGGCATCCCATAGGAAATGGATGGCACAAAAAGACCATCCATGACATCGATATGCAGATACTGCGCCCCCGCATGTTCCACTTCCTTTATCTGTTCTCCCAGTCTGCCGAAATCCGCCGACAGAATTGACGGTGATAAAATATTCATAATACTGCCTCCTCATATTAGCTGTTATTCCTAAAAGCTATTATCTCTTTCTAAAACAACAAGCACGTTACCTCCGTATTACCAAAGATTTCGTGCTTGTATTGTATCATAGCCAGTTAGAGAAGTCTATTGAGAATTGGCTTCTCTACGAGAATGTACAAATTAATCTCTTACCAGTTTGAATCAACGAATTAAGTAGTGACAAATATGATTTTCCTGTGTTATAATAACTCTCGTAGATTTTTCTACATTCTTTGGCATCTGCCGCATTCTACAATATTATCTTGGGCATTTCGCCCGGAAGACACATCTATTTTATCTGCATCGGAGGTATAAAAAAGATACTATCCTTTATTGCCGGGCAACGCGGTCTGAAAATTGTATACGACTCCTTCTTTCAGAAAATCATGTCTCCTCTCCTTCATCCCGAACGGCTCGAAAGCTTTCTCTCGGAACTCATGGGCGAAGCCATACATATCGAAAAAATACTGCCTCGGGAAGGTATCCGTCTTTCTGCTGAAGCCAGTTTCATTATCATGGACATACTGGTTCAACTCTCAGATGGTTCCAGAGTCAATGTGGAGATGCAAAAAGTTGGCCTATATTTTCCCGGTGAACGCAGCAGCTGTTATACCGCCGACGCTATCATGAGACAATATACAGAACTGAAAAATCGTCTAAAAGATAATTTCAGCTATAAGAAAATGAAACCATTTTATCTCATCATTCTGATGGAATACAGTTCTGAACCCTTTAAGGAGGTGGCACCTAACTATATCCACACAGAAAAAATCTGCTATGACAGCGGTGCCAAGGTTACTTCTCTCTCAAAAATCAAGTATATTTCGCTTGACACTTTCCGAAATACAGTTCAAAATATAGATAACAAGTTAACGGCGTGGCTTACCTTTTTCAGTTCTGACGAACCTGCCGATATCATTGCACTTATCAATGCGTATCCTGAATTTTATGAACTTTACCAAGAAATTGCAGAATTCCGAACAAACCCAAAGGAGTTGATATATATGTATTCTGAAGCACTGGCTATTGCTGATCGTAATACCATACGCCTAATGATTGATGATATGCAGGAAGAGCTTGCATCCCTGACAAAACAGGTTGCTGATACAGCGAACAAGCTCAATGTAACAAAAAAGGAGCTTGCTGCCAAAGACGACGAAATCGCTGCCAAAGACGACGAAATCGCAAAACTTAAAGCCGAAAATGAAAGGTTAAAAAATAAATAATTCCAAAAATTTATTCCTCTACATGTCCCTTCATTTTTTCTGACCGGCGGCCACATCCCCCTTCAATTGCTCCCACGCGTCTTCATGTTCCGTATAATATAAGGGACATTTTTTGCCTCCACAGTCGTAATGCCGCAGAATATCATCCGTATCCAAATCATATACATCCACCAGCCACTGCAATAGCGCAACCAGGGAGTCATAGGTCTCCTGGGTAAAGGAACCGTCCTTCGCCTTATAGCAGCATTCAATCGAAATGGAATCATAATTTCTGGTCTGAACTGCATAGCCGATTTCATCCAGAGGAAGGCATTGAATGATCTCGCCTTCATAGCCAATGATGAAATGAGCACTGACACTGGCTTGATGCACGTCCTTCTGCTGTTCAAAATAACTGCGGTTCTGCACAGCGCTTGTCCCCGGATTCGCTGTGTAATGTACAAAAATATTCTTGACTTCTTCCAGGGGCTCCCCCGGTCTGGAGTATTCATTTGGCGTCAAAAAGTTCTCTGTCCATGCAGGATGCGCTGCAAATTGTTCCGCCGGAAGCCCCTGTACTGTAGAACCGGAAGGCAGATTGAGCTGCTCCTCTTCAATCTTTACCGTTTTTCTCAAACTGCTCTTTTCCTCCGCAGATACATTTCCATTCGTCATCAAAAGTAATGCAGCAATCAGTAAAAAACTCACCAGACATACTCCTGCTGCAAACCTTCTGATACGCCTGATTCTCCTGCGACGTGCGAGGGCAGCCGTCCGTGCCTTCCTGTCATGAGCAGTTGCCTGTCCCGGAATGTTCCGTACCTGCCTCTTTGCTGTCTCTTCAGTCTGCCTTATCCTGCCACTCCGGCTTCCTGCGCTTCGTGTTTGCGCTCCCCGCAAGGACTGCATCCTGCGCTGTCTCTCTCTTTCATAGTCAATTAAATATGGATTCATTCTGATCCCCATGCCTTTCCACCATGAACCTCTCCCGGATGGGAACAGGTTCACATTGTACTTCCGGCAGGTCTTTTCCTGCCTTTTATCTAAAATACAGTGTAATTTGGGATTGTATCATAGTTGTTAAGATTTGATAAATTTTTCCCTAATGTTGTAAAAATTAGATATGCCCTATTGTCAAAAAGACACTTCTACTGTTTATAAACCACTAATAATCTTCAAGCCGTAGATTTTTGTCCCTATATTTGAATGATTACTGCCTATCAAATTTTTACAATTATAAGCAGTAATCTGTTCCCGATATTGGTTTTAGAATCATTTTAGAGCATCAGAAATACTGCTTTGTTAACAAAATTCAACTAACAAGCAGTATTTATAAACGAAACCAAAAAAGCCCCGCTCAATTCGAGCGGGGCTTCGGTACTTTTTACATAAATTCCTTCACGGACTTATAAACGCCCTCTGCGTCCAGACCATACTTCTGAACCAGTGCTGCAGCTGAGCCGGACTCGCCGAACACATCCTGCATACCGATTTTCTTTACCTTTGTAGGAAGGTTTGCGCTCAGGGTATCGCACACTGCGCTGCCGAGGCCTCCGATAACGGAGTGCTCCTCCACAGTGACAACCTTTCCGGTCTTCTTTGCACTGTTGATGATAATCTCCTCGTCAAGAGGCTTGATGGTACAGATGCTGATAACCTCAGCGTCAATGCCGTCTGCCGCCAGCTTCTCCGCCGCGCCAAGTGCAGAATCCACACAGATACCGGTAGCAACAATCGTCACATCCTTACCTTCACGAACAATGGAACCTTTGCCAATCTCAAACTTGTAATCAGGCTTATCATTAATTACAGGTACTGCTGCACGTCCGAATCTGATATAAACAGGTCCTTCATATTCCAGTGCTGCACGCACCGCTGCTTTTGCTTCCACATCATCAGCAGGACACATAACCACCATGCCGGGAATCGTTCTCATAAGAGCGATGTCCTCATTACACTGATGGGTTGCGCCATCTTCACCAACCGTGATTCCCGCATGGGTTGCACCGATTTTTACATTCAGATGGGGATAACCGATGGAGTTACGAACCTGCTCGAAAGCACGTCCTGCCGCAAACATGGCGAAGGAACTTACGAAAGGAATTTTCCCTGTCAGGGACAAGCCTGCTGCCACGCCCATCATGTTTGCTTCGGCAATACCGCAGTCAATATGGCGGTCGGGATACGCTTTCTTAAAAATGCCGGTCTTGGTTGCTGCAGCCAGGTCAGCATCCAGCACCACCAGATTGGGGAACTCTTCAGCCAGTTCCTTCAGCGCATTTCCGTAGCTTTCACGAGTAGCAATCTTCTTAATTGTGTTGTCTGCCATTATGCTTCACCTGCTTTCTCTAATTCTGCGTCAATTTTCTCCAAATCAGCCATCGCGATTGCGTACTCCTCATCGTTGGGAGCCTTTCCGTGCCAGTCAACACTGTTTTCCATAAAGGAAACACCCTTGCCTTTCAGGCTGTGAAGCACGATACAGGTAGGCATACCCTTTGTCTCACGTGCCTCTTTGAAAGCAGCTCGGAGCGCGTCAAAATCATGTGCATCCACATTAATTACATGGAAATTAAAAGCCTCAAACTTCTTATCAATGGGATAAGGAGAGCAAACCTGATCAATGGGGCCGTCAATCTGCAAATTGTTATTGTCCACCATTACACAGAGATTATCCAACTTGCGATGTCCGGCAAACATGGCTGCCTCCCATACCTGTCCTTCCTCAAGTTCGCCGTCACCAAGCAGCGTATATACGCGGAAGCTCTTGCCGCCCATTCTTGCACCCAGAGCCATTCCCACTGCTGCGGAAATACCCTGTCCCAAAGAACCAGAGGACATATCCACACCGGGGATATGAATGCAGGGATGTCCCTGCAGGTAGGAGCCTAAATGTCTCAAAGTTTTTAAATCCTCAACCGGGAAAAAGCCTCTGTTGGCCAGAGCAGAGTACAATCCGGGAGCTGTGTGTCCCTTGGACAATACAAAACGATCTCTGTCCTCCATATCAGGATTCTCAGGGTCGATGTTCATTTCTTCAAAATACAGGAACGTAAACACATCTGCTGCGGAAAGGGAACCGCCGGGATGTCCTGCCTTTGCACTGTGAACTGCTGTTACAATGCCTTTGCGCACTTCATTCGCACGCTTCTGCAGTTCTAAATTGTTCATGCTCTCCTCCATTCTGCCATATGTCATAGATACGGCAACCTTTTTCTTCGTTTTTATACTAGCACAGTTCCGTTTCACCGTCCAGCACTTTCTTCAAAAAATGCCGAATGTGCTCGTGCACTCTGACTGTCAATTACTTTTCTGCAGACTGTCCGTAATACGCATTGGCGCCGTGCTTTCTGTAATAATGCTTATCCTGAAGTTCTTGTGGTGCGGGTTGGATTCTGGGATTAATAGTCTCCGCACGGTACGCCATCTTGGCAACCTCCTCCAGGACGACAGCGTTATGAACCGCTTCCTTTGCATCCTTACCCCAGGCAAAGGGACCGTGGTTTTTGCAGAGTACAGCGGGCACGGCCACAGGGTCTTTTCCCATGCGCTTAAATTCATTTACAATCAGATGTCCCGTATTTTCCTCGTAGGCTTCCGCGATTTCCTCCGCGCTTAAGCATCTGACGCAGGGCACTTCACCGTAAATGTAGTCTGCATGGGTCGTTCCGTAGCAGGGAATGCTTCTTCCCGCCTGGGCCCAGCTGGTGGCATAGGAAGAATGCGTATGTACGATTCCGCCGATTTCCGGAAAGGCTTTATACAGTTCCACATGGGTTGCCGTATCCGAGGACGGATTGAAACGCCCTTCTACCTTCTTTCCGTTCAAATCCACGACTACCATATCTTCCGGTGTCAGCTTCTCATACTCCACGCCACTGGGTTTAATCACAAACAGACCGCTCTCTCTGTCAATGGCACTGACATTCCCCCAGGTAAAGGTCACAAGACCATACTTGGGCAAGTCCATATTTGCCTCATATACCAATTTCTTTAATTCTTCTAACATAGAGATCTACCTCATTCCTTCCACAGCTGCCTTTTCTGCGGGCAGTGTATTCTTATATTTCTCCACGTACGCATCAAAGCCTGCCACATCCTCCGCCTTAGGCGCAATGGTGGTACCTGTCTGACCTGCAAAGATTCTGTTGCTCAAATAATCCGGCAAAGTCTCGTCTGCGCTCTTCTCCTGCATATATGCCGCCAACACAGCCATACCCCAGGCACCGCCCTCGCTTGCGGTATCCATAACGGTCACGGGAGAATCAAAGGCTGCTGCCATGAGCTGCTGTCCCACCACCGGCGTTTTGAACAGACCGCCGTGTCCCATCAGAGAATCCACCTTTACGTTCTCTTCCTTTAACAAAATATCGTTTCCGATTTTCAGAGTCGCCATGGCACTGTACAGATGGCTTCTCATAAAGTTAGCGAGATTAAATTTCGCATCCGGCATGCGGACAAACATGGGTCTGCCCTCATTTAAGCCTGTCACGGGCTCACCCGAAAAATAGTTGTACGCCAGCAGGCCGCCGCAGTCCGTATCTGCTGTCAACGCCTCTCTGTAAAGGGTTCCGTACAGGTCGTTCTTATCTATTTTCATGCCGAATTTTCCTGCAAACTCATCAAACAGATTTACCCATGCATTCAAATCAGAGGTACAGTTGTTGCAGTGTACCATGGCAACGGGATTTCCGTCCGGTGTTGTCACCATGTCAATTTCCTCATGTACCTTAGACAAAGCTTTTTCTGTCACCACCATGGAGAAAATGGAGGTTCCGGCGGAAATATTTCCGGTGCGAACCTTCACGCTGTTGGTTGCCACCATGCCGGTTCCCGCATCTCCCTCGGGAGGACACATAGGAATACCCGCTTGCAACGTTCCCGTGGGATCCAACAGCTTAGCGCCTTCTGCGGTCAATTCTCCTGCTTTTTCTCCCGCGCAGAGCACCTTAGGAAGAATCTCCCCAAGCTTCCAGGCAAAGCCCTTTGGCGCAATCAGTTCATCGAACTGTGCAATCATTTTTTTGTCATAATCCGCTATGGTTGAATCGATGGGGAACATACCGGATGCTTCCCCGATGCCCAGCACCTTTTCTCCCGACAGCTTCCAGTGAATATAGCCTGCCAGTGTGGTAAAGAACGTAATGTCCTTCACATGCTCTTCACCGGATAGAATTGCCTGATACAGATGCGCGATGCTCCATCTCTGAGGAATATTGAACTGAAACAGAGGCGTCAGCACCTTACATGCTTCTTCTGTCATAGTATTTCTCCAGGTTCTGAAGGGAACCAGCAGCTCCCCTGCCTCATCAAAAGCCATATACCCGTGCATCATACCGGAAAAACCGATGCTGCCAATGGTAGTCAGTTTTTCGCCATACTTTGCTTCCACATCCTCCGCAAGACTTCTGTAGCAGCCCTGCAATCCACTCCAGATATCCTCCAGACTGTAGGTCCAGATATTGTTTTCCAAGCGGTTTTCCCAGTCATGTGTTCCCATGGCAACTGGCTGATGTGTTTCATCCACCAAAACTGCTTTGATTCGTGTAGAACCAAACTCAATTCCCAGTGCCGTCTTGCCGTCCTGAATTGCTTTTTTGATTACCTCACTCATTCAAATACCCCATTTCTGCGCAGTGCGCGTTTTGATTGCTTTCATTCTACTAACAGTATATTTTTACGATTGGACAAAGTCAATGTATATTTTGCTTACCAACCCTCAGGTATTGCTGTCATTTTACTGCCTCCAATGACGTGGCAGTAATATCAGGCAGGATACTGTGCAAGGATGCCTTACTCATGAAAACCGGCCTTTTTGCATATGCTTTATAAACGTAATCTCAAGTCAGGTATTTCGCCAGTGAAAAAGTATACCCGCTTCTCCGCAAAGCAATTGCTGTTCATGAGCTTACTCCTTCTGGGTTTCAGTTGCCTCACCCTTTTTTTGTTTGGCTTTCATAAGGATGAAAAACGCTTCGCCAATATTACCTCCCGGCTATTTATCACAGAAATGGAAGCCAATACCCTGAACATGCATTACACCCTTGCCAGCCCTTCCGATTTCGGTATGTATGATTACAGGGCAGTTCTTCCCTGTTACAGCGAAAAAGATTCTCTTCGGGAACAGGCGGCAGCCGAAAACGCCCTGGCCGCGTTGAAATCCGTACGAGTCGACCATCTGAATCCCTCCGATGCCTATCTCTGCACGTTGCTGACCCGCTATCTGGAAAACACGCTCACCCTCTCCGACTATCCCTATTACGGTGAACCGCTCTCTCCATCCTCCGGCATGCAATCCCAGCTGCCTGTACTATTGGCGGAATATACCTTTCGAAGCCGACGGGATGTGGAGGACTACCTTGCCCTTCTCGACCAGACAGATGAATATTTTGCTTCTCTGCTGGTTTACGAGCAGGAAAAATCGGATGCCGGACTCCTGATGCCCGCCTCTTCTCTGCGTAAGGTGCGTGAGCAATGCGATACCCTCCTGACTGCCGCAGAGCTGGAAAACGGAACGCATTTTCTGCAGACTACCTTTCGGGAACGACTGGAACCCCTGCTGCAAAACGGGAGCATCACGCAGAAGGATGCAGAAACCTATCTGGCGCAGAATGACCGGTTGCTGAAAACCGTTCTGCTCCCTGCTTATACCGCTCTGGGTGACGGGCTGCTGCTTCTGGAGGATGACTCCATTTCTCTTACAGGGCTTGCTTCCAGGCCTCAGGGGAAACCCTATTACGAAGCACTTTTGATTTCGGAGACCGGTTCCTACCGCCCCGTCCCGGAAGTGGAACAGCTGCTGAGTGATAAATTTTCCGCTGAATATGAAGAAATCCGGAAAATAGCGGCATCCCATCCGGAGATTACAGACATCTATGGGCAGGAACGTTCCTCCTTTCCCCTGACCACGCCGGAACAGATTCTTGCCGATTTGCAGAGCCGCATGAACGGGCTTTTCCCCGCTGTATCGGGGAATACCCATATTGCAGTAAAAGCTGTCTCGGAAAACTTACGTGATTACACGGCACCGGCCTTTTACCTGACCGCCCCTCTGGATGATACGCAAAATAATGTAATCTATATCAATCAGAAAAAAACGCCCGCCGGGCTGGATCTCTACACCACCCTTGCCCACGAAGGTTACCCCGGACATCTGTATCAGACCGTATACAGCAACCAAAAAGCATTGGAAACAGCTGCCCGCCCCGCCGGAGAACTGATATGGTACGGCGGCTATCTGGAGGGCTGGGCATTGTACGTAGAATTTCTCTCCTATGATTACGCCTCGGACATTTTCCGGGAGGCCGGGCGCACACAGGATGCGCTCTGCACACAAATAGAAAAGCATAACCGCAGTCTGCAGTTATGCCTCTATTCCCTGTTGGATATCATGATTCACTATGAAGATGCCTCCTACAGTCAGGTAGCAAAAATGCTGGAAGGCTTCGGCATCACGGACAGCAATTCCATCAAGTCCGTTTATGCCTACATTGCCCAGGAACCCTGCAACTATCTGAAATACTATCTGGGATATCTGGAGATTCTGTCCCTGAAGGAGAAGGCTGCATCCCTATGGGGCGATGCCTACACCGATTACAAATTTCACTGCTTTTTTCTGGATAACGGACCTGCTGATTTTAAGTCCCTGGAGGAACAGCTTCAGAAGGAGGCTTCCTCCATCATGGATTCCAAATAGCCTCATGTCCCAATGGGACAGAGGCTTCAAAATGATGTCTCCTCCATCATGGATTCCAAATAGCCTCTGTCCCATAATAATATTTTCAGTTTCTTTGCGGCTTCCACTGCCGGCTGGGTAAAGTACTGGTTCGTCAGCACCGCGCCTACCATCCGGTCGTAGTAATCCCGTCCGGCATAAGCCTCCTGCACCGCCTTTACACCCACCGGAGCAGCGTAACATTTGCACTGTATGGCATAGGTAACCCCGTCCTTTTCCGCAAGGATGTCAATGCCGTAGTCTCCGCTGCCCTTCGTGACTTCAACCTCCTGAAAGCCGCGCCGTTTCAAAAGCTCCGCACAATAATATTCAAAATCGTGCCCTTCCATCAGGTCAATGTCAGAGGGTCTGACACGCTTTCCCCGACGGAGCAGGAATAAAAGGAACCCCGCCAGAAGCACAACAGTAATAATGCATATAATTGGAATCAAAATAGGAGTATTCATGCGAATATTATAACATGAATACTCCTGATTCACAACGGATAACCTGTATCGGATGCATCCGTCACTGATGCATCCGGGAAGTATAAAATGTTTATCTTTCGGGAATCACCAGTTCCCATCCGGCATAAAGCAGATTCGGATTGGCATTCAGGCGGCTGTTCAAAGCAATGATTTCTGCGCTGGTGCAGCCGTATTTACGGGCGATTGCCCAGAGATTATCGCCTCTCTTCACTACATGAATTCGGGTTTTCCCTGCATTCGGCGAAACAGATATTTGCTGGGAGCTTCCACTGACGGCATTTCCGGTGCTCTGTGGAATCTTCAACAGCCAGCCGGGATATATCAGATTCACATTCTTAATCAGATTTTTGTTTTCTGCCATAATCCCTGCCACGGTGTAGCCGTATTTCCGCGCGATTACCCCGAGGGTATCACCCTTTTGTACGATATGAGTTGCATAGTCAGGTTTTGCTGCAGCAGTACTGTCAGATGTTGCCGAGCTGTCATCGGAATCATCATTATCGTCGGTCGTTGAACTGGAGTTGCTGTTATCGGACGACGGGGTATTACTGTCGCCGGTATTCCCCGTTGCGGCAATCGTTGTACCTGTACCAATCTTTACACCACAGCCCAGGCAGTAGGTATCACTGGCATAGCCCGGTGTGGTTGCAGTGGCATCTACCCGGTCTCGTATTTCTGTACCGCCGGTATGGTTACTGCTGTCAACACTGCCATAGGGATGGTTGCAATCAGAGCAGACAGCCAGTTCTCTACAGGTTGCTGTACCGCCGGTGTGCCCTGCATATCCGTTTTTGTTGCTATTGTCAGTCACATCACAACCGGTGCTTCCACACTCATGCCAGTGATGGGTTTCATCATAGCTCCAGGTGGCTAACCAGCTATGGGTATGGGACGGCGTTACCGTCCGGGTATAGCCGCAGGTATTACAATTAGTGTCTGTATCATTGTCATAAACATGTCCGCCATAGCTGTCCTTGCTGCTGTACGCAGTCACATTACAGCCGGGATTTAAACAATCATGCCAGTGACTGTTCTCATCCTTTCTCCATGCTGTATCCCAATTATGAGTATGTTGACCTGCTTCAATTTTCAGATATTTGTAATTTGACAAAGAAGCACTGCCGTCCCATTCGGCACCGCCGGCGGCATCTTCACCAACGGTAACCTTATAGCCGCCGGTATAACCGTTAAGGTCAGGAGCCGTTTTGAAGGCTGTTGTATTACCCTCTAAAGTAACAGTACCTCCTGAAATGATTGGAGTATTCGTATTCGGATCACTATATCCGATTCCATATTCCCCTCCGGTAGCCTTGACCTGAGCATTTCCCGCTACAGTAATCTTACCCGAACTATCATTGTTACAAATTACTACATCTTTAGTGCCTGTACACTTGACATTCACTATTGCACTATCCTGAATAGTGATATCATGCCAAACCCAGATACCATGTTGGGAACCGTTAATATTTAACGTACCTGTTCCCTCAATGATTAGGGAAGGACCGCCTTCCGCCACATATCTTCCTTCAATGGCACAGACAGCTGAGCTAGTCACTATATTTTCAGAACCAGCAGAAAGCTTAATCGTCAAATCGTGTGCACCCAACTATCAAATTCCCAAAGGATTCCCGGATTAGCAGATGCATTGATATTCAAACCGTTTAAGGTCAGTGTACCGGTAGCTGCATCAAATTCGGCACTGGCACCATCAGAATCGGCTTCTGCTGTTCCCTGCGCACCACTTACTCCGTTATGATAATATTTGTTCGTACTATTCAAGACTGCTGTTCCAATTTTGACCTTCTGTACGGCAGAACTTTCCGCTGCCTGCGCTGTCATGGGCGGCAGCAGAGTCAGTACCAGACAAAAGGCACTAAGCATACCCAATAATCGTTTTTTCAAGTTTACTTCCTTCCTTTCCTCTTCATTTCTTTTTGGGGCTGAGCCTCTATAAGAATAACGGTCATCCCGACAAGCGTATCTTCCTGAAACAAAAAGGCAGACACGGTGTTCCGCATCTGCCTTATTTTTGCAGAAGTACTTCTCTCGCCGCAGAAATGTAGCCGTCTGACTTGTTCTCATTGTAAGTCTTTACGTTCTGAAGCGGGAGGTTTCTGCATGAATCGTACAAAAAATGTATTGAATCGACATCGGGCAAAGTCTCAAATCGACAATTGTAAAATGAAGTTTCCGTTTTCCACCAGAAAATTAAAGACACCACCATATCGTTCCACAATGGCACAGATACTCTGTACACCGATTCCATGCCCTTCCCGGTCTGACACAGGAATTCCCTTTTCAAAGTCAAGAGACAGTATCCTCTGGGAATGGGAGTTGGCAGTATGCAGGATGAAATTTTCAGTGTTCAGGAGAACATCATCCGTGATCTGGCGAAAAAGGAATCCTGTATTATTGTAGGTCGTTGTGCCGACAGCATCCTCTCTGATTTTGAAAACCGACTTTGTATCTATGTCTATGCCCCCGTGGAAGCCAGGCTGAAAAATTGTACGGAAATCCTCAAAATGGAGGAAAAGACAGCCCGGAAGATGATTCGGGAGGTAGACCGCTCCAGAGAACTTTACCACAGGCGCTATTGTCCCGAATATAACGGGCCTTCCACTAACAAGGATCTCATGATTGATTCCTCCCGATTCGGCGTGGAAAAAACGGCGGAAATCCTTGCCCATATTGCAAGGGATATGTTCGCTTAACTCACATCATATTTGCCAGCACAATGCTCGCCAAAGTACCCGCCAGCGTTGACAGGAGCGCTCCTGCCAGCGTATAGCGGGTTTTCGTTACCTTTGCCGCAAGGAAATAGACACTCATGGTATAAAAAACCGTCTCCGTACAGCTCATCAGAATCGAGGTCAGCATTCCGGCGTAAGAGTCCGGTCCGGAGGTCTTAAAAATATCCAACACCAGTCCCGTTGCCGCGGAGGAGGAAAACAGTTTTACCACCAAAAGCGGAAGCAGCTGTGCCGGTAGTCCCACGCCTTCCGTTACCGGGGCCAGTATTTTCCCAAGGAAATCAAAAAAACCGGAGGTGCGCAGCATTCCCACAGCCATCAGAAGCCCAATCAGGGTCGGCACGATATCCGCCACAATTTTCAGTCCTTCTTTTGCGCCTTTCAGGAAACACTCATAAACCTTAACCTTCGATACATAGCCATAGCCAACAATAAAAAAGATGAGCAGCGGAATGATAATATCAGAGATATGGGATAATGCATTCATCATACCTTCTTCCCACCCCTGCATTTACAGAATAAAATCGCCGTCAGGGTACTGAACAAAGTAGCCAAGAGGGCAGGCGCAATAATACAGGCCGGATTCGCACTGCCGTACTGACTGCGGTATGCTATCATATTCACAGGAATCAACTGCAGAGAAGAAATATTCAGAATCAGGAAGTCGCACATTTCCTTGCTGGCACGGCGCTCCTGTCCAAAATCCCGTCCCGCACCTATGCTTCCCCGTTCAACGTGTTGTGCATCAGCATATCCCGGCGTACCGCGCTCCGCTTCCAGCTTCGCCAGCGCTTCCATGGCTTTCAGCCCTGCCGGTGTACACGCCCAGCCAAGTCCCAGAATATTCGCAATGATATTGGTCGCTATGTAGCCTCTTGCTTCATGTTCTTTCGGTATTTTCGGAAACATGAAAGTCAGAAAGGGACTGATTCCCTTTGTCAACTTCTCAATTAATCCTGCCTTTCCGGCAATTTCCATCAGTCCCATCCAGAGTGCTACCACACCTGCCATGGTAATGCAGAGCGAAATCGCCTCTCCTGCACTGTCCAGCGCTCCTTCCGTCACCTCACTCATATGTCCCGTCAGCGCCCCATAAATAACGGCCAGAAGTATCATTACCGCCCAGATTGCATTCAGCATATCATTTACTCATTTCAAAGTATTCGTTGTTCTATCTTATTCTGCTATAGATAAAAAAGAATCATTCCCAAACAAAAACCACTCCACAATAGGTAATATCGCCTACTGTGAAGTGGTTACAAAACTTCAATGAATGGCAACACTTTTACAAAGCTGCCTCTTTCATCTGCTGCCTTACAGAGTTCCCTGGGTGAACAGGTTCTTTACATGCTGAACCTCTTCGTCAGTAGCCTTGCTGGCAGGGACATAATAAGACTTCTCTCTTGCAATATTGTAAAGTTCCTCCTGAGACTGCTCGCATGCATTGCGAATCTGTTTGAGAGTCTGCTTCAATTCCTTGTTCTCGGACTGTGCAATCATCTCTGCATAGCGCACCAGCTCACCGTTGATGCCGGTCAGAGTGTCTGCCACCATAATCTTTTCCTGCAACTGCATATTCTTTCCTCTCTTTCATAATCCCATCTTTGACAGTTAGAAAAAGGTAAAAACCTCGCAACCAGCATAAACAC
>CAMEDC010000010.1 GCA_945913255.1 uncultured Lachnospiraceae bacterium
AACACCTCAGGTTAATTGACCTGAGGTGCTCTTTTATGTTTATCATTCTGGGCTTTTCCTGCAAGCAGCCATTCTCTTCTATAGACAACTGCATACATAACAGCTCCCAGTGCAATCCCTGTCATAACATCAAACACAGAGTGTTGCTTTATGAGCATGGTGGACATAATGATAGAAACGGCCATAATTCCGGAACCAATCCGAATGTACTTTCCCCATCTGGACTCCATCAGTCCTCTGCTGTGGGTGATGGCGAAATGTGCACCCATGGAATTGTACACATGAATGCTGGGCCAGAGGTTTGTTGGAGTATCTGTTTTCCACAGTATTGCTATCATGGAGGTAAACAGATTGTCTCTCGGCATTGCTGCGGGTCGCAAATCGTGACCGTTCGGCCAGAGAGTTGAGATAATCAGGAACAATGTCATGCCGGTGCAGAGAAATACGCATGCCTTGTAGTATTCCTGTTTATCTTTGAAAAACAGATAAATAACTACGGCTGCTACATAGACAAACCACAAAAGGTAAGGAATGACAAATATCTCACAGAAGGGAATATAGTCATCCGCAGTGAGATGAATGAGCCAGTACTTTTTGGTGTTTGTTTTTTCAAGCCATCCAAACCATGTCAGATAGACAACCAGGTAAGCAAGCAGCGGAATTCCATGCTTGTACCGGACAAACAGTTGTTTTAAGTTTTCCATTTATTAATCAGACCTTTCAACTATACTAATTCTTTTTGAATCTTCTTTAGTATAGCGTTTCAAATGGAAAATGCAATGCTTTTTTTAAGTCCTTAAGTATTCTTTAGAAAACATTAAGGTTTACAGCAGGTGAAAGAGTTGCGGGATTACGGAACCATAACTCTGACAGCCTGTCGCTCGCAGGTAACTGTAATGCGGGAGGATTTTTGATGAACTTCTCCGTCTGTGTGTACCCAGAGGGGGGAGTCGGTTTCAATCACAACTTTTCTTGCCTTATAGGGCGTAATTCCTTTGAATCTGTAATGCTTTCCCTTGAAAGCGGTAGGCAGGGCACACAGAACAAGAGCCTTCGAAAGGTCACCAACGGCACAAAGATCCAGAATACCGTCTGTGGCATCCGCGTCAGGGCAGAACATGAAGCCGCCGCCCTCAAAGCGGTGAAGCATACAGGCGGTGAAAAGAATATTTCCAATGTCGATGGGTTCTGCATCGTCAAGAATCAGTCTGCCGGATACGGCTTTGGCGGCAAAAAGCATCTTGAGCGCAATACCCAGATAGGTTAGTTTGCCCAGTCCCATTTTATTCAGCACATTTTTTATTTTGGAATGAAGTGCTTCATCGCAGACGGCAGCATCATAACCGATACCACAGCTGACGCAGAAGCGCCGCTGTTGTCCATCTTCGTAAGTGACTGTTCCAAGATCCAGGGAAACCGGCTTGCCGGAGTGAAGAATCAGCTCAAGGGCGCCGACAGGGTCAGTGGGAATCTTTAAATCTCTTGCAAAGTCATTGCTGGATCCGGTCGGAATATATCCCAGAATGACATTTGAGGTATCCGGTATTCCGAGCAATGCTTCATTTATGCTTCCGTCGCCTCCCAGAATAATAATATGTATCGGTTCGACTTCGGCGGAAGAGACAATGGAGGATGCAATCCGGGCTATATCGCCGGCCTTTTCCGAAAAATGACTGCAGAAAGGAATATTGGATTGCTTCAGTGCAGGTTCCACCTGCGTATTCCATATCTTAAGACCTTTGCCCGAACGGGAAGCCGGATTGATGATAACATGGTACATGAGATGTGCCTCGTCTTTCGTAGTTTTTTTCTATTTTACCAGCAAACTGGCGCTGCGTAAACAAGGTTGTAAAATAAAATCTGTTTTTTTATTTGCATTCCAAAGATTCTATGTTATAATCAGTGTCAAAGTTTTTATCACATTAAAGTGCAAAAGAACTGAAAAGAGGAGGAAGAGGAATGTATTCATTGGATGAAGTGAAAAATGTGGATCCTGAAATTGCTCAGGCGATAGTTGATGAGCAGAACAGACAGAACAGTCATATTGAGCTGATTGCTTCCGAAAACTGGGTAAGTAAGGCAGTGATGGCTGCAATGGGAAGTCCCCTGACCAACAAGTATGCGGAAGGATATCCCGGAAAGCGGTATTATGGCGGCTGTGATTGCGTGGATGTTGTGGAGAACCTTGCCATTGAAAGAGCAAAAGAGCTGTTTGGATGTGAATATGCCAACGTTCAGCCTCACTCCGGTGCCCAGGCGAATATGGCGGTTCAGTTTGCAGTATGTAAGCCCGGCGATACGATTATGGGCATGAATCTGGATCATGGCGGACACCTGACACACGGAAGCCCGGTTAATATGTCCGGAAAGTATTTTCACATTGTACCTTACGGGGTAAATGATGACGGATTTATTGATTATGATAAGCTTCGCGAGATTGCATTGGAAGCAAAGCCCAAGATGATTATCGCAGGTGCTTCTGCGTATGCGAGAACCATTGACTTCAAAAAATTCCGTGAAGTGGCAGACGAGGTTGGCGCAGTTCTCATGGTGGATATGGCACATATCGCGGGTCTTGTGGCAGCAGGACTTCATCCCAGCCCGATTCCTTATGCGGATGTGACGACTACCACCACACACAAGACACTTCGCGGTCCCCGTGGTGGCATGATTCTTTCCAGCAATGCCGTAAATGAGAAATATAACTTCAATAAGGCAATCTTCCCCGGTATTCAGGGAGGCCCTCTGATGCATGTCATCGCTGCAAAGGCAGTGTGCTTCAAGGAGGCACTGAGTGATGACTTCAAGGTATATCAGAAGGGAATTATTGATAATGCACAGGCTTTGTGCAAGGGACTTATGGACAGAGGTATCAGGATTGTGTCCGGCGGTACCGACAATCATCTGATGCTGGTAGATTTGACGAACTTTGGTCTGACGGGAAAAGCGGTAGAAAAGATGCTGGATGCGGCCCATATTACCTGCAATAAGAATACGATTCCCAATGACCCCCAGTCTCCGTTTGTGACCAGCGGTGTGCGCCTTGGAACTCCTGCTGTTACTTCCAGAGGCATGAATACGGAGGATATGGATAAAATTGCAGAGGCCATTGCTCTTGTCCTCAAGGGCGGCGAGGCGAAAATACCTGAAGCACGTGCAATTGTACAGACTTTAACCGATAAGTATCCTTTGATTTAATGAAGCTATTCAGAGCCATGCAAAGGAACCAAAGCTTTCCGGAAGAAAGAGAGCTCCGAGAGAGCGATTTTGCGAATGGAATCTGCCCGGGATATTTTCCGAAATATCCCGGGTTATTGTTGTTTTGAGCGGGAGGATATGGTAAAATAGTCATGTTTTCGACAGTTATCGCAAAACGGAGGGTATGCGATGAAATTTAGCAAGAAGCATGAACTGAGTAACATAATCGCATTGAATTCCCTGAATAAACTGAACTTCTTTTTGATTAGTGTACACATTGTACTCTTTCTTTTCTTTACAATCAATCATATTACGTTGATGAGTGTTCTGAACGTGTTTAGTATTCTGCTTTATGCCCTTGGCTTTCCGGCAATCAAAAAAGTTTGGATTGGCACGTATATTGTTACAACCTTTTTGGAAATTATGGTTCATATGTTTCTCGCTGTTTGGTGTCTGGGCTGGGACTATGGCTTTCAGCTTTACTTTGTGGGCTGCATTGCGATTGTATTTTATGCAGATTACTTTTCGGTGAAGCTGGGAAAACGTCATTATAAAGGAACTTTATTTAACATAATCAGCACGCTATTCTATTTTATATCTCTGCTTGTCGTGCGAAAAACGGGCGCTTGTTACGAAATCAGTGATGAAGTGGCATTAGCCATGCTTATAATTAATTCCCTGGTGGTGTTCGTTTTTGTGGCAGTCTTTTTCCGGATGCTTACAAATATGGCAATTTTTTATGAGGAGGAGCTGGCAAATCAGGCAAGCCACGATATGCTGACGGGACTGATAAACAGATATTATCTGATGAAAAACCTACAGGAAATATACGATGAAGGTCAGATGTCAAACTACTGGCTGGCAATACTTGATATAGACAATTTTAAGCAGATTAACGATACTTACGGACATAACTGCGGTGATTACGTGTTAAAGAGCGTTGCAGAGCTGATTCAAAAGAACTGTGAAGGAATGACAGCCTGCAGATGGGGTGGGGAGGAATTCCTTCTGGTGGGACATGAAGAGGCGTACAGTATGCAGTTTGGACGGCCGGAAGGTGTTGTACTGGAGAAAGTCCGCAGTCTTGTAGAACAGAAGCAGTTTGAATACGGTGAAAAACAGTTACATATCACAGTTACAATCGGCGTGTCGAGACATACGGCAGAGCAGTCCATTGATGAATGGATTCATATCGCCGATAAAAAGTTGTACCAGGGTAAGAAAAACGGAAAAAATCAGGTGGTTATGTAATTTTATACAAAAAACTCTTGTGCTTTATGAACACTTATGCTAAAATATCCCTCGTTGACACACATGTGTCCGCGACACAAAAACGCTAACAGGTTTTTCGGGAGGCGGGAGGATATATGAAAGAAACAGCAAAGTATTTCGTGGTAACCCAGAAAGCGGTTCCGGAAGTGCTGCTGAAGGTAGTCGAAGCAAAGAGGCTTTTAGAGTCGGAGAAGGTTCTGACCATTCAGGAAGCGGTTGATGCTGTCGGCATCAGCCGCAGTTCTTTTTATAAGTATAAGGATGATATTTTTCAATTTCATGACAGTGCACAGGGAACAACGATTACGCTGACCTGTCAGATGGATGACGAGCCCGGGTTGTTGTCGGATGTTCTGAAGATTATTGCAGAGTATCATGCCAATATTCTGACAATTCACCAGAGTATTCCCATAAGCGGTGTGGCATCCTTGAGCCTGAGTGTCCAGATTCTTCAGAATACGGGTGATATTTCCCGTATGATTGAACAGATGGAGAATCATCAGGGGGTACATCACGTAAAAATTCTGGCGAAAGAGTAGAGGCTGTCGTTTAGTAAACGGCAGGCAGGTGCTGAAATTCATTAAGCATGCACTAGAAAACATGAAGGATAGAGGAGAAAATTATGATTCACGTAGCAGTTTTGGGATACGGTACGGTGGGAAGCGGTGTCGCTGAGGTAATTGAAAAGAACAATGAACAAGTTAGCTGCAAGGCCGGAGAGGAGATGCATGTAAAATATATCCTCGATTTGAGGGATTTTCCGGGAGATCCTTACGGTGACAGAGTGATTCATGATGTGAATGTGATTATGAATGACCCGGAAATTTCCGTTGTCTGTGAAGTGATGGGTGGTGTCGGTGCGGCGTATCAGTTTACCAGGCAGGCACTGGAAGCAGGAAAGAGCGTCTGCACTTCCAATAAAGAGCTGGTTGCAAAGCATGGAGCGGAGCTTTTGCAGCTGGCAGCGGAAAAGAACTGTAATTATATGTTTGAGGCAAGCGTCGGCGGCGGTATTCCCATTATTCGTCCGCTGAATACGGCGCTTACGGCAGAGAAAATTCTGCAGGTTTCCGGAATTGTGAACGGAACAACCAACTATATTTTGACGAAGATGGAACGGGAGGGTGCCGATTACGAAGAAGTTTTGCGACAGGCGCAGGCACTCGGCTATGCAGAGCGGAATCCCGAAGCGGATGTGGAAGGCTATGATGCCTGCCGTAAGCTGGCGATTCTTTCCTCTCTGATGACGGGGAAAAATGTGGATTCCGAGGCAATTTATACCGAGGGAATCACGAAGATTACCACAGCTGATTTTGAGTATGCCAAGGCTGCGGGAATGTCTATTAAGCTGCTTGCTACCAGCAGAGCGCAGGAAGACGGAAGTGTACTGGCAATGGTGGCGCCTTTTCTGATTGGAAAGGAAAATCCTCTGGCGATGGTGAACGATGTGTTTAATGCAGTACTGGTAACCGGAAATATGCTGGGTGATGCCATGTTTTACGGAAAAGGTGCGGGAAAACTGCCCACTGCAAGTGCTGTTGTGGCAGATGTGATTGAATGTGCAAGAAATCAGGGCAGAACACTTATGTGCGTATGGGACAGAGAACCCGCGAAGCTGGCAGACATTTTGGAAGTTAAGTGTGCGTTCTTTGTCAGAGCTGTTGCTTCGGCACGAAAGGAAGTGGAAGAGGTCTTTGCAGAAGGCGGCTCCTTTGTGGTTTCGTCAAGATGCGAAGATTTTGGTTATATCACACAGCCCATGCCGGAAAAGGAATTCCGTGCGAAATGCGAAAAACTGGGTGGTGCGGTTCTGAACAGAATCCGCCTTGCGTAGAGATACGATGATAAAGAAAATGTAGAAATACGAAGATTAAGGGAATTATGAAAAGAAAAGAGGAACAGAAAGAAAATGTCTAAGGTAGTTAAATTCGGTGGAAGTTCTCTGGCAAGCGCAGAGCAGTTTAAGAAGGTGGGAGATATTATCCGTGCAGATGCAGACAGAAGATTTGTGGTACCTTCCGCACCGGGGAAGCGTTTTTCAAAGGATACCAAGGTGACGGACATGCTGTATGCCTGCTATGAGCTGGCTGAGCAGGAAAAGGATTTTTCGAAAGAGCTTGCTGACATCCGTGCAAGATATCAGGAAATCATTGACGGATTGGAACTGAAACTTGACCTTTCCAAAGAGTTTGCCACAATTGAGAAAAATTTTAAAGCAAAGGCAGGCAGCAATTATGCCGCTTCCAGAGGAGAATATTTAAACGGTATCGTTATGGCGGAGTATCTTGGCTATGAATTTATTGATTCCGCGGAGGTTATCTTTTTTGACAAGGACGGCAACTTTGACGGGGACAAGACAAATGATGTGCTCTCGAAGAAGCTGGCAAATTGTAAGAATGCGGTAGTTCCCGGTTTTTACGGAGCACTTCCGGACGGAACCGTAAAAACCTTCTCCAGAGGGGGCTCCGATGTGACTGGTTCTATCGTGGCAAAAGCGGCAAAGGTGGATGTGTACGAGAACTGGACGGATGTATCGGGCTTTTTGATTGCGGATCCAAGAATTATTGACAATCCTGAGGGAATAGAGGTGATTACCTATAAGGAACTGCGAGAGTTGTCTTACATGGGCGCCACTGTATTACATGAGGATGCTATTTTCCCTGTACGTCAGGAGGGGATTCCCATCAATATCAGAAATACCAACGCACCGGATGATAACGGTACCTGGATTGTGGGAAGTACCTGCCAGAAGTCAAAGTATGTCATAACCGGTATCGCAGGGAAAAAAGGTTTTTGTTCCATTAATATAGAAAAGGATATGATGAATTCTGAAATCGGATTCGGCAGAAAAGTGCTTCAGGCATTTGAGGAGAACGGAATTTCCTTTGAACACGTGCCCTCCGGCATTGACACGCTGACTGTGTTTGTTCATCAGGATGAATTTATGCATAAGGAGCAGCAGGTGGTGGCAGGAATTCACAGACTGGCAAAGCCGGACTCTATTGAAATCGAATCCGATCTGGCACTGATTGCGGTGGTAGGACGCTGCATGAAATCCATGCGTGGTACTGCAGGCAGAATTTTTTCCGCGCTTGCACATGCCAATGTCAATGTCAGAATGATTGACCAGGGTTCTTCCGAGCAGAATATTATTATCGGCGTGGCAGATGATGATTTTGAGACGGCAATCAAAGCGATTTATGATATTTTTGTGATTACGCGGTTATAATTAAGCAGGCCCCCGGAAACATTCCTTTCCGTGGGCTTTCTTACTGCCTTTCTACTTGAAATATGTTTTCAAAAAGCTGATTGCTACATAATTATCAGACAAAATGCGAATCGATAGAACGAAATGCAAAAATAAAATAAAAAATGTAAAAATGTGTTGACAAATAGGAAGATATGTTGTAATATAAAATCAACAAAAGAAAAGAGAAAAAACAAAATCTTCCATTAAGGTACAAGTGAATAAGGAACAAAAGAAATGCCTGTAGTGTGAAACCCACAGAAGAAAAAGTGACAAGTTGCTGAAGAAAAATCAGAATGTTACAGTACCCAAGTACGAGTGAGTAAGTGGAAAAGCACGAACGAAGAAATGGAAGAAAACGAAGAGAACGAAAACTGAATAAGAAAGAGAGGTAGGGTCCTTTGGATTACGAAGTCTGAGAGAGCGTATTGATTGAAATGGAATCAATACGCTCTCTCATTTTTTGTAACAGTTCAGCCAAGCGAAGATAAACTTGAGATGCGGGGGTGCTTGCACACTAAGTATATTAAGTTTATCTTTACTTGAGGGCTGAACTGTTACCATTTTTTTTATAAAAGAAAAGATTTCCTGTAGAAAAAGAAGGCAATATAGGTTATCATGGAAAAGAAAGAGAACAGGGAGGAAAGGTACGGATTACAAAATGGACGAGAAGCAGCAGGAAAAACGGGAAGCGAGAAGAAAAAGAAGAGTCAGAAATCAGATTATTTCCTACAGTGTTTTGGGCATTCTGGTTTTGGCGCTTGTTGCAGGCATTATCCTTGGGGTAAGAGTGTTTACTGAAAACAGGAACAGACAGCAGGAGGAGATACAGAGCAGCCAGGCTGTGATTGATAATATGCTCGGCTCAGAAGAAGAAATACAGACACCGGAACCAACTCCTGAGGTGGTGGAACTGACACCGGAACAAAAACTGGACGGAATCGTTGAGGAAGGAATCAGTGTCATGCCGCTGGAGGATAAGGTGGCTGGGCTGTTTATTGTGACACCGGAGGCGATTACCGGTGTATCGACTGCCGTAAAGGCCGGTGAGGGAACCCAGAAAGCGCTGACACAGTATGCAGTGGGGGGAATTGTTTATTCCGGGAACAATATCCAGTCTGAGGAGCAGATTAAAGAAATGCTGGACAATACGCAATTGTATACCAAGTATCCGATTTTCCTGGCGGTGAATGAGGAAGGCGGGAGCGCTGCGCAGGTTGCGGAGGCGGGTATCGGTACGAAGGTAGATTCTGCAAAAACGATTGGTGAGAATGGTGGTGAGACAGCTGCATATCAGGCGGGGCAAACCATAGGAGCTACTTTGAAGAATCTTGGATTTAATCTGAATTTTGCACCTGTGGCAGATTTGGCAAATGTAGAAAACAGTATCATGGCAGAGCGTTCTTTTGGTTCTGATGCAAAAAGCGTGGGAACGATGGCCGGAGCGGTAGTGATGGGACTGAAAGAACAGGGAATTGCATCCTGCCTGAAACATTTTCCGGGACTTGGAGGTACTGCAGATGATCCTCACAAGGGTCTGGCCACTATTGGCAGGACAGAGGAACAATTCAGAAGTGAGGAATTTGTGGCGTTTCAGGCGGGTATTGATGCGGGAGCCGATATGGTGATGATCAGCACGGCGTCAGCTCCGGAAATTACGGGAGACAATGAGCCATGTGTATTTTCTCAGAAACTTGTGACGGATATCCTGCGGAAGGAAATGGGATTTGACGGTGTGATTATCACGGATGCTCTGAATATGAGCGCCATTTCTGAGTATTATGGATCGGAAGAAGCAGCTATCATGGCAATTCGTGCCGGCTGTGATATGATTCTGATGCCGGAGGATTTCGAGGCTGCATATAACGGTGTTTTACAGGCGGTGCGTGACGGACAGATTTCTGAAGAACGTATTAATGATGCTCTGAAAAGAATTTACAGAATTAAGTATGCTGACAAATACGGAGAGCAGATAACAGAGTAACTGCAGAGAGGGAATGGGTGTAGAGTAAGAAACAGCTGTGGAGCAGTAGAAAATAAATACAGATGGAAATTGTGGCGCGCAACATTAGACAACAAATGTTGCGCATATTTTTTGCGCTTTGAATAATTGTTGTGCTTTTTGACGGATTCTATTTTGGATATACAGTGCATTGACTACAAAAAGAACAAGGAATATAATGTAAACATAGTAAGAAATAGCAAAAAACACGAAAAGAACGAGCAACAATGTGCGCTACAGAGTGCGCAACAAGGAAGGAGAAACCGTGAACAATAACGTTGCAGTCAAGAAAAAAGGCGGAGTGAAAGGTTTTTTTAAGAAGGTTTACAAATATCGTGCCTTTCTGCTGATGCTCCTGCCGGCAGTGGTTTACACACTGATTTTTGCATATTACCCCATGACCGGTATTGTATTGGCGTTTAAGAAATACACCTACGCAGGAGGAATCTGGGGAAGCGCATGGAACGGGCTGAATAACTTCAAGTTTTTCTTCCAGTCCGGACAGGCAGGGCTGGTAACCAGAAACACAGTACTGTACAATGTGGCTTTTATCATTATCAATACAGTGACACAGATAGCAGTGGCAATTCTGCTGACTGAAATACATAACAAGCATTATCGCAAGGTGACACAGTCCATTATGTTTTTGCCCTACTTCATCTCCTGGGTTATTGTTGGTGTCATGGCATTCAATATCTTCAGCTCGGATTATGGATTTATGAACAGATTGATTGTTGCGCTGGGCGGAGAGAAAATTACTTTCTATACAAAACCGGAAGCATGGCCCTTCATCCTGGTCTTCTTTAATCTGTGGAAGGGAGTCGGATACGGTTCCGTTATGTACCTGGCAGCCATTATGGGAATTGATACTTCCATTTATGAAGCGGCGGCAATCGATGGCGCAAATGTGTTCCAGAGAATTTTCAAAGTGACGATTCCCATGATTATGCCGACTACCATTATCCTGTTCCTTTTGTCCGTCGGCGGTATCTTCAAGGGTAATTTCGATATGTTCTACAATCTTGTAGGCAACAACGGACTTTTATACAACTATACGGATGTAATTGACACTCTGACCTTCCGGGCATTGATTACAAACAATGATTTCGGTATGTCGGCGGCAATCGGTCTCTTCCAGTCGGTACTCTGCTTTATCACAGTGGTGCTTGTCAATAAGCTGGTAGGTAAGTATGACCGGGATTACACATTATTCTAAGAAAGGAGAAGAGAAAATGGCAGCAAATACAAATCATCTGGGCAGAGTAAAGCACGGCAAGGATGTTCTTGCACTGAATATTATCGCCTATACCTTTTGCGGGTTGATGGCATTGATTTGTCTGGTTCCGTTTTTGATGATTCTGGCAGGTTCCTTCTCCTCGGAGTCAGCGATTCTGAAAAACGGCTTCAGCCTGTTACCGCAGGATTTTTCACTGGAAGCATACAAAACAGTATTCAAAGAGCCAATTGTGGTTTTCAGAGCCTATGCAACAACCATCTGCCTGACAATTGCAGGAACATTTCTTGGACTTGCCCTGCAGACCATGACAGCCTATGTGCTGGCGAGAAAAGAGTTCGAGTGGAGAAATGTTTTTTCTTTCTTCTTTTACTTTACAACACTGTTCAGTGGCGGACTTGTTCCTTATTATCTGTTAATCAGACAGACGCTGCATCTTGCAGACTCTTATCTGGCATTGCTTCTGCCGCTTCTGTTCAGCGTATATAATCTGCTGATTATGAAGAGCTATATTCTGGGTATACCGGAATCTCTGATCGATGCGGCAAAGATTGACGGCTGCGGAGAGTTCAGAACTCTGGTGCAGGTGGTGCTCCCTCTGATTAAACCTGCACTTGCAACGGTTGGCCTGTTCATTGCACTGGCATACTGGAACGACTGGTACAATGCAATGCTCTATATCAAGACAGAAGCGAAATATCCGCTGCAGTACTTCCTCTATCAGAAGATTAATGATATTGAAGGCTATAAAAAACTGATTGCAAACGGAACGGTCAGCGGTGCGGTGGTAAGTTCCGTATCCCTGCCGACACAGACCCTGAAGATGGCACTGACCATTGTGGTAACCGGTCCTATCGTACTGGCTTATCCCTTTGTACAGAAATACTTTGTACAGGGTATTACCATCGGAGCTGTCAAAGGTTAATTAAACAACGGATATAATGTTACTTCATTATACATATATTTAAGGAGGTTTCTATGAAAAAGAACATGAAAAAAGCAGCAGCACTTACATTGAGTGCAGTAATGGCAGCCGGCCTTCTGACCGGATGCGGTTCCTCTGACAGCGGCGCATCTGCAGCAAAGGATACCAGCGCAAAGGACACTACGGCAAACAGCGGAGCGGCACAGTCCGGCAGCGAGAATGCAGGCGGGATTGACCTGTCCGAGCACGTTGATTTGACAATGTACCTTCTGGGTGACAGAACCGCAGATTTCGATGAGGTATATGGAGAAATCAACAAGCTTCTTGAGGAGAAACTGAACTGCTCCATCAATGTGGAGTTCCTTTCCTGGGGTGAGCATGATACCAAGTATTCGCTCCTGTTCTCCGGCGGTGAGGATTTTGACTTAATCTTTACTGCTTCCAGCTGGGGTCACTATGAGCAGACAGTAGCACTTGGCGGTTTCTATGAGCTGACTGAGGACTTTATCAAGACCTACGCTCCCGAAATCTGGGAGACAGTTCCCGAACTTGCATGGAGCCAGGCAAAGATTGACGGAAAGATTTACATGGTACCTAACTATCAGAATGAGTTCGGACAGGATGTTGTGGCTGTCCGTGGCGATTTGATGGAAGAGTACGGTATCAAGCAGATTACCAACTGGGATGAGTTGATTGCATTCTATAAGGCTTGTGCAGAGCATGGCATGTACGCAAGTCAGGGTGGTCCCTGGTATCAGTACTTCCAGTCACAGGGGCTGACAACCACCGGTGGTGCACCGAAGTCCGGTGAACTGGTACTTTACAACACACAGGATCCTTCCGATTTGAGCTTTACCTACCTGCTTGACTGGGAGGGCTTTACCGATTACTGTAAGCAGATGAAGGAACTGGCTGATATGGGATGCTGGTCTCCAGATGTATTGAATGCAAATGATGAGAGACAGACCGGACTTCTGACCGGAAGAACTGCCGGTATGATCTGGAACCTGGGAAGCTGCACAACCTACGCTAAGCAGGCAAATGCAGAGAATCCCGATTGGAATGTAACTCTGGTTGACCCTGTATCTTCTCAGCCTAAGAAGGTAAATTCCTACATCAACAATGGTGTGGCTATCAACGTAAACAGCAAGAATCCTGAGAGAGCAATGATGGTACTGAACGAGCTCTACACCAATCCTACCATCAACGACATGACCAGATTCGGTATTGAAGGAAAGCATTGGGAAGCAGTCGGCGATGATCAGTTTAAGGTAATCGACGAGAGTAACTTCGGTGTTGACTCTAACTGTAACTGGGGATGGATGAACGAAACGATTAAGAGAACTGAGTTTATTGAGAACAGAACTGCACTGGATGATACCCATGATGCAATGCTGGATGCATGGAACAACAATGTGAAGGGCGAGCATCCTTACGATGGCTTCAACTTTGATTCCACCAATGTGACAACACAGATGGCAGCAGTTGATGCAGCAATGACCAGCTATTACGAGCCTCTTGTAAACGGTCTGGTAGATGATGTTGACGCGACGCTGGAGCAGTTCAGAGCTGCTATGGAAAGCGCAGGTATCCGCGATATCCTTGCAGAGATGGAATCTCAGGCAGCAGCTTATGTTGCAAAATAATCAGTACGCATAGCAGACAGCAATAAAATGCGGGCAGTAAAACGGGAACCGCCGCGTAAAGCGGTGGTTCCTTTTTTGAAAGGAAGAACAGTATGACACTGGATGAAATGGCGAAAAGCCTGGGAGTATCGAAAAGTACAGTTTCCAGAGCATTGTCCGGCAAGGGCAGAATCGGAGAGGAAACAAGAGAACGCATACAGGAATTTGCCAGATTGCAGAACGGCAGCCCGGACAGGGCACAGGAAAGACCTGAAGCAATGAAAAATCTGGGCGTGATTCTTCCGGCGGATGTCTACTCAAACGGTGGTCCCTATTTCCAGGAATGTATTCTGGGTATCTGTGAGACGGCGACTTTTCTGGATTATGATGTGTTGATAGCAACGGGCTCAGCGAATGATGTATCCGGCATCAGGACATTGGTGGAGAAGAAAAAGGTGGATGCCATTATCCTTACCAGAAGCATGGAGGATGACAGGGGGCTTCAGTATCTGACGGATATCGGATTTCCGGTAGGACTGACGGGAATCTGCAGTCGTGAGGATGTTATTCAGGTAGATACGGATAATGAGGCGGCAGCAGAAAGCCTGACCTCACTGCTGGTTTCCAGGGGATACCGCAAACTTGCGCTTGTGATTGATGACATGGAATATATGGTGAATAAAAGCAGATACAGAGGTTTCTGCAATGCACTGCGAAAACACGGCATTTCACCGGAAAAGCAGAAGGTCATTTCCGGCCCTTTGAAAGTGGATATGCTGGATGCAATTCTGAATGATCTGATTGCGCAGAAGACAGAATGCATTATCTGCGGAGATGACATTATCTGTACTCGCGTGATGTCGACGCTACAGTCGGAAGGATATCGGATTCCCAAGGATATCTCGGTGGCGTCTTTGTATAACAGTCCCAATCTTGACTGCTTTTCACCCGCTGTGACGACGGTAAATGTATCGGCAAAACAAGTGGGTAATATGATCAGCAAGCAGGTCATCAATTTCCTGGAAGGAAAAGAATATCGGAAAAAGACAATGATGGATTATGAGATTCTGGTGAGAAAGTCAGCCAGCGGAAAACAGGAGGAGTAAGACTGGTGATGCTTGATTTTTATAAAGGAATGGATATTTCCTTTCTGACGCAGTGCCTGGATGAAGGTATGCAGGTGCGCGACATGGATGGAAAGCCCGCGGAGCCTTTTTCTCTTTTAAAAAAATACGGTGTCAATTCCATTCGGCTGAGAATCTGGAATCATCCGGAAAATGTAAAGGAATCAAAAGGATATTGCAGTCTGGACCATACTTTGCAGATGGCGAGGAACATAGTGGCAAACGGCATGAGTTTTCTGCTGGATTTCCATTATTCCGACTTCTGGGCAGATCCTGCCCATCAGAAGAAGCCGAAGGAATGGGAAAACTTAAGCCGTGAGCAGCTGGAGGACGCGGTGTATGAATATACACGGGATACGCTGCTTGCCTTGGAGAAACAGGGTACTCTGCCGGATATGGTGCAGATTGGAAATGAAATCAGAAGCGGACTGTTGTTCCCCGAAGGGGAGCTGCCGGACTATGAGGGCATGGTGCGACTGATTAATGCAGGAATACGAGGTGCCAGGGAGGTGGCAGAACCTGACCGGATGCAGATCATGATTCATCTGGATCAGGGAGGCAGATATGACTGGCTGCACAGATGGTTTGAGGGTGCTTTTGAAAAAGGACTTCTGGACTTTGATGTGATTGGCCTATCCTATTATCCGTTCTGGCACGGAACTTATCTGGATTTGCGGGATTCCATGAATCGTCTTGTCAGGGATTACCGTAAACCGATCATCATTGCGGAAACCGCCTATGCCTGGCGAGAGAGCGGGAAAGGATTTATCGATGAGGAACAGATTCGCATCGGTGGGTTGCCGGCAACACCGGAAGGACAACTCAGGGAACTTCAGGCAGTGATGCATCTTGTGACGGAATTGCCGGAAAAGCTGGGAAAAGGCATTTACTATTGGGAGCCTTTATGTGTTCCGGGCGAAGAAGGCGGCTGGTCGGAAAACATGGGACTTTTGGACTGTGAGGGAAAAATAATGGAAGGTGTTTTGGCTTTTTCCCAGAGCAGGAGCGACATGGAGAAGATTCCGGAAGGCTTTGAGGAACTTTTGGAGCGTGTTAAGCGGACAGATACTTTGAATCGGGAATATACCGGTGTGAACCTTCTGAAAAACGGTGACTTTTTCGATTTTGAGAAAGGTTGGCAAATAGAGAAATCAGAGGAGCTGGTAAGTGTAAGTTTCGAGGAAGGAGAACCGGGAAGCACTTCAAAAACCCTGAGGGTGGAAAGCCCGAAGAACTTTACCTTTCTGGCAGAGCAAACAGTGGAACTTCCGGAGACGGGGGAATATCTGCTGACTGTGGAGTTGAAGGGTGTGGACACTACGGGTGTGGATGTGCGGCTCTTTGCAGAAGGAGCAGGGAATACAGAAAGTATGCTTCACCCCACGGAACAGTGGACAGTACAGAAACTTGTAATAAACGGTTGCAGCGCGGGATCAGTAAGAGTTGGAATCAAAGTTTCTTCTCCGACTATTTATCTCTGTATCAGGAATTTCAGATTGACAAAGCAGGAAGAAAACGGATAAATCAGCCGATAAAACAAAAAAGCGTGCATTATGAGAGGGCACTGACAGGAGGATTATGAGTACGGAATACAGTTATAACAATCGTTATTTAATGAGAGACGGGAAACCGTGGTTCCCTGTGATGGGAGAAATGCATTTTACCAGATACAGAGAAGAACTCTGGGAGGAGTCTCTGCGCAAGATAAAGGCCGGCGGTGTGACAATTGTTTCCACCTATCTGATTTGGATTCATCATGAAGAAGAAGAGGGCGTTTTTGATTTTTCCGGATGTCGGAACTTAAGGACGTACCTGGAACTCTGCCAAAAGGTGGGACTGAAGGTATTCTTACGCCTTGGACCCTGGGTACACGGCGAGGTGAGAAACGGCGGTTTCCCGGACTGGATTGTGGAACTGGGAAACAGGGGCGTTGATTTAAGAAGCAATGATGAGATATACATGAGCTATGTGAGACGGTACTGGGAACAGATTTTTGAACAGTCCAAGGGCTTTTTTGAAAGTGAGGGTGGTCCTGTCATCGGTGTTCAGCTGGAAAATGAGTACGGTCATGTGGGCGGACACAGAGGAGAAAAGGGTGAGGCTCATATGCGTGCCCTGATGGTTCTTGCGAAAGAACTGGGGTTTGATGTCCCGCTGTATACGGCAACCGGCTGGGGTGGTGCATGTATCGGAGATTGCCTGCCTGTGATGGGCGGCTACTGTGAGGCTCCCTGGGATCAGAGCATTACCGAACTTTCCGCAAATACAAATTTTATTATCAGCCATGTGCGAAATGACGCTCTGATTGCCTGCGACCATCATGTGGAGGATGCGATTACCTTTGATGAGTCAAAATTCCCCTACCTTACGGCAGAACTGGGCGGAGGTTTGCAGGTGACAAGCCACAGACGCCCCGTTGCGGAAGGAAAAGATATCGGTGCCATGTCCACCACAAAGCTGGCCAGCGGAGTAGCACTTTTGGGCTACTATATGTACCACGGTGGCAGTAATCCGAAGGGTAAATTATCTACTCTGCAGGAGAGCAGAGCGACAGGCTATGCAAATGATTTGCCGGAAATTAATTATGATTTTAATGCGCCCGTCAGACAATACGGTACCATCTCGGATAATTATAAGGAGATTAAACTTTTGTCCCTTTTCCTGAAGGATTTCGGAGAGGATATGGCAGCTCTGCCTGCTGAAATCCCCGATGAAACCATCAAACCGGAGGATATGCATTCTCTGCGCAGTTCCTGCCGACATGATGACAGCCACGGCTATGTGTTCTTTAATAATTACCAGAGGCATCGCACCATGGATGCACACAAACAAGTTGTCTTTGAAGGCATCTGTGCGGGAGAAAATGTAGCGTTTCCGGCAGTTGATCTGGAGAGCGGTGCATACGGCTTCTTCCCTTATAACATGAAGCTGGGAAAGGCGGTTCTGACTTCTGCTCTGGCAACCCCTCTCTGCAGATTGACAGGCGGAACCGACGATACCTTTGTATTCTACGGTGATTATGAGCCGAAGTATACCTGGCAGAATGGAATAACAGCCGATATTATTCATCTCACAAGAGAGCAGGCGCTGAATGCCTGGAAGGTGCCACTGGACAGGGATTATCTGGTGCTGAGTGAGAATTACGTATGGGAAGAAAACGGAGAACTGAAGGTGACGGGTGGAGCGGATACCCGCATCCTTACCTGGCCGGAGCTTCCCGTGGTACCTGCCGGCTTTGAAAAGAAAGCGGACGATGGCCGATTTGCCGTATATGAGAGAGAGAACAGTGTAGAAGGTGCTGTTGCCAATGTTGAGAAAACAGCTGAGGATGAGGAAAGCGCAACCTATGATATCACGGTGTCTTATCCGGCAGGATTTGATAGAAACGCAAGACTGGCAGGTCGCGATACGCTGCTTATGTTATCCTATGCCGGATTCGGATTGGATGTTTTTTTAAACGGTGAGAAGATAAACGACCATTTTTATACCGGGCAGGCAGTGCCAATCAGCCTTGGCTACTTCGATTTCCCGGAGAAACTTACCATAGTGGTGAAGGCGCTGCATAAGGATGACTGGGTGTTTATTGAAAAATGGCCTGAGCTTAACGATGGCCGGGCATGTCGTCTGGAATCAGCAGAGATAAAGGAAGAATACCGATAAACTGACGAAAGTCTACTGCAGGTATAAGTTATAAAAATTTTACCCCCTTTTTGTCGAAAAAGTTGTGTGCTATGATATACGCGTAACAAAACCAAGCAACGCAGAATGCGGCATTTGGTTTTTGCCGTGATAACGAGCAAACGGTCTGCGAAGCAGACGAAGGAGCCCGAAGTGTGAGTTAGCACAATATTTTCGAAGAAAAGGGGTATTTTTATGGGATTTTACATAAGCCTTGAACGGCCCTGTAGAATTGTTCTGGATGAGAAGGAGTCCGAGGCGGTCAAAATTGCCGCAGAAAACTTAAAAGAAGATTTGAGAAAGGTTTTCGGAAGTGAGTTTGGGGAAGAAGCGGATGGCTGGGATACTTCTGAGATTGTCATTCGGACGCAGGACTGTGCTAGCAAGAAATATACACAGACAGAGTCTATGCAAGAGGATTCCGATTCGGAATTGTGCAAATACAAGGAGTCATACAATATCAGCGTTCGCGGCGGGAAGCTGTATATCACCGGAAGCGATAGGCGAGGTACGATTTATGGTATCTATGAATTCTGTGAGATGCTGGGCGTCTCGCCCTGGTATTTCTGGGGGGATGTTCCGGTAAAGAAGAAAGAATCTTTTGCTCTGCAGGAAGGATTTGCGAAGAGTGATCATCCGTCCGTGGAGTACCGCGGAATCTTTATCAATGATGAGGAGGAGTTGGAGGCATGGGTCAAAAACCGCATGGGAGAAGAGACCATCGGTGTGAAGACCTATGAGAAGATTTTTGAACTTCTTCTTCGGCTAAAAGCTAATTACATCTGGCCTGCCATGCATGTGAATTCCTTCAATGTAAAACAGGAGAACGGTGCTCTGGCAGAGAGAATGGGAATCGTGGTGGGAACCTCCCACTGTGATATGCTCATGCGCTCCAACAACAGGGAATGGCGTCCCTGGCTGGCAAGAAAAGGTTATGAAAATGTGGAGTATGATTATTCTATTCCCGGCCGAAACAGAGAGATCCTTAAGGAATATTGGCGGGAGAGTGTGGAGCAGAACCGGGATTTTGAAGTCTGCTATACCCTCGGTATGCGCGGCATTCATGATTCCGGATTTGAAACCCGCAAGTTGGATCACCTTTCGGGTGAAACCCTGAAGGAAGCAAAGACAGCTCTTCTGCAGCAGATTATCGAGGATCAGAGACAAATCCTGCGCGAGACATTGGGCAGAGATACCATGATGACCTTTGTACCTTACAAGGAGGTACTGCCTCTTTACGACGGCGGCTTAAAGGTACCGGAGGACATTACCCTTGTCTGGTCCAACGACAACTACGGATATATCAGAAGATACCCCTCCGAACAGGAAAAACTGCGCAAGGGTGGAAATGGTATCTATTATCACAACTCTTACTGGGCACCTCCCGGAATGAGCTATGTGTTCTTATGCTCCATCCCCCTTGCACATACGGCAAATGAATTGCGGAAGGCCTATGCCGAGGGAATCAGAAAACTGTGGGTGATCAATACGGGTGCCATGAAGCCTCTGGAGCAGGAGATTGAGTTTTTCCTGCGGCTTGCATGGAAGATTGGAAAGGAGAATGCGCAGACAGAAGATGTGGACGCGTATGTGGCTGACTGGATTGACCGCAATTTCTCCGGTGGAATCGGCAAGAAAACGGCAGAACTCCTGAATGATTTTTCCCAGCTTACCAATGTACGAAAGCTGGAAATGATGAGTCAGAATACCTTTTCACAGACAGCTTACGGTGACGAAGCGGCAGTGCGCATTCACGAATATGAAAGACTTTTTGCGGGGGGAAACAGAATTTATACAGGCCTTCCCGAGGAAGAAAAACCGGCTTTCTTTGAACTGGTTCTGATGCGGATTCACGCCGCCTATTTTACCAATCTGGCTTTTTATTACGGGGACAGAAGTACCCTGGCAAACATACAGGGAAAGAAGCAGGCGGCGGCACTGTACACTAAGAAGACCCGCCTGCTGGAAGATGTCCGTAGGAAAATGCTTGTGTACTATAATAAACGTATGCTGGGAGGAAAATGGGACGGTATCTTGAATCCGGAGGGCTTTCCGCCACCAAGGGCAGCCATGATGCCTGTCTGCACACCGCCACTAAAAATCGGTGAAGCGGGTATGTGTGTCACCCTCTGGAATGAGGATGACAGGCTTACCTTTGCCGGTCCCGGCACAAAGTGGTTTGAAATCGGCAATACGGGAGAGGGCAGTATTACCTATCAGATACAGGCACCGGAGTGGCTGGAACTGTCTCAGAAGTCCGGCAGCACAGAAACAGAGACACGCGTGCTGGTTACTTTTGGAAAGCCAGGGAAGAACGGAAGAGAAGAATTGCGAAAGCTGCTGACTGGGGAGGTGCAGAGTAGGGACGACAAACTTCATGGTACGATTACGGTGACAGAAACCATGACAGGTACCCGGGTGGAAATCCCGGTGGAAGCAGAAATCTTACCTGACTCCGCATTGTCTTTCCCGAAAGAAACGAATGAGATGCCGGCTTCTGCAATTCCCTTTGAGGAGGATGGTGCGGTCTTTGTCAGAGCGGATTCAGCGACCGCATTGCCGGCAGATTTTAGGAGAATCAAGCGCCTGGGCAGAGGCGGTGGCGACTTGATTGAGGTATGTGTGAAGAGGGAAGAGCAGGAACCGGGTGACTCTCTGGACTATTCGGTGTGTTTAAGTTCTTCGGGAGCATTTCTGTTGGAATTGCTTCGATTTCCTTCACTGGATTCCGTGGGGCGCATTCGCATTGGGGTATCTGTGGATGGTGGTGAAATACAAATACTGGAATCGGAGAGCCGGGACGAGCATCTCGGAAACTGGAGGGAGAATGTGCGCAACAATGTGGACAGACTCTATCTGCGGCTGCCATATCTGAAAGCCGGAATCCACACCATATCCTTCTATGCCGTGGATCAATACGTTGCATTCAGCGGATTTGCGATTTATACAAAGGAACGTAAATGTAATAATCTGGGAGGAGCTGCTTACATCGGCAGACAAGAACTGCCGTTGGAGTTCGATGCGAAAAAGTTCGCGGAAGACTTTTACGGAAAGATAGAACTTTCTCCCAGACCGGTGGAATATGCGAGAACGGAGAGAGAAGTGGATACTCTGGTGGCAGCAGACCTTGTAAAACAGGATGAAGTGTATGCGGAGCAGGTGACACCGGAGTTTTATCTGGCGCTGGGAGAGGCTCCGTTTGCAGAGAATGGAAGCGGCAATATCAGGATAGATGCGGCAGCAGCACTGGCGAATACGCCCTGTGCTTATGCAGAAGGAAATAACTGGGCACATTGCAGTAGTGAATCTTACGGACGAAGCGGTCTTGCCATGTATCTGCCGGAATCGGAAGAAACCGGAGCATGTGAGCCGGATGAGACTTGCATATCGAGCATGCTGGGTGAAGCGGATGGAACGTGTGAGCCGGAGCAACCGTCGCTGCACTACCGTGTGAATTGCAGCGGCGGAACCTATATACTTTGGCTTCTTTCCAAGTTTGACCGGAAAGAAGAGTCCTGCTTCGGTGTCGGGATAGACGGAACGCCTTTGCCGGAGGAACATCTTTATAACAGGGGATGCCTGTGGAGATATGAAGCAGAACAGATTTACAGATGGGTTCCGATTGCGAAAATTCCACTGACTGCAGGCGAACACGGAATTGCTCTGTACAGCCCAGGAACAGGTTTGCGGTTTGACCGAATTTATTTGACAAAGGGAGACGAACTTCCGCCCATGGATTCCGAGTGGAGATAGCAATCACGGGGACAAAATCTGATTTCAGAGATAGAAAAGTCCGGAACTCCTTGATTTTACAGGGAATTCCGGACAATAAAAAAGAGCGATAGACGGGACTCGAACCCGCGATTTCCACCTTGGCAAGGTGGCGCTCTACCAACTGAGCCACTATCGCATATGTTCACGTGCTGCGAACAAAGAGTATTTTACTACATGCATAATGCACTGTCAATAGGAAAATGTAAAAATGGATTAACGATTTGCCTGTTGAAATGTCACCTTTCATATTTTTTAAATCCCCTTATGCGGAGGTCTATAGCAAGGTTTTTCCGAAAAGGAATCCCTTTTGAAGGAATTTCTCTTATCTCGGAGGTCTATACCGTCGTATTTGCCAAAAAGAATCCCATTACCTTAGAAGTTTCCTCCGAAGCCATCCGGAGAGCCGCCTTTCTATCAGCTCATAACTAACCAGGCTTAAGGCAACACTGATGCCCAGAGCAAGCGCAACTCCTGCCAGGGACAGCGGGGTACAGCTGCCGAAATCAAATATTTTTCTGTCCAGAAAGGTGACCGGATAGTAGTGGAGCAGGTACAGAGAAAAACTGATATCCCCCAGTTTCACAATAGTCTTAGGCATTCTGACATAGAACTCCAGCAGGAAAAAGCAAAGTACAATTACGGCTGACGGAAGTCCCCAAACAAGGGGGCGCCGAAAGCCAAGTATATTGATATATGGTTTTGTAATGAGAAACGCCAGAAAGATTCCGGCGGCGGTAACAGCGGAAAGAGGAAGGCTTACGCCGGGAAGTTTTCCGGCTTCCTGCAGCCCGTACAGCCATCTCGCAGCATAGTAACAGAGAATTCCCAGAATAAAATCCAGCATAACAGGATTGCCATAAAAAGATAAGGCAACAGAAGCTACCGGAAGACTTTGAGCAGCGAGTACGACACCTCCCACAAGGAGACTGCAGAGGAGCCCTCTGTATTTGTGACTTATGCGTAAGGCTATCATAAAGAGAAGATAAAAGAAAATTTCACAGTTCACGGTCCAGCCGATTCGCATCAGGGGCTGTATGACACCGTCTCCGATATCAAATGGGATGAAAAGAAGGCTCTTAATGAGAAAACCGGCATTTGCCGAGCTTACGGCAAACAGTTCCGGAAAGACCAGAAGCAGGAGATAGGTAAACACTGTCATCAGATAGTATAAGGGCAGAATCCGAATCAGACGTTTAAAGAGAAAGTTCTCAGTGCTTTTGTGGGTGGAGAACATAATCATAAAGCCGCTGATGCAGAAGAAGATGTCCACACCGAAGGCTCCACAGTTTAAGAAGCGTACATGCTCCAGAACGATAAACAGTGCGTTAATGCCTCTTAATGCCTGTATGCTTTTGAAATGTCTTTCATGGAAATCCATATAATCCATATTACTCCCGCTTTTTCGTACCATGGTTTTACTGATTCTGATTTATCTTACCATTTTTTCTCACTTTTGAAAACACACGAAATCTTAATTTTATCTTGCGGTTCCCATTCAAACATAATAGAATAGAGATAATACGGCAGGAAAGGCGGTGGCGGAAATAGAACAGAACAGGAAACAATTGAACAGCTGGACAGATCTATTGGAAAAACAGATTAAAACCACCGGAAATGTCGTACTGGAAGACGTTGAAAATGCCTTTTCGCACATCACGGAGGAAGCGAACCGGGGGTTGTATGGACTTTGTAATTACTATAGAGCATACTGGTGCATGCAAAACGGTGCCCTGGCTGAATGCCTGGAATGTCTCAATGAAAGTATTCGCTGCATGATGGGAACGGAGCAGGAAAAGCATGTGGCTCGTTGCTATAATCTTCTGGGCGTTGTCGCGCATGGTCAGAACAATCTTCTGCTGGCAGCGGAACAATATAGCAAGGCGTTGGACTATGCGGATAAATATGAAAATTTCTATACGCGCTATATCGTGGGAACCAATCTGGCCGACATTTATTATCGAATCGGATCTTATGATAAGGCTTTCTGGTGGAACCGGGAAAGCATGAAGGAATATGAAAAATCCGGAGATCATTCTGCCAATGGTCTGAAAAATTATGTAAAGCTTTTAGCCGGTTATGGTTATTGCCTTGCCATGACTGACCGACTGAAGGAAGCGGATGAAGTCAGGCGCAAACTGGAACAGATAAAATTCGAAGAACAGGGAGATATATTTCCGGTATTATGTGCATATACCTTTTTTGCTCTTCTATATTATAAGGAAGAACGAAAGGAACTCGCCACTGCCTGTCTGAATGTGGCTTTACAGTCTGTTTTCAATGAACAGCAAATAACACCGTATGCAGATAATATTCTGAATCTTCTGGAACTGTTAATCATGATGGAAAATTATGGATACATGGGTGTGCTTCTGGACTATCTGGAGCCTATTGCAGATGCGGAGGGCAATGAGGGATTCCTTTTGCAGATTCTGGCTTATCAGCTGAAGTATTGCGGAGATAAAATGACGGAGGAACAGTATCTGGAGCGAACAGAGAAGTTTTTCTGCATCAAGGAAGCGTACGAGGATCGGGAAAGCAGCATGATTCTGCGTATGATGGAGATGCGTGGGCAGCTGCTTCAGATTGAAGAAACACAGAAAGAACTGGAGGAGGAAAATGTTAAGCTGCGCTATCAGGCAGATCATGATGAGTTATCGGGACTGTATAACAAGGGAAAGCTGAACCGTTATGCAGAAGAGATTTTTGATATGGCGCTGAAAAACGGATTTGCCATGAGTGTTATTTTTGTGGATATCGATTATTTTAAGCAGATGAATGATTACTATGGTCATAGCAGGGGAGATGATTGCGTCCGGGCGGTGGCCGAGAGCATCAGATGCTGTATGCCGGGTGATTTTGCAGCCAGATATGGCGGAGATGAATTTGTGGTGATTGCCGTAAACCGCACGGCGGAGTATGTGCAGGAGTGCGGAGAAAAAATTGTCAGGGATGTGCGTGCTCTGAATATTCCGAATGAGGGAGCCGGAGAGGAAAAGGTGCTGACGGTAACCGTCGGAATTGCACATGCAGTTCCGGTGAGAACCAATAAAATCTGGGATTTTCTGTCAGCGGCGGATGAGACTTTATACAGACAAAAACAGGAAAGAAAAGGCTGCATGCGTTTTTGCGGAAGAGTGGGAGTGGAAAATGGAGACGGGACAATATAGCAGTAAGGAATTAATTGGAAGATTTCTTCCTTATTTTAAAAAATATAAGGGAACTTTGGTACTGGACTTATTCTGTGCCGCGCTGACAACGGTCTGTGAGCTGGTACTTCCGATGATCATGCGGTATATTACGAATGAGGGTATCAGGGATTTGGCGTCGCTGTCCGTTAAGACAATCGGCGGGCTGGGACTTCTGTATCTGTTGCTGCGCGTGATGGACTGTCTTGCGGCATATTATATGGCAGATATGGGTCATGTAATGGGTGCCAAAATTGAGACGGATATGCGCCGGGATGCTTACGGGCATCTGCAGAAGCTGTCGGATACCTACTATAATAATACAAAGGTAGGCCAGATTATGGGCCGCATCACAAACGATTTATTTGATGTGACCGAGTTTGCCCATCACTGTCCGGAAGAATTTTTTATTGCAGGTATTAAGACTGTCATTTCCTTTATCGTCCTTGCAGGAATCAGCCTTCCGCTTACCCTGTTGATTTTTCTGTGTGTTCCGCTGATGCTGTTTGTCTGTCTGACCTTGAATCGCAGGATGAAGGAAGCATTTCGAAAGCAGAGAAATCAGATTGGTGAGCTGAATGCGCGCATCGAGGACAGCCTTCTGGGACATAAAGTGGTGAAGGCTTTCACCAATGAACAGATTGAGCAGGATAAATTTGAGGCAGATAACGGGACTTTTCTGGATACAAAGAAGCTGGCTTATCGATACATGGCAGCTTTTCAGATTTCAACCAGAGCTTTTGACGGACTGATGTACCTGCTGGTGCTGGTGGCAGGCGGCATTTTTATGATAAAGGGACTGATTGCACCGGGAGATCTCGTGGCCTACATGCTGTATGTGGCAACTCTGATTGCGACCGTGCGCCGTATCATTGAGTTTGCCGAGCAGTTCCAGAGAGGTATGACGGGTATTGAGAGATTTTTGCAGATTATGGATGCGGATATTGAAATTTTTGACGAGCCGGACGCGGTGGAACTGAAAAACCCCAGAGGAAATATTGTATTCCGGAATGTGAGCTTTGAATATCCGGATGATCACAACCAGGTATTCAAAAACCTGAATCTGGAAATTCATTCCGGCGAGAAGGTGGCAATTGTCGGACCCTCCGGCGGCGGAAAAACGACTCTCTGCAATCTGATTCCCAGGTTTTATGATGTCTCCGAGGGACAGATAACTCTGGACGGCGAGGATATCAAGCATTTTACCTTAAAGAGCCTTCGCGGTAATATCGGTATTGTGCAGCAGGATGTCTACCTGTTTTCCGGCACGATTCTGGAAAACATCTCCTATGGAAGACCGGGCGCATCCAGGGAGGAAGTGGAGGAAGCGGCGAAGAGAGCCGGCGCTCATGAGTTTATCTGTGCCCTGAAGAATGGTTATGATACTTATGTGGGAGAGCGGGGCGTCAAGCTCTCCGGCGGTCAGAAGCAGCGAATCAGTATCGCCAGGGTGTTCCTGAAGAATCCGCCCATCATTATTCTTGATGAAGCTACGAGTGCGCTGGACAATGAGAGTGAGTTTGAGGTAGCAAAATCACTGTCAAAACTTTCGGAGGGACGGACTACTCTGACCATTGCACACAGGCTTTCCAGCATCAGAAATTCCGACAGAATTCTGGTGCTGACAGAGGAGGGAATCGTGGAGGAAGGAAATCACGATACCCTGCTGGAAAAGAGGGGAATTTATTATCATTTCTATGAAACGGCAAATGCTTTGAAGTAAATGTTGTATGCCGGAATGCCCGGCAGAACGGAGGGTGATTATGAAGCTGATATTTATCGGTGCGGATCATGAAGTAACGGGAAGCTGTCACTACCTTGAGGTGGCAGGAAAGCATATGCTTGTGGATTACGGCATGGAGCAGGGGGTTAACGTATTTGAAAATGCGCCGCTTCCTGTCAATGAATCCATGATAGACTATGTGTTTTTGACCCATGCCCATGTGGATCATTCCGGCCTTCTGCCGCTTTTGTTTGCAAGGGGCTTCAGAGGACAGATTTTTACAACGGATGCCACAGCAGATTTGTGCAGCATTATGCTTCGAGACTGCGCGCATATCCAGACCATGGAGGCGGAGTGGAAGAACAGAAAGGCGAAGAGGAGTCAGTCTGTTGCTGCTGCGGAGCCTCTTTATACCATGGAGGACGCGGAGGGAGCAATTAAGCGAATCGTTCCCTGTCACTACGGGAAGGAAATAGATATCTGTGAGGGGGTCAGGGTAAGGTTTACGGATATCGGCCACCTTCTCGGGTCTGCCAGCATTGAGATGTGGCTGACAGAGGATGGAAAGACGAAAAAAATCGTGTTTTCCGGGGATATCGGGAATAAAAACCAGCCGTTATTAAAAGATCCGATGCTGACGAAGAGTGCGGATTATGTGGTGATGGAATCCACCTACGGCGACAGACTGCACAGCGCGGAACGCCCGGATTATGTGGGAGAGCTTGCTGCCATCCTGAAGGAGACCTTTGACAGGGGAGGCAATGTGGTGATTCCTTCCTTTGCGGTAGGACGTACTCAGGAAATGCTTTATTTTCTGAGAAAAATAAAGGTGGAACGCCTGGTGGAAGGACATGAAAATTTCCCGGTGTACGTGGACAGCCCGCTGGCGGTGGAAGCTACGGGTATCTTCCAGGAAAACCGCTGGGAATGCTTTGACGAGGAGGCCATGGAACTGGTGCGGGAAGGCATCAATCCGATTGCCTTTTCGGGGTTGAAGCTTTCCATCACAAGTGAAGAGTCAAAGGAAATCAATTTTAACGATACACCGAAGGTGATTATCTCCGCGTCCGGTATGTGTGAGGCAGGGCGTATCAGGCATCATTTGAAACATAATCTCTGGAGAGAGGAATGTACCATTCTGTTTGTGGGCTATCAGGCGGTGGGAACTCTTGGAAGAAGTATCGTGGAGGGCGCAACCGAGGTACGTCTGTTCGGGGAGCCTATACAGGTGAGAGCCCAGATTAAGCAGTTGTCCGGCATGAGCGGTCACGCGGATAAGGACGGGCTGATTGAGTGGATATCCGGTTTTGAAGAAAAACCGAAAAAGGTCTTTGTGGTACATGGCGAGGACAGCGTCTGCACGAGCTTTGCCGAGTGCCTGAAAATCGAGTACGGACAGAGGGCGTATGCACCTTACAGCGGAACGGAATTTGATCTGCTTACGGGAAGGCTTGTGTACGAGGCAATGCCCATACCCGCAAAGAAGAAGGTAAAGTCTGTGGTTGCAAGCGGTGTCTTTGCAAGACTTCTCGCGGCGGCACAGCGGCTGCTTAACCTGGTGCAGAAGAGCGACGGTATGGCAAACAAGGATATGGCAAAGTTTGCGGATCAGATCAACTCGCTGTGCGATAAGTGGCAATAAAAAGAATGTGAGGAGAAAAATGGGAAAAATATTGATACAGAGTGAGACGACTCCCGATCCAATCAGCCTGATTGGAAGAGAGGCGGGTGTCTGCTGGGGAGCAGACATTACAAATGCAGAGAAAAACTATAAGAGAGGAATGGACTGTCTGACTTCCGGGCACGGCAGAACCTGGGAATACCCGCAGGTGTATATGGTTCTGGACGGTTATTCTGCGCGCGTCATCAGGGAATTTTATACGCATATCGGAGGCGGCCCTACCAGGCTTCAGGCTTCTACCAGATATATCAATTATCAGAAAGGTTTTCCCTTTGTCACGCCTCCCAGTATTGCAGCCAATGAGGAAGCGGATGCCATCTACAGGCACGCTATGGAGGAAATCCTGTCAGCCATGCAGAAGCTGGAAGCGTTGGAACTGCCCAGAGAAGATGTGGGAATGCTGCTCCCTCTGGGGATGGAGACAAAGGTGGTGTTCCGCACAAATCTGCGCAACCTGATTGACATGGCACATCAGAGAATGTGTACCAGAGCCTACTGGGAGTATCGAATGCTGATGAATGACATGGTGAAGGCTTTGGGAGAGTATTCTGAGGAATGGAAATATCTGACTGAGAAATATTTTGTTCCCAAATGCGAAGTGGCGGGTTTTTGTACCGAGGCCAGGTGCTGCGGCAGGAAACCCAGGAAAGAGATATGAGGATAAGACACAGAGATGAATATTATTGTGGCAGTAGACGAACACTGGGCAATCGGGTATAAGGACAGGCTTCTTGTGTCGATTCCCAACGATCAGAAGCATTTCAGGGAGGAGACTACCGGAAAGGTGGTTGTGCTGGGACGAAAGACCCTGCAGACTTTTCCGCAGGGACAGCCGCTGCAGAACAGGACGAATATTATTTTGTCCGGAAATAAAAATTATCAGGTGAAGGATGCCACTGTGGTCCATTCCGTGGAAGAACTTCTGGAGGAATTGAAACAGTATCGTACGGAGGATGTCTATGTCATCGGAGGTGAGAGCATTTACCGTCAACTGCTTCCCTATTGTGATACTGCCCATGTGACAAAAATTGATCACACCTACGAAGCGGACAGTCATTTTCCCAACCTGGATGAAGACCCGGAATGGGAGATTACGGCAGACAGTGATGAGCAGACTTATTTTGATCTTTCCTATACCTTCGTAAAATATGAGAGAAAGCAGCCTGCTTTGACGATTTAAATGGGAAAAGTATATTGACTTTTGGCTGCAAAAGTATAATAATGATTACCAACAAAATAAATCATTACTAGGAAAGAAGGCTAACCATGAAAAAGAAAAATATTGACTGGAGCAACCTCGGTTTCGGATACGTTCAGACGGATAAGCGTTACGTATCCAACTTTAAGAACGGTGCGTGGGATGAAGGTGTTCTCACCGAAGACGCAAATGTGGTTCTGAATGAGTGTGCAGGTGTTCTGCAGTATGCGCAGACCGTCTTTGAGGGCCTGAAGGCATATACCACCGAAGACGGACACATTGTTACCTTCCGTCCTGATTTAAATGCAGAACGTATGGAGTCCTCCGCAAAGAGGCTGGAGATGCCCGTGTTCCCGAAAGAGCGTTTTCTGGATGCTGTGACAAAAACAGTTGCAGCCAATGCGGCATATGTTCCCCCTTACGGAAGCGGAGCAACTCTTTACTTACGTCCCTACATGTTCGGCAGCAACCCTGTAATCGGGGTAAAACCGGCTGATGAGTATCAGTTCAGAGTATTCTGTACCCCGGTAGGACCTTACTTTAAGGGAGGCGTAAAGCCTTTGACCATCCGTGTCAGTGATTTTGACCGCGCGGCGCCGCACGGAACAGGAAATATCAAGGCGGGCTTAAACTACGCGATGAGTTTACATGCCATTGTTACGGCGCATCATGAGGGCTATGATGAGAATATGTACCTGGATCCCGGAACCCGCACCAGGGTTGAGGAGACAGGCGGTGCTAACTTCCTCTTTGTAACAAAGGATGGAAAGGTTGTCACACCGAAATCTGACAGCATTCTGCCGTCCATTACCCGTCGTTCTCTTGTATATGTGGCAAAGGAATATCTGGGACTGGAAGTGGAGGAGCGTGAAGTCTTCATGAGCGAAGTTAAGGATTTCGCGGAGTGTGGTCTTTGCGGAACTGCTGCAGTCATTTCGCCGGTAGGAAAGATTGTAGACCATGGAACTGAAATCTGCCTGCCCAGTGGTATGACACAAATGGGTCCTGTTACCAAGAAGCTGTATGATACGCTCACCGGTATTCAGATGGGCAGAATCGAAGCTCCCAAGGGCTGGATTCATGTAATTGAGTAAATTTTGAAAGGAAAGCCCACACTCGTAATAGAGTATGGGCTTTTTTTACGGGGGAAATATGAAATTTTTGCATACCGCCGATTTGCATATCGGAAAGAAACTGTTTGAACAATCTCTGTTGGAAGACCAGAAGTATATACTGAATCAGATTTTTGAGGTGGCGGTACAGGAGAAGGTGGATGCCGTGGTCATTGCAGGGGACATCTATGACCGTGCGGTACCTTCAGCGGAGGCAGTGTCTCTTTTGGATGAATTTCTGACCAGACTGGTCGGCAAAAAGATTCCGGTACTTTGCATCAGCGGTAATCACGATTCACCGGAAAGGATTTCCTTTGCGGGCAGGATTCTGGAGGGGCAGGGATTATATATGGCCGGTACCTACAGGGAACCGCCTCGCACGGTGGTTCTGGAGGATGCATACGGACCGGTTACCTTTGTGCTTCTTCCCTTTGTGAAGTCTGCCGTTGTGGAGGCACAGAATGCGGCGGAGGCGATGGAGCATATGCTGTCGCACACGCCCATGCCCCTGAATGCGAACAACAGGACAGTGCTGATAACGCATTTCTTTGTCACGGGGACGGGCGGTGAGCAGCCGGAGCTTTCCGATTCGGAGGAGACTTCCTTCGTGGGAGGGCTGGACTGTGTACCGGCATCCCTTTTTGCCTGTTTTTCTTATGTGGCGTTGGGGCATATTCATAAGCCACAGCATATGGGAGGCGGAAAGATATATTATGCAGGCTCACCATTGAAATATTCTTTCAGTGAATGGAGAGCGGAAAAATCCGTGAATATTGTGGAATTCGGTGCGGAACATGAGCCGAAGGTACGGAGAGTTGCGTTAAAACCGCTGCATGATATGCGCTGCATCAGGGGAAGACTGGAGGAGCTGGTGTCGCCGGATATCGTGGAGGCAAACCGGACAGGCAGCGGAGCCGCAGGCGGATTGGAGGATTATCTGCAGGTGACGCTGACGGATACGGAGGAACTGGTTGACCCGATTGGTACCCTGCGCAGTGTATATCCCAATGTACTTCAGATTGTCCTGGAAAAGAATCAGAATGCATCCGGGGAAATGTACGAGAGCAGGCTCACAGGAAAGAGAAAAGAGATTACAGAGCTATTTGGTGATTTCTATGAACTGTTGCAGGAGAAACCAATGGACGAAAAGCGGCAGGAGATTGTGCGGGAAGTGGCGGAAACAGTGAAAGGCAGACAGGTATGAGGCCGAAGACATTGACACTATGTGGCTGGGGGCCATATAAAACAGTAGAAAAGGTGGAGTTCTCCGCATTTGAAGAAAAGGGTATTTTCCTGATTACCGGTCCGACGGGGGCAGGGAAGACCACAGTTTTTGACGCAATTTCTTATGCGTTGTACGGGGCTTTGAGCGGAAGCGAGCGTGACAAGGAACGTGGCAGTGTGCGGAGTGATTTTGCGGACACGGACACCCCAACTTACGTGGAACTTGTCATGGAACACGGTGGAAAGGAATACCGGATTCGCAGAAATCCGGAGTATCTGCGCCCGAAAAAGCGAAGCGGCGGAAGTGAGAGCTTTACGAAGGAGAAGGAAAATGCCGTCCTGACATTTCCGGATGGGCGGATTCTGGAAGGGGTGAAGGAGGTCAATGCTGCGCTGAAGGAACTGCTTGTTCTGGATTATCAGCAGTTTAAGAAGATTTCCATGATAGCCCAGGGGGAATTCGCAAGGCTGCTGGTGGCACCGCCAAAGGAGAAAACGCAGATTTTTCGGGAGATTTTTGATACGGGACTTTATGAAAAATTTACCCAGGAGCTGGGAGTACGGTCAAGGGCGGCTTATGCGGCAGTGATGGAACAGCAGCACAAGTTGGAGGAAGATGTGAGGCTGCTTTCGGTCGGAATGGAGAAAAGCGGCTGGCCGGAGGAGGTTTGTACGCGTTTTCAAGAACTGATTGACGCTCAAAACTGGAATTACGATAATCTTTCTCTTTGCCTGAAGGAGATGGAAAAGCTGGCGGAAGAGAACTTTGAGAATAGCAGGAAATATTACGAAAAGTCGGATAAAAGGATAGAAAAGCTTTCTGCGGAACTTGCCGGACTGGAGGAAGCAAACCGTCGTATTGCGCAGCTTTTACGGGCGGAAAAGGAATATGAAGATCTGGTCAGAGAAACTCCAGCGTATGAAAACCTGCAGGAGCGTTATAACTGTGCCATGAATGCCTGTTGGGTGGAGAGCGCGGAAGAAATAATCAGACAGCAGGAGCACCGGATGGCGGAAAACCGTAAGGAGCAGGGAATTCTTCTGCACGATGCGGAAGAACTTGAAAAAAACCTGAAAAAAGGTCAGAAGGATTATCTTGAACAGGAGAAGGTATTTACCGGAGCGAAGGCTGCCTGTGAAGCAGCAGAGCACAGGAGGCGGTTGGATGCCATCGGTCTTGCTGCGGAACTTCTGGAGGAAGGAAAACCTTGTCCCGTCTGCGGTTCTGTTCATCATCCGGCTCCGGCTTCAGTGTCTGAAGAAATGGTTTCAGAAGCGGAACTGAAGCAGCTGAAAAAGGAGAGGGAGAGGCAGGAGAAGGAACTGCTCCGCCTGCATGGCAATACGGTATCCACCAAGACGAGACTTGACGCTGCGCGGGAACAGCAAAGCAAGCTGGAAGAAGCGCAGAAAATGTTGGAGACGGAGCGTGAAGAGGCTGAGGAGGCTTTTCGGAAAACCCTGCAGGAATACGGCTTTCCGGACAGAAATGCTTATCTGGCGGTAAAGATGGATGTGCAGGACAGGGAGCGACTTGGAAAAAAACTGGAAGATTATAAGGCCAAAAAGGCTGCGGCAGAGGAGTTATATCATCATCTGTGTGAAAATGTATCTGACAGGACTCCCATCGATCTGACAGAGAAAGAGGAAGCGCTTTCCCGGGAAAAAGGAGAAAAGGAGGAAGCGCTAAAGAATCAGAGACTCTGGGAGCGCCATCTGGTAGAAGTGAGAAAGACCGAAAATCTGATGGCGGAGAAGCTGGAATGTATGGCGGAAAGCAAACGGGAATATGGTTATGTGAAGGATCTTGAGAATCTGGCAACGGGGAATAATGCGGCAAAACTTGTGTTTGAGCAGTATGTACTGGCTGGATATTTTGAGGAGATTCTCCGTGCGGCAAATTTGAGGTTTTCCGGAATGACAGGAGGACGGTATGAGATGTCCAGAGTGCCGCAGGTCGGCGACGGCAGGGTGAAGGATAATCTGGAGATACAGGTACTGGATTATTACACGGGAAAATATCGTTCCGTCCGCACATTATCGGGCGGAGAATCCTTTAAGGCATCATTGGCACTTGCATTAGGGATGAGTGATGTGATACAGTCTGTAAATGGGGGTATCTGTGTGGATACGCTCTTCGTGGATGAAGGATTTGGCGCTCTGGACGAGGAAAGCCTTGACCAGGCCTGCGATACTTTGATGAGGCTGGTGGAAAAGAAGCACATGATAGGGATTATTTCCCATGTGGCGGAACTACGGGAGCGGATTGAAAATCAGATTGTAATCGAGAAGTCGGGTAGTGGAAGCAGGATACGATGCAAAGTATCCTGATGCCCGGGAGGGTGAGACGAAAATCGGAATGAAGAAGAAAATGCGAAGTTGGAGAAAGATTGCGGCAGCAGGGGTACTTGTGCTGATGTTGGGCTTGCTGACATCTTGCAGCGGGGACGGCACAAAGGTGGTCTTTACCACGGGATTTGGAAAGAATGAAGTGTTTCGCATCGGCAGTGCAAGCTGCACGGTACCGGAGCTTATGGTTTACCTGACCACGACACAGAACCAGTACGAAAGTGTATATGGCGCAGAGGTTTGGAATGTATCGCTGAATGGAGTGACGCTGGAAGAAAATGTGAAAGAGACGGTTCTTGCCAAAATTGCCCAGATTAAGACCATGTATCTGCTGGCGGAAGAAAAGCAGGTGGCGTTAGAGAGTGCGGAAGAAGAGAAGATCAGTCAGGCAGCCGAAGAGTATTTTGCTTCTTTAAGCGACAGGGAAAAGGAACTGATGGGGGTAGATGAGGCTACTGTCCGAAAGCTTTATACGGAATATGCTCTCGCAAACAAAGTTTATGTAGATATCATTCAGGATGTGAATCCGGAAATCAGCGATGATGAGGCACGCACGATTGTGGTGCAGCATATTCTGCTGCGCACTTCCACAGTGGACGGTGCGGGAAACAGAGCGGATTATAACACCGATTTGAAGCAGGCGGTTTATGAGAAGGCTTGTGAAATCCGTGAACTGGCTGTTTCCGGGGAGCAGGATTTTGTGGAGCTGGCATCAAAGTACAGTGAGGACTCCACCATTACCTATTCTTTCGGAAAAGGTGAGATGGACGCGGCTTTTGAAGAAGCCGCCTTTCGTCTGGAGACAGGTGAAATCAGCCAGGTGATTGAGACAAATGCAGGATACCATATTATTATGTGCATCAGCACCTTTGACAGAGAACAGACGGATTTGAATAAACTGGAAATTGTGGAGGAAAGGCGCAGAGAGGTGTTCGGAGAGGAATATGACGCTTTTGTGGAAACACTGGTGCGTCAGCTGAACACAAAACTCTGGGAAGAAATCAGACTGATTCACGATGAGGAAGTGGACACCACAAACTTTTTTGAGGTGTACAGCAAATATTTCCCCGAGTAATATAGCAGTTTGTTCTATCCAACAATTCTCAGGGGTGCTCAAGAATAGATTTTAGGGGTTTAGAAAAATTTTAGAAATCCGGAAACGCCCGAAAACAGAGCGTTCCAGAGAGATTATTAGCACTCATTGTAAATGAGTGCTAATTTTGTATTGACTTTTCCGCGGGACGGTTTTAAACTGATGCTTAACGGGTAACAGTCAGCTGCTACCGATGAATTCAGATACAAGTTTAGAAAAAGAAAGGGTGTTGTAAAATGGCAGCAAAGAGCGGAAGCTTATCAATTAACAGTGAAAACATTTTTCCGATTATCAAGAAATGGTTGTATTCCGATCACGACATTTTCTACAGGGAGTTGATTTCCAATGGTTGTGATGCGGTAACAAAATTGAAAAAGCTTGATATGATGGGAGAGTATACTCTGCCGGAGGACTACAAGGCAAAGGTGGAGGTAATTGTCAATCCTGAGAAAAAGACGCTGACCTTCAAGGATAACGGTCTTGGCATGACTGCAGATGAAGTGGAGGAATATATTAACCAGATTGCCTTTTCCGGTGCAACAGACTTTATCGAGAAGTATAAGGACAAGAGCAGTGCAGACCAGATTATCGGTCATTTCGGTCTGGGATTTTATTCTGCGTTTATGGTGGCAGATGAAGTACATATTGATACACTCTCCTATAAGCCGGATGCAAAAGCAGTGCATTGGGAGTGTGACGGTGGTACGGAATTTTCCATGGAAGACGGAGACAGAGCGGAAGTTGGTACAACGATTACTCTGTTCCTGAATGAGGACTGTCTGGAGTTCTGTAATGAGTACAAGGCACGTGAGGTAATCAAGAAATACTGCTCCTTCATGCCCACAGAGATTTATCTGTCCAAGGCGGATACCAAGGAGACACAGATTATCAAAGAAGATGAGCTCCTTCCCGGGGATGAAATTCTGGAGACCATCGAGCCGGAGAAGAAGGAAGAGACTGCAAAGGAAGAGAATGCCGATGCAGAAACAAAGGCAGATGAAGAAAAGAAACCGGAGCCGAAAAAGTATAAAATAAAGAAGCGCCCGGAACTCATGAACGAGACGACTCCTCTCTGGACAAAGCATCCCAATGAATGCACAAGGGAAGAATATCTGGAGTTCTACCGCAAGGTATTCCAGGACTACAAGGAGCCGCTCTTCTGGATTCATCTGAATATGGATTATCCTTTCAACCTGAAAGGTATTCTCTACTTCCCGAAGATTAACATGGAGTATGAATCCATTGAGGGAACCATCAAATTGTACAACAATCAGGTATTTATTGCGGACAATATCAAGGAGGTTATTCCTGAGTTCCTGATGCTGCTCAAGGGAGTTATCGATTGCCCTGATCTGCCTTTGAATGTTTCCAGAAGCGCACTGCAGAATGACGGTTTTGTAAAGAAGATTTCCGAGTACATCACCAAAAAGGTTGCAGACAAGCTTTCCGGCATGTGCAAGACGGAGAAGGAAGAATATGACAAGTACTGGGATGACATCAGTCCCTTCATCAAGTTCGGCTGCCTGAAGGATGACAAGTTCTGCGAGAAGATGAACGATTACATCCTGTTCAAGAATCTGGACGGAAAATATCTGACACTGCCTGAGTGCCTGGAAGTAAAACCCACCGACGTTGAGGAAAACGAAAAGTCGGAAGCTGTGGATGAGAACGGCGAAAAGGTGGAAGCTGAAATTGTGAGTGACGGCGCTGAAAGCAGCAATGCTTCCGAGAATGCTGACGCGGACGGTGAAGAAGAGAAGAAAGAGAAGATCATCTACTATGTCACCGACGAGCAGCAGCAGAGCCAGTATATCAATATGTTTAAGGCGGCAAAGATGGATGCGGTTATCCTGACTCACAATATCGATCAGCCCTTTATCTCCCAGCTGGAGTCCAAGAATGAGGGCGTTAAGTTCTTAAGAATCGATGCAGATGTGACAGACGCCATGAAATCCAAGACCTCCAAGAAAGCACAGGAGGAATTTGAGGAGCAGGCTAAGGCAATTGCCGAAATCATGAAGAAGGCCCTGAAGAAGGATTCCATCACCGTCAAGGTGGAAAAACTGAAGAATAAGAAAGTTTCTTCCATGATTACACTGTCCGAGGAAAGCAGACGTATGCAGGATATGATGAAGATGTATTCTATGCCCGGTATGGATATGGGTAATTTTGGCGGAGAGGGTGAGACCTTGATTCTCAATGCAAACCATCCTCTGGTACAGTATGTCATCGATCATAAGGACGGAGAGAACGTACAGATGATTTGCGAACAGCTTTACGACTTGGCAAAGCTGCAGCACGCACCGCTTTCTTCCGAAGATATGACAAAGTTTGTAGCAAGAAGCAATGAGATTATGCTGATGCTTGCAAAATAGGAGAATGTTTTCAACGCCCCTCACGGAGAATGTGAGGGGTGTTTTTTTGCGATTATGGAACTTAACTGATTGACAGGGGGTTTTTCAGTGTATTAGTCAATTTTTTCCATTTATAAATCATTGGAAAGAAACGGGATGTGCGATAAAATGAAATTATGGATTATAAAAGAAACTAAAGCGAAAGAAGCTAAAACGAAAGAAACAAAAACGAAAAGAAACTATAACGAAAAGAAGCATGAACGAGGAGGATGATGAATATGGGAAAAATGCAGATGGGTTTTTGCCCTCCTATGGGTTGGAATTCATGGAATACCTTTACCTGGGATATCAACGAGGAGTTAATTAAGCAGGTAGCGGATGTTTTTGTGGAAGAGGGTTATAAGGATGCGGGCTATGAGTATATTGTCATTGATGATTGCTGGAGCCTGAAGCAGAGAGATGACAACGGCAACTTGGTGGCAGACCCGGAAAAATTTCCCAGCGGAATGAAGGCACTGGCAGATTACATTCATTCGAAGGGACTGAAGTTCGGCATGTATTCCTGTGCCGGCACACATACCTGTGCGGGATATCCGGGAAGCTTCGAGCATGAATTTCAGGATGCGGCGCAGTTTGCTAAGTGGGAAGTGGACTATTTAAAATATGATTACTGCTATAAACCACGGACTATGGATGGAGAACTGCTGTACCGCAGAATGGCGCTTGCACTGAAAAACTCCGGACGAGATATCCTGTTTTCCGCATGTAACTGGGGAGAAGACAATGTACATAGCTGGATTCGCTCTGCCGGAGCACATATGTACCGCTCCACAGGAGACATACAGGATAACTGGGAGTCCATCAAAAGACTGGCAACCTCCCAGCTGGACAAGGCGAGCTTTACAGGCAATTTCTGCCACAATGATATGGACATGCTTGTGGTAGGGATGCACGGCGGCAGTAATAATGATTTTATCGGAAAAATCGGCGGCTGTACGGATACAGAATATAAAACACATTTTGCCCTGTGGAGCATTATGGGTTCGCCACTGATGATAGGCTGTGATGTGCGCAGGGCGGACGAAATGACAAAGAGAATCCTGCAGAATCCCGATATGATACGGATCAGCCAGGACAGTGAGGCAAGGGGCTTTTATGCGATTTATCCGGAACCTCAGTGGCTGCATGACAGCGGTTGTTTCGTACTGGTAAAGGTGCTTACGAACGGGGAACTGGCAATCGGCTTCTTTAACCTGGGAGAGGGGAAGAGAGAAATCCCTCTGCAGTTCTGGGATTTGGGAATTCCTTTTGCTTCCGGCATGGAATTGTCCCTGTATGACTGCTGGGAACATAAGAATCTGGGGAACTATCGGGAACGTTTTGTTGCGGTTGTTCCGGCTCATGATTGCCTGGTGGTACGCGGAAAGCTGGTTTCAAAATGATTGACGTCAATCATTGTATTGGAGGCCGGATGAGTAGCAGCGGTCAAAGTGCCGGAGAACATGTGCATGACAGTAACCACTGCTTTCGGTGCGGTGTGTCGCTGGTGTGGGATGACAAAGGTATTTATATGAAGATGGTGACCAGAAATGCGAGAGAATTTCTTTGTATGGATTGCCTTGCGCAAAGTCTGGGATGTACCAGAAAGGATCTGGAAGAGAGAGTGCGTTATTTCAGGGAATCCGGAAACTGCACCCTGTTCCGGTAAATGAGTGCGAAGGTCGCAGGTGACATTTTCCACGACCTTCAGTTTTTGACGTACAGTGTCGTTTCTGACAGGAATTATCAGGCATCGATCATCTTCTGCCTGTACAGTCTGGGGCTTACCTGGTAGTAGCTCCGGAAGGCAGATGAAAAGTGTTCCACAGAAGAATAACCGAGAAGATTGGCGATGGAGGTAATGCTTCGCTCCCTGTCTTCCAGCAATATGGCAGCAGCCGACATTCTGGCTTCTGCCTTTTTTTCTTGGAAACTTTTCCCGTAAAACTCCTTTAAAAGGCGCTGTGTTTGTCGGGTACTGAGCTTTAGCCTGTCTGCAAGGGTATCCAGAGAGAGATTCTGATATTCGTACAGAAAATATTCCTCGATGATAACAGAGGCTTTGTCAGCTTGAAGATTTGGGGCAGGATAGCTGGACAAATCTTTCTTTTGCTCATAGTTGCGAACCATGCAGATTAGAATCTGGGAAAGCAACAACTCTACTTGAAGGCGATAACCGGTATATTGATGCTCCAGTTCCCAGAACAACTGACGAAACAAGGCGTGAATATCCTGTGTATCCGGTCCAATCCAGAAGGTTGTCTGGGCAAAACGGTTCAGAACAGAAGATGCCTTGCGGTTGTGAGAATCGGCTTTTAGCTTGAAATAAACACAGTATTCCTGCATGGGATCGCTCATTAGAGGTGCCTGGGCATGCTCCACATGCGGACCCGTGACATAGAGTGTATTTGGCGCAATTTCATAGCTTTTTCCGTCTGCTTTCAGATTTCCGTAACCGAAGGGAATGTAATGAATTTCATAACTTCTGCTTCCGTGACTGTGGGCAGGGATGGTCCTGGAAAATTGTTCAAAGATAATATTCAATACCTGAATGGGTGTGCCGTCCAGAGTAAACTGGATGTCAATATCGGAATAACTGGTTTTCATGGTGACCTCGCTAGCTAAGTACATGAGTTATGCCTTGGGTGTATCGCTGTTTCCGTCGGGGATACCATGTGTTATGCCTGTCTCGACGCGCTTTCGCTCGGGGGCGCGACGTAACGGATGCGTAGGCGACCACAATACGGTCGCCAAGCACCGACGTCTTGCACGGTCGAGCCAGGCATGACACATGCCTCCCCGACTGCTTACATGGTAAGGCTGGATTACATGCAAGAGGAAATTACATTAAATATTCCCTCTGTTAAAATAATTATTTGGGAATATAACAACACGTGTTATGCTTGTAAGCATACAGTCGCCGAACTATTTCATGCAACTAGTCGGGAACATGATACGTTCGGCCCGACGGCAGCTTGCTAAAAACATCGGCGACGTCACTTGTAAACATTATACCACACGAAACCTGCAAAATCACGACATTTTTATGGAAAGGTAGGCGCATATTCCTCTTAAAAAACAGAAACCGCCGTTATAGTATGAAGATAGAACGTTTCCGGTGAAGCCGGGACGCGAAAAAGCAGGCAGGCGAAAAAGCAGGCAGGCGAAAAAGCAGGCAGGCGAAAAAACAGGCATGGAAACAAGACATGCGGAAAAGGAGAAGGTTATGGCGGTTAAAATGAAAATGAAGGGAGCAATTCTCCCGGGAAACAGCACAGTGGAACTGAAGGAGTTTGATGTCCCGACACCGGGTCACGGACAGGTATTGATTCAGACAAAGGCTACTACCATCTGTGGCAGCGATATTCGCTGTATTTACAGAGAGCATGTAGGAAAAGGCCCGGAAGGGTATATCCCCGGTATGGTGGCCGGACATGAGCCCTGCGGTGTGATTGTGGAAGAAGGCGAAGGTCTGAAGCGTTTCAAAAAGGGTGACAGAGTTATTGTGTACCATATTTCCGGATGCGGTGTCTGCAACGATTGTCGCAGAGGCTACTATATTTCCTGTAAGAGCAAGTTCAGACAGGCTTACGGCTGGCAGAGAAACGGCGGTATGGCGCCTTATATTCTGGCGGATGAAAAGGATCTGATTGCACTGCCGGATGAACTTACCTACAAGGATGGTGCACAGGTGGCATGCGGCTTCGGAACTGTTTACGAGGCTATTGAGAAAATCGGAATCTGTGGAAATGATGCTGTGCTGGTAACAGGTCTGGGACCTGTGGGATTGGCAGCGCTGATGCTGGCAAAATGCATGGGCGCAAACAGACTGATTGGCGTGGAAATGAACGACTATCGAATCGACCTGGCAAAGAAGCTGGGACTGGTGGATTATGTTTTTAAGCCCGGCGAGAATACACTTGACGAAATCCTCGCGGTGACCGGAGGCAAGGGCGTGGAAAGAGCCATCGATGCCAGCGCAAACGATGCGGGCAGACAGCTTGCCATCCGTGCAACCAGAGAATGGGGTAAAATTGCATTTGTCGGTGAGGGTGGTACCTGTACCTTCAATCCCAGCCCGGACATCATTCACGGACAGAAGACCATTTACGGTTCCTGGGTTACTTCTCTTTGGAGAATGGAAGAACTGGTGGAACGTCTTGTGCGCTGGGGAATCCATCCTGAGGATTTAATCACCCATGAATTTTCCGTGGAGCAGGCAGATGAAGCTTACCGTCTGATGGCGGGTGGCCAGTGCGGCAAGGTAGCAGTAGTATTCGGCGACCAGAACTAACAGGAGGAAAGTATGGCTGACAGAATCGATACAACCCTTATTCCCCAAAGAAAGCTTTATACAGGGGAGGAGATTCCCTGTATGGGGCTGGGAACCTTCGGCTCGGATAAATACAATGCTGATCAGGTATCTGAAGCAGTATACGGAGCCATCCGCTACGGCTATCGTCTGATTGACTGTGCAGCCGTCTATCAGAATGAAGCGCAGATCGGGGATGTGCTGCAGAGAGTGATGAGAGAAGGCATCGCTCTGAGAAAGGAATTGTTCATTACCTCCAAGGTATGGAATGACATGCACGGGGAAGGTAAGGTAATGGAATCCTGCAAAAAGAGTCTTGCAGATTTGAAACTGGATTACATAGATTTGTTCTTTGTACACTGGCCTTTCCCCAATTATCATGCGCCCGGCTGCAGCGGGGATTCGAGGAATCCCGATTCCAAACCCTTTGACCCGGAAGAATTTATGGCGGTCTGGAGACAGTGTGAGGAGCTGGTGGATAAAGGACTGGTGCGCTATATCGGTATGAGCAATATGACAGTTGCCAAGATGGAAGCAGTGTTGCCACTGTGCAGAATACAGCCCGCAGCCCTGGAGATGGAGCTGCATCCTTCCTTCCAGCAGCCGGAGCTTTTTGAGTATGCCTTAGAGCATTCCATCCTGCCCATCGGCTATTGCCCCATCGGTTCGCCGTCCAGACCGGAACGTGACAGAACGGCAGAGGATGTGGCTGACTGTGAGCTGCCTGCTGTACAGGCGGCTGCAGAAGCACATGGCATTCATCCTGCAGTTGTCTGCCTGAAATGGGCAGTACAAAGAGGACAGGTGCCGATTCCATTTTCTGTAAAGGAGCCGCAGTATCAGTCAAACTTAAGCTGTACGCTGGAGGACCCTTTGACCGCAGAGGAGATGGAGGCGATTCGCAGGGAAGACCGCAACTGCCGTCTGATCAAAGGGCAGGTGTTCCTGTGGGAAGGCGCAGGCGGCTGGGAAGATTTATGGGATGTCGACGGCGGCAGAGGAACCTGGAAGGTAACAGTTCAGCCATGACATGACAACAGAGTAATGCGTGGGTGCTTGCACACAAAGCATTATCCGGTTGTTATGTCATGAGCGGAGCGCCCTCACATGAAATAAAAGATGAGCCGCAACGCGGCGTCGGATGCGGAGCAGACGCTTTAATGAATGGGAGGGTTGAAATGTTACGTTGCAAGAAAAGAGACCGGAGGAAATGAAATCAGAGAAGGAGGGGGTTATCAAAATGTATAATATGATACCGTATCTGGAAACGATTGACAAAGTAATCGCAGAAGGTCCTTATAAGGATACCTGGGAGTCATTGTCTGCATATCAGGTACCGGAATGGTACCGCAGGGCAAAATTCGGTATTTTCATTCACTGGGGTATTTACAGTGTGCCGGCTTTCGGAAGTGAGTGGTATTCCCGGAACATGTACATAAAGGATTCTGCAGAATACAAACATCATATTGAGACTTACGGGAAGCATACGGAGTTTGGGTATAAGGATTTTATCCCTATGTTTACCGCGGACAAATTCAATCCGGATGAGTGGGCGGATTTGTTCAAAGAAGCAGGAGCAAAATATGTGGTTCCGGTGGCAGAGCATCATGACGGTTTCCAGATGTATCGCAGTGAGATTTCTCATTGGAATGCATATGAGATGGGACCTAAGCGTGATGTGCTGGGAGAATTGTCGAAAAGCTGCCGTGAAAGAGGAATGGAAACAGGCGCTTCCTCCCACCGGGTGGAGCACTGGTTTTTCATGGGACATGGAAAGGATTTTGATAGTGATATCAAAGAGCCGCTGGTGAGAGGCGATTTCTACTGGCCTGCCATGCCGGAGGCAAATCATCAGGATTTGTACAGCGAGCCGGTACCCACAGAGGAGTATCTGCAGGACTGGCTGGTGCGCACCTGTGAAATCGTGGACAGATACCATCCGAAGATTGTTTATTTCGACTGGTGGATACAGCACAGTGCCGTGAAACCCTACCTGAAAAAATTTGCGGCATATTACTATAACCGCGCGGCAGAGTGGGGAAGTGATGCGGTAATTAACTACAAGCATGATGCCTTCTTGTTCGGAGCTGCGGTGCCGGATGTGGAAAGGGGACAATTTGCCGATATAAAGCCTTATTTCTGGCAGACGGACACAGCAGTGGCGCTGAATTCCTGGTGTTACACGGAGAACAATGATTTCCGCCCGGCGAAGGATATTATCTGCGATTTGGTGGACATTGTCAGCAAAAACGGATGCCTGCTTTTAAACATCGGTCCCAAATCGGACGGAACCATTTCGGAGGAGGATCGAAAGATACTTTTGGAAATCGGTGAGTGGATGAAGGTAAACGGAGAAGCTATTTATGATACAAAGGTGTGGAGAAAATACGGCGAAGGTCCTACACAGGTTGTGGAAGGCCAGTTCTCCGACGGCATCAAAAAGAATTTTACAAGCCGGGACTTCCGGTTTACCACGGCAGGCGGTTATCTTTATGCCACAGCTCTAAATGGCAGTGAAGACGGAAAATACTGTATCACTTCCCTGGGAGAGCAGGATGCCTCCAGACAGGCAAATTTCCATGGAATCATTCGTGAAGTAGAGGTACTTGGAAGTGAGCAGAAGCCGGACTGGAGCAGAGACGCGGAAGGTCTGCATCTGGAAACGAAAGTCAGAAGTGAAAAACCGATTGTATTTAAGATAAGGATTGACTGAGCTTATGTACGATTATGTACCGGTTTGCCAATGTGGCATATAGGTCGGATTTTCAGAAAAAAGAAATTGTAGGCAGAGAAGGAGATGACGAAATGTTAAAAGGAATACCGAAAATTTTATCCCCCGAATTGTTGAAGGTGTTGTGTGAGATGGGTCACAGCGACAGAATCGTGATTGCCGACGGAAACTTTCCGGCGGAATCCATGGGGAAAAATGCTAAGGTCATACGGATGGACGGACACGGCACCTGTGACATTTTGGAAGCAATTTTGCAGGTTTTTCCGCTGGATACCTATGTGGAAAAGCCTGTCAGCCTGATGCAGGTGATGCCGGGTGACAAGGTGGAGACCCCAATCTGGGCAGATTATGAAAAAATCGTCAGCGCAGCGGATGAGAGAGGCGCCGGAGCAATCGGTCAGATTGAGCGGTTCGCGTTTTATGAAGAAGCGAAGAAAGCATATGCCATCGTGGCAACCGGAGAGGGCGCATTGTATGCAAATGTGATGCTACAGAAGGGTGTGGTAATCTAGTGTACCCTGTTTTCCGATAAAAATTGACCACTACGGAGGTAACGAAGATGCAGCACATAAATTTAGATGAAAAATGGGTATTTCGAAGAGGGATGCTAGATTCAATCGGCATGTTAGAGTCAGATCCGGGAATTGTTGTGAATTTGCCGCATGATGGGATGATCAGCACAAAGGTTTCTCCTGAGGCAGCAGCACAGATGGATTCCGGGTATTTTTCCGGTGATGTATGCAACTACACCAGGAATGTCAGCATTCCAATGGAGTGGAAAGAAGAGTGCATCGGACTGCAGTTTGACGGGGTTATGATGCATGCGTCCATCGATGTAAACGGATGCAAAGTAGGAGAGCATCACTATGGATATTCTCCATTTTATGTGGATATAACGGACTATGTCACCTTTGGTGAGGAGAATCGGATTACCATCAATGTGAACACCGGAGTACAGCCAAGCTCCAGATGGTATACCGGATCCGGACTGTTTCGCTCTGTGGCACTGTGTCATAGCCCACGAGTACATATCGCGACAGATGGAGTCTACGTCTACACGAAGGAAGTGAGCGATGACATTGCTTTCTTAGAGGCGCAGATTGATTTTTGCAACCATACCGGGCAAAACCGTCTGGCAGAAGTGACGGTTTCCTTGTCAGAAAAGGGCAGCTGTGAGCCTGTGACTAAAACCAAAAGAGTGGTTCAGGTAAACCGAAATAAGCAGGAGACAGCCAGACTTGCGTTTCATCTGGAGCATCCGAAGCTTTGGAGCATTGATGCGCCCAACCTTTATACCGTAAAGGTTACCGTGCAGGATATCGGAATCTTCCGCACACACCTCGAGAAAAATGAGAAAAATACGGTAGATGAAGAGACCGTGCTGTTTGGTATTCGCACAATCACAGCAGATGCAGTCAGAGGACTTCGCATTAACGGAAAGACCGAGAAGCTGAAGGGCGGTTGTCTTCATCACGATAATGGACTGCTTGGTGCCGTATCCTTATATGAAAGCGAAGCAAGAAAAGTAAAAAAACTAAAAGAGCTTGGTTTCAATGCGATTCGAACCGCTCATAATCCACTGTCTGCTGCATTGGTTGAGGCATGTGACAGACTGGGAATGTATATTTTTGATGAGGCTTTTGACGCATGGGGCATGGCTAAAAGAGCGGGTGATTACAGCCAGTATTTTGCAAGCCATTGGCAGCAGGATCTGACAGCTTATGTGAAAAGAGACCGTGTTCACCCCTCTGTTATCATGTGGTCTACCGGAAATGAAATTCCGGAGCGCGGAGGATTAAACAATGGGTACACGCTTGCAACAAAGCTTGCGGAAACCATACGTGCGTTGGATGCAACGAGACCGATCAGCAATGGAATCTGTTCTTTATGGAGCGGACTCGATGATAAGATGGCGAAGGGACAGGATTTAAGTCAGAATGCCAAGCAGGAAGACACCGCTACTTTGTGGGAGAGATACACCGAGCCTTTTACCAATGGATTAGATATCGTAGGCTATAACTACATGGAAGACCTGTATGAGAATGACCATAATCTCTTCCCTGAGCGGGTGATTCTCGGCTCAGAGAATTTTCCACAGGAAATCGGCTTCCGCTGGCCGATGGTGGAGGCACTACCATATGTGATTGGTGATTTTACATGGACAGCATGGGATTATATCGGGGAAGCGGGAATCGGCAAGGCCGTATATGTCGACAAAGATGACCCGCTTGTGGAGAAAGGTCCATGGGCGATCATGCCGTCGACAACCTCTCCCTACCCTTGGAGATGTGCAAACGATGCGGATTATGATATCACAGGTCGTATGCTTGCGCAGGGTGCTTATCGGAGCGTCGTTTGGGGCAGCGAGAAAACCTATCTGTACACCTTACATCCGAAGCACTTTGGTAAAGTGGAGCTTATGAGTATGTGGGGCTTTCCGGATGTCACTCCTTGTTGGAACTATGCAGGATATGAGAATAAACAGATTCAGCTTGTTGTTTTCTCGAGAGCAGACGAGGTAGAGATACTGGTAAATGGACAGACAGTTGAAAGAAAAGCGGTTGCAAAGGATGGAAAGCTGCCAAACTCGGTTCGCTTTGACACGGTTTATGTGCCCGGAAAGCTGGAAGCAGTCAGCTATGAGGATGGCAGAGAGGTGAGCCGGGATATTCTTGAAACCTCAAAGGAACCTGCGAAATTGCGTATACAACCCGAAAAGCCTGCTATGAGAGCAGATGGACACGATCTCGTATATGTAAACATCGATATTCTGGATGAGGATGACAAGCTTGTCACGGATGCGTCGGTTTCACTGACAGCAACGGTGGAGGGAAGCGGTTACCTGGCAGGCTTTGGCACCGGAAATCCTGTGACGGAGGAAAACTACACCGACAATCAGACGGTCAGCTTCCGAGGTCATGCGACAGCTATCATCCGCAGCGGATACGAAGAAGGAAAAACCATCCTGACTGTGTCTGCAGATAATATGGATAAAGTACAAATCAGTATTGATTGACGTTAGGCAGTAGCAATGATTTGTTTCTTTTGCTTCGAATACAAACCAAAGTTCCGATCCTTGTGGTATATCCTTTTATGCAGAAATATTTTGTAAAAGGAGTGACATAGGGCGCTATAAAGGAATAAAATTATGGACACGGTTACATACCGTGTCCATAAAATTTTCGGAAATCCGAAGGAGAGCATCCTTTGAACTTTCGGAAAGTGCGGTCAAAGGTGGATATACTGGAATAGCCGCAGGATAGCGCGATGCGTTTCATGGAAGCATCCGTATCCTTCAATAGGGATTCGGATGCCTGTATGCGGAGCATATTCAGATAATCGTAATAGGTTTGTCCCGTATACTGCTTAAAGACTTATGTAAGGTAGAATTATGTGATACAACTTTCGTCTGTAAAAGTATAACACAAAGTGAAGGCGACATGCAATTGCGTAAAATGACATATTGAAAAGGCGGTTAGAATGGGTGGAGCCACGACCGCAATTCCTGAATGAGCTTTCGTAGCATATATCAATTACATTCCAGCAAAAATCATTGGAAAATGCTTCGCTTTGATGTAATGTATATCGTAGGAAGTATCTACATCACATCAAATAAGCAGTAGCCGAGGCTGCGGAACAGGAGAGCAAAATGAAAGCTTTTACAACAGGTAAATACCGCAATCTCTTTGCGGAAATCGGAAAGACCCAGGAAGAAATTGAGCAGAAAATCGCGGATGCGGTCAGAGTTTTCTTCTACGGGAGTGAGGACGAAAGAATTTACCATGAGGTGGGAGAGGACATGGCATATCTGGAGGACACCGGCAACCATGATGCCAGGACGGAGGGAATGTCCTACGGTATGATGATGTGTGTCCAGCTGGATATGAAAAAGGAATTCGACCGCATCTGGAAATGGGCAAAAACCTATATGTGGATGTCAGAAGGGGAAAATGAAGGGTATTTCGCCTGGTCCTGTAAGACGAATGGAGAGAAAAATGCCTACGGTCCCGCTCCGGACGGAGAAGAGTATTTTGCCATGGCGCTGTTTTTCGCTTCCAACAGATGGGGAGACGGTGAAGGCATTTTTGAGTATTCCAGAGAGGCGAAGGATATCCTGAGAGCCTGCATCCACAAGGGAGAAAACGGCAGGGTCGGACAGCCCATGTGGAACCGGGAAAACAAACAGATTCTTTTTGTGCCGGGATGTCCCTTTACAGACCCTTCCTATCATTTGCCTCACTTTTATGAGCTGTTTGCCCTCTGGGCATATGAGGAGGACAGAGAGTTCTGGAAGCAGGCGGCAGATGCCAGCAGAAAGTATCTGGCGAAAGCCTGCCATCCGGTTACCGGAATGAATCCGGAATACGGCGAATTTGACGGTTCTCCCATGGACAAGGAATTGCCCTGGGGAGGAAAACACAATCAGTTTTTCAGTGATGCCTACAGAACAGCCGCCAATATCGGACTGGACTGTGAATGGTTCGGTGTCGATGAGGGACAATACGCGGCGCCGCTTCGCCTGATGCGGTTTTTACATACGGATTTGGAGGCTGCAAGATGCGTATTTGACGTGGACGGCACTCCGACGGAACAGACGGTGCTGCATCCGGTGGGACTGCTGGCAACGACGGCACAGGGTGCATTGGCTGTGGAAAGAAACGGCGCGGATAATCCGGAAAGTGACTGGAGTGTGGCAGCCCACTGGGTAGACTGGTTCTGGAACCAGCCGCTTCGTAAGGGGGACAGAAGGTATTACGATAACTGCCTGTATCTGTTTGCACTTCTGGCGCTGAGCGGAAATTACAGAATCTGGTGATAACTATTCAAGGCCATGCAAAGAAACCAAAGGTTCCTGACAAAAGGAAAGCCTCGAAGAGGCGATTTTACGAATGGTCTCTGAGTAGTTACGGTTCTGTAAACCGAAGACGGACGAAGGCATAATATTGTCGGAAAGGGTAATATGGGGATAGCGTGGGAAGAGGGAAGGAAATTTACTGCCCTGGAATCGGAACTCTCATGTGAGTATAAGACCATTCAGCATGCGATAGATCCTTCCATGGTGCTGCACAATCATGACGGACATGAGATTTTATTGGTTTTGTCCGGAAAGCTGAATTTTTATACGGAGTTTGGCGGTGTCAGGTTAGAACGGGGTGATTTAATCTGTATACATGAGTTGGATTTTCACAGGGGTGAGCTATTGACCCATGACGAATATAACCGCGTTCTAATCAATGTGAAGGAACCTGTGCTGGAGAGGGCATCCAGTGACAGGACAGACCTGGGAATCTGTCTGCAGAGAAACCCGGCAGCCTCGCTGAATGTGGCACATTTTTCAGAGAAAGAAATCGAGAAAGTAGTTGGGTATGCGAAGGCGCTTCAGGAAGCATTGAAAGGAAAACGGCCGGGAGATGACCTGGTGGCGGATGCTTTTTTCAAGTTGATTATGGTGCAACTGAACAGTCATTTTACACAAAGCGCGATGATGAAGCATACGGAGATTATGCCAAAACTTGTGACGGAAACCTTCCAGTATATTGAAAATCATCTGTGGGAGGAGATAAACCTAAGCAGGCTGGAGGAAGAGCTGCACTACAATGGGACGTATATCAGCCGTTGCTTTAAAAGAATTACGGGGATTACATTGCAGCAGTTTATCATTGCAAAAAAGGTCACATTGTCCTGCAAACTGCTCCGGGAAGGTTACGCGCCCTGTGATGTATGCTATATGACCGGCTTTAATAATTACTCCAATTATTCCAGAACCTTTTCCAAACAGGTGGGAAAATCACCGAAGAAATATCAGATGGATTATCGTATATAGCCGACAGTATCCTATATGGTATATTTACGATGAAGGAGGGCAGATTGATTCATGGATGCATATACTAAGAATTTTATAATGCTTGACAGGGATTTGGAATGTGGGTGCAGAAATATCAGTTCTCCTATTATCAGGAAACCGATTTTACATAGCCACGATGGGTATGAAATGCTGCTTTTTCTGGGAGGTGAAGTGGAATTTTATACGGAAGGGGAGAGCAAAATATTGGAGAGAGGGGATTGCTTTTGTATAAAACCCTACGATTTTCATCATGTCCGGTTAATTAGCCCTGATGTTTACGACAGAGTGGTTATAAACTTCAGGGAAACGGTGTTGCAGAGAATCTCCAGTGAAGCAACTAATCTTGGAAGATGTTTTCAGAAAGGTACTTCCGGCAAACTACATTTTTTTCACGTTGAAGAGGAGATGATACAGAGTTTTTTTACGAAAGCCAAAGAATTACAGGAAAGCTTGGAGAACAAGAATTTCGGTTCGGACGTTTTTTCTTATTCTCTGCTGGCACAGATTCTGGTTTTGGCGAACCGCTGTATGGATATACATGTACCGCAAAACTGTGTTGGTACGATGCCCCAATTGGTATCGGATACCTTTGCTTATATTGAACAACATTTGACGGAGGAATTATCGCTGGCAGTTTTGGAAAAGCAGTTGCAATACAGTGGTACCTATATCAGCCGTTGCTTTAGGCGTACAATGGGAATATCCTTACAACAGTATATTATTGCCAAAAGACTTACGCTGGCACAGCAATATTTACAACAGGGGATAAGTCCCTGCGATGTTTGTTTTTTGACGGGTTTTAACAATTATTCCAATTTTTCAAGAACATTTCAGCAATACATGAGCATTTCGCCAAAAAAATACCAGGTTAGAAATCAGAACAAGTAAAAATGCCACCACTTCCGGTGGTATTTTTTTGTGTGAATATACAATAAGACGGATTTCGCAAAGAAAAAGTCACTAATTGTGTATTTGGCACGAAGAAAGATGTGATATTGTTTAATAGAAGTCAGTAAAACCTATCTTTTTAGACAATAAGTTGAATGAGAGGTATAAAGAGGATGCGAAGCAGGACGAAAACTCAAAGCCCTTATATTGCAAAAAAACCATTTCGGCAAAAGCTTGCAAAGGTATGGGCGTATAAGTGGCTCTATTTGATGCTGTTACCGGTGATAGTTTACTATATTGTTTTCAAATATGTACCCATGTACGGTATCACCATTGCATTTAAGGATTACAATGTTTTTAAAGGGGTTCTGGCAAGCCCGTGGTGCGGACTGGAAGTTTTCAAAAAAATCATGACGAACAAGAACTTCTGGGAGGCAATAAAAAACACGCTGCTCCTGAACGTGACAACTTTACTGGTGAGCTTTCCGCTGACGATTATCGTATCCTTAATGCTCAATGAAGTGGCAAGTGCAAAATTCAAAAAGGTTACGCAGTCTATTCTTTACCTGCCTCACTTTATTTCCTGGGTGGTGGTAGCAGGAATTGCCACTAACCTTTTTTCTTTGCAGGGAGGTACCATCAATCATCTTCTGAATTCAATCGGCATTGATTCAATTCCGTTCTTGAGCAGCAACGGCTGGTGGATATTTACCTACGTATTGTGTAATGTCTGGAAGGAAATCGGATGGGGTACCATTATTTATCTGGCGGCATTGACCGGCGTGGATGAATCTTTGTATGAAGCGGCTTATCTGGATGGCGCAACGAAGTTCCAGAGGTTGATTTACATCACACTGCCTTCCATTAAGTCGGTGATTGTAACCATGCTGATCCTGCAGATTTCCAAGATGATGACCATCGGTCTGGATGCACCTCTGCTTTTGGGCAACAGTAAGGTTATGGGCGTTTCGGAGGTTATCAGTACCTATACATATCGTCTCGGTATCGAGAGAGCAAAGTACAGTGACTCTACGGCGATTGGCCTGTTCCAGTCGGTGATCAATATCATTATTCTGCTGGCTGCCGATAAGTTCGCAAAGGCAATCGGCGAAGACGGAATTATATAGGAGGGCAGGCAGATGGCAGCAACGCTGAAAAAAAAGAAGAAAATAACGGTCGGACAGGTGATAAATTATGCGTTAATCACGCTTTTGGCATTTGTTTGTCTCTATCCGTTCCTCAATGTAATTGCCTATTCCCTGAGCGGCTACAATGCGGTTCTTTCCGGACGCGTCAATTTTTATCCGATTGATTTCAGTCTCGAAGCCTACAAACAGATTTTGGGGAAAACACAGATTTGGAATTCCATGAGAACAACCGTCTTTGTTACGGTTGTCGGTACGGCATTAAGCCTTGTGCTTACGACATGCGCTGCATACGCTTTGTCAAGGCAGGATCTTCCGGGGAGAACGTTTTTAACGGGAATGATTCTCTTTACCATGTACTTCGGAGGCGGTATGATTCCGACCTTCCTGGTGGTGAAGGGTGTGGGTCTGTATGATACGCTTGGTTCCCTGTTTATTCCGCAGTCAGTGAATGTGTTCAACTTCATCGTTATGAGAACATTTTTTAGAAACCTGCCGGAGAGCCTGGAGGAGGCAGCACGAATTGACGGCGCATCTTATGTTCAGGTACTGATAAAAATTGTATTGCCTCTGTCACTGCCGATTATCGCAACGATGGGACTCTTCTATGCGGTTGGTTATTGGAACACCTATTTTGATGCACTGCTCTATATTCAGAATCCGGACAAATATACCTTACAGCTTCGACTGAGAAGTCTCTTGTTCGGTGAGGAGTTGAATAACTCCAGTGCCAACCTGGAGGGAATGGGAACACAGGTTATGACCCAGTCCCTGAAGATGGCAACGGTTGCAGTCTCCACAATCCCGATTCTGGTGGTATATCCCTGGCTGCAGAAGTATTTTGTCAAGGGCGTAATGATTGGATCTGTAAAAGGATGATGAATTACCGGAAGGTATTCACATAAAAAAGAAAGGAAGGAAGATTTATGAAGAAGAAAGGTATTTCATGTTTACTGGCAATGGCGATGGTTGTAGCGTCATTGACAGGATGCGGCGGGGAAGCTGAGACAAACACATCCGCTGACACCCCCGCAAAAGAGAGCAAACCGGCACAGTCCGCAACTGCTGAACAGGGCGGTGCTGAGACAGCAACAGCAAGTAAGTATCAGACAACCTACGGCTCCAAGGTGTTTGATGATGTAACCATTACTGTTGAACTGTTTGACAGAAGCAATGCGCCCGACGGCTCCACCATTACCGACAACAAGTGGACAAAGTATGCGCAGGAACAGATGAAGAAAGTCGGCATCAATGTAGAATATGTTCCGGTTCCCAGATGGGATGAGGTCACAAAGATGCAGGCTATGGTAGCATCACAGACTGCTCCCGACATTACCATCACCTATACATATTCCTATGCGGAGGAGTATTTCAATCAGGGCGGTACCTGGGATTTGACCGAGTTCATTGACGGTGAGGATCAGGCACAGAATATGAAGGCTTATCTGGGTGAGGATGTTATCAACATCGGAAGAAACGCTGACAGCAGATTGTACGGAATCGTTGCAAAGCGTGCTACAACAGCTAAGGACAATCTGTTTATCAGAAAAGACTGGCTGGATGCATTGGGTCTTGCTATTCCCACTACGCCCGATGAGTATTATGATGTAGTTGAGCAGATGGTGAAAAATAATCCGGACGGCAGAAACGATGTAATCGGCTCTATCGTTTGGAATGCATGGAACCTGAGAATGGCTCATTCCAAGATTGCAGGCGATCCTGTTGCTGTTCAGATTGCAGGCACAGAGGATGCTTTCCAGGATTACTATGATGAAGGTATGAGAGAGTACTATCGATTCATGAACAAGATGTACAACAACGGCCTTCTGAATCAGGAATACTACACCATGGCTGAGGATAACTTTAAGAGCTATATCGTAACCGGTGCAGCTGCTTCCTTTGCATATTCCGTTAACGGCAGTGTTGACGTTTTGAGAGGCTCCCTGTTAAAGACTCTGCAGGAGAATGTTGCTTCCGCAGACATTATCTCCGTACCTCCTTTGAAGAACATCTATGACGGCAAGCAGTACAGTGCTGCATATGCATCAGGCGGACTGATTTGCTTCTGCCCCAAGACAGCATCAGAGGAAAAGGTGGAGGCATGTATGACTTACCTTGACTGGATGTGTTCTCAGGACGGTGGATTTGCAATCTACCATGGCTTCGAGGGAGAGCATTTTGAATATGATGCAAACGGTGTACCTGTAGTTAAGGATGCTTCCTACAACTCAACCGATAAGGACTGGATTCGTGCTGACCTGTTCTTAACCGGTAACCAGGGTTACTTTGCAACGGTAGATGATTTCAATGCATGTACTTCCAAGGAAGCACCCGGCTATGAAGATCACGTGATTGCTAACTACGAGAATGCATTGACCGGAATTATCAATCATGACTCAACCTACACTTCTCCTTCTACACCTGAGCTGCTTACAGACCTCAATCTGGTGAAGGATGAATACCAGGTTAAATGCATTACCTGCCCTACAAGTGAGTTTGATGCAACATTTGACGAATATGTAAGCGCACTGGAAGATGCAGGTGCTAAGACCATTATTGAAGAGCGTACGGCATATTTTACCGGAAAGTAAATCATTAACGTGAAAGCGTGAACAGGCTCCCTGTTACCGGGGAGCCTGTTTTGGCAGAAAGGGATGGCAAAAATGGAACAGAAAAAGGATGGAATGAATTATGCACCGAAAGGAAAGCCGGCACCGGTGGTTGAGCCCGGTACCTTTTATATTGCTGCGATTGCACTGGATCACGGTCATATCTACGGCATGTGTAACGGACTGACCGAGGCGGGTGCCAGTGTGAAATGGGTTTATGATAAGAATCCTGAAAGAGTGGAACAGTTCATCAAAGCTTTTCCGGAGGCAAAGGATGCGGCAAGCGAGGAAGAAATTCTGCAGGATCCGGAGGTAAAGCTGGTGTGCGGAGCAGCGGTGACCAGTGAAAGATGTGCGCTGGGTCTTCGGGTGATGGCAGCGGGAAAGGATTATTTTACGGACAAGGCACCTCTTACCACCCTGGAGCAGCTTGAGGCAGCAAAGGAGATGGTAAAGAAGACGGGAAAAAAGTATATGGTATATTACAGCGAGCGGATTCATGTGGAAGCTGCTGTATTTGCCGGGCAGCTCATTGCGGAGGGTGCCATCGGTACCCCGATTCATATCGACGGTTTTGGTCCTCACAGAATCGGCAATCCCAAGGGAAGGCCGGACTGGTTCTATGAAAAGGAAAAATACGGCGGAATTCTCTGTGACATCGGAAGTCATCAGATTGAGCAGTTCTTGTTTTACTGTGGTGTGAAGGATGCAAAGGTTCAGTACAGTGAAGTGGGAAATTACGACCATCCGGAATATCCGGAACTGGAGGACTTCGGGGATGCCATGCTGGTAGGCGATAACGGTACGACCCAGCATTTCAGAGTAGACTGGTTTACACCGGATGGACTTTCCACCTGGGGAGACGGTCGAACATTTATCCTGGGAACTAAGGGGTATATTGAACTTAGAAAGTATGTCAATGTGGGAACCGGAGACGGTACCTCCAACCATGTTTTCCTTGTAAATCAGGATGGAGAGCAGCATTTTGAGGTGTCCGGAAAAGTAGGATATCCCTTCTTCGGACAGCTGATTTTAGACTGCATCAACCGGACGGAAAATGCCATGACCCAGGAACATGCCTTTAAGGCAGCGGAGCTTTGTGTGCGTGCCGAAATGCAGGCAGTGAAAGTGAAATAAAAGAGAAGACATCAGGAATGCAGCAGAGAAAATCTGCGAGAGATAATAGAGAAACATAATTTATTATTAAATCGGAGGAGTTCAAAGAGATGATTCGAGTAGCGATAGTGGGTACGGGAAATATCGCCCATATGCATATGGAGGGGCTTTTGACCTTCCCGGAAAGATGTAAAGTTGTGGCACTTTGCGATATTTATCCGGAGAAAGCCGAAGCAATGAAGAAGAAGTACGGACTGGATTGTGAAGTTTTTAATGATCATAGAGCCATGCTGGCTTCCGGAGTAAACATTGATCTGGTTCATGTTTGTACGCCGCCCTATGTACATTGTGAAATTGCGGTAAACAGCATGAATGCCGGCTGCAACGTGGTAGTGGAAAAGCCCATGGCGACCTGTCTAGCGGAATGCGACGAAATGCTGGAAGCGGAAGAGAGAAACCATGTGACCATGGCCTGCATCGCACAGAACCGTTTCCGGAATTCCATCTATAAATTGAAAAAGACAGCAGACAGCGGGCTTGCCGGAAAAATCTGTCTTGCCCAGGTGGAATCCGCCTGGTGGAGAGGACACTGCTATTATGATCTCTGGTGGAGAGGCACCTGGGAAAAGGAAGGCGGCGGTCCTACCCTGAATCATGCCGTCCATCATATTGATATGCTGAACTGGTTGGAAGGCAGACTGCCGAAGGAGGTTATGGCTTTGCTGACAAATGTCATGCACGATAACGCGGAGGTGGAGGATTTGTCTCTCGCCTGTCTTCGCTATGAGGACGGCAGTCTGGCACAGATTACCAGTTCCGTGGTACACCACGGGGAAGAACAGGGGATTACCTTGCAGTGCGCGGATGCCAGAATTTCAGCTCCCTGGGAGGTGAAGGCAGAAGTCAGCCAGGGGAACGGCTTCCCGAAACCGGAGGGAAATGCTGAGCTGATAGAAAAACTTGAAACGTATTATCGTGAGATTCCGGATCTGGTTTATGAGGGTCATACAGGGGAGATAGATGATGTGCTGACAGCCCTGGAAACCGGCGGAAGACCTCTGATTACAGGTGTGGATGGAAAGAGAACCGTGGAAGTTATCACAGCAATATATTTATCCGGTTTCAGCGGACAGAAGGTAATGCTTCCGATACAAAAGGAAGACCCGGGTTATACCTTTGAAGGTATTTTGAAAAATGCCGTTCATTTCTACGAAAAGACAACATCTGTGGAAAATTTTGAAGAGGAAAAAATCACGCTGGGGAACTATCAGTGAGTTCGCAGGTTGTGAGAAAGGCATGGTTATAAGATGAACATTCTGCGTATGGGGGTTATCGGAATCGGCAATATGGGGAGTGCACATGCGGTACAGATTTTTGAGAACAAAGTGGAAGGAGCTGTCCTGACAGCGGTCTGTGATAGCAATGAGGAAAGGCTTCAGTGGGCACACGAGCGGTTTGGCGGCAGAGTGCTTCTGTATAAAGATTACAGACAGCTTCTGACCGGTAAAGAAGTGGATGCCATCCTCATTGCCACACCGCACAAGCTGCATCCGGTGATAGCCGTGGAGGCTTTTGAACGGGGGCTTTCCGTGCTGACGGAAAAACCGGCAGGGATTGATGCGGCAAGTGTCAGAGAAATGAACCGTGCAGCCCTGGAGAGCGGGAAAACCTTTGGGATTATGTACAATCAGAGAACAAACCCGCTATACGGGAAACTACGGGAACTGGTGAAGAGTGGTGCCCTGGGAGAAATCAAGCGTTTTGTTTGGATGATCAACAACTGGTACCGCACGCAGGCTTATTACGATTCGGGCGATTGGAGAGCCACCTGGAACGGGGAGGGAGGCGGCGTCCTGATTAACCAGTGTCCGCATAATCTGGATATCTGGCAGTGGATTATGGGAATGCCGAAGCGGGTGAGAGCTTTCTGCCTGACGGGTCATTATCATCACATTTCCGTGGAAGATGATGTGACCATCTATGCAGAATATGAATCCGGTGCCACGGCAGTCTTTATTTCTTCCACGGGAGAATATCCGGGAACCAACCGTCTTGAAATCAGCGGCACCAAAGGGAAGGCTGTGATAGAAAACGGCGTGTTAAAGCTGTATCTTTTGAAGAGGGACGAGAGAGCAATCTGTTTTATGTCCACGGAAGGAATGCCGAAGGAGGAATTTGAAATATCGGAATTCCGGCAGGAAGAGGCAGACACCGGACATCTGGGAATTCTGCAGAATTTTACCAATGCTGTGTTGTATGGGGAAGAGCTGATTGCACCGGGGACGGAAGGAATTTACGGACTGACGATTTCCAATGCGGCGTATCTGTCCTCCTGGAGGGATGGCTGGGTTACGCTGCCGATGGATGAGCAGGAGTTTCTGACATCCTTAAGAAGGAAACAGAGCGAGGAGCAGATACCCGAGAGGAAGGTTGTGCGGGAAGAGATGACGGGAGAGTATTCTGGGCGTTGGAGTGTACGCTGGTAAAAGCGTGAGAAGAACTTCTAAGGTTCGCACCAATGGGTGCTCCCTAAGAAGTTCTAAGTCTAGCGCTGGGCTAAGTGATTTCAAACTTCACACAGTACATGCATAGTGAGAACATTCATGAACAGAGGGAAAGGAAAACAGATATGGAAAAGGTCAGAATCGGAGTAGTCGGAATAGGAAATATGGGAAGCGCCCACAGCAGGACGCTTCTAAGCGGGGCTGTCGAGAATGCAGAGCTTGTGGCTGTGGCAGATGTCAAGGAGAGCAGGAGAGAGTGGGCGAAGGAAGCGCTGCCGTCCTCTGTCCGCATCTTTGAGAGTGACGAAGCATTGATTGCTTCCGGCTGCTGCGATGCAGTTTTTGTCGTGGTACCGCATTATCAGCATCCGGGTATTACCATAAAGGCACTGCAGGCAGGGTTACATGTGTTGTGCGAAAAACCGGCGGGCGTATACACCAAGCAGGTCAGAGAAATGAATGAAGTCGCGGATAAATCAGACAGAGTATTTGCGCTGATGTTTAACCAACGGACAAACAGCTGCTATCGCAGAATGCATGAGATGGTGCAGAGCGGGGCGTTGGGAGAAATCAAGCGGGTCAACTGGATTATCACAGATTGGTACCGTACGCAGTACTATTATAATTCCGGAGACTGGAGAGGAACCTGGGACGGAGAAGGGGGCGGCGTTCTGCTCAACCAGTGCCCTCATCAGCTTGACCTTTTACAATGGATTTGCGGTATGCCGGAAAAGGTGAGGGCATATTGCCATGAGGGAAAATGGCATGATATTGAAGTGGAAGATGATGTGACGGCGTATCTGGAATATCCGAACGGTGCGACAGGTGTTTTCGTGACCTCCACGGGAGAAGCACCTGGAACCAACCGGTTTGAAATTGATTTGACAAAGGGCAGGCTTGTGTGTGAAAAGGGCGTTTTAAGCTGTTACCGGATGGAGGATGAAAGGAAATTCATGTACTCTGCGACCGAAGGCTTTGCCATGCCGAAGGGAGAAAGCTTCGACCCGGAGCTGGACGGAAAGAATCCTGACCATCAGGGTGTTATGCAGGCGTTTGTCAATCGCATCTTATTCGGCACTCCCTTGGTGGCTGAAGGCACAGAGGGCATCAGGGGTCTGACCCTTTCCAATGCGATTCATTTGTCAAGCTGGCTGGGACGTGAGGTAACACTTCCTCTGGATGAGGATCTTTTCCTGGAAGAACTGAACAAAAAGCGGGCAACTTCAAAAAAGAAGACCAATGTGAAGGAAGTGACACTTTCCACGGAAGGGACTTATGGTACGTATAAATAAACCTGAGGACGACATATAAAAAATCAATTTTGCTGCAGGATATATCAATCGGAGAAGATAATTTATCAATATGTTAAAAGGAAATATCATTGCAGGGAACGTGGCGGGCAGGTACTATGAAAATAGAATGTGCCCGTGCACGGTTTACGGATAACAGGAGATAAATAATATGAAATTTATGTTTTCTGCCAGAAGCAAAGAACAGGACGATGAGGATTATCTGTCTTTGGAGAAACAGAATTTATGTGCGGAGTGGGAGCAAACAGGCGGAGAAGGGAATCCGCAGTCGCCCTACAAGGTAAAAATCAGAATTCAGAATCAGGCAGAGCAACCCTGGGAAGGTGTGATTTTGACAGAACTGCTGGCGGAAAAAAGGAATCCGGCATTTTTTCTGCCGGGTTTTATGTATGGAACGAACAGAGGAGACTGCCCGCAGAATGTTCCCTGTGAATATCCGAGAATACGGGAAGGAGTGCTGCAGAGACCTTCTTCCTCCTGGTGGATGGTGCGGGGTGATCGGCTTTCTGCTCCGACGGCACTCCTTTTTGACTGCGGCAGAGTGACCGGGCTTTCCGTCGGATCCTATTGGATCGTGAAAGACGGAAAAAAGAAAGTCTGGGAAAAGGAAACCGAAGATGCGAAGTTTTTTCAGTATGCCGGCTATACCTGCAGTCTGAGAAGTAAAGAAAAGGACGGTACCTGCAGCGTTGGCTATACACTTGGTTATGAAAATGCTCCCTGGCTTTTTGTCCAGTCACATCAGGTGAGAGAGCGGGATGAGATGGGCAATAACTGCTTCCTGCTTCAGGCAGGTGAAGCGGTGGAGTTTACCGTAAATGTTTTTTCTTATCCGGCGCAGGATGAAACGGGAATCCATGAAGCAATCCGTCAGGTTTACGCACAGTACCATCAGAAGCCCCGTAAAGGGTGCAGCCTGAAAGAGAGTGTGGCGGAAATAGCCGGTGCAATCAGCAGATGTGCATGGCTGGAAGAGGAAAAAATGTATTCCGGTTTTGTCTTTCAACAGGCGGACGGAAGTTATACTTATAATAAACTGGGTTCCCTTACCTGGACGAACGGGCTTTCCGTGGCGGTTCCCATGTTGATGGCGGGAATCCGTCTGGGACAGGAAAAAATGCGCAGGCAGGCGCTTGCCTGTATTGAAAATATACTGGCAAATTGTTGGAATCCGTTTTCGAAGCTGCCCTATGACGCGGTGTCTGACGGAAAGTGGAGTATTCGCGGCTGGTGGTTTGACGGGATGCATACACCGGGACACAGTGCCTATCTGACGGGGCAGGCAATGTATTATATATTGAAGGCCTATCAGTTTGAAAAAGAAAAGACAGGTATTGCGCATAAGGAGTGGCTGAACTTTGTCAGACCGGTTCTTGCAAAGGTGGAGCAGGAGAAGAATTCAGAGTATGAATATCCCTTCCTTTTCTCGGAAAAGACAGGAGCCGGACTGGAATATGATGCCTTCGGCGGCGTATGGTGCCTTGCGGCAGGTGCTTACTATGCGTGGCTGACGGGGGATACTTCTTTCCTGAATGGCTTGTGTAAGAGCGAAGCCCATTATTATGAGCGGTACGTGAAACATGTGGTTTGCTATGGAACACCTCTTGATACGGACAAAGCAGTAGATTCAGAGGGGATTCTTGCCTACATCCGTGCGGTGCGGTATTTGCACCAGGTGACAAAAGAAGAGAAATATCTGAAGCATATGAGAGCAGCGCTGGATTATGAATTTACCTTTAAATTCTGCTATAATTCACCGATTCAGGTTCCGCCGCTTAGCCGTGTCGGCTGGTCCAGCTGCGGGGGCAGCATTACCTCTACCGCAAACCCGCACATTCATCCCATGTCGAGCACCATTGTGGATGAGATGCTATATTATGTCAGACAGACACAGGATTCTTACGTCAAAAGCCGGTTGATGGATACTGTATTATGGGGATGTCAGACCTTTAACACTTACGATGGAGAGTATGACTACGGAGAGAAGGGCTGGATGTCCGAGCGGTTCTGTTACAGTCAGGGACTGGTAGTGCAGCCTTACGAGGACGGCAGCCTGGCAAGCACCTGGTTTGCGCTGATGCCCTGGGCGGGAGGAAGTGTGGTAGAAGGCCTTGCCGGTGACGCCTGGGATATTTTATGAGAAGCATAAGATTGTTGCGAAATTTGTTCATATATGCTATACTTTTCTAGAAAACAAAGAAATATACGGCACAATGTACAAAAACTGAGAGCCGATCAGATTGTATCTATTTTCAGTATTTCTATATCAATGTATGATTCAGAGGGTTTATGGAAGAAAACACTCTGATAAAGGAGGAAAAGGTACTATGAAGAACAGAAAGATGAGTACGGTAATCACAGTGACGATTTCTCTGGTAATGGCGGCCTGCCTGCTTTTGCTGTTCCTGGTGTCCAACCGGAATATGCGTTCATCCATGCAGGAATCTGCAATGGATAACATGTCGACCTCACTGGCGGCAAAATCGGAAATTGTGGAACAGTATGTGGATCAGGCAGAAAAGCTGCTGATTTCCTTCAGCAAGGCACCGGTTGTGGCAGAATTTCTGAAAAACCCCGGGAATGCAGCGTTGGAACAGAAAGCGCAGGCTTACACGGAAAGCTATTTTGCCGGGTTGGAAGGCTGGGAAGGAATTTACATTTCGGAATGGAACACCCATGTTGTCACCCACTCCAATACAAGTGCCGTGGGAATGGTGATGCGTGAGGGAGATTCTCTGAAAAATCTCCAGGAATCCATAAAGGCGGCAGGTGATGTGTACAATACGGGTATGCTGATTTCCCCCGCTTCCAAACGAATGGTACTGTCACTTTACGTGCCTGTTTACGATAGCAACGGCAGTACAATCCTTGGTATGGTAGGCGGTGCTCAGCTTGCGGAAACCCTGCAGTCAGTACTGGAAGGGCTGCATGTAGAGGGTATGGAAAATGCGAAGAACTACATGATTAACACGGAGAAGGAAGTGCACATTTTCAATGAAGATGCGTCACTCATGGCAGCACCCATAGAGGATGCAATGTTGCTTTCCGTGATAGAATCCATCAGAAGCAATTCTGCCGAGGTCACAGGAAGTCTTGAGTATGTGGATGGAAACGGCGTAAAGAGCGTCGCCATGTACAGAGCAATACCGCAGCGAAACTGGGCAGTGGTTGTCAGTGACAGTAAGAATGAGATTTTTGCAAAAGCAGATGCCAGCAGAAATGCTTTTGGTCTGATCTGTATTTGTGTTTATGCCGTGATTCCCATTCTTTGCTTCCTTGCCGTGAGTCTTTGTGTAAGACCTCTGAAGGTAGTGGAAAAAGCTGTGGTTAAGCTTCAGAAGCTGGAGCTGGAGACACCGGAGGACTTAAAACCGTTTATCGGTGCCGGTAGTGAAGCCGGCCGGATTGCGACGGCACTGGAATCATTATATGAGACTTTCCGTGGAATTGTCGCCACACTTCGAGATTGCACAGCCGTGTTGAATGATTCCACAGTGAAAATGGGTCATGCATCGCATGCTCTGATTGAGGGAATGAGTGATAACTCGGCTACAACAGAAGAACTTGCGGCCAGCATAGAGACGACAAACAGTGCGATTGAAAAAGTGGTAGCGGAAATCATAATCATGTCTGATTTGGTTAAAAAAGTGGAGAGAACGGTACAAACCGGTGAACAGAAGAGTGAAAATCTGTTGGAAGCAGCGCAGAGTATGCGTGTCATGGCGGATACCACACTGGCGGGAACAGGAGAAAGAATCGGAAAGAACCGGAAGCATGTGGAAGATGCCATGGTGAACCTGAAATCCCTTACCCGTATCAATGAGATGGCGAAACAGATTCTTGATATTGCAAATCAGACCAATCTGCTTTCCTTGAATGCTTCCATTGAAGCGGCAAGAGCGGGAGAAAACGGAAGAGGCTTTGCGGTTGTGGCGCAGGAAATCGGAAATCTGGCTTCCAATTCTTCCACAACAGCAAAAGAGATTCAGGATATCTGTAAGGATATCAATGAGAATATCCAGAATGTACAGAACTGTATTGATGATATCATGAACTTTATGGAGGGTGATGTTTCCGAACAGTTTAAGTCCTTTGCCGATATTGCGAATGAGTACAGCACCTCTGTGGCGGAGATTCGCGGAGCAATCGGAGAAATCGAGGAAACCTCAAATGGTTTTGTAAACTCTGTGACAAGTATTCGCGAAAAGATGGATGTGATACATACTGCTTCTTCGGAAAATGAGATTGGCGTGGGTGAAATTGTCAATAAGATTGAGCAGACCAATCAGACGGCAGAGGAGCTTGAGAATGTAGGAAAAGCAAATCAGGAAAATGCGCAGGCCATCAGCACAATCGTAGAAAAATTCAGTGAATAGAAGAATGATAGAAAATCATGAGCCGGGGTTATTGCCCCGGCTCAATAAATTCCCTTCCGCCCAGAGTGTGATGGATGGGAGTTTTATTACCTTTTTCACGAAGAGCATTTTTGCGGTATTGCCCCGGCGTACAGTCATTATGCTGACGGAACTGACGACAGAAGTGCTCAACGTTATTGTAGCCGCATCGCTCGGCGATTTCCCGGATGGAATATTCCGTATATTCCAGCAGATCCTGAGCGCGGCGAAGTCGTCCCTCAATGACATCATCCATGCAGGAGGAACCGAACTGCCTCCGGTAAAGTGTCTGGACATGGCTTGCACTCAAATGGAGTTCCTCTGCCATCCGGTTCACATTCCAGGAAAGCTGCGGATTGTTGTAGATTTTTTTGTGCAGGGCAATCAGCTCGTGGGTGTGAAGGCTTACCGTGTCATTCAGGGTGCTCTCCCGAAGCTTCGAAAACAGGACACGAAGCAGGTGAGAGATATTTGCACCACTCTCAGAGGAAGAGAAGGAGGATTCCCAGGTCAGCAGCTTGAACAGCTGATGGCAGTATTCGGGATCCGTGACGGAAAAGGGAACATTCCTGAGAGGAAATTGTTCTACAAAGGAGTGGTCGGAACGGAAACGAATCCAGTCGTTTCGATATTCCTCTCCGGCGGCACGGTAGTAGATTCTACATCCGGGCGTGTACAAAATGGCAGTGTTGGCAGGAACATGCACGATTTTATCCTCTGACAGCAGTTCCGCGGGAGAGGTCATGAATAGCAGAAGATAGCCCGGGAAACCATTTGGCACGTCGTAAACAAAATTGTCGGGATGAACGGCACTATATCCGATAAAGTCAATTTCATTCATTGTTTCTTTTCTCCTAAAAATCTGCAAATCGCATTTCTTTCATAGTTATGGCAGGAAGGCTGATGCTTTGCAAATCACAAAGTTCTCTGCCACAGATTCATAAGCAGTGGCATCAAAGAATCCATCAATTTTTCTATAGTATAAATCATTGGAAACAGGAGGTCAATGAGATAGTATCAAATTATATCAATCAATAGATAAGGGGGATATGCTCGTGGAAAGTGAGAATGTAATAAAAGAAAATAAAGTGCTGATTACGGAAGATTCCGGTGCGTTCTTTCACAACAATGTGGATTTTTGCATCGGAACAGGAAGAATGGGACTTGCTCTGACACAGGAATACCAGGAGCAGCTGAAACTGGTACAGGAGGAGATTGGTTTTCAGCACATCAGAGGACATGGCCTTTTCTGTGATGATATGGCGATTTACCAGACCTATGAGGAGAACGGTGAGACAAAGGTTGAATATAACTATACGTATCTGGACAGGGTGATGGACAGCTACAGAAAAGTGGGATTAAAGCCCTTTCTGGAGCTTGGTTTCATGCCGGGAAAACTGGCCAGCGGAACGCAGACAGTATTCTACTGGAAGGGAAATACCACACCGCCGAAGGACTACGGGGAGTGGTGCCGTATGGTGCAGGCACTGCTACGCCATTTGATGGAGCGTTACGGGGCAGATGAAGTGGTACAGTGGCCCATTGAGGTATGGAATGAGCCCAATCTGTGCGGATTTTGGGAAAATGCGGACATGGAGGAATACTTTAAACTCTTCCATTGTACCTTTGATGCAATCAAGGCGGTTGACGAAAGATTCCGCGTGGGAGGACCTGCGGTCTGCGGCGGCACAGATGAAAAGTGGATTCGCGCTTTCCTGGAATACTGCCGGAAAAACAAGATACCGGTGGATTATGTGACCAGACATCATTATACCATTGAACAGCCGGAACACGAGGGGCATTATGATTATTCGGAGCTCATGAGACCGGAGGACGGCTTTGCCAATCTGCAGACTACC
>CAMEDC010000011.1 GCA_945913255.1 uncultured Lachnospiraceae bacterium
AATATGTTGACCATAAAGAAAAATGGGAAATTGCCAATGCTTACTTGACACAAACATCAGCAAGTATGCATTTTACTTTCAAAAAAGATTATTGTATAATTTTACTTGTAAGAAATTAGTCGAAAACAGAAGGTGTTATTCTTTATTACGTTGGGGTTGTTAATGGTGCAGATCATAAGTTTTCGGAAACAGTACAAAATGATAAAACGAGGAATAAGTATGGGATATTTAATTTCGGAGACTACAAAAGAGGAAAGAGAACAGATTGTTGCGGAATCTCTGGGAAACATTTCAGCTAACTGTGATGGGTGCATGGCAGGGCTTGCGGAAATGTATCAGGATTACATAGACGGGAAAAAAGAACTCCGTGAGATCAACATGGAATACAATGCAAGATTCATAAAGGGCGATGATGTGCCGGGCAGGGAACCCTGTCCCTGGCGTTAGGGGACAACTGTGCAGGATGATTGGGAAAAGTTGCTCCAACATAATGGCATGAGTGAGGACAGACGGCATGTGGAAAATTAAGCATATTTATGATGGGGATTATGGCTGTGAGGAATTAACACCGGGCGAAGAACCAAAGGTTTCCGTGACGTTGACGAATGAACTGGGAGAAGAAAGATTTGTTTCAGTCGAGGATGCGTGGTTAAGGGAGAATAAACTTGAACTTGGCAGTGAATGGCCGAACGTATGATGTCTTTTGCGGAAAAGGAAGGTGGCTGAGTCAGGAGTATGTGAAAAGGAATTGAAAAGCGTGAGAAAAATTGAACGGAGGAGAGATATCGAAAATGAAGGTGTATGGAGCAGAAATCTGCATTGATTGCAGAAATTATAAGGCAATACAAAAGGCCAGAGGTTTTGATGCGGAGTATATTGACATTACGGAGAGCACAACAAATTTGAAGGAGTTCCTTCAGATGCGTGATAAGGAACCGATTTTTGCTCCGGTCAGAGAACACAGTGGAATCGGGATTCCTTTCTTTGTCCGGGAAGACGGAGCAAAGACCTTTGATATGAATGAAGCCCTGTCTTGGATTGACCAGCCTCCGGTAAGGGATGAGGAGATTCTTGAACACAGAAATTCCTGCGGGATTAACGGATGTAAATGAAGGAACAGCAAAATAGTCTCGAAGAGAAACAGGAGGATTTCATCATGAGAGCAACCCTTTCAGCACTATGCAGCAGTTTTATTACGAACAGAGATATTGTAAAATCCGTTTTCCCGTGGGAAAGCGCTTATCTTTATCCTGTGGGTGCTGCGATTTTTACCGAAAAAAGATGTACTGCAGACCCTGACCGGCTGGAATTCTGTAAGAAGCTTTTGAAGTCTCAGACCGGTCTGTTTTCCAATTTCAAGAGCACGGCAAAGCTTGCTCTGATTGCCATGCTGGCGGTGGACGGCAGCCCCGAAAGAAAGTTGAATCAGGCGCTGCAGGTTTATGACGCGCTGAAGGAGCACTTCTGGGGATCCCAGTATCTGCCTGTTGCGTCCATGATTCTTTCCGATGTGGTCGAGCCGGAACGGTATGGGGAAGTTGCTGCTCGCACCCGTCACATCTATGAGCTGATGAAGAACGAACATCCTTTTCTGACCTCCGGGGAGGACAGTGTGTTTGCAGCTATGCTTGCGCTGTCCGAACTGACGGACGAGCAGATTGTAGAGGAAACCGAGCATTGTTACCGCCTGTTGAAACCGGAATTCTTCTCCGGCAACGCGGTGCAGTCCCTGTCCCATGTGCTGGCTCTCAGCGAAGGCAAGGCAGAGGATAAGTGCAAAGCCACCATGGAACTGTTTCATAGCCTGAAAGCTAAAGGCTGTAAGTACGGGACGGACTATGAGCTGGCGACTCTCGGCGTACTTGCCATGCTCCCCGCAGACCGCAGTGCCGTCGTAACCGATATCATTGAAGTGGACAATTTCCTGTCCGAACAAAAGGGATACGGCTTCTTCGGTGTTGGAAAGAAGCAGCGCCTGATGCACGCAGGCATGCTTGTAACCAGCGACTACCTTGGAGAGTCCGGCACCATGCAAACCGCTGCTATTGGCGGCACCATTTCCCTGATTGCCGCTCAGCAGGCCGCCATGTGTGCTGCCATTGCCGCATCCAGTGCGGCAGCAGCTTCCAGCGCAAGCTCCGGAGGAAACTGAGGTGGTGTGGAGGCAGCAGCCTTAGGTGCAGGCGACGCCGGAAATTGAAGTAGTGGGGAACAGTCGGACAAATGATGGCAAGGATAGTCGGGAAGGGGATTCTCCGATTTGATAGGATAGAGTTACAGTGAAGTGAGGTGGAGAGAAGAGTATGGGGTGGATGGAAGCAATCAGTACGGCGATTCAGTATATGGAAGACCATATCACCGATGAGCTCACTGTGGATGAAATCGCGGAGCATGTGAATATTTCGTCCTTCTATTTCCAGAAGGGATTTGCGATGCTCTGCGGATTTACAATCTCGGAGTACATCCGCAACAGGCGGCTTGCGCTTGCCGGAAACGACCTGGCAACAACGGATGAAAGAATCATTGATATCGCAATGAAGTACGGATACGATTCGCCGGACAGCTTTACCAGGGCTTTCTCAAGATTCCACGGTGTGACTCCGACGGCAGCCCGAAAGGATAAGGTGATGCTGAAATATTTCGCTCCGCTGAAGCTGAAGCTATCATTAGAAGGAGGATATCTCATGGATTACAAGATTGAAAAGAAAGAGGCATTTACGGTTATTGCAAATGCAAAGACGTTTCCTTACGAAAACGCGAAGGAAGTGATACCGCAGTTCTGGCAGGAGCACTTTCAGACGGGCAAGGGCAAAACGGTAATGGGTTATTACGGCATCAATATCGATGAAAAGATGGGAAACGATACCTTTGAATACATGATTGCAGATCCCTATGAAGAAGGTATGGATGTGCCGGAGGGCTTTGTCACCAGAACAATTCCTGAATTTACCTGGGCCGTATTTCCGTGCGTAGGACCCATGCCCAATGCACTGCAGGATGTGAATAATAAGATTTTTACCGAGTGGCTTCCGATCCTGAAGGAGTATGAGTTCGCTGCCGGATACTGCGTGGAGATGTATGATGATCCGACAAAGTATCCGAAGGGCACACAGGATGAAAAGTACTATTGTGAAATCTGGATCCCGGTGAAGCAGAAGTAAGGGAAAAGAATGTGCCTCCGGAGGCCATTGCTTTTAGACATATTCAATTGGGAGAGCAACCAGATTTTCCCGTAAATAAGTTTTTTTATCAATAAGGCAGAGGATAACTCCCATTCCTCTGCCTTTTTCTTTGATTTTATCAAGGACAGGATTTGTTGCGCCCATGTTGGCTTTAGGATTGCCTGTCATCTTGATTTCAATGGGATAAAGATATCCGTCTTCCTCAATGACGAGGTCTATTTCATTTTCTCCGGATGCATTTTTATCTTTTCCTCTGTAGTAGAAGATATTAAACTTATAGTCTTTTCCTTCATTGGTAGTATCTCTGTAAGTTGAGACATAAGAAGAATAATATTCCTGCCAGTCTCTGTCTATATCGTATAATTCAGGGTAGGAACCCTTGTGTATGATTTCCCATAAATCATTATATGGTTTCAGTTCTTTTTCGCGCCCACTCAGATAGTTTTCTGTAGGTACGAAATGTTGATTGAACTTAACACCATGTATTTCACTTAAAGAGAGGCCAGAAAGCTCAGTGACAGACATTTGCACATAATACTATTTTGCATTAGTAGTGTATGTGACTGCAAGTATATTAATATCGTAAATGATTGTAGAAAATTATAGATAGTGATATATTGTATATGAAAAAAGAAAAGTTTATCACAATGAAAAGTTGAAAAGAGAGTCAAGAAGGACAAAAAACATCCGGGTGTGTTGCTGGAAATGAATAAATCAGAAGCAATTTGGGATATTGCAATGTTTGTACGGTATAAAGTAATAACAATGGATGAACTGGAAGGCTTCAGCGATGATTTGCTTGAAGCTGTGAAGTTGATTCTGAGTAGGTAGAGATTAAGTAGTAGATGGATATCAGCTGGATGGGTGAAAAGACTGTAATTAAGAGATGCCATATGAGATTTTATAGGAGAGTGTCATGAAACCCAAATCACCAAAGAGCCTTGAACTATATCATATCATGCGGAAACGTGGTTATCCGGAAGAGTTTTGTGATCAGATTACAAAGAATTTGAATACCGACTGGACTGCGCAGAGAATGATTGGATATTTGTCGCATTATAAGAAACTGCCGTTGGAAGAAATTGTCGATGAGATGCTGGCAATCTTGGGTGACAGGAACAGAATCATGCAAAAGCATAAACTTGAAGAAGCAAATGCGAAATGGAATGAGTTTTTGAATAACGGTTGGGATAACTGATTAAGAGGAGATGCCAATATGGGCAATGAAAGCGGTACGTGGATTATGTATGGTGTAGATTGGGATGACCCGGAGTGCATCCATACAGTGGATGAGGCAATTGAATATATAAATAGAGTTGGATTTCTTCCTTTGTTCAAAAACGAGATTCCGGGATTTTCGTTGGAGGAGCGAACGGTACCGGAGCATTGGTGGTGTGATGATTCGGAGAAAGATCCCTGGATGTGGCGTGCGGTGATTGCTCGTCGCAGGGATATAGTCTACGGGAAATTTTTTGACAGGAAGGCCGGATTTATTTCAAAGAAGTGGTTGCCTGTGTTTGTCAATGACCGCAGAAACGGATATGATTTTGATGCTTTATATGAAGATGGAAAAGCACCGTACAAGCATAAGAAAATCATGGATAATTTTATGGAGGATAAGGCTGACGCTGAGATTTATTCTAATGAATTAAAAATTCTTTCCGGGTTTGGGAAAAGCACTAAGCATTCCGAGACAGCCGGTTTGAAGGGATTCGATGGGGCAATTACGAATCTGATGATGCAGATGTATTTATGCAACTGTGATTTCAGGAAACGGAAGAATAAGAAGGGCGTGGAGTATGGCTGGGATGTGGCTATATATTCGTCGATTGAGCATCTGCATGGGTATGATTATGTGACTTCTTGTTACAAAGAAGACCCGGCGGTTTCCCGGCATAAGATTGTGGAGCATATACATGAGATTTATCCGGTTGCTACGGAGAAACAAATCAAGAAGGTTTTGCTGTAAGTTTTTGCGGTTGAAATGCCCCAGGATAGTACTCATTTGCAAAAAACTGTCAATTTTTATTGTTTTGAATAAGTGGCCAGTATATATTGAATGTATTGGGGATATAGAGTAAGTGATTTGAAGAAAAATACTGGTGGTATTAGGTATTTAGATATCGTGGCCAGTATTTTGAAATTTGGTTCATTTTTTCAAACAGGGAACAGAAGAAAATATACTGGTGTAAGAAGGGATAAAGCAAATCTGGCCAGTATTTTAGAATTTAGTTCATTTTTTCAAACAGGGAACAGAAGAAAATATACTGGCAGTAAAAAGAAAAGATAATTTTCACCAGTGTTTTCATTAATATGATATCATGCAGTATTGATAAGGTCACTCTATATATGTTAACAGCTTGAAGGTCTCGGCTGTTGGGAGCATTTTCGTAAGAAGGAGCAAACGGCTTGGTTAAGATTCGATGTGTTGTGGAAAGAATTACATATCAGAATCCGGAAAACGGATATTCCGTGCTGAAGTGCAGGGTCAAGGATTATTCAGACCTTGTGCCGGTGGTCGGGAATCTGTTGGATGCCAATGTCGGCTCCGTCCTGTTGGCAGAGGGGAACTGGAAGGTCGATGCCAAGTACGGCAGGCAATTTGTGGCGGAGAACTGGGAAGAAACCCTTCCGGCAACTGTATATGGCATGGAAAAATATCTGGGCTCCGGATTGATTAAGGGGGTAGGCCCCGCCTTTGCAAAGCGTATTGTCCGGAAATTCGGTGTAGATACATTCACTGTAATAGAAGATAACATCGAGCTTCTAAAAGAAGTAGAGGGGATTGGCAGCAAGCGTATCCTGATGATTGCCGAATCATGGGCGCGCCAGAAGGAAGTAAAGAATATCATGCTCTTTTTGCAGGAGCATCAGGTGAGTTCCTCCTACGCCGCCAAGATTTACAAGCAGTATGGCAATGACAGCATTGCCGTTATGAAGGAGAATCCCTATCGGCTGGCAGACGATATCTGGGGCATCGGGTTTAAGACGGCGGATCAGATAGCTTCAAAGCTTGGGTTTGGGAAGGAATCCTATGTGAGGCTCAGAAGCGGGCTCATGTATACCCTGTCCGAATTATCAAATGAGGGTCATGTGTATGCAGAGAAGCAGCAGCTAATCGAGAAAGCCGCCGAACTCTTGGAGGCTTCGCCGGAAACCATCATCATGACGATGGATGATATGCTTTTGAAGGAAGAACTGATTCAGGAGAAGAATATCGTCCGCAGGGATGAAAACGGGAATGAGGTTCAGGCAATCTATCTTCCTCCGTTTTACTACGCGGAGGTCGGTGTGGCGGGCAAATTGAAGAAGTTGGCCGCCTCCCCGGCGGGAGATAAGTTGTTCGGCAAATTGACGGAGGCGCGAAAAACCACCGGAAATCCGAACCTTTCCGTCAGCGTCGAATTGATTGAAGAAAAGGTCGGAATGAAATATGACGAAATCCAGGCAGATGCCATAAGACAGGCGGCACTTGCCAAGGTCATGATATTGACGGGTGGACCCGGCACCGGAAAGACAACCACTACCCACGGGATCATATCCGCGTACAGAGCCTACGGACTGAAGATCTTGCTGGCGGCACCTACGGGAAGAGCGGCCAAGCGTATGACGGAGGCTACTGGTCTGGAGGCAAAGACCATACATAGACTGCTGGAATGCAAGCCGCCGGAGGGATACCAGAAAAACGAGGAGAATCCTTTGGAAGGAGATGTGTTGATTCTGGATGAGTGCTCCATGATTGACATCATCCTGATGAATTCTCTCTTAAAAGCGATTCCGTCGTCCATGCGGCTTATCATGGTAGGGGATATCGACCAGCTTCCCTCGGTTGGCGCCGGAAATGTGCTGAGAGATATGATTGATTCGGGCGCCTTCCCCGTGATTCGACTTACCAGAATTTTCCGGCAGGCTATGACCAGCAGAATCATCAGGAATGCGCACAGGATAAATGAGGGGAAAATGCCGGAAATTTTCAACGGGAAAGACAGCGATTTCTTCTTTACAGAGAATGAGGATGCCGAGGCAGTGGTGCCGCAGATTGTGGATTATGTGAAAAATAAACTGCCGAAGTATTATCATGTGGAGCCGGCCCAGATACAGGTGCTGACGCCGATGCAGAGAGGAGTTGTAGGGGCAACCAATCTGAATCTTGCCTTGCAGGAGGCGCTGAATCCTCCGGAGCATGAGGTTTTCATGAGGGGCAGGGGCCCGGTTATGATGCCGAAAGACTGTTTGCGGCGAAGCGGCTTTGCCTTTCGAGCCGATGACAAGGTGATGCAGATTAAGAATAATTATGACAAAGAAGTTTTTAACGGCGATATCGGCATCATAGAATCGGTAAACGCTGAGGACAGAACCTTAAAGGTTTCTTTTGACGGCAGGTCTGTGGAATATGATATTACGGATCTGGATGAACTGGTGCATGCCTACGCGACCACCATTCATAAATCCCAGGGTTCCGAATACCCGATTGTGGTTATGCCGGTGCTGATGAATCATTATGTCATGCTGCAGAGAAATCTGATTTATACCGGAATTACCCGGGCAAAGAAGATTCTTGTCATGATAGGGACGAAGAGAGCGCTGCATTACGCGGTGGGGAATGTTACCGTATCCAAAAGAAACACGCTGCTGAAGGAGCGGCTTTCGGATTTTGATTTACGCGAGTGAGGGGGCTATGGTATCAGATTCGCATAGATTTGAGATGAAGCAGCCTAATTATATCGCAATAAATGGTTGAAACATACAAAGAGTTGTGATATATTTTGTTCAGAACAATTTTATTAAAAACGATTTGAATAAAAACGATTTGAGCAAAGAGGAATGAAATGTTTATTGGAAGAGAACGCGAATTGAAATCTTTACAGGAGCTTTACGATAAAGATGGATTTGGCATGTCGGTTATTTATGGAAGAAGGCGCATCGGAAAATCCACACTGATTACTGAGTTTATTAAGGGGAAAAAAGCTATTTTTTATACGGCTACAAAAGTCGGTAAGGAAAGAAATCTTGAATTATTTTCGAATCAGGTGGTAACAGTTTTAGATCCTGCGCTTGGAGATGTTACATTTTCATCCCTTGAGGCTGTTTTTGATTTTATTAGTAAGAAAATGCCAAAAGACAAGCTTATTATTGTAATTGATGAATTGCCTTATTGGGCTGAAAAAGATGAAGCATTGCTTTCTGTTTTGCAAAAATATATAGATACTGAGTGGAATCGTAAAAATTTGATGATTATATTATGTGGCTCTGCACTTAGCTTTATGGAAAATAAGGTTCTTAGCGAAAAGAGCCCGCTATTTGGCAGAAGAGATTCGCAAATCAGACTGGAAGCATTTAATTATAGAGATTCCGCTCTTTTTGTGCCGAATTATTCGGTCGAAGAGAAAGCCATATGCTATGGAATTACCGGTGGTGTTGCTAAATACCTTTCTATGATTGATGGAGAAAGGAGTCTTGATGACAATATAAAAAGACTGTTTTTTCATACAGATGGTTATTTATATGATGAGACAAGAAATTTGCTCACACAGGAGTTTTCTGATATTACGTTGGTAAATAATATTATTGAACAGATTGCTTCTGGTGAGAATACAATCAATATAATTGCCGGCAAAGTGGGAGAAAAAGAGCCCACTGTTCTGTATTCGCTTGAAAAACTCATCAGCGTAGGACTTGTTGAGAAGAAAAAATGTATTATGGAAGAGAAAAATAAGAAGAAAACGCAGTATGTTTTAAGGGATTACATGTTCAAATTCTGGTATGAATTTATCCCAAAGGCACACAGTGTTATTGAAATGGGGCAGGGGGATATTTACTATGAAAAAGTAGTAAAACAGAAGCTGCATTCCTTCATGGGAAGCGTTTTCGAAGAGATGTGCAGGTACTATACGCTTGAGCAGGGTATTCAGGGCCGTTTTGATTGTTTCCTTACGCAGGTAGGAACCTGGTGGGGCATGGAAGCAGTAGCAAATCAAAATGGTGAAAAGCTGCAGCAATCAGCAGATATTGATGTGGTCGCCATCTCGGAAATAGACAAGTCTGCAGTAATCGGAGAGTGCAAATTTAAAAATGAGAAAATAGACAAAGGGGTCTATGAGACGTTAGTCCGGAGAGCAAACCTGATTTCCGGAAAATACAGAATAAGGAAGTATGTGTTCTTTTCCTTGAGTGGGTATACGGATTGGTTCGATACATTGGAAAACGAAGATGTGGTGTTATTGTCATTAAGTGATTTATATGAATAGTTGCAAAATAATAAAGCCAGAAAACATGATGAGGTGATGGAATCCGTCATATCTGGTATCGTTCATTCACAGATATAGGTATGCAGTGGAAAAGCAAGATAAAAGGAGTTGATATCTTCTCTCCACTGCTTTTTTTATGCCGTGGAGACGTCGGTTGTTTTCAATAAGAAAGAAAAGAGGATAATCACTATGAAAAGACCGTATGTACAGGCAAAAGGAATTAACAGGGTACAGGAGTTGAAAGAAGTCGGCTGGAACTATAAATCTGACACATTCTCCTACAAAACGCGCCTATCTGCTAAGGGGCAGCGCGTGTATTATAATGTGTACCAGGATGTGAATGAAAGAAATGTGGTTGTTGGTATGGCTGTTTCGGGTATTCTGATGGCAATATGTGCAAAGTTGGCAATTGGTGGAATTTTCTGGGCGGCAGCGGCTTGTATGTTTTTCAGCGCTTATCACTTCAGAATTGCAGAAGACAAGAAAGAAAAAGAGGAGGAAAAGAAGAATGAAAAAGAGACTTTATAAATCAATTGATAACAGGATGATAGATGGTGTCTGCGGCGGAATCGCAGAGTATTTCGATATCGACCCAACGCTGGTACGGTTGGGATGGGTGCTGTTTTGCGCTTTGGGTGGAAGCGGTATTATTGCTTATATTATTGCTGCCATCATTATTCCCCGCAGGCCGGAATTCTGAAGCATAGAGGGGTCTGAATAACAGAAAAACTGATAAATATGAAAGATTAAAAATGGTGAAGCACTGATAACCATGAGGGAATTGAGATCAGGAAGAATTTAAGCAGGAGAAATGAGTTATGAGTAATGTAATAGAAATCGCACATCTGAATAAGCACTTTGGGGATGTGCATGCGGTACAGGATCTGAGCTTCCGTGTGAAAGAGGGAGAACTCTTCGCATTTTTGGGAATCAACGGTGCCGGGAAATCAACGACAATCAATATCATGTGTGGGCAGCTGGCGAAGGACGAGGGAACCGTGCAGATTGATGGGATTGACCTGGATCAGGATCCCGATAGTATCAAGCGCAGCCTTGGTGTAGTTTTTCAGAATTCCGTGCTGGACAAAGATTTGTCCGTGCAGGATAATCTGCAGAGTCGTGCGGCATTGTACGGCATTCACGGAAAGGAGTTCCGGGAGCGGTTGGCAGAACTGACCGGACTTCTGGAGTTTGAAGACTTATTAAAGCGCCCCGTAGGGAAGCTTTCAGGTGGGCAGCGGCGAAGGATTGATATAGCCCGGGCGCTGCTGCACAGACCGAAAATTTTAATTCTGGATGAGCCCACGACAGGACTTGATCCGCAGACCAGAAGTACATTGTGGAGGGTGGTCGGAGACCTGCGAAAGAATGAGGGGATGACGGTATTCCTTACCACTCACTACATGGAAGAGGCTGCAGATGCGGATTACGTGGTAATTCTGGACAGCGGTAAAATCACGGCGGAGGGAACACCGCTGAGTCTGAAGAACAGCTATACCGGTGATTTCATTACTCTTTACGGTGTGGAAGAGGAGCAGATAAAGCTGCTGGGCGCACCGTATGAGCCCATTCGGGACGCATACCGGGTGTCTGTACCGGACACTGCCGCAGCCACGAAGCTGATTATAAAGTACCCTGAGATATTTCAGGATTATGAGATTACCAAGGGGAAGATGGACGATGTATTTCTTGCCGTGACAGGCAAGAAGCTGATGGGAGGTGCAGGGAAATGACCGGACTTGGTGCACTTATTTGGCGTAATGCGAAACTTTATTTTAAGGACAAGGGGATGTTCTTTACTTCACTGATTACGCCTCTGATTCTGTTGGTGCTGTATGGCACTTTCCTGAGCAATGTATACGAAGATACCTTTCGCAGTGCGCTGGAAGCGGCAGGGGCAGCTGCTTCGGATAAGCTGATAGGCGGATGTGTGGGCGGTGAACTGGTTTCTTCCCTGTTGGCGGTGAGCTGTGTTACGGTTGCTTTCTGCTCCAATTTACTCATGGTGCAGGATAAGATTACCGGAGCAAGAAGGGATTTGACCATAGCTCCGGTGAAGAAAAACACCCTGGCACTGAGCTACTATCTGGCAACTCTGCTTTCCACACTTCTCATCTGTTACATTGCCACAGGGGTATGTCTGGGGTATTTGTCCTACGTGGGATGGTATCTGACAGCCGGAGATGTGGGAGCTTTGCTGCTGGATGTGACACTTCTGGTACTGTTCGGCACGGCGTTGTCTTCCTGTGTCAATTTCCCGTTGTCAACCCAGGGGCAGGCTTCAGCGGTTGGCACCATTGTCAGTGCAGGCTATGGTTTTATCTGCGGAGCCTATATGCCGATTTCCCAGTTTTCGGACGGCTTGCAGAAGGTGATTTCCTTCCTGCCGGGTACCTATGGCACTTCCCTACTGCGTAATCATGCTTTGAGGGGAGTATTTGAAGAGATGGACGCACAGGGATTTCCGAAGGAAGTGGTAGAGGCCATCCGCGACAGCGTGGACTGCAATCTTTATTTCTTTGAGGAGAAGGTGGAACTCGGAAACATGTATCTCATCCTGATTGCTTCTATTGTGATAGCGGTGGGAGTATATGTTGTGATGAACACTTTGAGTGGGAGAAAACATAAATAACGAATTCTCTGCTGCAAAACCTGCAGGCGGCTGCGGGACAGATGTTCGGTTCAAAGCATGGGCTGTGAGAGGTCATTGACCTCTCACGGCTTTTTTGGTCGATGAAAATTACTTTTGTTTGATGGAAATCAAGTCTGTTGGTAAAACGGCAATATTGTGCTACAATGTAAATATTGATGCTATGCAGGGGATGATGAACTGTGTGGTAGCGAGCTTGGCTTAATCTTGAAAATAGAAAAATATAAGGAAGAAAGTGTTACCGGCAGTAAAATGGGTGATTACGAGAGTAAGGTTATCAGAAAACAAATCAGAGTCTATGGTTCGGTACAGGGCGTAGGATTCCGATACCGCACTGAATATGCGGCGGAATCGGTGGGAGCCACGGGATGGGTCAGAAATGACGCAGACGGTTCGGTGCTTATGGAAATTCAGGGCACAGAGGAGCAGATAGACAAAGTCTTTATGATGGTGAGCCGGGGGTCCTATGTTGAGATTCGGAATATGGAGGCAAAAACAATACCTGTTCTGGATAAGGAATATGGATTTAGAACCGTGGAAACATTCGACGATTTTGACGGTCTTTAACGAGGAGGAAATGGATGTATTACGTACCGGATGGCACAGAAATGTGCGGATTTTATGAATGTGAGAAATGCGGCAATCGCTTTCTTGATTTGCAAATCAGACCTCAGATGGTTTGCCCGTATTGCGGAGAAGAGCCGGATATGGAGATTGGACCGGACGAAGAGATGCCGGTTACAGTGGAAGCAGCAAAGCTGATTCAGGTGGTGGAAGGAGCAGAAGAGGTGGAAAAGATGGACACACTCTTATCCCTGGCAGTTACAGGAGGAGATTATGAGTGGATATAAAGAGGATAAGGAAAGCAGACTGGAAGCTTTTGAGAAAATGCTGTCGGCAGTAAAGGATAATTATCAGCAGACGGAACAAAAGATGAAAAAGCTGAAAGAGGAAGGCAAAGAAAAATCAGCAACGTACCGGCAGCTTATGGGAAATAAATTGCAATACCAGAATATGCTGTCGATGTATCGGCTGTATGGGTTGATGGAAGAATGAACAGGATTCTGAGTGTAGCTGCTGTGATTATTATAGTTGCCGCGGTGATAGTTGTAACGGTAATTTTTGCAGCAGGCAAGGCAGCAGGAACAATGAAGAATTGATGGGAGAATACAATATTTATTCGTAGTCCGTGCACGGAGAGGTAAAAAAGTAGTAACGGGGCTGTAAATAAGGAATGTGGTAGTAAATAAGGAATACGGGTGTAAATGAAAAATATGGTTCAGTTTATGAATTTTTCATTTATTGCCAGTATATTTGGGAATACTGGGGAGTACAAAAAAATGAATTTTGAACAAAATACTGGTGGTTTATTCCTAAAAGTGTATCTGGAACGTAATTTTTTGTCATGAAAACAACTGAATCTACGAATGGGAGTATTGCATACTGGCTAGTTTAAATAATTGTGCAGCGTCACCAGTATTTTGGAATATATTTCATTTTTTAAACTGGCAATTTGAGAAAATGAGCTGGTGGAGAATGAAAAAAACTCAAAGTAGACAGTATATCTTGAAATTATTCATGAAATGGAGAGGATGTCCACGAGGATTGGCTGCGTAGAGATAAAGTGTGAAAGAAAATAGAACTTTCATTATTATTTACAGCGCCAGCCGAAAGCGGGATGGAGATTAGGATGAAAAAATCAGGAAGGAACAGGATTCTGAGTGTGGCGGCTGTGACTATTATGGTTGCAGCGGTGATATTTGCAACGGTAATATTTGCAACAGGCAAAGTGACAGGAGGAAGTGAAAAAATGGCAGATTTTCAATCAATTACAATGGAAGAGGCGAAGAAAATTTTTGAGACGGAAGGTGACTATATCATTCTGGATGTCAGGCGTGCGGATGAGTTTGCCGAGGGGCATATTCCGGGAGCCATCAATATCGCAAACGAAGATATTAAAGATACTGAGCCGGTAGAATTGAAAGATAAGAATCAAACTATTTATGTGTATTGCCGCAGTGGCAACAGAAGCAGGCAGGCTTCCGCAAAGCTGGCTGCTATGGGATATACTAACATCATTGAGTTCGGTGGTATCATGGATTGGACCGGGGAGATTGAGAAGTAGTAGAAAAGCAGAAATCAAGAGATAAAACCCGGGAAAAAGAAGCGGGAAAAAGAACCTGAAAAAACGAAATGGTGCAGAAGAAAGAAGGAGGTAGAGGTATATGGACAATTTTATTTATGATACCCCCACAAAGGTGTACTTTGGAAAAGGTGAGGAGCAGAAGGTCGGCAAGATTATCAGCGAGTATGGAGCGAAGAAAGTATTGATTCACTATGGCGGTCAGTCTGCCAAAAAGAGCGGATTGCTGGATCGTGTGAAAAACTGTCTGGATGAGGAGAATATCGCTTATGTGGAACTTGGCGGGGTGGTAGCCAACCCGGAGTTGAAACTGGTTCGGGAAGGAATTGAACTTTGCAAACGCGAGGGAGTAGACTTTATTCTTGCAGTCGGCGGCGGTTCTGTGCTGGATTCTGCAAAAGATATTGCAAATGGTGTAGCGAACCCGGATGTCGATGTATGGGAATTCTCCATGGGAACGGCGGCGCCGAAGAAGACTCTTCCCAAGGGAGCAATCCTGACCCTGGCGGCGGCAGGTTCCGAGATGTCCAACTCCTGTGTTATCACAGATTCTGAAACGCACTCCAAGAGGGGCTATGGCAGCCCCTGTAATCGCATGAATTTTGCGATTGAGAATCCGGAATTAACCTATACGGTAGATGCATATCAGACTGCTTGCGGTGCGGTGGATATTGCAATGCATACAATTGAAAGATATTTCTGCACCGGTGAGGATACTTATTTGACAGATGCAATTGCGGAGGCAGTTATCAAGAGTACGATGAAGGCAGGAAAGGATGCTATCGCAAACCCCACAGATTATGCTGCAAGAGCAAACATGATGTGGGCATCTTCGCTGGCGCACAATGGGCTTACCCAGTGCGGAAGAGCATTTCAGCTGGTCGTGCATCAGTTTGAGCATGAGGTATCCGGACTTTATCCCGGGGTAGCACATGGTGCCGGGCTTGCAGCACTCTGGTGCAGCTGGGCGAGATATGTTTATTCTGCGAATATTCCGAGATTCCTGCAGTATGCGCACAATGTCTGGAATCTTGATATTGATTTTGAACATCCCGAGGTTACAATAAATAGAGCCATTGATATGCAGGAGGATTATTACAGGTCTATCGGGATGCCGGTAAGCCTCAGGGAGCTGGATGTAAAGGAAGAAGATTTGGAAAAACTGGCACTTGCCTGCAGCAGAAACAAGACTAGGACTTTAACGGGATATATGCCGCTTAGTTACGAAGACATGCTTGCTATCTATAAAATGGCATATTAACGATGCTTCGGGTTTTGCCCCGCATCGTGGCAGAAGCGCGTCCCCATTAAAGAAGAATCGTGACAAAAGAAACGTCCCATCGGAGAAGGAGAAAACAGGCATGCCCAGAGGCCGCAAGAGAAAGGAAGTTAAAACAGCAGAGCAGATTGAAGAAGCGTATTCCCTGTATTTTCAGACAAAATCGAACGACTCTGTTTATGATTATCAGCAGGAAATCATTTCTGCCATTTTGATGGGGAGAGATGTGCTTGCGATCCTTGCTACCGGCAGCGGAAAGTCCCTTTGCTTTCAGCTGCCGGCTCTTTTACTACCCGGAATTACGATTGTGGTAACACCGCTAAAGGCATTGATGGAAGACCAGGCGAAAAGATTTAATGAAAGGCTGCTAAATCGGGGCATTACAGATAAAAGGGCAGAGTATATCAACAGTGACCTGTCCTTTCATAAAATGCAAGATGCGCTGTTCGGGAAAGAGTCGGATAAAATCAAATTGATTTATGTATCACCGGAACGTCTGGAAACACCACTTTTCAGAAAATATGTGAAGAAGCATCTGATTTCGATGGTGGTGGCGGACGAAGCACACTGTGTTTCCATGTGGGGATATGACTTCAGACCCTCTTACGGCAGGATTCCTGTTTTTATCGAGCATCTGGAAACAAGACCCATTGTGGCGGCATTTACGGCTACGGCTACCAGACTGATAGCAGATAATATAATTCTTCTGCTGGGTCTAAGGCAGCCATTCGTGAAAATGGGGAATCTGGAAAGAAACAATTTGAATTTCAGGATTTACCATCCCCGGACAGACAGCAGGAAGATGGAATATCTGAAAGGGTATCTGAAAAGGCATAAGGGGCGCATGGGGATTGTGTACTGCAATACCAGAACCAATGTGGATAAAGTATACGACAAACTGTCTGCGGACGGATTTTGCGTGGGCAAGTATTACGCCGATGGTCCGGAAGACGATTATGAGAAAAAACGGGAGAATGAGAAGCAGAGAAAATATACCTTTGAAGCGTTTCGCAGCAATTCTCTGGATTGCGTGATTGCAACGAATGCTTTCGGCATGGGAATCGATTCGGGGGATGTTTCTTTTGTCATTCACTATAATATGCCCCTGTGTATCGAGAACTATTATCAGGAAGCGGGAAGAGCCGGGCGGGTAAGCAAATCTGAGTCAGATTGTGCCGGAAAGTGTGACTGTATCCTCTATTATGCCGAAATGGATGTGCAGATAAACCGATATCTGATTGAAAAGTCCTCGGAAGAGAAATTCGGGGAGAACGGGGAGAAGGCGGTTTCGGATTTCCTTTTTGATTTGAAAATGGATCGGCTTCAGCAGATGGAGTATTACTGTAAACTTCCCAAAAACGCGGATTATCAGAGCGAAATTCTGAAGTATCTTGAGTCTTACAAGCCATCCTTTTTTACAGAGGATACACCGCCTCAATTTACAGAGCGAATTGATAAGAGTATTTTTTTCCCGCGTATGTTTATGGCGAACAGTACCATGGTTGCCGGAAATCTGCGAAAAGAGGCGGCGAACGGGCGCGTTGAGATTAAGGCACCGAGAAATACATTTACAGTGGAATATCATCTTGCCGGAAATGACAAAATATCCTATTTTGATATGATGGTTCAGGATGCTGTATTTACCCTGGAATACAGCGGTATGCCTGAATTTTCGGTGGCTGATGTGATAGAGGTTCTGACCGGAGACCGAAAGCGGGATCTGGAGAACAGAATCCGGACTGACATTGAAGAGAGCATAGAGCGCCTCAGAAATACAGAGCTGGAGCTGCAAAGAAAGAAGTCCTGTATGCTTCCCCTTGAGATACGGAAAAAGGGAAGGGGTATCGTTTACAGCTGGGAAGAAATTGCTCCGCTGGGGTATTATGCAGAACGGATGCAGCACAGCCAGTTTCTTTCGTTTCCCCTGGTACTTCTGAATACGCGGGAAAAAGACGGTTCAAAGATAGTACCGGATAAGAAGGATTATCTGATGATAAAGCATTACCTGCTGTACCGAATCGAGCTGGTGACGGAAAACCAGAAGAGAAGTTCGAAAAACAGGGTAAAGTCTTCAATCAATAATGTCATACGATATGACAAAATGTTTGAACAACTGGGAATAACATTCGGTGAGGATGCTGTTTATGCCATGGAGAAAAAGAAAAAGTACATTGAACGCATTAAGAGGATGCTGACATATTGGAGAGAGAAAGGAGTCATCAGCTATTTTGAAGAGTACTTTGATGATTACACCATGGAAGAAGCAGGCGTGAAAGTCGGTTATTCACGATACTGGCAGTGATGAGCGTCAATAGCGGAAGTGCTGTGTGACAATACTGGCAGTGATGAGCGTCAATAGTGGAAGTGCTGTGTGCCAATTATTTTCGGATTAGTATAAAACGGAAAACACATTTTGAATGCTTAAAAAAGCCTGAAAAATAAAAGAAAAATGAAATCTATATATTTTATAACAATAGAGAAAGTACATCAGAAACAAAAAGATGGAGTAAATCTTGTTTCTTCAAGTTATAAAACGCATCTTATTTTAGCACCTTGCGGTGCTCGGTCGGGTTTTTGAAACAATAACTATAATATGGCATTTAAAATGAGGAAAGAGAGGAAAATAAAAATGGCAAACAGAATTATGGAGTCTTCCAGAGGTTACGATGCAATCAGTCTGGAAGACGAGTTTTTACGAAATCGAAAGGTATTTCTGGATGATACAGTGACACCTGAGAGCGTGAATGAACTGATTAAGCAGCTTATGTTTCTCGACAATGAGGACAGCGGAGCGGAAATCACATTGTACATCAATTCGCCGGGGGGCTCCGTTCAGGACGGATTGGCTCTCTACGATGTCTTGCGGCTTGTGAAGGCGCCTGTCCGAACTGTGGCTGCAGGAATGGCCGCCAGCATGGGAGCGGTTCTGTTCCTCGCAGGTGACAAGAGAGAAATGCTCAAACACAGTAAGATAATGATTCACGACCCCTCCTTTCATTCAAAGAATATAGGCGGGCAGAAAAGCCATGAAATTCAGCATGCCCTTGATGACTTAAATGAATGTCGTGAGGCACTGGCACAAATCATTGCCGAACGGACGGGAAAGAGCATTGAGGAAGTGTATGAAGTTACGGCAAACGATACTTATTTTAACGCATCAGAGGCCCTGGAATGGGGACTCGCAACTGCCATCATCGGCGAAAAAAAGAAGGGAGGACGCAGACATGAGTAAAGCAAAAGTATACGGAAAGAGAATTTTGGCACAGGGTGTTGAAATGTCAACAAACACGAGAGAGACCCAGCTGAACAACAATGTTGTGGTAATCGGGGGCAGCGGAAGCGGTAAGACTGGCGGCTATGTTGTTCCCAATATACAGAATATCACGGGCAGTCTGATTGTGGCGGATACCAAACGTCAGCTGGAAAGAAAGTACGGAAAGATGCTTGAAAAGAAAGGCTATTCTGTCTATTCTCTGGACTTTGTGAATCCGTCCCAGTCCTGTGGTTACAATCCGCTCTCGTATATCAGACGATATCCTGACGGTACTGTCAGGGAACAGGATATACTGACAATCTCAAGAGTGCTCTGCCCTGTACTGGACCAAAATGAACCGATATGGGACATGTCAGCACAGTCCTACTGCAGCTTTCTGATCAGCTACTGTCTGGAAACAGAACCACCCGAAAGACAGAATCTGATTACTGTCGGTGATCTTCATCGCGCCTTCTGCAAGCCGAATGGAAAATTTGAGTTTCTTCCATGGATTGAAAATCACTTAGACAGTTTTGCAGCAAAAAAATACTACGAAATAGAAGCAAATGCGATTGCAAACAAGATGTTTTCCAGTATTGTCGGTTTTGTGAATGTGGCGCTTGAGCCCTTTTCGTATCACGAGGCTGAGTGCATTTTCGGAAATGCAGACAACATGTTTGATATCCATAAGCTCGGAAGGGAAAAAACGGTTCTTTTCCTGAATGTAAGCGATACGGACCGTGTCTTTGACAAAATGCTGGACATTTTCTATACGCAGGCAATGCAGGTGCTTTGTTCCGATGCGGATAAGAATCCGGATGGAAGACTGACGGTTCCCGTTCATATGATTCTGGATGATTTTGCCTGCAGCGGAACCATTCCCGATTTTGACAAGCTGATATCCGTCATACGCTCAAGAGACATCAGTGTCAGCATAATCCTTCAAAGCCTGACGCAGCTGGATACATTGTACAGCCATGCGACAGCGATGACAATCCTGAATAATTGTGATAACTGGCTATACTTTGGAAGTCAGGATATGGATACGGTAAATTATGTTGCGTCCCGTTGCTACAAGACTCCCGAGTCGGTGATGTGTATGCCGCGCAACAAGGCGTATCTTATCACGAATGGCAGAAAAGCCTGCTATGTAGACAAGATTACTCCGTACAGTACTGTCGGAAAGAAGGATTTATTTGATAGTATTCATGCGGAAATAGAAGTAGAAGACGATATCGAGATATCTGCAGATGCCCTGATTCATGAATAGAATCAGGGCATTAATGCGGAAGCCAGGTTTAAGGTGAACGGAGTAAGGGAGTTATTTTTTTACAGCTACTTTTTGCTTAGTCTTTCTTTTCGTCCTTTTTGATTTTGGATCGAACGATGGTAAATGCCGGAATAACCAGCGCGAGGATACCGATGTATCCGATAATGGAGGTTCCTTTCTGCAGCAGTGCTTTCATGCCGAAGGAAGCACCGATTGCAGCAATACCAAGAAGAATTACGGTGATGACTGCACGGCGGAGCTGCAGATTCTTGATAAAGGAAAAGAGATTATTGAATCTGACGCATCCGGCGTTAGCCAGTCCTGCAGCACTCGTGAGGACGGCAAGTGTCATCAGAACAACAAATACAAATGTCAGCCAGGAGAATCCGAGTCTGCCAAGCACTGCCATGATAGGAACAGCGACTACTCCGGGATTGCAGAGATCCGGAATAATGGTTACATAGCAGAAGAGAGTGAAGGCAATGGAAATCATCAGAATAACGGTGATGATATAGCCTGCGATAATTGCCTTCTTTGTTTCTGCTTTGTCCTCCAGGATATCCGCAACGGACATCACGTTGAAACAGATGGTGGACTGGAAGCAGCCATACAAAACAGCACTTAACACAGCATGAAGCAGGTTGGGTTCCTTTGTATTTACGGGAGCGGCGGCGATCGCTGCGCCAAGGTCATACTGTCCGAATACCAGGCTCAAAACTGCTATCAGAAGAACAACCAGAACGATGGCATACATCATATACTTGGATGCCTTGGAAAGCAGTTTGGAACCATACAGACATAATAAGGCGGAAATGATGATAGTAGGGATTGCAGCACCCCAGTAGCTGAATCCGAAATTCATAAGTACGTTTGCCTCACCGGAAAAAGCAAGTCCACCGGCACACATTACAGTGGCGAGAAAGAGAATGTCATATACAATGCTGATGGCCTTGCCTGCTTTTTCCCCGTAACAGGAGAGCACGAAAGGCCTGTAGCTGGTTGCATTGTGACTTCTTGCGTATTCGGTCATATAAAACATGACACCGCCGGTAACGAGCATTGCCAAAAGGGGCATGAGCAGACCAATCCATCCGTACTTCACATAGTATGTAACACTGAATGCACCGGTTGCAAAGCCGGGACCGAAATGCCCACCCAGCCATACTGCTGCGACACCCATGTAGGATGTTGCAAAAATGTTTCGTTTTTTCATTTGTTTTTCCTCTCTCATAAGTTAATTATGATCAAAGGATGTTCTTCCTGCGAGCGCATCCTTTAAATCCTGAGCCATTTGGACATGCAGGGGATGAGCCAGATAGTCCTGCAGATGTTCTTCTGAATCCAGCTGGACGGTTGCCATAATGTCCGCATTGGAGTCTCTTTCCACACAACAGCGATAGACAATAGGGTTGGTTAAGAAATCTAAGGCCTGATCCAGTTCATTGTAAGTTTTTTGCACTCTTGCTTCGACAGCATCCAAATCCGTGCCCGGTTTGAACTTCAGCAGAACATAATGAGTCATATCTGTTTCCTCCTTTGTATGCATATTCATGCATAATATACAAATTATTATACAGTAAAGAGGCAGCGGTATCAATAACTAAATTAAGTGTGTTTTATATTTGCTTTATAAAGTTTATAAAAGCTTTACAAAAATTGTTAGCACTCCCTATTGACGAGTGCTAATTTGCGTGTTATAACATAACTAGAACAAAGGAAATGGTTCCGGAGTTCCGGAATACAAAAATGGTTGCGGTTATGAACCGCATATAATAGGTAAGGAGGAATGACGTATGTTGATGCCTAGTATTTTTGGAGAAAGTTTGATTGATGAGTTCTTTGATGATTTTGCCCGTCCGGTAAAAAGTGTTGCGAGAGTCAGCGCTCCGACACCCACTGTTATGAGAACGGATGTGAAGGAGAGTGAAGCAGGTTATGAACTGGATATTGACCTTCCCGGTTACAAGAAGGAAGATGTGCAGGCTCAGCTGAAAGATGGTTATCTGACCATTACGGCTACAACTGCAAAGAATGCGGACCAGAAGGATGAGAACGGAAAATACATTCGCAGAGAAAGATATTCCGGTACCTGCAGCAGAAGTTTCTATGTAGGGGATGATATTCGTCAGGAGGACATCAAGGCAAAATTCGAAGATGGTATTTTGAAGATTGGTGTTCCCAAGAAGAAAGAACAGCCGGAAATGGAAGAGAACAAGTTCATTACCATTGAAGGATAATGGATGAGAGACGACTTAAAGGGGATACCAGTTGGGATACTGTGTATCCCTTTCTTTCATTCGGGAGGTGAGGATGAATGGCAAAAAAGGATTATTATGATGTCCTCGGAATCAACCGCAGCGCGGATGAAAAAGAAATTAAGAGGGCTTACCGGAAGCTTGCAAAGAAATATCATCCGGACACGAATCCCGGTGATAAGCAGGCAGAACAGAAATTTAAGGAAGTCACAGAGGCTTACAATGTGCTGAGTGATGCCGAGAAGAAAAAATTGTATGACCAGTACGGTTTCGCAGCATTTGAGGAAGGCTTCGGAACAGGTAATTCCGACCCTCGTTCCGGTGGTTTCGATGCAGGAGGTTTCGGGAATGACGGCAGCTATCGGGAATTTCATTTTACCGGTGGCGACATGGGTGATATGGGCGGCATCTTTGACGATTTCTTTGGAGACATTTTCCACGGAAGAGAGTTTTACGGTACCGGCGGAGACAGCGGTCATTCCGGGTTTGGCGGAACCGGGTTCGGAGATGAGTTTACCGGAGGCTCTTACCGCCGAAAGGGCGCAGATGCGCAGGCGGAAATCAGCATCGGTTTTGACGAGGCCATAAGCGGATGTGATAAGGTTGTGCGGCTTCGGGATGAAAGCGGAAAAGTCAGTTCGCTTCAGGTACACATTCCGGCCGGTGTGGATGAGGGACAGCTTGTCCGGCTAAAAGGGCAGGGTGCTTCCGGCATTGGAGGGGGAGCTGCCGGTGACCTCATGTTGAAAATCCATATTCAGCCAAAGCCGGGATATGAGAGAAAAGGAAATGATATCTATGTGACGGTAAAGATTCCATATACCACTGCCGTGCTCGGAGGAGAGGTTATTGTGCCGACTCTGACAGGTAAGGTATCCTGTAAAATTGCAGCCGGAACACAACCGGGAAGCAAAATCCGACTGAAGGGAAAGGGAATTTCGTCTATGAAAAACCCTGCTCATAAGGGGGATGAATATATTGTAGTCCAGATAGAAGTGCCGAAGTACCTGACCCCTGAGGAACGACAGAAACTGTTGGAGTATGACAAGGCCTGCAAAGCTCACAGTCATGGCGGCAGTGCGGCGTGAACCGCTATTGCCATTTCCCGGAAAATGTAATAAAATATACCATAGAATCAGTGCCTGAAAAATTGTGGTTTTGTGGTCTGGCAAATACTTACAAAAGATTGAGGGTATTACTATGGAGTTGGATAAAACCGGGCTGAATAATGTGATATTCGAAGCGTTTGATGATATTGCGAGCAGAAGACATATTTATCTTTGCAATATGCGGACAGATGTGTCCCGCTGGTCTGTAGGCGCGGTGGAATACTTTGGACTGCCGGGAGAATACATGCATGGGGCAGGGGAAATCTGGGCGGAGCACGTACATCCGGAAGACAGGCAGGCTTACCTGAATGAAATCGGGGAGGTGTTTTCCGGTCAGAAAAACACCCACCGTATGGATTACAGGGCAAAAAACAAGTGGGGAGATTATGTGGTCTGTACCTGTATCGGGAGAGTGGTGAAGGATGAAGAGTCCGGGGATTCCCTGTTTGTGGGGACCATAGAAAACCATGGAATTATGGAGCGTGTGGATGCCACTACCAATCTGTACAATATTTATGAATTCTCTACTTATATGAAAGCATATAAGGAAGAGGGAAAAAATGTCGGTATCCTGGAAGTCGGAGTCAATAATTTTACAGGTATCAATGAGGTTTACGGATATACCTTTGGAAATCGAGTCCTGAGAGAGTTTGCCGCAATGATGCTGGACGAAGTGCGGGGCAAGGGTAAGGTGTTCCGTATGGACGGTGTCCGGTTTGCATGCTGTCTGGAGAACGCAACTGCGGAAAGCATCCGACAGCTGTATGATACGCTCCGGGAGATTGCGCATCACAAAATTGTGATTGACGGAACCCGTGTGGCGGTAACCATTTCAGGCGGAGCAGCTTTTTATACGGATTTGTATGATGAGTATTCCATCCGCAACAGTGTGGAATATGCCCTGCATCGTTCCAAGCACGGTAAACACGGGCAGCTGGTGATATTTGAAGACAAAAAATATATGGATAATTATAAAACGCTGGAGTGTATGGAAACCATCAGAACGTGTGCAATAAACGGTTTTGAAGGCTTTTACCTCTGCTACCAGCCGATTATCAGCTCAGAGAGCGAGCAGCTGATCGGTGCGGAGGCACTTTTGCGCTGGAGGAAGGAACCGATTGGCGAAGTGCCGCCGGGTGTTTTTGTTCCCTGGCTGGAAAATGATCCCTGTTTCTTTGAGATGGGGAACTGGATACTGAAGACCGCTATGACAGAGGCAAAACCGATTGTGGAAAAGTATCCAGATTTTACGCTGAATATCAATCTGGCGTATCCGCAACTTGCAAACGCAGAATTTATTCCACGCCTGAAGGCAATTCTGAAAGAGACGGGATTTACGCCGAAGAACCTGTGTCTTGAACTGACGGAGCGCTGCAGGCAGCTGGAGACGGAAGAACTGCAGTCCTGTGTGGCATTGATGAAGGAAATGGGAATCAAGGTTGCTCTGGATGATTTCGGAACGGGCTTTTCTTCCCTGAATCTTCTTTGTACCATACCGATTGATACCTTAAAAATTGACCGCCAGTTTATTATGGATATTCAGGAAAAACCGGCAAATCAGGCGGTTGTGCAGGCAGTATCCGAATGTGCGAGAAGTCTGGATATCAAGGTGTGCACAGAAGGGGTTGAAAACAGGGAAATGATTGTTTTCCTGAAGAGGTATCCGGTAGACAGTTATCAGGGTTTCTATTATTCCAGACCGATTCCGATGGAGGACTTTCTGGAGAAATATGCAGCCGGAACAGAAAAGATTCCGGGTTAACAGAATACAGACATGAAATTTTACCACTTGCGCAGCCTGAGATACCGGCTGCGCATTTTATATTCCATTTTCTGTATATTTGCGCTAGACTGTGCAGTTGTAAGGAATATCGGAAGAATAGGAGTCTGTGGAATATGGAAGAACAAAAGTACAAAACATGGCCGGTGGTAAAACGGCTGGTGGGGAATATGAGGAAAAAGGAGCCGGGACAGCCTGCCCGTGTCGCTGCTTACACGATGGCGGCGGGACTTTATCCTTTTCTGGCAGTATTTCTGCCCAAGATTGCCATCGGCATTCTGGAACAGGGCGGAGAGAATACGGTGGGAAGACTGCTTGCTGCCATGGCGGTCTGGTTTGCGGCAGCGGCGCTTCTGGGGTATGGATCCGAGTATCTGAACCATATGATACAGATTAAAAATATGAGGAATCGTGTCTTTTATCTGGTAGAACTGGGAGATAAGCTGACGACCATGGACTATAAATATGTGGAGGATGCGGGGTTCTGGGAGAAAAACAAGAAGGCGATGAGTGCCGGAAACAACAATGCGGATGGAATTGAAGGTGTTTCCAACAGGCTGTGTACGCTGCCGGCGCTTGTTGTCAGTCTGGTTGGAATGATGCTTTTGGCAGGAAACTTAAGCCCCTGGATTCTGCTGGCACTTGTGCTCCACGTGGCAGTGACCATGTGGGTGTCCGCACAGAATCATAAGTATCGTTATGCCAGGAAGGAGCAGGAGGCAAAGCAGCAGAGAAAAATTGATTACTATTACAAGACGACCCATGATTTTTCCTTTGGCAAGGACATTCGTATTTACAATTTCCGCGACCGTATCCTGAAAAACTATCAGGCGGAGATTGAAGGCCTGAAAGCATTGACCGCAAGGCTGGCAAAGCACGAATACTTGCTGGGACTGGCAGGGATTGCCACACTGTTTCTGACAAATATGCTGATGTACGGCATTTTGATTTATCAGACATATAACGGTATGCCAATCAGTTCCTTTACCATGTATATCTCTCTGATTACCTCTTTGATGGCCTATATGCTGAAGCTGGGAGAGGACATTTCCTTTATCCGCAATCAGGGGCAGTATGTGGGAGATTTTTTCCGGCTCATGGATGAGCGGCTGGAGGATGAGAAGGAGGAAATCCGGACAGAGGATATAAAAGCACCTGAGATTGTCTTTGAACATGTGGATTTCAAGTATCCGGGCTGTGAAATTTATGTGTATAAAGATTTGAATTTTACCATACACAGTGGAGAACGTCTCGCCATTGTGGGTGTCAACGGTGCGGGAAAATCTACGCTGGTTAAGCTGATGACAGGACTTTTCGAACCGACGGCGGGACATATTTATATCAATGGAACGGACATCAGCCGCATCCGCAAAAAGGATCTGTACCGTCTGTATTCCGCTGTGTTTCAGGATGTAAATATCCTGGCATTCACCATCCGTGAGAATGTGACGGGAGCCTCGGAAAATGTGGATGAACAAAGGGTACGTGAGGCTCTGGAAAAGGTCGGTCTGTGGCAGAAGGTTCAGGGCTTTGAGAAGGGACTTGACCAGATGATGCTGAAGGTTGTCGATGAAAACGGAACGGATTTTTCCGGTGGCGAAAGGCAGAAGCTGTCCATTGCAAGGGGACTCTATAAGGATGCGCCCATGGTAATCATGGATGAACCCACAGCGGCATTGGACGCACTTGCAGAGGCAGAAATCTACGAAAGCTTTTCGAACATGGTGGAGGGTAAGACTGCAGTGTATATCTCACACCGCCTTGCCAGTACCAAGTTCTGTGACAAAATCGCGCTGTTTGATAAGGATGGCCTGAAAGAGTACGGCAGCCATGAGGAACTGATGGCGAAGAAGGGCGAGTACTATCACATGTTTACCGTGCAGGGCAAATATTATCGCGAGGATGCCGTCGCAGATGCCGCCGGAAATGCCATCGAAACTACAGAGGAGGTGAGTGCGTCATGAAGAAACTGATAGGCTTTTGCAGACTGGCATGGAAGGTGTCACCTACTTATATCCTGCTGCTGATACTGCAGTCTCTTGTTGCTGCATGCAAGCTGTGGCTCAATGTAATTCTGCCGAAGTTTCTGATAGAGGAATTGCTTGGCGCGGGAGATGTACATACAATCCTTCTGCTGGGCGGACTGATTGTTCTCAATAATGTGGCAATGGCCTGGCTGGAGAAGCTGTTTAAGCGGTTCCTGGAGGTTAAGGAAACCTATGTCCATTATGCCATGAACAAGCTGATGGCTGAAAAGATTATGAAGCTGGAATATTCGTATCTGGAGGATCCGTATTACCTGGATTTGAAGGAGAAGGCCGTGTTTGCGGTGAGCAACCAGAATGCCATTTCCCGTCTGATTATCAGTCTTGCCGATGTGGTAAAGTACGCGGTAACGCTGATTGGCCTTGTGGCAATTCTGGCAACGCTCGGACCTGTCCTGCTGGCAGTACTGGCAGTCGGTATTGCGGTGATGCTGCTTTTGTATCGGAACATGTCAAAGTATGTGGTGATGATGACAAACGAGATTGTTCCCATCAACCGGAAATTCGGTTACTACCTGGATTTGCAGATGGAAAAACAGTATCAGAAGGATATCCGGCTTTACGACATGGGACATATGATTACCGACAGGGCGGCCGGGTTTACGGAAGAGACCTTTGAACTGTTCGATCAGATGTACAGTCAGCAGGGCAAAACCATGGGCGGGATTAAGGTTGTAAATGATTTTATTGCGGCATTCTGCTATGCCTATGTGGGTATCCGGACAATTTCCGATGTGTTTGGCAGCAGAATTTCCATCGGTGACCTGACCATGTATGTAGCAGCTGCCATCAATTTTACAGATGTGGTGGTGCATTTCGGGGAAAGCCTGATTGGTATGATGCAGGTACTGGCTTTCCTGGAACCCTATATGGAGTTTATGGCGCTGAAAGAAGAGACTGCCCAGAGCGGAAAAGAGCCCTTTACCGGGCCGGTGGAGACAGTGGAGTTTTCCCATGTAAACTTCACCTATCCCAAGGCGGAGAAACCCGTGCTGAGGGATGTGTCCTTTACTGTGAAGCGTGGGGAGAAAATTTCCATTGTGGGCTTAAACGGCGCGGGCAAGTCCACCCTGGTAAAGCTGATTTGCCGTATGTACAGGGCGGATAGCGGTGAAATCAGGATTAACGGCAGGAATATTTACGATTACGATTATATGTCTTATATGAAAGAGATTTCCGCGGTCTTCCAGGATTACAGACTTTTTAATTTCACTATAGCGGAAAATATTTCCTGCAAAGAAGCCGGGGCGGACACGCAAAGAATCAATCGGCTGATTGATGAAGTCGGTATGCGGGAGAAAGTGGATTCGCTGAAAGACGGCATAAACAGCCGCTTCGGAAAGGAGTATGACGAAAACGGAATCGAGATGTCCGGCGGTGAGGGGCAGAAGATCGCCATTGCCCGCGCTTTGTATAAGGAAGCGTCCATGGTGATCCTGGATGAACCGGCAAGTGCTCTGGACCCGCTGGCGGAGGCGGAGATTTATGAGAAATTCAACAGCCTTGTGGAAGATAAGACGGCAATCTATATTTCCCACCGAATGTCGTCATCCGTGTTCTGTGACAGGATTTTGATTATTGACGGCGGCAGTGTTGCGGATTATGATACACATGAGAACCTGATGAAAAAGCCTGATAGCTTGTACTATAAGCTGTTTATGTCGCAGGCGGAGAATTATAAACTGGAGGAAAACTAAATGCTCAAGGAACAGAAGGATATCTGGATTGCCCAGCGGGCGGACCCCTATGTATATCGTCACACGGACGGAACCTATTACTTTACGGCCAGCGTACCTGCCTATGACAGGATTGTGCTCAGAAGCGCGAAGCACCTGGAGCAGCTGGCGGAAGCAGAGGAAGTCACCATATGGAAAAAGCATGAAGCGGGTTCTATGGGCAACCATATCTGGGCACCGGAGCTTCATTATCTGGACGGGAAATGGTACATCTATTTTGCAGCGGGGGATGCGGAGGACAAGTGGCATATCCGTCCCTATGTGCTGGAGTGTACCGGACAGAACCCCGTGAAGGACACGTGGGTGGAACGGGGGATGATGCAGTGCGCGGATGAGGACGAGTTTTCCTTCCGGGCTTTCTCGCTGGATGCCACTATCTTTGAAAATAAAGGCGACTACTATTATGTCTGGGCTGAGAAGGTGGGAGCGGGCAGAATGATTTCCAATCTCTATATTGCCCGGATGGAATCCCCCGTCAAACTTGCAACGGTGCAGGTACTTTTGACAACACCGGATTATGACTGGGAGAGAAGAGGCTTCTGGGTGAATGAGGGACCTGCCGTGGTGAAACACAACGGAAAAATTTATCTGACCTACTCTGCCAGTGACACGGGTGTCAACTATTGCATGGGCATGCTGACCATTGACGAGAAGGCTGATATGCTGGATCCAAAAGCCTGGACAAAAAAGCGGTATCCCGTGCTGGCAACGGAGGAGGAAAAGGGCATTTACGGTCCCGGTCACAATTCCTTTACCGTGGATGACGATGGCGACCACGTAATCGTGTTCCATGCAAGAACGGAGAAGGAAATCATCGGTGACCCGCTGTATAATCCAAACAGACATGCCATGCTCAGGAATATTATCTGGGGGCTTGACGGAGAACCGAAATTTAAATTGTAAAAAAAGGACTAAAGTATTTTTGCCCTTTGCCGATAAACATAATAGAAAGTTGTGAAGGAGGGAGACTAATATGCGTATCGAAGCGTATACACAGGTGCAGCAGCTGTACCAGACACGGAAAGTGAACAAAGCACAGCAGACCGGTAGTGTAGCCCGTACAGATGAGGTACAGATCAGCAGTCTCGGAAAGGATATCCAGACGGCAAAGGCAGCTGTAGCGGCAGCTCCCGATGTGAGAGAAGACCTGATTGCCCCGATTAAGGCACAGGTGCAGGAAGGAACTTACAGCGTGGAACCCGGCAGCTTTGCGGAAAAGCTTTTACAGAAATATGAAGAAATGAGGTAAGAAGTCCCGTGGCCAGTTTGATGGAAAACCTGATAGCAGTTTTAGAGCAGGAAAGCAGCGAATATGAGGGACTTCTGGAGTTATCCCAGAAAAAGACGCCGGTCATTGTGAGCGGCAATCTGGAACAGTTACAAAAAATCACGGATGATGAACAGGAATTGGTGGGCAGAATCAGCCATCTGGAGAAGAAGAGAACAGAGGTGACTGCCGATATTGCCAATGTTTTGAACAGGGATGTCAACACTTTAAAGCTTACGAATCTGATTGATATGCTGGCGGCAAGACCTGTGGAGCAGGCGAAGCTGGCGGAGGCTCATGACAGGCTGCAGACAGCGGTCCGGGGGTTACAGAGAACCAATGAGCAGAACAGGGAACTTCTGGCAAACGCGCTGGAGATGGTGGAGTTTGAGATGAATCTGCTCCAGGCTGTGAAAGCGGCACCGGAGACGGCGAATTATACCAGAGGTGCCTACAATACCGGTGACACCATGGGAGTGCCCGGCGGAGGATTTGATGCCAAACAGTAATTGAGGTGATGAACATGCCACTGATGGGTAGTTTATATATAGGAGCATCCGGATTACAGACCAGTCAAAATGCGCTGAATACCACAGCGCATAATCTTTCTAATGTGGACACAACCGGCTACACAAGACAGCAGGTGCAGCAGTCCGACAGGCGTTATGTGACGCTTTCTGTAGACCCCAATTCTGTCAGCAATAAGCAGACAGGACTGGGTGTCATTTATTCCCGGGTAAAACAGGTAAGAGATTATTTCCTGGATAAGACATACCGCAAGGAATCGGGACGCAGTATGTTTTATGAGGTGTCCACGGAAGTGATGGAGGAAGTGGAGAGCCAGCTGGGTGAGATGAACGGCGAGGCATTTCAGACCACCATCACGGATTTCTGGACGGCAATTCAGGAGCTGGCAAAGGATCCCGCAAGCTCCGTGACACAGGGACTTCTGGTACAGAAAGCCTCTGAGTTTGTGGAACGGGCCAATGCCGTATATGAGGGACTTGCTTCTTATCAGGATAATTTGAATACACAGATTAAGCAGCAGGTTGAAAAAATAAACAGCTATGGAAAACAGCTGCTGGAACTGAATGACAGTATCCGGGCGATTGAGGCCGGCAAGGTAGAAAATGCCAACGATTTAAGAGATGCCAGAAACCAGATACTGGATGAGCTGGCAGAGCTTGCCGACATTAACTATGGCGAGGATTTGTACGGAAATGTGTATGTACAGATAGAAGGAGTGGATTTCGTTAAGGGCGGAACCTGTTACGAAATTGCTTTGGATGTGGATGCCACCAGCGGCTTCTATACTCCCTTCTGGCCACAGAATGCAAATTATACGATTCAGGCAGACGGCAGCAGGAAATACAATATTGACGGCGCGGAGGTGTTTAACCTGAACCGCGAGATATCCTCCGACCTGAACACGGACATCGGCGGGCTGAAGGCAAGACTTCTGGCGCGGGGTGACCACCGGGCGGATTACACGGATATGGCGGAGGAAAGCTATGATCAGGTTTCCCAGTCCGTTGTCATGAACATACAGGCGGAGTTTGACCAGCTGGTACATAATGTTGTGACGAAGGTAAACGGCATTCTTGCGGAAGCTTCCGGCGTGCAGACCGGAAATCTGGTGCTGGCAGACGGTACCTCTATAGAAAATGTGCAGTTTTGCGAGGTGGATGAGAACGGGTATCTGAGAAGGGATGACGGAAGCCCGATTCAGTTGTTTACCAAGGTGACCACCGATGGCTACAAAAAAGTGACTGCAAGAGCGGAAGACGGTACGGGAACCGGGGTATATGGGGAAGAGAAAGAGTATTGGGTATACATTGAGGAGGATGCGGCGGAAGCAGATTCTCTTTACAGCGTCAAAAATATCCAGATTGACCAGGAACTGATGCAGAGTCCTGCCATGCTGGGATTTCGGAAGGAGGACGGCTCCGAAGATACGGAGACTGCGGAGGCACTGAAAGCGGCGTTTACGGAAGAGGCGTACACACTGAATCCCAATGTAAAGAAGAAAACCACCTTTGTGGATTATTATACGGATCTTGTTTCGCAGGTAGCAAATTCCGGTTCTGTATACAGAAGTATTTATGAGAATCAGGTAAGTACGGTAGAGTCAGCCTGTAGTGCCAGAGAGCAGGTGATCGGCGTTTCTTCCGATGAAGAGCTCTCCAACATGATTAAGTTCCAGAACGCCTATAACGCATCCAGCCGTTACATCAATGTGATCAGCGAGATGCTGGAGCATATTATCAATACGCTGGGAATGTAAGCGGCACCAATGAAAACAAACGGTGCTGAAAACGGAAAAAGGAGGGACCGCGATGCCTTCACAGTTTTTTGGATTGAATATAGCCTATACGGGTCTGCTGGCGAGCAACGCGGCATTGAATACAACGGCGAATAATATCGCCAATGTGCAGACGGAAGGATACAGCAGACAGCAGGTATCCCAGCAGGCAGCGAGTGCACTGAGGGTTTTTCAGACCTACGGCTGTGCCGGCGCCGGCGTGGAAACCCTTGCCATTGAGCGCGTCCGGGATGAGTTTTATGACGGAAGATACTGGGACAATAATGCCAAGGTCGGAGAGTACAGCCAGAAGCAGTATTATATGACCCAGATAGAGACCTACTTTGATGATAACGGAAAAAACGCCGGATTTAAGACGATATTCGACCAGCTGATGATTACCGGGCTGGAGGAACTGATGAAAAATCCGGATGATGCAACGGCCAAATCCCAGTTCGTGGGATATGCAGGGGCTCTGACCGAGTACTTTAACGGTGTGGCGGGCAATCTGGAGAAGCTGCAGAAGGATGTCAACCAGGAGATAAAGCTGAAGGTGGATGAAATCAATTCCCTTGCTGGAGAGATTGCCACCCTGAATAAGCAGATTAATACCATAGAACTGACCGGCGTGAAAGCCAATGAACTTCGTGACAGGAGAACAGTTCTGATTGACCAGCTCTCCGAGATTGTGGATGTTGAGGTGAGAGAAACTCCGATTGTGGATACCAACAATCCGGAGCGGGAGACAGGTGCTAACCGCTATATTGTCAAGATTGCGGGCGGCCAGATTCTGGTGGACGACAGCGAGTATAACGGACTGGAATGTGTGGCAAGGGAATCTTACGAGAAGGTAAACCAGACAGACATTGATGGTCTCTATGAAATTTACTGGGAGAACGGGCAGAAGTTCAATCTCTATAATGCGGCCATGGGCGGCGCACTGAAGGGACTTGTTCAGATGCGTGACGGCAACAATGGCGAGAATTTTACGGGGTTGATTACCGAAACGGGAACTTCCGTGGACGCGAATGGCAAGATTCACGATATGGTTACGATTCAGGTGGGAAAGGATTATCTGACCGATTTGAATAAGTGTAACCTGTCAGACCAGGGTGGTATCATCAATCTCGGCAATCAGGAATTTTACTACGATTCCTGGGAGTATCAGATCAGCTATGATGCAAACGGAGAAGCGGTCTATTCCTATACCTTCACCTTGTCCGATTCGGAGAAGAACGGTTCAAGGCTTACTAACGACAGAGTAGGGAAAACGGCCACCATTGGGGCCAGCCTGGCTTACCAGGGTGTACCCTATTATATGAGCCAGATGAATGAGTGGGTGAGAACCTTTGCACAGAAATTTAATGATATTCTCACCAGCGGATATGATTCCAACAATGAGCAGGGCATCAAAATGTTTACCGGAAATATGGCGACAACGGATGACCAGTTCGATTTTCCTGATGATTACAGGTACGATAAGGCTGAAGCGGCGATGACAGTGTCTGTATCGGATGACAGCTATTATCGCCTGACTGCCTCGAATTTCAGCATTCTCTCTGCCATGGAAATTGATCCCGGCAGACTGGCGAACAGATATGACAAGGGAGACGGAGTGGAACAGAGCGACCTGCTTCAGGCTTTGAAGGCGCTTGCCACAGATAAGGATCAGATGAAATTCAGAGACTCCTCTGCATCGGAATTCCTGCAATGTATCCTTTCGGATGTGGCGCTGAATACCCAGAGGGCAAAAACCTTCCAGCAGAGTTTTAAAGACATTGCAAGTACCATAGACACCCAGAGATTGTCCATCTCCGGTGTGGATGAGGACGAAGAGGCGATTAATCTGGTAAAATATCAGAACGGATATAATCTTGCCTCTAAAATGATTCAGACTTTGACCGAAATATATGACAGATTGATTTTGGAAACCGGCGTATGATGAAAGGCGGGAACGGATGAGAATTACAAATAAAATCATGCAGAACAACAACTTGTCCAACATTAATACCAACAAGATATATCAGGACAAGCTGAGTACGCAGATGTCTACACAGAAAAAGATAAACCGTCCCTCTGATGACCCGGTTGTTGCAATTCGTGCACTGCGGTTAAGAAGCAGCGTGACAGAGATTACCCAGTACTACAGCAAGAATATTCCGGATGCAGAGAGCTGGCTCAGTGTGACCGAGGATGCCCTGAAAAATCTGTCGCAGATTATGACGAATATGATCAGCCAGTGTACAAAGGGGTCTAACGGAGATTTAACGACGGAGGACCGGCAGATTATTCTGGAGCAGCTGAAGGCGCTTGGCGAAGAGGTTTATGCAACGGGCGATGCGGACTATGCCGGAAGGTATGTGTTCACAGGATACCGTACGGATACATCGCTGAGTTTTGATAAGGAACAGACTCTGAACTATAGCATTACCGAGCAGCTTGACAAGAGCGCCATTGACAGCGTAACAAAGGTAAACACCGGGAAACTGCTGGATATCAATTCCAGCAACTACATGGACGCTGATTTGAAAACGGTGGCGGAACAGGACATTTCTTCTGTGGATGTATACCGTATCCGGCTGGCGTACAATGATTGCCTGGCAGACGGAGAACTGCCTTCGATTGAATATCAGAGTGAAATCATGGATGGGAACGGCGACCCTACGGGAACTTATGAGTGGAAGACTCTGGGCGCTCCTGCAGACCCGGCAAATCCTGGTGCCATGGAGCAGATGCATTCCTATGAAGACCCATATTCTTATGTGGCCGGAAAGGAAGATGCTCTGGTGTATGTACCCGAGACAGGTGAGATACTTCTCGGAAAAACATATTATGAGCAGCTGATGCAGACAAAGGACGATGACGCAACCGTTTCCAACGAAGCGGAAATCCGTGTCACCTATGAGAAGTCAAGCTGGCAGAAGGGTGACCTTAGACCGGAACACTATTTCTATTGTGAATCCAATCCCGGAACGAACGATGCCATCCTGTATAATGAATCATATAAAACGGAGAATGCGGAACACCAGGACATCGAGTATGATGTGGGCTTCAATCAGACCATCCGCGTCAATTCCACTGCGGATGAGTGCTTCCAGCACGGTATTGGCAGAGAGGTGGACGATTTGGTGAATGCCATGCAGAATGTCCTTGACCTGGAAGGCGTCAGGACGAACATCAAATCTCTGCTGGATAAGGCGGAGGAAGGCAGTGAAAAAGCAACTGTTCTGCAAAATCAGCTGGATGCAGTGGATAAGGCACTGACCTATGCAAAGGATAAGGAACAGAAACTGTTTGAGAAAGGCATTACAAGCTTTCAGGGTTATCTGGACGATGCGAATCTCTGTATCACAAACTGCGGTACCAGAAGCAGCAAGCTGTCACTGATTAAGAACCGCATGCAGAATCAGAAGACCAGTTTCGAGACATTAAAGAGCGAGAATGAGGACATTGATATCACCGAAGTCGCAATTCAGCTGACAAGCGCGGAGCTGACCTACGAGGCGGCGCTGATGGCGACGGGAAAGGTCGCAAAGACTACATTGCTGAATTTCATATAAAAGAAAGGAAGGACAGTATAATGAAAATTGATACAAGAATTTTCGGAGAAATTGAGATTGATGATGAGAAGGTGCTGACCTTCGAGAATGGTATCATCGGCTTTCCGGATATGAAACACTTTGTGCTGATTCATGATGAGGAGAAGGGAACGAATGCCGGAATCCGTTTTTTGCAGTCTGTTGAGGAGCCGGGCTTTGCCATGCCGGTGATGGATCCGCTTGTGGTAAAACCGGATTATGACCCGGAGGTGGATGACGAACTCCTCAAGTCAGCAGGCAACGTGACGGCAGAAAATATTCTGGTTCTCGTTACGGTAACAGTACCAAGCGACCTGACAAAGATGAGCGTCAACCTGCAGGGTCCCCTTGTCATCAATGTAGAGGAACACAAGGCATGTCAGATTATCGTGGAAAGCGGCAATTATCCCGTGAAGTTCCCGATTTACGACATCCTTCAGGCCGGAAAGGCAGGTGAGTAGGATGCTGGCATTATCAAGAAAGAAAAATGAGGCAATCGTAATTAACAATAACGTTGAGATAACCATCCTGGAGGTGAAGGGTGATCAGGTGAAGGTCGGCATCACCGCTCCCAAGGAAGTGCCTGTCTATCGAAAAGAGGTGTATCTGCAGATTCAGGAGGCCAACAGGGAGGCTGCCGGTGCGGATGGTGTGGAAGCACTGAAGAATCTGCTGGGAAAATAAAGTGCTTGATGAGATTCATCTGTTCGGAGAATAAAATTTTGTCAGGATTCCACGGAGGGAAGCATATTTTTTTATGCCTCCCTCTTAATTTTTGAAACGGTAAGTCCGATAAAGCAATTAGATACCCAGTTTGGGCGTAGTTACAAAGAAACAGATTTCACACGGAGGTGGGTAAAATGGCAATTGAACCAATTTCAAGCATGATGACAGTGCAGGCACAGGGAAGTGTAGTACAGAAACCGCAGGCTCTCGCGCAGGCGGAAAAGCCGGAGAACCAGAGCAGCAGTGTTCCTGCCGCAGAGAAGATTGACAGAACGACTAATGTCGTAGAAAACGCTCAGGAGAAGGGACAGGCAGGCAGCGAAGAGCAGGGTAAGGAGCAGCAGGCTTCCAACGAGCAGATTCGCAAGGCCGTGGAGCAGCTGAATAAGAGTATGGCAAACTCTGAGGCAGTATTCGGCATCCATGAGGATACTAACAGAGTGACCATCAAAATTGTAGATAAGACGACGAAGGAAGTCATCAAGGAACTTCCGCCCGAGAAGACCCTGGATATGATTGCGAGGGTATGGGATATGGCGGGTATCCTGGTTGATGAACGGCGTTAGGAGGATTTAGCATGGCAATGAGATTGAGCGGACTCATGTCCGGCATGGATACAGAATCCATCGTCCAGCAGCTGGTGGAAGCCAAAAGCACAAAGGTCGAGACGGCGAAGAAAGACCAGACTAAGCTGCAGTGGAAGCAGGATATCTGGAAGGAACTGAATACCAAACTGAAAAATCTGCATACCAAGTATGTGAGCGAGATGCGTTTTTCCAGCGCCTATTCCAAGAAGACCACAAAAGTGTCCAATGACAGTGCCGTCAGCGTGATCACAGGCGAGAATGCAGTAAACGGCGTACAGGAGCTGGAGGTCAAACAGCTGGCAAAGACTGCCTATCTGACCGGCGGAAAAGTGCAGAAAATCGAGGGGGCGAGCAGCGCGTCACTGAGCGCACTGACCAAGATGAGCGACCTCATGACGTTCGAAAAAGATGCGAATGGCAATGAGATTTCCAAAACGCTGACCCTTACCAAAAACGACGGTTCGGCAGTGGATATCAGTCTGACTTCTTCCACCACCATTTCAGATGTGCTGACGAAACTGAAGGAAGAGGGGCTGAATGCCAGCTTTGATGCCAAACAGCAGCGCTTCTTTATCAGCGCAAAGGAGTCCGGCGGGGACGGTAATTTTTCCATCAGTGCAGACAGCGAGGATACCTTGAAGGCATTGGGACTGAATGTGGTGGCGGCAGATTCCGATGAAAACGGTGCTAGCTATATTGACGGGCAGAATGCAGAGATTAAATTAAACGGTGCCAAATTTGAGAGCAACAATAATGTGTTTGAGATTAACGGTCTTACCTTTACGGCACTGAGCGAAACCAAAGGAGAGACGGTTACCGTTACAACCCAGCAGGATACCGATGGTATCTATGATATGATTAAGAATTTCCTCAAGGAATATAATTCGGTTATCAATGAGCTGGATAAGCTTTACAATGCGGATTCTGCGAAGGATTACGAGCCGCTGACGGATGAAGAAAAAGAATCCATGTCCGAGAGCGAAATTGAAAAGTATGAGAATAAGATTAAGGATTCCCTGCTTCGCCGTGACAGCTCCGTGAACAGCATCAGCTCCGCCCTGAAGGAAACCATGATGAAGGGGATTGAGGTAAATGGAAAGACCATGTATCTCAGCAACTTCGGAATTGAAACTCTGAGTTATTTTACAGCGGCTGATAATGAGAAGAACGCTTACCACATCGATGGTGATGCGGATGATGCGGATACCTCCGGTAATGCGGATAAGCTCAAGAGCATGATTGCATCGGATCCGGATACAGTCATCAGTTTCTTTTCCAAGCTGTCCCAGAACCTTTATACAGCCATGTCCGACCAGTCCAAGTCCGTAGAGGGCTACCGCAGCTTTGGCAACTTCTATGATGACAAGAAGATGAAGGAGGATTACGACGATTACACCTCCAAAATTAAGGAGCTGGAAGAAAAACTGGCTGATTACGAGGACAAATGGTATGCAAAATTTGCGGATATGGAAACCGCAATGGCAAAAATGCAGAATAATGCAAGTGCGGTAACAAGCTTGTTAGGAGGTTCATGATATGGCATTGCCGAATGCGTATGCACAATACAATAACAGTAAAATTCTGACGGCTTCCCCTGCGGAGCTGACACTGATGCTCTATGACGGAGCAATTAAGTTCTGTAACATAGCGATTCTGGCTATTGAGCAGAAGAACATCGAGAAGGCTCATATAAACATTGTCAAGACGGAGAAAATTATCGACTATTTCCGCCAGACTCTGGATATGAGCTATCCGGTGGCGGAGGATTTTGAAAGAGTCTATTCCTACCTGAGTCAAAGACTGACAGAGGCAAATGTCAAGAAGGATAAAGAAATTCTGGAAGAGGTCAATCAGCATCTGCATTCCATGAGAGATACCTGGAATGAGGTCATGAAGCAGAATAAGCAGTAAAATGCTGATGAAACAGACTAATGGAACAATCGGAACGGAGTAAAGAGACATGATGGAAAGCTATCTTACCCTTCTGGAAGAAAGCCTTCAGAAGAAACTGCAGGTGCTGGATAAAATCCAGGCGTACAATCTCAAACAGCAGGAACTCTTTCAGACGGATAATGCCAAACTGGATCAATTTGACGAATATGTCGCAGAGAAGGGTGCACTCATTGAGGAACTTACCACTCTGGACAACGGCTTTGAAACCCTCTATGAAAGGGTTTCCGAGGAACTGAAGGATAACCGGGAAAAATATGCGGAGCAGATAAAGCGTCTGCAGGAGCTGGTTTCGAAGGTTACGGAGCAAGGCGTCACCATTCAGGCTCAGGAAGCCAGAAATAAACAGCTGATCGAACGCTACTTCGCAAAACAGCGCACCGGCATCAAAACCAGCCGCGTCGCATCAAAAGCAGCCTATGACTACTATAAAAACATGAGCAACGCAGGCCATGTGCCGCCGCAGTTTATGGATAGTAAGAAATAAAAGTTGATAACGAAAATTGTTTATAAAAGTAATTGACATTCATTTCTGAGACTTGTATACTGATAGTGCAAGTCTCTTTTCTATTCTTGCATCATTTTTCATTATGTTCTGGCGGTTCTGCCGGGAATACACAATAGTTACAGGGCAGAAGCGCATGGCGGTGCCCGGAAATTTATGGGAGGAACAAAATATGACAGACTCACAAAAACTCGATTACTTAATTGAAAAAGTTTCCGGAATTGACGGAGAAATCACGGGAATAAAGGGAGAAATTTCGGAGATTAAGGGGGATATTTCTGAAATGAAAGGAAATATCCACGATTTACAGGAACGTATGGACAAACAGGAAAATGAAATCAAGTACATAAAGGTTTTTCAGGAGAACAATCTGGAAAGAGGAATTAAAATTATTGGAGAAGGACATCGGGACTTGAATCGAAAATTAAATGAAGCATTAAAAATCACGGAGGATGATGAATTGATGCATCTGCGGGTGAATGTGCTGGAATGTGATATGAAGCGAGTGAAAGATAAGCTTGCCATGGCATAAGAAATTTATAAAATACTTGCGTTTTTTTACAGATTTTTTTGAAAAACCTCTAAAGTAATTCCAAAATACTCCGATATACTTAACAAGTAAAGCAAATGAATCTTCAAGGATAGAAGTTCAAGCTTTCTGATAGTTCTAAAGCGGTACGCACAGCCGACGAGGGACTATCGTTACACCACTTACCGGGAAGCTGACAGGTGCGAGTCGGAGGAACGGTAACAAAAACATTTGGCCGCAAGGAAGCGGCGTCATATTCAAGGAGGAATAATTTATGGTAGTACAACACAATCTTACAGCAATGAACTCTAACAGAATGTTAGGACTTACTTCTTCAGCTCAGGCAAAGTCAACTGAGAAGCTTTCTTCCGGTTACAAGATCAACCGTGCAGCAGATGATGCTTCCGGACTTGCGATTTCTGAAAAGATGCGTAAGCAGATCAGAGGTCTGACACAGGCTTCCGCAAACGCACAGGATGGTATCTCCACCGTGCAGACAGCAGAAGGTGCACTGACTGAAGTGCATGATATGCTTCAGAGAATGAATGAACTGGCAGTTAAGGCAGCGAACGGCACGAACTCTGAGTCCGACCGCGCAGCTATCCAGTCTGAAATTGATCAGCTGACCACTGAAATCGATCGTGTTGCTGAGACAACCAAGTTCAATGAGACCTATCTGCTGAAGGGTGATGCACAGGCAGCAAAGGGTACATCTTATTCTTATAAGAAGTTTGGTTCTGATACAACTGGTACTGCAGAGTTTTCTGCTGATTCTGTTACCGGTCTTACCGTTAAATTTACTGCAGCAACTGTAAGCGGTGAGAATATGGAAGATGTAAATGATTTGCTGAAGGCTCTGAGAGATTCCGGATTGAGCTTAACTGCAAAGAGTGAGTGGGATAGCAGTAAGACAACACCCGCTGCAGGTACTACAACTTATGCGGTTAGCCTGAATGGAGAGGCAGGCCAGAAGTTTACGGTTACTCAGACTGCCTTGACCACAACATCAGCTTCGTTTACTATTTTCAACTCTGAAGGGGTTACATTGGGCACCATGGCAGCATCCTCTTATGGAAATACGGCAACAGCTAATACAGACTATTCTGATACCGTTATCTTCAATGCAACAAAGATTAAAGCATCCGAGACCACAGCCGCAGCTGCAGCATATTACGACAAGGATGGCAACAAGATTTCTGCAAACGACCTTGAGAACTATTTCACCACATCCTATAGTGGAAAGTCTGCTACACAGGGTTCTGTTTCTGCCCGTGCAGATGCAGCTACTGTATATGATGCAGTAGGTAATAAGACAACGCTGGATGCTGCGGAAATTGCTCATGCCCGTGACAAAGTCGGTGCACTTCAGGTAGGTTTACATGTTGGTGCTGACGCTACCAGCAATAACCAGATTACCATGAACATTGATTCCATGAGCGCTAAGGGCTTGGGTATCAATGGTCTTAAGCTGGATGGAACCGATGACAGTAATGCACTGGATGCAATCGAGAAGATTAAGGCTGCCATTACTAAGGTTTCCGCACAGCGCTCTGACCTTGGTGCAGTTCAGAACAGACTTGAGCACACCATCAACAACCTTGATAACGTTGTAGAGAATACTACCAGTGCTGAATCGGCTATTCGTGATACCGATATGGCATCTGAGATGGTTAAGTACTCCAACAACAATATTCTGTCTCAGGCAGGTCAGGCAATGTTGGCTCAGGCTAACCAGTCCAATCAGGGTGTTCTGTCCTTACTTGGCTAATCTCTTCTTAAGGGAACATAATTGTAACTGCCAAAGGGGCTCGGCTTTGAAGCCGGGCCCTTTTTCTTAAGGCTCTGTAGATACGGAAAGGATTCCATATAATGAACGACAAGTCTATTGTATTATCGATATCCATGCTGATTTCAGGAAAGAAGGACATGCCTAAAAGCTTGGAGTCATTACTTTTCTTTAAGAATGCTATCCCCTGTGAAATTATTCTGGTAGATACCGGATGCAATGCAGAACAGCGTGCGCTTGCGGAACAGTATGCAGATAAGATTTATGATTTTACATGGTGTAATGATTTTGCGGCAGCACGGAATGTTGGTTTAAAAGCAGCAAAAGGGGAATGGTTTTTATATCTGGATGATGATGAGTGGTTTGACAATCCGCAGGAAATCATTGAATTTTTTCAATCAGGAGAATATAAAAATTACAATTGTGCTTCTTATACGGTAAGAAATTATACAGATTCCCAGGGTATTATGTATGATGATTCTTATCCATCCCGCATGGTTAAGTTGGAGCCTGAGACGAGGTTTGTGGGAAAAATACATGAATATCTGGAACCTTTTAGACTTCCGAAAAAGACTTTTTCCGATTTTGTGCATCATTACGGGTATGTCTATAAAAATGAGGAAGAGAGCAGAAAGCATGCACAAAGGAATATTGTACCATTGCTGGAAATGCGGAAAACTCATCCGGGAGATCCAAGATGGATTTGCCAATTGGTACAGGAATATTTTTCCGTTCATGAATATGAAGAGGTGGTAAAGGCCTGTAAAATAGGATTGAATGAATGGAATGAGAAAAAAGATAGTATAAACTATGCGCCTTCTCATGTCGGAGCAATTTATGGGTATCTTTTGATTTCTCTTGAGTCTCTGGAGCAATTCGAGGAAGAGGAATTTTGGCTCAAAAAGGCAATGGCAGAGCCGATAAATAACTTAAATTATATGGAACCTACGATAGCTTTCTATTGCCTTGTGGCAGCCAGATTGTACAGTAAAACAGGAAGACATGAATTATGTCGGAAGTATTTTCAAAGATATATTGATTATACAAAAAGATTGAAGGATGACAGAACCGCAATCGAAGCGGGAGCAGCTCTGATTGCTGCAGGAGTATTTCAGGAGCAGCTTTTATATGGGGTTACCTTAATGAGCATGGAATCTGCAATCCGTATGGAGGATTATGCTCTTTGCGAGGAAGCTTTCTATCTGATGAATTGGGATGACAGGAGACTGCTTCATCAGGTAACTTGGGAAAAGAAGATGCTTGATGCCTTCTGCAGCGTAAAATATCATCCGGTGTGGGTAAAACTGTTGCAGACTCTTGTATCCAGAGAAGATGGCATAAAAGAAATGCATGTTGTTTTTTTGGAGGCAGAGATTAATTATAAGCAACAGGGGGAGATGGAGAAGCTTTGGCGACTTCACAGACTGGTGTCGGAATTGGATTATGAGCATCGCTATATTTTATGTACAAAAATTTTGTGGACTGAGCATAATCCGGATATTTCCTCTGAGGAAGAACGCAGACAAAGTGTAATGGATTTATATAATAAAGTGTTTGAAAAATATACCGATGAAATTTTTGAAGTGAAAGCTGAAGTTTGGAACGTGGCGGAAAGAATGAAAATTTCTCTTGAACCTATGTTGCTTCAGGTGGATTATCGACGCTGGAATCGTATATTAGTAGTATGGTCCGCAGATGTGAAGTTGGCAGATTTACAGCAGTGGGATACCAGAATGGCATTATGGAAGCAAAAAGATGACATACGGTATGAAATGTTTACAGTAAAATGCCTTGAAGGATATTTGAGATATTATCAGGATATATGTCCTTCAATGCCACAGTTGGAAGAAATGCTGTGGAGGTATGCTGACAATGTGTTGATACTTTATCGGTATTTATATAAAGATTCTGTATTTACGGAAATACCTGAGGCGCTTCCGGAGGAGGCGCAGTTAGCTCTCAGAATAAAAAAGATGCAGAAATATCGTGAACTTGGCGATGATAGAAAGGCGCTTGCATGTTTGAGAAAATGCGTTGGGCTTTACCCTGTTTTGGAAAAGCTTATTGAAGCATATGCAACGATGTATCGAGACACCTTGCAAAAGCAAAATCAAGATGCCTCAGCAGACCAAAAGGAATTTTTACAATTGGTTAATTCGTTAAAATCAATAGCCAGACAACACCTTACAAGGAAGGAGTATCAGGAGGCGAGAGATATTTTGCTTCAGATACGACAGTGCGTACCAGAAGATGAAGAAATTGAAAAGTTATTATCAGAAGCAGATAATGGGCTAGGGGTGGAAAATGATATTTGGCAGGCTTAAAGATGGGGGAAATGTATACGATGGCAAAAGAGGCATTGAATAGAGATGAACTGAAAATACAATCTGCTTTAGCTGAAGAAGATTATATTGAAGCGCAGAAAATGTTAGTGACATTAGGTGATGAGATTCGCCCTGTGTATCGTGCAATTTTTGAAGCATCTGTTGCATTTGCGTCAGGTAATGTTCAGAAAGTCTGGAAAGCAATTACCGATGGCTTGCGGGTGGATAACCGAAATTATGAGTTATATATGATGCTTGGTGACTATTATGTGTCAAAAAATTTGAACCAGGCGTATTTATGTTATGAAAATGCACTGTTTTATTGTGATGATCAAGAGGATTATGAACAGATTTGCCTTGTGCTGGATAATTTTCGAAGCCAGGGGATTTGCGTACCTAAGGCGGCTATTGTGATTCTTTCTTATAATCTGTTAGAAATGACCAAAGATTGTATTGAAAGCATAAGGGAGACAACGCCGGACTGCGCGCGGGAGATTATTATTATTGACAATGCATCCGTAGATGGCAGCGTGGAGTGGTTGAAAAATCAGAAAGATATTAAGTTGCTGTGTAATAATGAAAATAGAGGATTTCCGGCAGCCTGTAATCAGGGAATTGGGCTGGCAGAGACTGATTCGGATATTTTTCTTTTAAATAATGATACAGTGATGACTGATAATGCACTGTTTTGGCTTCGTATGGGATTGTATGAAAATGAACAGGTGGGAAGTACGGGCAGTGTTACAAATCATTTATCAAATTTCCAGACGATTATTGAGGATGGGAAGTCTAAAGAAATCTATCTGGATTTTGCGAAAAAAGTAAATGTCCCTATGAAAAAACCGTATTTAAATAAATTGTATTTAGTCGGATTTGCACTATTACTGAAACGGAAAGTTTTGAATCAGATTGGGTTGCTGGACGAACAGTTTTCACCGGGTAATTTTGAAGACAACGATATTTGCCTGAGAATAAATTTGGCAGGTTACAGCAATGTGCTTTGCAAAAATAGTTTTATCATTCATTGGGGGAGCCAATCCTTTGGAAAAGCACCGCAAAAATTTAACAATGTAATGGAAGTAAACCAAAGAAAATTCTTTGATAAGTGGTCGTCTATTCAGTTGTTGCCGATGGATTATTGGAATATTCGGCTGGATTTGGTCTCCGTACTGGAAGAACAGTGTAACGTATCTGACAGCGCAATTATGGTGGTTGGAACTGGTTGTGGTGGTTTTTTAAGCTGCTTACGGGACAAATTTCCCAAGGCACAGTTATACGGAATAGAACAACACCAGTATATGGCTCAGATTGCTGATAAGATTGCGGAGACAGTATGGGTAGATCTGGATAAATGGAAGGGCGATGAATTGGCAGATACGTTTGATATTATTCTTGTCAATGACTCGTTAGAGCAAACACAGAATTCGGAAGCTGTATTAGCAGAACTTGCAAAAATGCTAAAGAAAGATGGACAGCTTATTGTCAGTTTTGCAAATAGTAAGCATTATTCAAGGATAGAAAGACAGAATGATTCCCGAAAGCTTTTTGACCGTGGACAAATGGACAAAATGCTTTCTGGCGCTAAATTGACGAGCGGAACATGGTCTTATACTCAGGTCGGAAACAGGACACCTGAACTGGAAAGGTCTATCCAGAAATTGCAAGTACAGTATCCTGAGGTAGAGAAAGAGGAGCTTTTAGCATATCAGTGGATAACTGTGGTGGAAAAGCAAAGAGCAGATATCCAATTTAATGAAAAAATGATGGTATGCATTCCAACGTATGGGCATCCGGAAGCAGTGGAAGACGTACTGTCTCATTGTGCGGAAACCTATAAACGCTATGGACTGGATGTTTATTATTATGATAGCAGTGAAGATGACAAGACGAGGAAAGTTATCGAAGCTTATCAGGCGAAAGGATATGATAATTTATATTACATTTTTTTGGATTCAAATAAGCTTGAAACACCAAAATACGAACATATTTTGATGCTGGAGGGAATTCAGAAGAAATATGAATATATGTGGTATTTGAGAGACCGTTGCTGGTGTGAAGAGAAAACACTTAAGTTGATGTATAAAGCTATGGAAACTCCGCGGGATTTAATATTTCTTGATGTGGGACATTCTGATTGCAGGCAGGAGTTGTCTGAATGCAATGAGCCCAATATGTTTTATCATAGATGTGGAGATTATGCGACATCTATGGATACGACAATTTATAATGTGCAAACCATATTAGGAGATAGATTTAATCTGAAAGAATTTCGCGAAAGACATGGTGATTACAGAGATGCTTTTGCTCATTTTTTAATTATTTTTGAACAATTAGCAAAAAAAACAAATCCGAATATTTGCCTGTTGGCAGGTAAGAATGTTACAATTTTTCATTCACACAAGACACAGTCAGGATGGCATAAGCAACGAATAAAAATATGGGGGAAGCAATGGATTCAAGCTAATGAAGCCCTACCTGATTGCTATACGGACAAAGATGATATTATTAAGCGTACAGCGTCTTTTCCCTGGATATTGGGTGATTTGAATGCTCTGATAGATTTGCACAATAATGGAGTATTGACGCCGGAATCTTTTGAAGAAATTAAGGGATTCTGGGAGCGTGTATCGGATATCCCTTTAGAAACGCTACGACAGATTGCGTACGGAGAATATAACATTTTCCATGATCCTATGCAACTGAAACAGGGGGCAACTGAGACTATGAATCTTCTTTTGCAAGCATATGAAGCGGTTGCGGATGGTAGGTTAATACCGGAAAAAATTCCTATGAAAGAAATTACTGTTACTGTAAAAAGAGAAGCGGTACGATATGGAATTAGAGATAATGTATCTTTGGGAATGGTGGAGTTGGCTCTGGAAAATGTCAAAAAGCTTGCAGAAGAAAGACCTGGGGATAAAAAACGTATGCTAATGATGCTGCAATTGCTGATTGGTATGTTGGTGTTAACTGAACGATGAATGGAAAATAAAATATTGTCCCCTAAAGGCTCATACAAAAGAAAAATATGTCGATATATATCATAGTATAAGGCAGGATGCCGCGGAGTTCATGGAGGAAGATAAATGAAAAGCTGACCAATGCGTAATATGTAATACGAATACATTGAAGAAATGAAGCATTGGTTATGAAGAAAGAGCCAGTGTGACACTGACTCTTTTCTTTTTTGCTCTAATTATATGATTCCAAAATCCAGGAGATTTCATTGGAAAAGGTGTATATAGATGAAAATATTGATTACAGGGGCAAGCGGATTTGTAGGACGGAATGTAAAAGAATATCTGGAAAAGCAGGAGATATATGATATATATGCGCCTTCCAGCAAAGAATTGGATTGTATTGATGAAATATGCGTGACGGAGTATCTGCAAAAGCATGAGTTTGATTATGTCCTGCATTTTGCTGTCTATGGGGACGGAATTGATAAGAGCAGGGACGGTACCAGAATACTGGATTATAATTTGCGTATTTTCCTTAATTTTGCAAAAAATAATACGTATTATGGGAAAATGTTTTATGCAGGATCCGGGGCGGAGTATGATAAACGATATGATATTTCGAAAGTCACGGAAGAGGAGATTGGAAAGACTGTTCCGGTCGATTCCTATGGTTTAGTGAAGTACACTGTGGGACAAATGATAGAGAACAGTGGGAATATCTATAATCTCAGACTTTTTGGAATTTTCGGAAAATATGAGTTTTATCCGGTAAAATTCATCTCCAATGTCTGCTGTAAGGCGATAAAAGGACTTCCGCTTTCCATGCGCCAAAATGTTTATTTTGACTATTTGTGGGTGGAAGACTTTTGCCGTATGTTGGAGTTTTTTTTGTATCATGAGCCACGGTATCATACATATAATATGGTTTCAGGGAAAAGAATCAGCCTTTTGGAAATTTGCGAAATTGTGAAACGGACAAGCGGTAAGCAGTTGGAAGTTTTTGTTTGTAAAGATGGATTGGCGAATGAATACACAGCATCAAACGCCCGCTTTATGAATGAATATCCGGGATTCGAGTATACGTCAATGAAAGATGCTGTTCAAAGACTATACCAATGGTATCAGGAGAGAGATGATATAGACATCTATCGTTTGCTGTATTCATGATTTGTGAAGAAATATGAAGATGTATAAAAATACCGAGGATAGATTGGAGAAATAATATGCGAAAAAGTTTAAAAATTGGCAATATTGAAATCAGTGAAACAAGTGATGCCCTTGTAATTCCGGAGATTGGCATTAATCATAATGGGGACTTGAAAACGGCTTTTGAAATGGTGAAATCAGCAAAACGCGCAGGAGCGAGATTGATTAAGCATCAGACGCACATTATTGATGACGAGATGAGTGCTGCTGCCAAAAAGGTAATTCCCGGCAATGCCGATGTTTCTATTTATGATGTAATGAAGAGGTGTGCACTGAGCGAGGAAGAAGAAAGAGAACTGAAGGATTATACGGAATCACTTGGAATGGAATTTTTGAGTACGCCTTTTTCACGTGCCGCGGCGGAACGCCTGGAACGGTTGGGAGTGAAGGCATATAAAATTGGATCAGGTGAGATGAATCATTTTCCGTTATTGGATTATGTGGCATCATTTGGAAAACCAATGATTGTTTCGACCGGTATGAATAGTATGGAAAATGTGAGAAAGGCTGTAGAGATTCTGGAGAGAAGAAAGGTTCCTTTCGCACTGCTTCATACAACGAATCTTTACCCTACCCCGGTTGAGTTAGTGCGGCTTGGCGCAATGCAGGAACTGATGAGAGAATTTCCGGATGTCATAGTAGGATTGTCGGATCATACAATAAATAATTATTCCTGTATTGCGGCTATGGCACTGGGGGCAAAAATTGTTGAAAGACACTATACGGACCGGATGGACAGACAGGGGCCGGACATTGCGTGTTCAATGGATGAAGTTGCATTAAGAGAACTTTTGCAGGCAGCTTCAGAAGTACCAAGGATGCTAAACGGTAAGAAAGAGGCAGCTGTAGAAGAACAGGTAACAATTGATTTCGCCTTTGCTACATTAGTTACCATTAAGGAAGTGAAAAAGGGAGAAGTATTTACAAAAGAAAATTTATGGGCAAAGAGACCGGGAACAGGAAAAATCCGAGCAGAATTCTATGAAAGAGTCCTTGGACATAGAGCAGCGTGCGATATACCATGTGATACACATCTAGAGGAAGGGATGATAGAATAATTCCATGAAAAAAATCATGTTTATAACCGGAACCAGAGCTGATTACGGAAAATTAAAAAATCTGATGAAGGCAGTTGAGGGTGACGGGCGGTTCGAAAACTATATTTTTGTATGTGGAATGCACTTATTACCACAATACGGGAATACATATAATGGAATAATTAATGAGGGTTATAAAAACGTTCATATAGCCAGAGGAATTAACTATACGGCAGACATGAGTATTAATCTGGGAAACACAATCACTTACTTATCAGGTTATGTTCATGATATAAAACCGGATATGATTGTAGTCCATGGGGATAGGATTGATGCATTGGCAGGTGCTATAGTAGGGGCTCTGAACAACATTTGGGTTTCCCATATTGAAGGAGGAGAGATTTCCGGTACGATAGATGAGTCCATTCGCCATGCGGTTTCAAAATTTGCGCATTTCCATTTTGTTGCAAATAAGGAAGCGGCCAAAAGGCTGATTCAGTTGGGCGAAAACAGGGAAAATATTTTTGAAATCGGCTCACCGGATATTGATGTAATGCTTTCTGATACCCTTCCCAGCTTCGAAGAAGTGAAAAACTGGTATAAGCTTCGTTTTGACAAGTATGCGATTGCGCTATATCATCCGGTAACTACCGAAGTGGGCACTCTGGCGGCAAAGGTGAATGATTTAATGGAAGCACTACAGGAGTCCGGAAAGAAGTATGTATTGATTTATCCTAACAATGATACCGGAACAGAGGTTATTATTTCAAGAATTGAACAAGTGCGTGCTACTGAGAACTTTGAGGTATATAAGACATTAAAATTTGAGTATTTTCTTACGTTATTGAAAAATGCAGACTTTATCATAGGGAATTCAAGCGCTGGAATTCGAGAAGCCTGTGTGTATGGTATTCCTGCGATTGATATAGGAACTCGTCAGAAGGATCGATATGATGAAAATATCTTGAAGAATATCAGACATTGTGGGGAAAGCAAGGAAGAAATTTTAGAGGCAATCAACAGTATTTCAAATGAAAAGTATCAGGTTCCCTCATCTGTATTTGGAAGAGGTAATTCGACAGAACTGTTTATGCAGGTGATAGGTAACCGGGAGTTGTGGAACCGGGAGATTCAAAAGCACTTCATAGATACGGAAAGTCCCACACAGTAAGGAGGTTGTATATGAAAGTATCAGACTATGTAATACATTTTTTGGAGGAACATCATATAAAAGATGTGTTTTTGCTGTCGGGCGGTGGAATGATGCATTTGTTGGATTCTCTGGCAAGAAGCACAATACGCCCATTTTATAATTTGAATGAGCAGGCAACTTCTATCTGTGCGGATGCATATGCACAATATACAAATGACTTAAGCGTATGTATGGTTACGACAGGACCTGGGGGAACCAATGCGATAACCGGTGTGGTGTCTGCTTATCAGGATTCTACACCGATGCTGGTAATTTCCGGGCAGGTGAAGACGGCTGATTTAGCTCCGGAAGGTGTGCGTGTGTATGGAGCACAGGAAGTAAATATAACTAAAATAGTGGAGCCTGTAACAAAATATGCAGTAACAGTGAAATGTGCTGAGGAGATACGTTATCATCTGGAGAAGGCGGTATATTTGGCAACAAACGGACGAAGAGGACCTGTATGGATAGATATCCCGCTGGATGTGCAGGCAAGTGATGTAGATCCGGAGACGTTGAAACCGTATGAACCGGAAGAAGTATTTCAGGAAGAGTTTGAAGAAAAATTAAATCATATGTTGGAGAGTCTGCAAGCGGCAAAAAGACCGGTGCTGCTGCTGGGACATGGTGTTGTGGCTTCTGGAGAAATGGAAACGGCGCGCAAATTGTGCCAGCTAATGAAACTTCCCATCTTGACGACATGGCGTGCAAAAGAACTTTTTAGGGAAGATAATCCGTTCTATTTCGGAGAACCTGGCTCCCAGGCACCGAGATATTCCAATTTCGTATTGCAACGTTCGGATTGGCTGCTTGTCGTGGGCAGCAGACTTGACTGGTCGTTAACTGCTTTTAATGAGCCGGGATTTGCACCAAATGCGCAAAAATATATAGTTGATATTGATAAGCCCGAAATGGATAAACTGAATATTCAGTTTGCGGAGAAGATACATAGTGACGCCGGTAGATTTTTAAAGGCTATGTATAAAAAAGTACGGGAAAGTGGGTGCCCGTTTTCAGATCAGACGGGATGGCTGAAAACATGTGGGGAATGGAAGAAGCAATACCCAATATACAATGAAAAACAGAATGTAGAGTCGACAGGAGTATGGGGGTATGACTTCGCCAAAGTATTGACTAAGCACGCAAGTGAAAAAGATGTATTTGTGGCCAGCCCTACTGGCCGAGTATGTATTGCAATGAATCTTGGGGTTGCGTTAAGGGGAGAACAGCGGTTTGTTGCACCAAGAGGGCTTGGATCCATGGGTTATGCCCTGCCTAGTGCAATTGGTGCATGCATTGCGAGTGGATACCGCAGGACAATCTGTTTTGAGGGTGATGGCAGTTTACAGCACAATATTCAGGAATTGCAACTTATTGTGACATATCATTTGCCAATTAAGCTATTTATCTATAATAATGGCGGGTATTCTTCAATTTATGGAATGCAGGGGAATCATTTTAATTATCGACTGGCAGGATGCACTGCGGAAAGTGGAGTTGTGCTTCCATCTACTCAAAAGATTGCACAGGCATATGGCATTACATATGATTGCATAACAGACAGTACGGTACTGGAAGAAGGCGTTGCAAGGGTTCTTTCAAATGATGAAGCGATTATTTGCGAAGTAATGGGTGACATTCGGTTTGAAGAGATTCCGAGGACTCAGACAAGAGTGCATGAGGATGGAACAATCACTTCGTCTTCTATGGAAGACTTATATCCATTTATGGGAAAATAAAGTTGAGGGAGAAGAGTATTCGATGAGTATACAGGAAATTGCAGTTAGGCAAAAGAAAGATATATTTAGCTTTGATAAAATAGTTCTCTGGGGGGCAGGATTCCAATGTAAAGATACGGTGGAATGGATAGGAAAGGAAAATATAGCCGCCCTATTTGATAATAATAGAGAGAAGTGGGGGAACAAAATTCAGGGATTAGAGGTGCAGTCGCCCAAGTACGAATTCAGTAAATACGTTGATAAAGATACTGCGATTATTGTTTCTTCCAATGCTTATGAATACGAAATAGCAAGCGAATTAGTTGAAAAGTATGGTGTTAAACCGGCACAACTTTTTTGCAATTCAAATGCAGTAATGGAAAAGTATCGTTTCCTTCCGCAGAAAATAAAAGAACATTGGATGCAAATTGAAAAAATAGCGGAAAGATTTAGTGACAGGGAATCGAGACAATATTATGAGAATTATGTAAAAGCATGCTTAACAAGAGATCCTTTATACTATACAAATAATCCTAGAAGCATAGGGGTGTATGAGTATGATGCTGAGGATGTGGTCATAGGTGTTCAGGCAGGAGATGTGATAGCAGATTGTGGAGCATATATAGGTGATACAGCTAAACTCTTCTTGGAAAAAACGAACAAAAAGTGTGAAGTGTATTGCTTTGAGCCGGTATATAGTAATTATAAAGAGATGTGTGAGTGGGTTGAAAAAGAAAAGCTAAATAATGTATACCCGGTTAATAAAGGAGTTGGTGCTCAAAAGTGTAATACAAAAGTGTATTCATCAGTTGAGGATACAGCTCAGGGAAGCACAGGATATGAAAGATATTGTGGTATACAAAAAGTCGTTAGTGATATACAGGTGGATTCTTTAGATAATATGTTGGGCGAAAAAAAGTTGACATATATAAAGATGGATATCGAAGGCGCAGAAATGTCTGCACTAAGAGGGGCGAGCAATCTCATAAAGAGAGAAAAGCCACAAATGCTGATCAGCGCGTATCATAAAATTGAAGACTTATGGGAGATTCCGGAATATGTTTTAAAGCTTATACCAGAGTATAAATTGTTTTTGGGGCACCAACCGCATGCGCCATATGAACCAGAGTTTATATTTATAGTATAAATTGTTTTAATGAGTAGTTGAACCAGAAGAGTGAAAGATGTTGAGATGTTTGTGGTGTAGAACAAGATGGATAGACAAGAACTGTTATCAATGCTGAAGAAGAATGTCCCATACATTAATGGGAAAAAAATATGGATTTGGGGTACAGGACATACGGCTCAGCTTTATCAAGAAGGATTTAAGCGTGTTGATAGGTTTGAAGTGTGTGGATATTGTGACAATAATGCTGAACGTTGGGGGACAACTTTTTTGGAAAACCTGTAGTGTCGCCAAATGAATTGCAGACGTATTCAGATATTTTGGTTTTGATATGTAGTCCTCAGCACAGCGTTGTACAAGCTGTTGGGCAGCAGCTTGATATGATGAAAGTAGAATGGTGTGGTATAGATGAAATGATTTTCAAATTATACGGAGATGAAATTATGAATTGCTACGACTTGCTTGATGATCAATTGTCGAAAGATACATATGCGCACATTATTTATTGTCGTATGACCAATACAATGCCCGAAACGCAGTATGTAGTTGGAAATCAATATTTTTGGCTTGAGCAATTGGACTTGCTTAGCAATGAGACTTTTATTGATTGTGGTGCTTATACTGGCGATACCGTAGAAACATACATTCGGAAGAAAAATGGTGTGTTTAAGAAAATTGTAGCCTATGAACCAGACAAACAGAATTTTGCAGCGATGCAGTGTCGTGTTAGCAAATTAAAAAAAGAGTGGAAACTTGGGGAAGAAAGTATTGAGTTATTCTGTTGTGGTGTCGGCGAGAGTAACTGTAGGCAGTCCTTTCAAACGAATGGGACTGTCGGATCGGCTTGTTTGGATAAAAACGAAGTTACAAATGGAAATGTTGAAAATATTGATGTCATTTCGCTGGATTATGCCTACAAGGATTCATATGATTTTTTGAAAGCGGATATTGAAGGTTATGAATACAATATGCTTTTAGGGGCTCAAAAAGTATATTTAGAAATAAACCAATTTTGACAATATGTATTTATCACAATGCTGTAGATATGTTCTCAATTATACGTTTTATTCATAATTTGGTTTCAGAATACAAATTTGCAATTCGGCATCATAGTATGACTTTTGATGAAACTGTATTATATGCATACATATAGTAAATGCCTGCTGATATCATAAATGCCCTGTTAGTACGAAGGAAGACAGATCATGAAACCGGAGAAATTGCAGCCTGCACTGACAGAGACATTTTATTCCGGTAAGGAAGGGAACCTAAGAAACCAATTTCATGATGTGAGCAAGTACGAGAAACCTGCCAGGAATTCGGGCTGACGCAGGCGGAAACAGTTACTCGGATTATCAATAAATTTTCCATGTCTCGGGATGAAGGTATGAAATATATGCAGAGGTATTGGTAATAGGGACTATGATTATAAAACTTTCGACAACGGCAAAACAGGTGGACGGAAAAATACAAACGGTTGAATGACCGCAGGGACGTTTCTTTTGGCCTGCACAGCGCCCATTGGCAGTGCTTAGGTGGATTGATATCTCAGGTGTTTTTGCTGAAAGAAAAAGTGATGTGCTGGTGAAAGAAATAGAATTAAAGATTCGTTTAGATTCGTTTTTGGGGCTTGCATGAATCGTATGCCTGTGCTATTATATATCTAAGCAATGAATTCTAAAATCTAAGTAATAATCAATTCTGAATCGGTTCCGTTATTTATGAACGGCAATCGATATCGCGCAGTTTATGCAGAACTCCTTGCTGAAAAAAATGAATATGGGCAGGGAGAAGGAGGATACCTCTCCGGCTCCCGGAAAGAGAGGTACTTAATTTTGCATTGTTTTTGTCTGTTATGAAGAATAAGGAAGCATATGAAAATGTGCTGAGTATCATATTGGATGAAGATAACTTGAAACTTGCGGATGTCAAGGTGGAGCAGGTCATTTTAAACAGTAGTGGAAAGCGTGCCATCCGACTGAATGCATGGGCAGTTGATGCGAAGAATCGTCAATTCAATACGGAAATGCAAAATGATGCGGGGCATGATGATTTTAGGAAACGCTCCAGATTTTACCAGGGATTACTGGACACGCCGATTTTGAAATCCGGTAAGAAGACGAAATATAAGAATCTTCCTTCGACAGTTATTATTTTTATTACGCAGGAGGACATTTTTGGAAAGGATCTTGCGCGTTATACCTTTACTGAACAATGTGAGGAAGTTCCCGGTCTGCCCCTGGGTGATGGGACAAAAAAGATTTTCCTAAACATGAAAAGCAAAAATGGCAGACCGGAGCTGGTTAGCCTGCTGCAATATATGAAGCATACTTCTATGGATAATCGGGATATCCAGGTAAAGGATAGCAGAATCGTCCGTCTGTCGGAAATTGTGGAAGAAGTGAGACAATCGGAAGAATGGGAGGCTGTTAAGATGAATATTCTTGAGATTGGCATTGAAAAGGGAAGAGCAGAAGGGATAGAACAAGGGATAGAACAAGGGATAAAGGCCTTGGTTGAATTAAAATATACCCCATAGAATGGACACGATAAGAAGAAGGGTTCCTAAAAAATGGACACACGAAGAAGGGATGAAATCCCAAATAGTGGACAATTAAGAAGGAATTTCTTCTGGTAGATGATGTATAATAAAAACATCTACTGGAGGAAATATGAAAGAGTATACTGCAAAGCAAATCAAACAACTTGAAAAAAATCCATATGTATTTAAGGTTTCTAAACATAGATTGTACTATACAGCTAAGTTTAAAGAAGATTTTTGGGTAAGTTATCAGGCTGGAAACACACCACGAAAAATACTAACAGACTTTGGGTTTGACATAAACATGTTTGGACAAAAGCAAATTGATTCGCTTGTTCAGCATATAAAGAAGCAAGCTTTGTCTGGGAATGGTTTCACCGAAGGTGAAAACAGACAAAGGAGAGTTCCCATGAAAGCAACATCCGAAGAGGAACTATCGTCGCCGCAATCAATAGAACGCATGCAGAATGAACTTCTGTATTTGAGGCAGGAAGTGGAGTTCTTAAAAAAATTATTATTGCGGACAACGCAAGGAAGAAAGATTAGCCATGGAGACTTCAGAGAACAAATTTGAAATCATCCATGAGACAATAAATAAAGCGAATAATACGTTGTCAGTTAAGATGCTCTGTGAGATAGCAGGAGTATCAAGATCTGGTTATTACAATTGGGTTCATTCAGCAGATAAAAGAGATGAAAAAGAATTACAAGACAGAGATGACTTTGAACTGATATTAGAGGCATATAGTTTCAGGGGGTATGATAAAGGGGCCCAGGGAATCTATATGAGGCTCCTACATATGGATCCTCCAATCGTCATGAATGTTAAGAAAATAAGGCGATTGATGAAGAAATATGGACTTATATGTAACATTAGAAAAGCAAATCCTTACAGAAGGATGGCAAAGGCAATAAAGACAAATAATGTTGCTGATAATCTTGTGAAGCGTGAGTTTGAAAAGTATGGTCCTAGGAAGATATTACTTACGGACATTACATATATTCCATTTGACGGACGATTCTGTTATCTATCAACAATTATAGATGCATTTACAAAACAGATTTTATCGTATGTGTTAAGTGAATCATTAGAAGTGGACTTTGTTCTGGAAACAGTCGATCTAATGATAGAAAAGCATGGAATATCTCTTACAACAGAAACCATCATACATAGTGATCAAGGTTGTCACTACACAAGCTGCAGTTTCATACAACTTGTCAAAGATAAAGGATTAAGACAATCAATGTCCAGAAGAGGTAACTGTTGGGATAATGCCCCTCAGGAAAGCTTCTTTGGTCGTATGAAGGATCATGTAGGAGACAGAATAAAAGAATGCACAACATACAACGAGGTTCTTGCTATTATTGATGATTGGATGGATTATTATAACAATGATAGATACCAGTGGGAATTAGCCAGGCTTTCTCCCAATGAATACTATGAATACATAACAACAGGCATATATCCAATTAAGGGGAGAATTCCTTCTGAGGATATGGATGATGAAGAAGGTAAAAAAACAAAATGATATAGCCATCTACTGGTTAGAAAATGAAAATCCCTTCTTCTTAATTTGTCCTTGACAAGGGGTACACTTTAGAACTTGCCAGGAATTCGGGCTGACACAGGCAGAGACAGTTGCCAGAATTATAAACAAATTTTCCATGTCTCAGGATGAAGGGATGAAATATACGCAGAGGTATTGGCAATAAAGCGTTAAAAAGGAATTCTACATTTACTCATCAGGAATAAGTTTCTGCTCATTGCAGACTCTAACAGGAGATACTGTTTGGAGGCTGTGGATGAGAAAAAGGAATTTATTCCTGATTTTTTTAGTTTGGTGTTTTGTTTTAATCCCATTGCTTTTGTCTCTTTGGACGACACAGACAGAGGGAGATGCACATTTTGTTCCGGAGTATGAGCAGATGGATCTGACTCATTTGCTGCAGAAGGATTTCCTTGAGGATACAGATTATGAGCTGCTGTTTCAGCAGACGGGATTGGCAAAGGTGGGTGTGGATCAATTATTTGAGAGTGGCAAGCAAGGTCAGCTTCTGTATTTACAGCAACGTTTTTTTGCACCGGTAGCATATGAATGCCAAAGAAGATATGTTTTCTGCCATAGTGAAACGTTAATTGGGCAATACACAAACAGTGCAAAAAACATGGCTGGAAAAGGTATGGCGGAGCGGAGTGCAGGGAATGAATGCGGAGGTGATGAGGGTGACCTGAAATCGAGAAATACGGAGGACAACTGCGCGTTTTGCCCCGCTGCTCAGGACGGTGATATCCTTGTTACCTTCAGCGGGCATCTCTTTGGATGGCGCAGCGGACATGCGGGACTTGTGATAGATGCGGATGAAGGGAAAACCCTGGAGGCTATCACCATCGGGCAGAATTCTCAGATTCGCTCGCTCAATAGCTGGCAGGATTATCCCGGATTTGTACTTCTGCGGTTGAAAGGAACAGATGAGGAAGATCGTGGGGAGATTGCAGCCTATGCGGCACAGAACCTGGTAGATATCCCTTATAATCTTCTAAGCTTTTGTGGGAGAAGCGTAGATGTGAAAAAGAACTCGTGGAACAGTACCGGTACCCACTGCGCGCATCTTGTCTGGCTTGCCTACAGGCATTTTGGATATGATTTGGACAGCGATGGCGGATATATTGTAACGCCCCGTGATTTATATGAAAGTGACCTTCTGGAACTTGTCCAGATATATGGGATTTCTCCCGAGTAAGTTTACTTTAGTAGCTTCCTATTCAGGCGCAGGAACATAATTCTGAAATGGGAGTTTCAGAATTGTTAAGAAACTCTAAATTTTCCCGATAACGCTTGCAAAAGAAGACGGTAAATCGTATATTATCCATATATACTAAACGTTAGGTTCGAAATGGGGGAAAGGATGATAAGCTACAGCTTTCAATCTGAATTTGTACCGATGTACAGGTTTCCCTCGGATTGCAGCGTTGCCTTCGGCAACAGAATGGGAGGAAGAAATGACGAAAGCAGAAATTTTGAAAAAGGAAATTCTGAGACAGTATCGCAGCGTCCGTCAGTTTGCTATGGAGATGAATATTCCGTACAGCACTCTGGTGACAGCATTGGAACGTGGAATTGAAGGCATGGCATACGGTACCGTGATTAAGATGTGTGATAAGCTGAGCCTGAATCCGGTAGATTTTTCTTCTCTGGAGAGAGACACGCCTCTGGGGGCCCAGCTTCTGGAAAATCGCGTGATGCAGTATTATGTGAAACTGAATCAGGAAGGACGCGATAAGGTTCTGGAACTCATGGATGATTTCGTGCAGATTGATAAGTATAAAGCGAAGGGCAAAAAGAGCAAATGAGATATGATTATCTGATTGTCGGAACCGGTTTGTTTGGCGCGGTGTTTGCTTCTGAAATGCGGAAAGCAGGGAAAAAGTGTCTCTGTATCGACAAGCGGCAGCATATTGGCGGAAATATTTATACTGCGGAAGAACGTGGGATTCAGGTTCATAAGTATGGTGCCCATATTTTTCACACATCCGATAAAGACGTCTGGGACTATGTAAACAGATACGCGGAGTTTAATCATTTTGTGAATGCGCCCATTGCCGTATACAGGGATGAGTTGTACAACCTGCCCTTTAATATGAATACCTTCAGCAAAATGTGGGGAATCCGGACGCCCAAGGAGGCGCGAAAAATCATCGAAGATCAAAAACGCGAGGTGGCTTGCGAACATCCGGCAAATCTGGAGGAGCAGGCACTTTCACTGGTGGGCCGGGATGTTTATGAAAAGCTGGTAAAGGGATATACCGAAAAGCAGTGGGGCAGAAGCTGTAAAGAGCTTCCTTCCTTTATCATTAAGCGTCTTCCGGTGCGGTTTACCTACGATAATAATTATTTCACGGACAGATATCAGGGAATTCCGGAAGGCGGTTACACGCAGATCGTTGAGAAGCTGCTGGAGGGAACGCCTGTCAGGTTAGGAGTAGACTTTAAGGAGTTTGTTCGTAGTACAGGCGCGAGAGTACCGGGTCGGGGAGCAGTGAACTGTTCCGGCGAGCTGGAAAGCAATGACCGTGGAGATGTCTTTGACAAGGTTCTTTATACCGGCATGATTGATGAGTATTTTGACTATTGTCTGGGGGAACTGCAATACAGATCCCTGCGCTTTGAAACGGAAACGCTGGAAGGCTGTGAGAATTATCAGGGCAATGCTGTTGTGAATTACACGGAGCGAGAGATTCCTTATACCCGTATCATTGAGCATAAGCATTTTGAATTCGGCACACAGCCGGATACCATCATCACCAGAGAATACCCCGCCGACTGGAAACGGGGAGATGAACCGTACAATCCCATCAATGATGAGCGAAACGGGGAACTGTACCGGCAATATGCAGCATTGGCACAAAAAGAAAAAAATGTGCTTTTTGGTGGAAGACTGGGACAGTACAAATATTATGACATGGACAAGGTGATTGCAGAGGCTCTGAGACTGGTGGAGAAGGAACTTGCGTGAGCTGCGGGGAGGACTTGCGACGTGTGATGTGCCGGAGCAAGTTTCGCGAATGAAGTACATAGAGAGAATAGAAAGACATGAAAAAGCTTCCTGCCTGATAAAACGGGTAGGAAGCTTTTTAGCAGTAACTGTTGAACATCATGCCACTGTAGGCACTTGTGGTATACGGGCTGACGTAAGTGTGCCCCGGGTTCTTATAGGCGACAACGGTCTTCTGCACATACTTCATAGGGTTTATGGAGACCTGATTACTCTTGCTTAACAGCGAAGCAGAGAAGTTTTTCAAGGTTCCGAAAGTTTCGGAAATATCTTCGGACTGTATGGCGGTTTGACGAAGCAAATCCTTATCTACATTCAGGGTTCCGTCCTCAGCCATAGAAACACCGAAAGATTCCAGAGAGTTTTCGTAGATGCCGGCTATGCTCTTAAGCTCGGAAACCAGCTGCTTGCTCTTGGACTGTGTTTCCAGATAGGAGGAGGCAGCCCGGATAAAATCATTATAGCTGCCGACAAGCTGTCCCACATTGTCTGCAAGAGATTCTGTATCCGTTTTTAAACCAATCTGAGCAGGTTTTCCCTCTTCGCTGATTCCCTTTAATTCTACTTCATACAGTTTGCCGATGGTAAAGTGGTTTGAAGAGGCGGTTCGCTCTTCTCCGTTTACAAGAAAACTTGCATTAGAGGGATTGCGGCTGGTATAGTCCAGACCAAAATACTCCACGGTTCCGGCAGTTTTGCTGGTATGATTATCGCTGACAGAGAAAATCTGTTGTTTGCCCTGGGAAAGACCGGTGGCTTCGGAAGTCAGCCGTAATGAGGTTCTGCCTTCGGATTCTGCCAAATCTGCCTTCAGACCGATGCCGGAGTTGTTTATCAGACGAACCAGTCGTTCCTGTACATCCCGGTTGGTTTCAGTCTCACCGATTGTGAACTGAAACTCGTAATTCATATCATTGATGCCGACATCAAAAGAATAAGTCCCGGGAGAAAGAGCAACTTTTCCGTTCTCGAGGAATAAACCGAGATTTTCCTGCGCAGAGGCAAGTGATTTGACTTCCAGCTGTAAATCGGGCACTTCCGCATTTGGATTCTGTGAACCGATGTAAGAGGCGGTAACAACATTTTCATCGGATGAAAAAGCGCTCTTTTTGCTGAACAGTCCCTCTTCTTCCAGACCACCCAGCTGAGCGATGGTATTGTGCAGCTCGCGGGCATTTTCTTTCAAGTCCACTGCATACTGCTGTGTTTCTTTATTTGTAGTAGGAAGATACCAGGGAGCGTCTCTGTTGATTTTGACAATAGAATTATACACATTGCGCAACTCACTCTTTTTGTGAGTGTCGTACTGAGTAACCGCTTTCGGTGTATAAGTTGTGAGATAGTTATTATAGACCGCGTTCAGTGCAAAACTCATTGTCACGCCTCCTTTCTTCCTTGAATGTAGTGACAATCCGGTAAAAGTAGTGTATACTGAAATTCCGTTTCCAGTATTTTGAATATAAAAACCCACTTTTATGTTTGTATTTTACCATATATAATAGGAAGAAACAAGTAGCTGATGCGAAAAAAGCCCTGAATTTAGGAAAAAAGAACCGGAAATCCGAGAAAAAGAGTTGACGCGGCAAGAGGCTTGTGTTATAGTATTCAAGCGAGATAAGATTTTAGGTCTTTTTTTTATGCTTAAAAAACAAGTGGAGGTAGCCGATATGCGTACAAAAATCACTTTAGCTTGTACCGAGTGCAAGCAGCGTAACTACAATACTACCAAGGATAAGAAGACTCATC
>CAMEDC010000012.1 GCA_945913255.1 uncultured Lachnospiraceae bacterium
GCGGACAAACGGTTTTCAAGACCGCCTCGTTATGACCACTTCGATATCTCTCCAAGCGTACCGCTGACCTCAGCGGCAAGGACTATTCTATCAAAAAGGTAGAATCATGTCAACAACTTTTTTACTTTTTTTTCATCACTTTTTACGCACTTTTTTCATCACTGTTTTTCCAAATAGAATTCCACACCTTCACGCACATTGCTGCTGTTTTCAACCCACAGCCGGAATTTTCCCGGTTCACTTCCGAACACGCCATCCTGCCTGTAAAAACGAAGCATCTCCTCTTCAATTGAAAATGTGACAATCCTTTCTTCTCCCGGCTGCAGTTCCACCCTTTCCATTCCCTTTAACTGCTTTTCGGGACGGACTCTGCTTGCGGCGATATCCTGAATATACAGCTGTACAATTTCTGTTCCCGCAGTTTTTCCCTCGTTCTTCACTGTGACAGACGCCTTCAATCCTTCTCCCGGTCTGATTTCAGTTCTGTCCAGAGAAGGTTTCGAAATTGAAAATTCCGTATAACTCAGGCCATATCCAAAGGCATACAAAGGTTCACTCGGTATATCAAGATAACCGGAAGCATATTCTCCGGGTGTTTTTTTCCTTCTCGATTTTCCGGTCCGATACTGATCATAAGAGATAGGAAGCTGTCCCACACAATACGGCATACTCATCGGCAGCTTTCCGGAAGGATTATACCTGCCAAGCAGCACATCCAGAATACCGTGCCCTCCTTCTGTTCCCGGGAACCATGCCATCAATACTGCATCGGAATACTTTATTACCGCTCTTATATCCAGAGGTCTTCCGCTGAACAGAACTGTTACAATTCTCTTTCCCGTCTCATGTATATAGCGCAACAATTCCATCTGAATCTCCGGAAGTGTTATTTCCGACCTGCTGGCTGCTTCGCCGCTCTGGGAGCGATGCTCCCCAAGGCACAAAATGACAGTATCAGCCCTTTCTGCTGTCGCGACAGCTTCCCTTCGGAGTCTGTCATTTTTCTCCCGCCAGACTTTTTCATCTTCCTCATAATAATATCTTCCGCCCGCAGTACAATTATCCAGCATGGTGCATCCCTGCGCAAAAAAGACCGTTCTGTCCGGCAGCATCTCCTCTGCTGCCCTTCTGATACTGATCTGATCCGCAATGTCACCGCTGATTGCCCAGGAACTGTCCATATCCGCTCCGTCAATATAAGGACCGACAAAAGCAAGCTTTTCCTGTCCCAGGGGGAGTACTCTGTCTCCTGCAGCTGTTTCATTCTTCAATAATACAAGCGATTCCCGTACCGCTTTTCTCGCAATCTCCCTGTGCTCTTTGCACAGAATTACTCGCTTCTCTTCCTCTTCATCCGCATCCTTAAAGGGATTTTCAAAAAGGCCCAGCCGGTTCTTCAATCTGAGCACGCGAAGAACAGCCTCGTCCAAAAGGCTTTCTTCCAATTCTCCGCTTTGGATCAGTTCCGCAAGATAATCTGCATAGGCATTGGCACACATATCGATATCGGTTCCGGCCTCCAGTGCTTTCTTTGCCGCCTCCCGCTTGTCTGCACAATATCCATGTCCTACCATTTCTCCGACCGCTCCCCAGTCGGAAATCAGGACCCCTTCAAAGCCCATTTCCTCCCGCAGAATTTTTCGAAGCAGCCATTCATTTCCGGAGCAGGGTATCCCGTTCCAGGTATGAAATCCGCTCATCACCAGTTCACTTCCGGCCTTCACGGCTTTTTCGTAGGCAGGCAGATAAAATTCCCGCAAGGTATGCTCGGACAATTCCACATTGTCATACTCTCTGCCCGCCACCGGCGCACCATAAGCGGCAAAATGCTTCACGCAGGCGGCAACCTTTCCCTTATCTCCCGGATTATCACCCTGAAAGCCCCGCACCATTGCCTCTGCCATCTTACCGTTCAGGTAGACATCCTCGCCGGTAGACTCCATAACTCTTCCCCATCTGGAATCCCGGACAAGGTCTGCCATAGGAGCAAACACCACATGGATTCCGGCGACAGATGCTTCCTTCGCCGCTATCTCGGCGCACTCACGGACAAGGTCCGGAGAAAAGGAAGCTCCCTGCCCCAATGGGCAGGGGAAAACCGTCTTATATCCATGTATGACATCCATCATAAAAAGCATGGGAATATGATGAGGCTGCTGCTCCATTTGTTTCTTCTGAAGCGCAATCAATGTTTTTGCACCGGACAAGCCCAGTGTGCTTCCAATCATTCCCAGCGCCTCGCTTTTTTCGGAGTTCTGAATGATACCCGTCACCGCCGCATCTTCCACAAGAGAGGAACCCGGAAGCTGTACCAGTTGTCCCACCTTCTCTTCCGGTAGCATATCCTCTAAAAGTTCTTTCAATTGATTTTCATTCATACCGATACCCTTGCCTTTCTTCCTTTTCCTTCATTCTTCTATAGAAGGTTGACCTTGAAAATCCTGTCAGCTGCAAAGTTTCTTCCAAAGAAATCTCCTTTTTCCGGAATCTTTTTATTACTTCCTCCAGCTGGAATTCTTCTGTCTCCTTTCTGGACCGACCGCGATACACACCCTCTGACTTCGCTCTGCGGATTCCCACTTCCTGTGATGCCCTGCGGCTTTCCCTATCCATCCGGGCCATGGCAGATAACACAGGAAGCATACTCTTATATTCCTGCACCCCCATATTGACCCCTTCCTCCCTGACGACAAGGCGAACGCCATAGTGCATCAAGCGGTTCAACATTCTGGTGCATTCATATGAGTTAACTCCCACCATTTTCATGCTTTCCACCAGGATTTCATCACCATACTGGCACTGCTCCAGCACTTCTACCCACTGCTTTCTTTCCGTGACAGCAAACTGCTTTTTCTCATCCCGGGCTCGTTCCACAATGAGGTTATCCACGGCTGCCCGCAAATCTGTCCGTATCAGCCATTCGAGCCTGTCATAATAATCCAGTCCGACACTTTCCAAAAGTTCCCACAAATCTTCCCTGTTTCTGCCGGGTGTTCTCTCTGTTATGAAAACCGGCTCATAATTGACACGATAGTAATGCTCCAGCCTCAGATCCATATCAATCCCGGGAATCCCCTGAAACACCCTGGCAGAGAGAGTATCAATCATTTCCCAGAAAGGTGTAATAATATATTGAAACTCTTCATTTTCGAAGGATTCATAAGTTATCCTACCCACCTGAATCTTTTCTCCGGTCTCCGTTACAGCCTTGATAATTCCGCTGTTGTGATACTCCGGCGTACCCTTAAGAGGTGTTGTTATTTCATTTCTGGGCTTCCAGTCCCTGCATACATAAGTCTCCATATCCAGTCTTTCTTCCACATGCCGGGCATCCTTTCCTTTGCTCGGCTTCTACTTTAATACTTTTCAATCCATTTTCTCGCCGGTCAGTTTTCTGTAGGGCTCTGCCAGCAATTTATCATATCGCTCCCGCAGCATGGTGAGGTAAAACTGCTTTCTCACCGGAGTAATCATTTCCACTTCATTGACTAACCTTTCCGTCTTTTCCCAGTCAATTCTCCGGATGCACCTGATCAGTGCCTCATTGCAGGCCTCAAACTGCAGACTGTCTATCACATCATAGTAAGAACTCTTTTTCCCATTTAAAAGAATCTGCGAGGTCGGAAAGGTATAGATTCGCTTATCCATTTCCTCGCGGGAAGAGAGTACCGCTTCCAATTGTTCTTCTGTATTTAGCTTCGGAAACAGAGAGGATCCGTTATCATAAGCAGGTGCCGGACGATAACGATTGTCCTTCTTTAAGAATCCCCAGTTGGCTCCGTGCCGGTCAAAATTTCCAATCCATGCATCAATCAGATACATATCCCAGAAAAGTGCAGTTGTCTCACTTACATTTGTCAGCTTTGTATTTTCCTGCAGCATCCGCATGATATCTTCATAGGTATATCGATACCGTTCTTTATCCTGTTCAAGGCTGCTGTCTCCAACATCATTAAAAGGTACAAAAATTTCATTCCTGCCGATAAAATCCTTCATCACCACCACCGGACAGCCGTCACAGGTACCAAGCATGGTTTCCTGAGCCTCCATACCGGTCATTTGAAACAGATGAGAACCAAGATATTCCGATACATGGCTGAAGGTCAGACCCTGAGGAGAATTCCTGGCATATTTAACTATATAGGGTTCTCCGTGAATCAGTATGCCTTTTTTTCGTTCTGCTCCTGTATAATATTTTCCGCTTGTTGCATATTTTGAATAATCCACGCTTTCACCCCTGTCTTTCTATTATTTCCCTGCTCTCATAACTTATCACAAGCGCTCCTTTCGTGTCAATAGGGTATGTTTTCTTTTTGAGATTATTTTACATAAAAACCGCATAAGCAGCCTCGCTCATGCGGTTTAACTATGCAAAATCACTTTCAAAAATAATTACCTAAATCTCATCCCAGATTAACTCTGCGTAAATCCCGCCAAGTTCCTTTAAGCCCTTTGCAATCAGGGAGCCGTATTTCACCGCTCCTTCGTAACGCAGATGGGTATTGTCCCTGGACTCCTCGGGATGCTCCGGATACACACCGGCATCGAAAAACATATGCCATTTACGGCTTCCCACTTCGCCGGCCTCCTCCAGTGCTTCACGGCTCATGGTATAGAGGTCTACCAGCGGCACATCGCACTCTGCGGCAACCTGTTTCATCCCCGCCACATAATCACCGTGTGCACCGGGTCCCAGCTTCCACTCATCCACATAGCATCTGCGTTCCAGTGGTGTAATCAACACCGGATAAGCTCCGTGGGTTCTCGCCACATTGATATAAGTCTTCAGATTCTCCTTGAAGGTACCGAAAGGCGTTGTGTATCTGGTGGGATCCTCACTTTTTTCATCATTATGTCCAAACTGGATAAACAGGAAGTCCCCCTCCCCGATTCTCTCCTCAATCACGGCAAGCCTGCCCTCATCCATAAAGCTTTTGGTACTGCGACCGTTTTTTGCGTGATTTTCCACTCTGTACTCATCCTTCACAAAAATGGGAAAAATCTGTCCGATTCCGTTCTGCGGATAGGTTCTGTAATCGTTTGTCTGTACCGTTGAGTCTCCTGCCCAGAAAATTGTATTCATCTTGTCTGCCCCTCTCCTGTAAATCTTATCTTCTTAACTTAGTATTCCTGGCTTCCTTTTACCTGCAAATTCTCGATTTTCTTCCCTTTTGCAGGTACCATTACCTTCGCTTTACATGCAAATTCTCGATTTTCTTCCCTTGTGCAGGTATTCCTGACTTCTTTTACATGCAAATATCCACTCCAAGCAGCGCCTCCGCAATACAGATGTCCTCCGGCGTCGTCACTTTCATGTTGCGGTAAGAGCCTTCTACCAGCTTCACTTTTGTCTCCGTCAACAGTTCTACCACCATGGCATCATCCGTCACTGTAATCCCGTCTGCTGCCAAAGCCGGCAGTTCCTCTCGCAGTCTTCCATAAGCTTTCACCGCCAGTTCCGTATCAAACACCTGCGGTGTCTGCACATTCCAGACTGTTTTTCTGTCCGGTGTCCCCGCCGCAAATCCCTTCTCATCCGCAATTTTTACGGTATCCTTGGAAGGCACTGCCGTCACACAGGCATGATATTCCTGCACCGCCCGGAATGTATTCCGCAGAATCTCCTCTGACAGGAACGGTCTTGCCCCGTCATGAATAAACACATATCCGTCCCTGTTGGGAACCTTCATGTCCCCTGCTGCCATAACTGCCAGCGCATTTCCAACCGACTCATACCGTTCGCTGCCGCCTGCCACAATCCGGTCCACTTTGGAAAATCCGTATTTTGCCACAATTTCCGTTTCTACATAGGAAATATCATCCGCTCCCGTCACCAGAATGCAGTCATCAATAATCTCAGACTGTTCCACCGTCTGCAAAGAATACCATATCAGCGGTTTTCCCGCAACGGGCATAAACTGTTTCGGCACATCACTTTTCATCCGCTTCCCGCTGCCCGCGGCAAGCAAGATGGCCGTACAGCGCTTTTTATCCGCTTTCATCCTTACTCTCCCAGCTTCAAATTCGGTACGGCGTTCAAATCGTACCCATGTCTGACACCCTTCACATATTCATAATATCCTGCCGCACCAATCATGGCAGCGTTATCCGTACACAATGCCGGTGAAGGATGATAAAACTCTATCTTTCTCTTCGCACATTCCTGCTCAAAGGCTGCTCTCAGAGAGGAATTGGACGCCACGCCTCCGGCAATCGCAAATTTATTGTAGCCGAATTTCTTCACTGCATGCAGGGAATGTTCCACCAGCACATCAATTACCGCCTTTTGAAAGGAAGCCGCCACATCAGCCCGATTGACCTCTTCGCCCTTCATCTGACAGGAATTCAGATAATTGAGCACTGCCGACTTCAGGCCGCTGAAACTGAAATCGTACTCGTTTTCCGCTACCTTTGCCCGGGGAAACGGAATCGCATCCGGGTTGCCCTCTTTAGACAGCTTGTCAATCTTCGGACCGCCGGGATAGCCAAGTCCGATTGCACGCGCCACCTTGTCGAAAGCCTCTCCTGCCGCGTCATCCCTTGTGCGTCCGATAATCTCGTACTCTCCGTAGTCCTTTACCACAACCAGATGCGAATGTCCGCCGGATGCAACAAGACATACAAAAGGCGGTTCCAAATCCTTATGTTCAATATAATTGGCACTGATATGACCGCTGATATGATGCACGCCAACCAGAGGAAGCCCCGTGGCAAAGCTGATTGCCTTTGCTTCGGACACGCCAACCAGAAGTGCCCCCACCAGTCCCGGACCATAGGTCACGGCAACAGCTGTGATATCCTGCAGTGTTACCTTTGCCTGTGCAAGTGCCTCCTCAATCACCTGATTGATTTTTTCAATATGCTTTCTGGAGGCGATTTCCGGCACGACCCCACCATACTGTGTATGCAGGGCAATCTGTGTATAGATCACATTGGACAGCACTTCTCTTCCGTTTTTCACCACAGCAGCCGCTGTCTCATCGCAGGAGCTCTCGATTGCCAATATCAGAACGTCTCCGTTATTTACCTGTTCCAATTTTACGTTCCTCCAATCATTCCGGATTCACCTTGTCGGACGATGCCCAGCCGTAAATCTTCCAGCGTCTGTTTTCATCACGGCGCAGAAGATATACCTGCCCGATACCGGAACTGCCGTTTGCATCCCGGATTGTATAACCGCAATAGATACGGGCAAAATCAAAGCCATCCTCCGAAAAAAAATCCACATTGGCACTGGCTGCCACATTTGCTCCCGTCATCCGCTTCTTATTGTCCTTGAAGTCCTTCACTTCCCGCTTCAGTCTCTCCAGATATGTTCCCACCTCATTGTTAGCCAGCAGTTCCTCATCATAGAGTTCACGGGCTTTCATTCCCAGCTGCTCAATTTCTTCTTCCGTACAATCCTCATTATACAGGCATTTCTCAATATCCGTATAAAATTTGATAACTTCCTTGGGTGTCGCCGGATAATCCTTCTGTAAATCCTTATTCAGTACCAGCTGTGTCGGCGTTGCCGCACTTTCCTCCGCCGCAGTACGTGCTTTTCCCGACAAAAAGGCATAGTATCCCACCAGTGCTGTCACAATCACTATCAATATAACTGTCACAATGACGGTGGTTTTTTTCATTTCCATACCTCTACGTTACTCTTCATCAAAATTCAATTCTACGCTTCTTCCGTCCTTCGCCGCAATGGCTGCCGGAAAAATCTTTCTTACCTCTCCCAGGAAAGCCTCCGGATGCGTCAGGGACGGGCTGTAATGAGTCAGCCAAAGCTCCGGTACTGCCGCCGCACGGGCGATTTTTGCCGCCTCATACATGGTCATATGCTTATTTTCTCTGGCTTTCACCAGCTTGTCCGGCTCTCCGTACATTCCCTCCAAAATCAGAAGATCCGAATCCACAGCATTCTCCGTGATTTGCTCTGTGGGCCTTGTGTCTGTGCAGTAAGTAACTTTCAAGCCCTTTCTCTGTCCGCCCAGCACCATATCGGGCGTGTATGTGATGTCACCCTCGGTAATTGTCTCCCCTTTCTGAAGTCTGCTCCAAAATTTCATGGGAATCTGCTGTGCAAGCGCGCGTTCTTTGTCAAAACGCCCCGTCCTGTCCACCATCATACTATATCCATAGCATACCACACTGTGATTCACCTTGAAAGCCTTAATCCGAAATCCCTCAAAAGAAAATGTCTGTTCATTCTCCGATATTTCCACACATTGTATTTCAAACGGAAGCTCCGGGGCAATTGTCCGCAGTGCATTTACCACTCTGGTAAGCCCCTTGGGGCCAATCAGCAGAAGCGGCTCCGTCCTCTCCGCATTTCCCATGGTGAGAAGCATTCCCGGGAGACCGCTGATGTGGTCTGCATGGTAATGGGTAAAACAGATAATATCTATGGGTTTGGGACTCCATCCCTTCTCTCGAAGAGCAATCTGGGTTCCTTCCCCACAGTCAATCAATATGCTTTTTCCGTTATACCGAAGCATCAGCGCCGTCAGCCATCGATACGGCAGCGGCATCATGCCTCCGGTTCCCAGCAGGCTCACATCCAGCATTCCACTACTCCTTTACAATAATTCCGTCTCGGAATTTTCTTCTACCGGCACGGCAAATTCCGCCGTCACCTTATCATAACAGTCTTCACATAAATCAAATCGCTGCGTGATGCCGTCTTTGCGGCTGAAATATCCGAACGCCGCCTGCCCATGGAAACAGCCTTCCTTCAAATAGCCGTCCTCCACCTTCAAAGTTCTTCCGCATCTGTTGCAGACAACTCTCATCAGTTTTGTTTCCGTCCCGTTTTCGTACTCTCTCATTTCCATCCTCCACCTGTTCTTACAGCCGCTTGTTTTGCCTATTCCGGCAACTCGCAAACCCGCACCTTCGGCGCTGATTGTCTGCTTCGCAGCCGTTTGCTCGTTAATGGCGCATGCAAAACAAATGTCTGCTTCGCAGCCGCTTGTTTTGCCTCTGCGCTCATTATTTTATCAGATTTTGTTCTCTGCTCAGGTGGTAATTGTTGTTAACGCCACATAATCATGGCGTCCTCCACAGGTCTCTCATAAAACCTGGGTCTGATTCCCACAGAATGAAATCCCAGCTTTTCATAGACATGAATCGCCGCTTCATTGCTGACCCGTACCTCCAGGGTAAATGCCTCAATACCTCTATCCTCACCCCGGGCAATCAATTCCCGCAGCATTGTCTGTGCCACACCTTTCCCGCGGTGCGCTTCTTCCACGACAACATTATCGATATTGCCTTCGTGCAGGCTGTCTGTAAACCCACAGCAGCCTATCACCTTTCCGTCCTCCTCTGCCACCACATAGCAGCAGTAAGAGTGCGTCAGCAAATCGTGAAAATCCTTCTCCGACCAGGGCATGGAAAAAGATGCCGCCTCGATACGACAAAGCTCTGCGATATCCTCTTTTCTAAGCTCCCTGACTGTTATTCCCATGCTGTACACCCTCTTGTTCGGCCTGGCTCTTTCTCAGATACTCAGGCTGATGCTCGGCAGCATCCACTGTCTTACCCTGGGCAAAATACACTGCTCCCAGCGCCGCCACACTTGCCGCACGCTGCCTGTTGTTTCCCCCGGAGGCCAGGCTGAAAGGTACTTTAATGTGTTCCCTGACAACATCCAGATAAACCGGAACACCGTCGCCTAGAAAAAAGACTTCCCGTCCCAGTCCATTCAGCTTCTCCGTCATCTCAACGATATCGCAGGGCATCTGGGGAATCAAAGGGCAGAGTTCGAATCCTTCTCCCTGTCTTTTATACTCATAGGCCGCTGTATAAACCTGATTTCTTCTCGCATCCATCAAAGGGCACACCACTTTGCCCGTCCCGTAAAGATTCCAGGCGAGCGCCTCCAGTGTCGGTACCTCCACCAGGGGCTTTTTTAATGCCAGTCCAAGTCCCTTCGCTGTCGCAGAGCCGATACGCAACCCGGTAAAGGAACCGGGGCCGGAAGCGATGGCAATGGCATCCAGTGTATTTAAATCCAATTCTATCATCTTCTTCAGTTCGTCCAACATGGGAAGCAGTGTCTGGGAATGTGTCTTTTTATAGTCGGTGGTATATTCCGCCAACAACACTTCATCCTCCAGAATTGCAACACTTGCCACCAGGCCGGAGCTGTCCAAACCCAGTATTCTCATACTTCATCTCCATTCCTGCCGCGGCCCGGAAATCGGGACACAAGCACAGGCTTCTATGCGATATCAAAACTGCTCTATCGTAATCTTACGGTAATCAAAGCCTTTCTCCAAATCCTTCTCAATGGTTATACGCCTGTAATGCTCCGGCAGAATTTCCTCAATCAGGTTGGCCCACTCAATCAGGCTGACACCCTCCCCATAAAAGCAGTCCTCATATCCGATTTCGTCCATCTCTTCCACATCGCCGATACGGTATACATCAAAATGGTAAAAAGGCAGCCTGCCCTCTTCATAAATCTGTACAATCGTAAAAGTCGGACTGTTCACCGGCTCCGTAATACCAAGACCTCTGGCAAATCCCTGGGTAAACACGGTCTTTCCCACACCAAGGTCACCGATCAGCGTATAAACTTCACCGGGACTGCATATCTCCCCCAGTTTCTCGCCCAGCTGTGCAGTGTCCTCCGGCGAAAAAGCTTCTATCACTGCCCTTGCTGTATTATCCAGTTCTTTCACAATTTCTTCTATCACAACACTCATTCTACTCTGCCGCTTCCTAAGTCCGTCTGCTCACTTTGGTTCTCTGTTTTTCCGGCCCACTTCTTTCCTTACCGGTTATTACGTCTGTCCGGCTGATACTCAGCTGCGGATTTTTACTTTCTTCGGAGGAATATGGGTGGAAATCATCTCGATAAGCGCCGCCTTTTTGTCCTCCAGCTGTCTTTTCGGAAAAATGGTCGCATTGACAGGAGACGTATAAAGGATAATGCTTCTACCCGTAGAAACCGCCTTGTGCATCTCCCCCCAGAGATACTGAACGGAATCCTCTCCCTGGGAAATGGTAAGACCCTCTTCATCCAATACATAGTGAAGCGGCTGTTGAAAACTGGCATTGGTAAGAACCTGCTTCCTGCTCCTGATAAATAGGGTCCAGGGCAGATACAGCAGGATAATCAATCCAAAAACAAGATACAGCCATTGCCCCGTACTGGCAGCAAGCACAACCAGCAGCGCGCCGAAACAGCTTCCGATAATGCCGGATGCACTGTTGTAGGAATGCCTCAACATATAATCATACAAATCTCCTGCTTCAATCTTCACATCAAATTCCAGCAAAATATCAACTCCTTCCAGCTTGAAAAAGCACCTACATTGTAGGTGCTTTTTCATTTAACCACTCTTTCAAATTTTACTCTATACAGGCCTAAAATGCAAGCCTTAATTGCACATGCTGCAGTACCCTGACTGCCCATGGGCAAGTATTCTGTCTGAAACTCATTTACTCGTGGCGAAGCGCCTCGATGGGACTTAAGCGTGCCGCCTTTCTGGCCGGGTAGATACCGAAGAAAATACCCACTGCCGAGGAGAAAAGGCTTGCACCCAGTACAGTGCTCACATTGACCCTGGCGGTGAATCCAATCAGAGAACAAATGCCAACGGCTCCTGCCACACCGATCAGTATCCCGATGATACCGCCAAGCAGCGTGATAATCGCCGACTCTGACAAAAACTGCAGCAGAATGGATCCTGTTCTCGCTCCCAGGGATTTTCTGATTCCGATCTCTCTGGTTCTCTCCGTCACGGACACCAGCATGATGTTCATAACGCCGATACCTCCTACCAGCAGGGAAATTGCCGCCACAAATACCACAAATATGGTAATGTAGCTGAGAATCTGATCCATTTGACTCATATAGTCATTGAAGTTTTCCACCTGAATGGCGTTCTTTCCGCGAACATCGTGACGATTTTCCATTAGCCGCACAACATCGCTTGCAACCTGTGTCGCATATTCTGCACCGTCACTGATTATCAGTAAATCATTATTTGTGATATAAAACCCATACGCATCCGAAACAACGGTCAGAGGTACTTCCATGTAAACCATGTCCGTTCCCCCCATGGAAAACAGGGCAGAGGCATTATCCTTTCTGATACCGATGATGGTAAACTCCTGTGACACCCCATACAGAGAATACTCAAAGCTCATGCCGAGAACATTGGTTGTGCCGAACAGGGTTTTTGCGCTGCCCTCCGTGATTACACAAACCTTATTCGCCGCATAATAGTCACTTTCATTAAAATATCTGCCTTTTATCAGCGGATCGTTACTGGAATATTCCAGACCCGGCATTCCGAAAGAGGCATTTGCCGCAAAAACACCTTTTCTACCTGTTGCCGTACCGTTCCAGCTCCACTTTGGCGTCACCGCCTTTACATGAGGTACCTTTTCCAAAATGGCATCAATGTCCTCATCCGTAAATTTCAGACTGATACCCTCGTCATTATCCCCGTAGGAATAGATATAGAGCTGCCCACCCGCCATGGCGTTCAGTTCATTGTTGATACCGCCCTTCACTCCGTTACCGATGGAAATGATCATAATTACGGAGGAGATACCGATAATGATACCCAGCATCGTCAAGAAGGAACGGCCCTTATTGCTCCTGATATTCATCAGGGCGATTTTGATATATTCCCAAATTTGTGCCATTTTTCTCCCCTCTTTTCCTACTGAGCAGGAAGCACCGTCACCGGCATACCCTCTTCCAGAGTAGTATAAGCGCTCAGGACAATAACATCTTCCTCGCTGATTCCCTTCACAATTTCAGTATAGGTATCGGTAGAGATTCCGCAGACTACCGATTTCTTCACAACCACTCCGTCTTCCACCGTGTAGAGGAAGTCACCGTCCCTGTCCGCATTAATCGCTTCCACCGGTATCAGCAGGGCATTCTCCGCCTTATTCGTATAAACAGTAATCTTTGCATCCATTCCCAGGATTATGGTATCATCTACCTCCAGCAGATGGATTTCCACACCGACCATAGGGGTTCCCGAAGCATTTTTCTCCGCCATTCTGTTGATCTTGCTGATTTCTCCGGAATACGTTCTGCCGGAAATCACCACATCCGCCTTCTGTCCAAGCTCCAGCTTGGCAATGTCATTCTTGGAGGCACTGAAGGAGATCTTCAGATTATCACTGCTCTCCAGAGTCAGAAGCTGTGCACCTCCGTTCACACCGGAACCGGGGATTGCACTGCACTCCGTCACAATACCGTCAAAGTCTGCAACAATTCCGCTCTTTGCCAGTTCGTAATCTGCTTCCGTGGCCTGATATGCCAGGTCTGCCAGTTCTTTTTCCGCACTGTACTGTGTCTTGTCATAGGAATCCATTACCACATTCTCAGTAGAGGTTTTCTGGCTTTCCATCTCCGCCTTGTATTTCTCGTATCCTGCCAGGGTGTCCTGCGCATCTTCTATCTTCTTCTGCATCTCGCTGACATAATCGCTGTTAGCGGCAATCTGGGAAACATAGCTGTTGTAGGAAATAGCATTGTTCACATCCTGGATTTCCTTTTCTTTCTCATTGTACTCGTTGCTTCCCGGTGTCAGCCCGGCCAGTTCGTTCTGCAACCCTCTCAGCTTGTTGCTCAGCTCCATGCTTTCTTTGGCAAGCGCATTGCTTGTATTTCTCTTGCTCTCACTGAGCTGATTTTCCAAATCCTTTATATAGGCCTTTGTATCGCTGATCTGCTGGTTCAGAATCTCCAGATTGTGGTTTGCCTCATACAGCTTCCACTGATTTTTGGAATCATCGGACAGAGCACTGTCATAACTTGCCGTGCTCTTCTCCAGCTGCAGTTCAGACTGCCTTAGACTGCTGTCCAATTTTTCGCTGTTATAGCTGACCAGCAGTTCTCCCGCCTTTACCGCATCTCCGGCTGCAACGTTCACCTGATCGAGCGTACCGCTCACCGGTGCAAAGATAACCTTTACCTGTTCGCTTAAAACCGTACCGCTGGTGCTGACGCTCTCCTGTAGTTCACCGCGCAGTGCCTGGGTTGTGGTCACGACCGCTCCCGCCTGGGAATTACCGCCGCATGCCACCAGCTTTATCACAATGAGCAGAATGATAATCGCCGCAATGATAATCGGTGCTTTGCGACGCTTCTTTCTTTTCCCACTCTTCTCTTTTTTCTGTTTTTCTTTTTTCTGTTTTTCTTTTTTCTGCTTTTCCTCTTTTCCTTTTTCTTTCCCGGTCTTTTCCTTCCGTATCTTTTTCTCTTTGCCTTTCTTCCCGGGTCCCTCAACCGCTTCTTCCGTTCTCTCCGTCGGTTCTGCCACACTGCTCTCCGTTTGAACAGTGCCTTCTGTGTTCTCTATGTTTTTCATAACTTCCTCTGCTTTCTCTCTCTTATCTATCTTTTCTGTTTTTTCGGCTTTTCCTTCCATCAACTGCATTTCCTGCTCATTCATGATCTTCTCCCCCTGCTTTTTCCCCTCTGCCGGAATCACTCTCAATATGTCCGTCCTTTATCTTTATCACACGTTTTGCCTGTGCAGCAATCTCATTATCATGGGTGATTAAGATTACCGTTCTGCCTTCTTCATATAGTTCCCGCAGAATCCCCATGATTTCCTGTGTGGAGTGGGAATCCAGATTACCTGTGGGCTCATCCGCCAGGATGACGGGTGGTGCCTGGGCAATTGCCCTGGCTATGGCAACTCTCTGCTGCTGGCCGCCGGACATCTCTGCCGGTTTATGATCCATACGGTGCCCCAGCCCCACTTTCTCCAATGCGATTTTCGACAGACGATTTCTCTCATTTCTGCCGACCCCGCGGTAAATCAGCGGTAATTCCACATTCTCCAGCGCTGTCAGATTCGGAATCAGATTAAATCCCTGAAAAACAAATCCTATTTCGCGATTTCTGATGTCCGAAAGTTCATCGTCACTGAGTTCCGACACGTTCTGTCCGTGCAGCCTGTAGAGCCCACTGGTGGGTACATCCAGACAGCCCAGCATATTCATCAGCGTAGACTTTCCGCTTCCCGATTGTCCGATGATTGCCACAAACTCCCCTTCATCGATACTGACACTCACATGATCCAATGCCCGGACTTCATTTTCGCCGGGATTGTAGATTTTACAGATGTCTTCAATTTCAACAAGTGCGCTCATCTTTTCCTCATTCTGCCGAATAGACGGCATTCAACCTTTCCCCGCTTTGTATTGTTGTACTAGATGCATAATACAATAATATTATCATGATGTCAATCCTATTACTGTAAATTTTTTCCGTAATCCAATCTAGCAAAGAATCTTAAATAATATGTAGAGAATTTTCTAAAGAATTTCTATAGAAACATAAAGAAAAAGGCTGCCCTTTGCGGACAGCCTTTGTTTTCTGGATTATTTCCTATGGCCTGTTTTAATGATGGGACTTAAAGGTTTGTAAATCATCAGCGTTGCAAGCGATACGCTGGCACCCTTAATCAGGTTCAGCGGCGCGACGCAGGCAACCACAAAGCTGACAATACTGCCTTCCTTTACCAGACTGTTGGCTTGTACTCCCAACGCCAGTAAGTCCTCCAGCGGCCAGCCGTAAAGCTTTGAAAATGCCGGCAGCAGGTATACGGCATTGAAAGACGTGCCGAAAACCGTCATGCAAAGCGTGCCCACAATACAGGCAATAATTGCACTCTTCTTACTCTTACGGAAGGCATATACCACAGATGCCGGGAGAATAAAGCTGCAGCCGACTGCAAAGTTTGCCAGTTCACCCACAAAAGCAGTGGAGGTTCCCTTGAACAACAGCTTCAACAGAATTTTTACAAATTCCATCATCACTCCTGCTGCCGGACCGAAGGCAAAGGTTCCCACCAGGATGGGCAGTTCGCTGAAATCCAGCTTATAGAAAAAGGGGGCGAACGGAAGCGGAATCTCAAATAACATCAGAATAGAAGCGATGGCAGAAAACATGCCGATTACGGCTATTTTTCTCGTCGTAAATATCGGCTCTTTCAATCCGTTCTTTTTCTGTGCCGCTCTTTCCAAAAGGACCGCCGCAACAAACAGAACAACTATTACCAGAAAAAAGCTTAAAACATATGTGGCATTCTCTGCCACCTTCGTAAACAAATCTTTCATCATTTTTCCTCCTTTATTCTTGGTCGGAAAATTCTTCTCGAAAAGAAAACCCCGGGCAAAATGCTCGAGGTCATAGATACACGGTATCGCCTGTCGCATTGAAGCCATCGACAAGCCAAACTCTCTTCTTTCATCCAGACTTTACTGTTGGTCCCGGACTTTCACCGAGTCAGCCGTGACAGTTGAACGCAAGGCACTGTTATTGCAGTTACCTTTCTTCTGTCCCGGGTCGCGGACTGTACCGCCAGTAGGGAATTACACCCAACCCCGAAGAATTTTCTTATTTTGTTTACCCGTGTAGAATAGCACTAATCTCTCCGGGTTGCAAGCATTTTCTTTCTACTGTGCTATAAAAAATCTTCCGCTGCGGGCATCCGTCACTTCCTTATCCCGGTAGGAAAGCTTTCCGCCCACGAAAACGGCATCCACACCGTCCGAAAGCTGGCACGGATTTTCAAAGGTAGCATTGTCCTTTATTTCCGCAGGGTCAAACACGGTTATGTTGGCACGTTTTCCGGGAGCGAGAATACCGCTGTCTTTCATCCGGTAAACCTGCGCCGGAAGTCCGGTCATGCGGTGAACCGCCTGCGCCAGACCCTTATCCGTGGATAAATCCGCGTAATGCGCAAGAAATCTGGTGTGGGAAGCATACAGTCTGGGATGCGGTCTGCCGTAAATCCCCGTCGCATCGCTGCACACCATGGTTCTGGGATGGCTGTAGGCAGCGATAATATCCTCTTCGCAGGCAGAGCGTATAATCGCACTCACATTCCCATTCTCTTCCGCCAGCAGATCCATATATGCCGTCAGCTCATCCACGCCTCTGATTGCCGCAATTTCACGAATGCTTTTTCCGATACAATACTTGTTTTTCTCCGAATCCAGATACGCCACGCTGATATTTTCCCATCCCGTGACAATTGACCGGTTCTCCCACACATCTGTTCCAAGGGAAAACCATCTCCGGATTTCCGCTCTGCCGTCCTCTGTAGTCAGACAGCGCATCATCTCCTCGTGTCCCTTTGCCTTGGTATAGGCGGGCAGTGCAATACTGAGTCCGGTGCACGCTGCCGGATAGGGATAGCAATCCATATAGACATTCGCACCTGCTTCATTTGCCGCATCCACCATCCGAAGTGCTGTGACTACCTTCCCATGATTCGGCTTTCCGCATGCCTTAATGTGGGAAATAACTGTCGTTGCACCGGAACGTTTCGCCACCGACAACGCCTCTTCCACTGCCTCCAGCAGCTTCATGCCCTCGCTGCGCATGTGGGTGGTATAAACTCTTTTATATTTTGCACAGACAACCGCCAGCGGCACCATTTCTTCCTCATCGGAGTAGATGCCCGGGGCATACTCCAGACCGGAACTCATACCACAGGCGCCCTGCCTGAATTCCTCCTCCAGAAGCGCTGCCATTTTCTCCATCTGCTCCCGGGAAGCCTTATCATCTCCGTCTCCCACAGCGTACTCACGCAGGGTGCCATGTCCAATCAGGGAAGCGTGATCCAGGCTCATTCCGCCGTTCTTCCTCACTGCCTCCCGGTAGTTCTCCAGATCCGCAAAGCTTTCTTTCCCGTCAGGGTTCTTTACCGGATACGGGGACTCCCCGCAATGTCCGGTGATTTCCATGGTAATTCCCTGGGAAATTTTCTGTATGGCAGTAGGACGCTGTAAAATGCTCTTCTCAGAATGGGTATGTACATCCATGAACCCCGGTGCAACCACCTTTCCTTTTGCATCATAGACCTGTTCCCCGTCGCCTGCGGAAAGCTGCCCCACCGCTGCTATCTTTCCGTCCCTGATTCCGACATCTCCCGAAGCGGGAAGCGCCCCGGTGCCATCCACCAGGGTGCCGTTTTTAATAATCACATCATATTTCATCGCAATTACCACACCTCCCATTGCTTGTAAGCCATTACTCACAAGTAGCGTTATTCCATCCTGATTCTGTTTATTTCACAAGCCTTTCCGTTTAAAATTCCCGAAACCAACCGTTTGATGCGTCACAGTCTGTCTTTTCATTCACCCTACTGCGCCATGGAGTTTCCGGTATACAGCTGATAGTACTTACCTTTCTGTTCCAGAAGCTCCTCATGGGTTCCCTTTTCGATAATACGCCCCTGCTCCAGCACAATGATGCAGTCGCTGTTCTTTACCGTGGAAAGTCTGTGTGCAATCACAAAGTTGGTACGTCCCTTCATCAGGGCATCCATCCCTCTCTGCACCAGCTTCTCCGTTCTCGTATCAATGGAGCTGGTCGCCTCATCCAGAATCAGCACCGGAGGGTCTGCCACTGCCGCTCTCGCAATTGCAAGAAGCTGACGCTGTCCCTGGCTTAGATTAGCACCGTCACCGTGCAGCATGGTATTGTAGCCATTGGGAAGTCTTCTGATAAATCCATCCGCATTGGCAAGCTTTGCCGCCCTGATAACCTCTTCATCTGTGGCATCCAGCTTACCGTACCGGATATTTTCCATAACCGTTCCCGTGAACAGATGCGTATCCTGCAAAACAATTCCCAGAGAACGGCGCAAATCATCTTTTTTAATCTTATTCACATTGATTCCGTCGTAGCGGATTTTGCCATCCTGTATATCATAGAAACGGTTGATCAGGTTTGTGATGGTCGTCTTTCCCGCTCCCGTCGCTCCTACAAAAGCAATTTTTTGTCCGGGTTTTGCATACAACTCAATATCATGCAGAATCATCTTATCATCATTGTAGCCGAAATCCACATGATCGAACACCACATCGCCCTGCAGCTCCTTGTAGGTGGTCGTTCCATCCGCCTTGTGGAAATGCTTCCAGGCCCAGAGACCGGTTCTCTCCTTACTTTCGGTAATCTCACCCCTATCGTTTTTCACGGCATTGACAAGCTCCACATAGCCTTCATCCGCCTCAGGAACCTCGTCCATGAGCCTAAAAATTCTGTCCGCACCTGCCAGTGCCATGATAATGCTGTTAAGCTGCATGCTGATCTGATTGATGGGCATGCCAAAGGATTTATTTAAAGTCAGGAAGCTGGCAAGTGCACCGATGGTCAGACCTGAAATTCCCGTAATTGCCAGGATACCGCCGGATACCGCACAGACTACATAGCTCAGATTTCCAAGCTGTGCGTTGACAGGTCCCATAATATTGGCAAAAATATTGGCGCGGCAGGCACTGTCACAGAGACTGTCATTCAGTTCATTGAACTGTTTCAGACTTTCTTCCTCGTGGCAGAACACTTTCACCACCTTCTGACCCGTCATTGTCTCCTCAATGCAGCCGTTCAAACTACCCAAATCACGCTGCTGCGACAGGAAAAAACGGCTGCTCTGGGAGCCGATTTTCTTTGCTGCAGCCAGCATCAGAACCACCATCAAAAGGGTTATCAAGGTCAACGGTACATCCAGCATAAACATGGAAGCCAGCACACTGACAATGGTAATCGCACTGTTCACAAACTGCGGAATACTCTGACTGATCAACTGCCGTATGGTATCGATATCGTTTGTGTAGACGGACATAATATCACCGTGGGCGTGGGTATCGAAATACTTGATGGGCAGCTTTTCCATCTTTTCGAACAAGTCATTCCTGAGCTTCATCATGGTTCCCTGGGTCACATAAATCATCAGTCTTGACTGAACAAAGGATGCCAGAACGCCAAGTGCATAAAGTAAAGCCACTCTGCCGATTGCCCCTGCCAGAGGGCCGAAATCCGGCTGATTCTGTCCCAGCAAGGGCACGATATAGTCGTCAATCAGTGTCTTCATAAACAGAGTTCCCTGGAGGGATGCAAACACTGTGGCAATAATACAGAGAATCACCACAACCCAATGCACTGCATAATCCTTGAAGGTGTAACCGAGCATTCTCTTCAACAGCTTTCCGGGATTCTCTATCTTCGGTCTGGGACCTCTCGGGCCGTGAGGACCGGGACCGTGATTTACCTTAGGCTTTCTTTCTGCTGCCATGATTACATACCTCCTTTCTCATCAAAGTCACCGCTGCCGCCTGTCTGGGATTCATAGACATCACGGTAGATTTCATTATTTGCAAGCAGTTCTTCGTGTGTTCCGAAACCGTCAATCTGACCATCATTCATCACAATAATCCTGTCCGCATGCTCCACACTGGAAATACGCTGAGCGATAATCAGTTTCGTGGTTCCGGGAATTACCTCTGCAAACGCCCGCCTGATTTTCGCATCCGTAGCCGTATCCACGGCACTGGTGGAATCATCCAGAATCAGAATCTTCGGCTTTTTCAATAACGCTCTTGCAATACACAGCCTCTGCTTCTGTCCGCCGGACACGTTGGTTCCGCCCTGCTCAATATAAGTATTGTAGCCCTCCGGCATTTTCTGAATGAATTCGTCTGCACAGGCCAGTTCGCATGCCCTTCTGCATTCTTCCTCCGTGGCTTCCTTGTCACCCCAGCGCAGATTGTCCAGAATGGTACCCGAGAACAGTACATTATTCTGCAGTACTACGGCAACCTGATTTCTCAATGCTTCCATATCATAATCGCGGACATCCACACCGCCAACCTTCAGGGTGCCGCCCGTGACATCATACAGTCTGCTGATTAAATTTACCAGACTGGACTTTGCGCTGCCCGTACCGCCGATGATACCGATTGTCTCACCGGATTTGATATCAAGGTTAATATCCTTCAGCACAGGCGTATCCGCATCCTTTTTGTAACTGAAAAAGACATGGTCGAATTCGATACTGCCGTTTTTCACCTCGATAACCGGATTCTCCGGATTCACCAGATCCGGTTTTTCCTCCAGCACCTCACAGATACGTCTTGCGCTGGCTGCAGACATGGTCATCATGACAAAAATCATGGACAGCATCATCAGGTTCATCAGAATATTCATACAATAGGTAAGAAGACTCATGAGCTGTCCGGTCAACAGTTCATTCTGCACAATCATATGTGCTCCCATCCAGCTGATTAACAGAATACAGGTGTACACGGTCAGGTTCATCACCGGACTGTTCCAGGCAACAATTCCTTCAGCCTTGCAGAAAATCTTATAGATGTTTCCGCTCGCCTTCTTAAATTTCTCATTCTCGTAATCCTCGCGGACATAAGCCTTCACCACACGGATTGCGGACACATTCTCTTGTACACTCTCATTCAAATCATCGTACTTGGGAAACGCCTGACTGAAATGCTTCATGGCGCTGGACACAATCACTGCCAGGATACAGCCCAGAATGATTACCGCTACCAGATAGACACTAGCAAGCCTGGGGCTGATGTAAAAAGACATGACCATGGCACAAATCAGACTGATCGGTGCACGCATGCACATTCTTAACAGCATCTGATAAGCATTCTGAATGTTCGTCACATCGGTGGTCAGTCTCGTCACCAGACCGGATGTGCTGAACTTGTCAATATTGGAAAAGCTGAATTTCTGAATATTTTCATACATGGCTTTTCTCAGGTTCCGGGCAAATCCGGTGGATGCCTTTGCACCGTAAACACCGCCTCCGATACCGAAGCAAAGGCTCAACAGGGCGGTAAGCACCATCAGTGCACCAATCGTATAAATATGTTTCATGTTTCCCGCGTTGACACCATCATCGATAATGGATGCCATCAACAGCGGAATAATCGTCTCCATGATAACTTCCGCTATCATGAAAACAGGAGTCAAAAGGGAATCTTTTTTATATTCCTTTATCTGGGCTCCAAGTGTTTTCAGCATAATGACACTTCCTTTCTACTTTTTTCTTTAAATTCTGAATCCTCATCTTCTTTATCAAATTCCGAACGCATTCCATCCAGATTTGTCATGATGATTCCCAGCAGTCTGTTCAGTTCCTGTATATCTTCATCCGTCATTCCCCGAAGCATCCCGTCATCCATCATCTGCATATGCGCTTCCACCTTCATATGATTGGCTTCCGCTCCCGGAGTCATAAAGATACGTTTCAGTCTGGCATCTTTATCCTGACATTTCCGCACAATCAAACCGTTCTTTTCCATGACCTGCAGGGTATTGGTGGCTGTTGCCCGGGAGATATCGAATTCCTTCTCAATATCCTTCTGATATACCGGTCTGTCCTTGGAATGGTACAAAAAACCAAGAATACCTCCCTGAAGCTGTGATTGCGGCGCCAGATGATTGTTTTTCGGAAGGCTTTTCCTCACAATGGCCTTAATCTGATTGTGTATGGCACGCAGTGTAAAGGATATCCGTCTCTGATTTTCTTCTGTTCCGGCTCTTTCTTCCATAATCATCTCCCATTTCTTTTGTCTTGCTCAAAAAAAAGCAAAAAGTTAGCGAACTAACTTTTATTGTTAGCACGCTAACTTTATCACGCATCAATTTTATTGTCAAGACTGCTGACACTTAATTTACAAAGCTTTTATATTTTCTCTTTTGTTGCAATATGTGTTACGACTGCTTCCGGTTTATCTTCATCGTCAGAGAAATACGTTTCTTTGCGGCATCCACGCCCAGTACCTGCACCTCCACAATATCTCCTACGCTGACCGCCTCCAGCGGATGCTTAATGTAACGGTCGGTAATCTGGGAAATATGCACCAGTCCGTCCTGATGCACACCGATATCCACAAACACACCAAAGTCAATTACGTTGCGGACGGTTCCTTTCAGAATCATTCCGGGCTTCAAATCTTTCATATCCAGCACATCACTGCGCAAAATGGGCTTTGGCATATCGTCTCTCGGGTCGCGGGCAGGTTTTTCCAGTTCCTTCAGGATGTCTGTCAATGTGATTTCGCCAATCCCCAGTTCCTCAGCCAGAAGCTTCTTATCTTTAATCCGCTTCTCCAGACTGGCTACGGTTGCCTCTGTTGCTGATGCAGTCGTCCCGACAGCCTGCTGTCTGCCGGTCTTGTCGTTGACTGTTCCGGTCTTTCCCTTTGCATCAGTACTGTCACCATTCAATACAATACCGCCCATGGCTGCAGCCAATGCTTTTCCCATAGCCGTGTTGGTATTGCGTACCTGCACGGTTTTCTGTTTTTTACGTCCATTGTCAGCATCACCTGTCAGGTTTGACACACGGCCTGTCATTTTGGCATTTGCAGCAGCCGGAACCTTTTTCCCTGCTGCTTTTTCCGCCGCTGCCTTTTTCTGGGCGGCACGGATATCCTCCATGGTCAGACCCAGTTTATCCAAAAGTTTCATGGCTGCTTCGTAAGATTCCGGATGTACACTGGTAGCATCCAACGGATTGTCCCCATCCAGGATTCTCATAAATCCTGCGCACTGTTCAAATGCCTTGGGTCCCAGCTTTGCCACTTTCAGCAGCTGCTTTCTGTTGGTAAAGCGTCCGTTTGCTTCCCTGTAATCCACAATATTCTTTGCGATAGTCTTATTGATTCCGGAAACATACTCCAGCAGGGACACAGATGCGGTATTCAAATCCACACCGACCTTGTTGACGCTGTCTTCCACCACACCGTTCAAAGCTTCACTCAACTTCTTCTGGTTCATGTCATGCTGATACTGACCCACCCCGATGGACTGGGGATCAATCTTTACCAGCTCCGCCAGTGGATCCTGAAGTCTTCTGGCAATGGAGGCAGCGCTCCTCTGTCCCACATCAAAATTCGGGAACTCCTCCGTTGCCAGCTTACTTGCCGAATAAACACTGGCACCTGCCTCGTTGACAATCACGTACTGAACCGGTCTGTCCAGTTCCTTAATCAGTTCCACGATCACCTGCTCGGATTCTCTGGAGGCGGTACCGTTGCCGACGGAAATCAAATCCACATGGTACTTATTTATAAGCTTTTTCAGTTCTGCCTTGGCTTCCTCCACTTTATTCTGGGGTGCCGTGGGATAAATTACCTTTGTATCCAGCACTTTTCCGGTGGGGTCAACCACCGCAAGCTTACAGCCCGTGCGGAATGCGGGATCCCATCCCAGAACTACCTTTCCGGCAATGGGTGGCTGCAGCAGCAACTGTTCCAGATTTTTTCCAAACACGGAAATCGCGCCATCTTCCGCCTTTTCCGTCAGGTCATTCCTAATCTCACGTTCAATGGCAGGAGCAATCAGACGTTCGTAGCTGTCCTCCATCACCTCCTGCAGTACAGGCGTGGTATAAGGGTTGTCCGAAGTGATATTTTTCTTCGCCAGATATTGCAGAATTCTCTCCTCCGGAGCGTTGACTTTTACGTTCAGCACCTTTTCCGCCTCACCGCGGTTCAGTGCAAGGACTCTGTGCCCTGCAACCTTCTTTACCGGTTCCTCAAAATTGTAATACATCTCATATACGGTCTGTGCCTTCTCATCCTTTGCCGTACTGGTGATGATTCCTTCGTCCACGGTCAGTTCACGGATGTAACTGCGGTAGTCCGCATTATCCGAAATGCTCTCAGCAATGATGTCCTTCGCTCCCTGCAATGCCTCTTCCGCCGTCTTTACCTGTTTCTCCGGCTCCACATCCGCTCCTGTCACATATTTTTCAGCTTCCTCCAGAACCGGTGCCTGCGCGTTCTGCGCCAGGATAAACTCAGCCAGGCCATCCAGACCCTTTTCCTTTGCCACGCTGGCTCTGGTCTTTCTTTTGGGACGGTAAGGGCGATACAAGTCTTCCACGACGACCAGAGTTTCAGCTGCCAGAATCTTTTCCTTCAGCTCCGGAGTCAGCTTTCCCTGCTCCTCAATGCTGCTGAGAACCTGTTCCTTCTTCTCCTCCAGATTGCGCAGATAGACAAGCCTTTCATGCAGGTTTCTGAGCTGTTCGTCATTCAGGGAACCTGTCACTTCCTTTCTGTATCGTGAAATAAAGGGAATGGTGTTGCCTTCGTCAATCAGCTTGACCGCAGCTTCTACCTGCCATTTCTCTACTTTTAATTCTTCTTTGAGTTTCAGTATAATATCCATAGTACCCTCCATGTATTTTTTCCTATTCCATTATACATGAACGGTCTTTCCGCCGCAATCGTGAAATATTTATAAATTCCATCCCTTGTCCTTTGACATAAGAGTAGGAAAATGATACATTTAATATAAGTAGAAGTCAGAAAGCAAGGAGCCACGGCAATGGACTATCAGAACAACGGCTGGAATCAAAATAATAACAATCAGTGGGATCGCTGGAACAGCAGTGCCGCAAACAGCAGCTATCACAATCAGCCCACCCATACCCCCTACGATCAGGGCTTTTCGATTGCTTCCCTGGTTCTGGGACTTTTGTCAACCACACTGGGCTGCTGCGGTATTTCTCTCCCGCTGGGAGCACTGGGCATCCTGTTTGCCCTGCTCTGCTACCGCAAGGGAAAACGCATGAACAGCAATGCGCGCTTCGGTCTTTATCTTTCCATTTTCGGTTGTGTCTATGGCATTGGCATGATGATTTATACGATTTTTGTACAATTGCCTGCCATGCTGCAGGATCCGGCTTATGTCAACCAGCTGAACCAGATTTATCAGATGCTTTTTGGAATGGATTTTCAGGAATTCATACAGTCATTTTACGGTACAGGTACATCGCTCTAAAATCAGTCAGACAATTTTTTTGCAGTGTGATGCTCTGTCTTATAGGGAGGAGGATTGTATGTCAAACTTATCAATAAACGGTTACGGTATGTATAATAACAATCTGTACAATGGCGGATACATCTCCGGTTCGGCACAGGCAGGAAAAAATATATCCACCTCCGGTAAACAGGATGAAGCCTACCCAGTACCCGGCAGACAGGAGAACGCTTTTGCCATCCCGGGCAGGCAGGAGAAAGAGGAAAAGGAACGCAAGGAGCGTCTGGGCATCAAAGACCCCACCGAGGAATGTCAGACCTGCAAAAACCGGAAATATCAGGATGGTTCTGACGAGATGGTTTCCTTTAAAAGTGCCGCCCATATTTCCCCCGAAAGCGCTGCTTCCGCAGTCCGGGCTCATGAGCAGGAGCATGTCTCCAACGCCTACAAAAAAGCTGCCACAGGAAACGGGAAAGTGATTTCCGCTTCCGTTTCCATCCATACGGCTGTATGCCCCGAATGCGGCAGGACATATGTGTCCGGCGGCACTACGCATACGCAGATTAAGTATTATAATGAAGACAATCCCTATCAGAAGGATTTAAAGCTTGCCGACCAGACCAAATACAGCGGCATGCATACAGATTATGCAGTATAGGAGTAAACTTTCATGAAGCAATATGCCAAAAGTTATGAACTGAAAAATAAGGCAAAGGACAAATTGGGCGGAAAGTATGGATCTGCAATCCTTGTCTCCTTTTTGGGGACATTGATACCTGGTACCATTCGTATGTTTGTCAACATGCTCTTTTCCCCTTTTATGCCGACTGTCGCTGCAATCGGGAATCCGGCGGCTCTGATTCCCTCCTATCTTTTTTCCATGATTTTATCCCTGATTCTTTCCATTGTTCTTGGGATTTTTAATGTGGGAATCGCATTGTCCTTCCTGAATATGTCCTGCGGTCAGCCATATAGTGTCAGAGATTTGTTCTATGGTTTTCGGAACGACTGGCGAAAGGCTCTGACCCTGTCCGGCGTGATTGCTTTTGTAAACGCTGTCTGCCTGTTTCCCTATCAATACATGCTGGATTACTTTCTGCTTTGCAGGCAGGAAGTCTGGCTCTACGGCGCAGCAATTGCCATGGTAATCGGACTCTGTATCTACATTCCCATCACCCTGAATCTTTCTCTGTCCTATTACCTGATGCTGGATTTCCCGGATAAGAATGCCGTTGAAATACTAAAGCTGAGTATCCATATTATGAAGGGACATAAAAAACGTCTCTTCTATATCCAGATGAGCTTCATTCCGATGATGCTTCTTTGCGTATGTACACTCTATATTGGTTTTCTGTGGCTGATGCCTTATATGTATATGACAGAAACCTGTTTCTTCCTGGATATCATGAATCCGAAGGAGACGGAAACCTGAAGCCAAGCGGCATATCAATGAAAAGCCTGCAATAGAAAAGCCCGGGAATTGATGCTTCCCGGGCTTCTTTTTGCTCCTGATTATGCTTACGTCTCAGCGATAATGCTTACATATTACTGATTCTCTGTAGCATTATCTTTTGTGTTGATCCATTTTAAATATCCGTTGATAAACGGGTCAAGCGCACCATCCAGCACTGCATCCGCATTTCCCGTCTCCACATCGGTTCTCAAATCCTTTACCAGTTTATAGGGCTGTAAGACATAAGAACGAATCTGGTTCCCCCAGGCAATATCCTTTACTTCACCGCGGATATCGGAAAGCTTTTCCACATTTGCCTCCTGCTTCAACAGGTACAACTTGGCTTTCAACATCTGCATTGCCTTGTCTTTATTCTGGAACTGACTTCTCTCATTCTGGCACTGTACCACGGTTCCCGTAGGAATATGGGTGATACGGATTGCCGAAGAGGTCTTATTGATATGCTGGCCACCGGCACCGCTGCTTCGGTAGGTGTCGATTCTCAAATCCTTTTCATCAATCTCCACATCCAGATCTTCCTCAATATCGGGCATGACATCCAGAGAAACAAATGAGGTCTGTCGCTTTCCCTGCGCATTGAAGGGAGAGATACGCACCAGCCTGTGCACACCCTTTTCGGATTTCAGATAGCCATAGGCGTTCAATCCATTGACCTGGAAGGTCACCGACTTGATACCGGCCTCATCACCGTCCAGATAGTCCAGCACCTCCACTTCAAACCCTTTACGCTCTGCCCAGCGGGTATACATACGATACAGCATACTGCACCAGTCGCAGCTCTCGGTACCACCGGCTCCGGCATTCAGCTTCAGAATGGCATTGTTCTTATCATACTCTCCTGAGAGCAGGGTTCCAATACGCAATTCCTCAAATTTTGCAACAAAATCATCCAGTTCACCGCGGATTTCCGCCACCATGGAATCATCGTTTTCTTCGTAGCCCATTTCAATCAGAGTCAGGATATCATCATACTGCGTGAACAGACCATTGCACTCTTCCACGGTATCCTTCAGATTCTTCAATTCCTTCATTTTTGCATTGGAACGGTCAGGATCATCCCAGAAGCCGGGAGCCTCCATCTCCATTTCCAGCTCTTCTATTCGCTTTGACTTGTTAGCGAGGTCAAAGTGAATCCCTCACTTCCGCTAAAGGTGTTTCATAGGTCAGAATTTCTGTTTTCATCTGGTCAAGTTCTACCACTTCGCGTCACCCACTTTCTTTTTGATATAATTTACATTTACAACCGGGAAAGCAAGCGATATTCTTACTTTCGACTGTGCGAGATGTCGGTGCTTAACGAGCGTATTCTGCTCGTTTATGTATCCGTTACATCGAGCCTCAAGCGAAAGCGCGTCGAAAATAAGAATATCACTTGATAAGCCCGGTGTCACTTGTCAATTACTGATTCCCTTCACGCCTTTTTACGCTTTGCGCCCACAGCACTGCTTATATTTCTTTCCGCTTCCGCAGGGGCAGGGATCATTGGGATAAATCTTTGCATTCTCGCGCTTCACAGGCCCCTTAGGTGCACTGTCATCCTTGTTGGTTCCGGTCACCTTTGCCACCTGTTCACGCTCCACCTTCTGCTCCACACGGATGTGGAACAGCAGACGCACTGTCTCTTCCTTAATGTTCTGTGTCATCTCATCGAACATATTATAACCGCTCATCTTATATTCAACCAGCGGGTCACGCTGTCCATAAGCCTGCAGGCCGATACCCTGACGCAGCTGCTCCATATCATCGATGTGATCCATCCACTTTCTGTCGATTACCTTCAGCAGAATCACGCGCTCCAGTTCACGGATTGCCTCTGAATTGGGGAACTCTGCTTCCTTGCTCTCGTAAAGCTTCACAGCCTCTTCCTTCAGCTGCTGCTTCAGGCTATTCTTCTTTGGCTTCTTCACTCTCTCCGGTGTAACAGGCTCCAGCGGAATGGTCGGAATCAGCAGCGTATTCAGCTCATTGAAATTCCAATCCTCCACCTCTGAATCATCATTGATACTGATATCCACACAGTTTTCGGTAATATCCGTAATCATTTTGTAGATGAAATCTCTCATGCTCTCGCCATTCAAGACACGGCGGCGCTCCTCGTAGATAATCTCTCTCTGCTCACTCATGACACGGTCATACTCCAGCAAATTCTTACGAATACCGAAGTTGTTGTTCTCAATCTTCTTCTGGGCAGACTCGATGGCATTCGTCAGCGCCTTATGCTCAATCTCCTGTCCCTCAGGAATTCCCATTGCATTAAACATGGAAATCAGTCTCTCGGAACCGAATAATCTCATCAAATCATCCTGCAGGGAAATGTAGAACTTGGATTCACCGGGATCTCCCTGACGACCGGAACGACCGCGCAGCTGATTATCAATACGTCTGGATTCATGACGTTCCGTACCGATAATCTTCAGACCTCCGGCTGCTCTCGCCTCATCGTCCAGCTTGATATCCGTACCACGACCTGCCATGTTGGTGGCAATGGTAACCGCACCATGGACACCGGCATCCGCAACGATTTCTGCCTCCAGCTCATGGAACTTCGCATTCAGAACCTTATGCTGAATGCCGCGCTTTGTCAGCATCCGGCTCAGTTCCTCACTGGCCTCGATGGTAATCGTACCGACCAGAACAGGTTGTCCCTTTGCATGTGCTTCCTCCACCGCATTCACAATGGCATTCAGTTTTTCCGCTTTCGTTTTATATACCGCATCCTGCAGATCCTTACGGATAACGGGACGATTCGTGGGAATCTCCACTACATCCATACCGTAAATCTCACGGAACTCTTTCTCCTCGGTCAACGCCGTACCGGTCATACCGCACTTCTTGTCAAACAGGTTAAAGAAGTTCTGGAAGGTAATTGTGGCAAGCGTCTTGCTCTCTCTCTTGACCTTCACATGCTCTTTTGCTTCAATTGCCTGGTGCAGGCCATCGGAGTAACGACGTCCCGGCATGATACGTCCGGTAAACTCGTCCACAATCAGCACCTGGTCATCCTTCACCACATAATCCTGATCGCGGAACATCAGATTGTGAGCACGCAATGCCAAAATAATCGTATGTTGGATTTCCAGATTCTCCGGGTCGGCAAAGTTATCAATATGGAAGAATTCCTCCACCTTTTTCACGCCGGCCTCGGTCAGGTTGATTACCTTATCTTTCTCGTTTACGATAAAGTCACCGGTTTCCTCCTGCACAACACCCATGATGGCATCCATCTTCGTCAGTTCCTGCATATCCTCGCCGCGGTGCATCCTTCTTGCGAGCAGGTCACACATCTCATAGAGTGCAGTGGATTTTCCGCTCTGTCCGGAAATAATCAAAGGAGTTCGCGCTTCATCAATCAGAACAGAGTCCACCTCATCGATGATACAGTAGTGTAAATCCCTCAGCACAAGCTGTTCCTTATAAATTACCATGTTGTCACGCAAATAATCAAAGCCCAGCTCATTGTTGGTCACATAAGTAATATCACAGTTATATGCCTTCTGACGTTCCTCACTCGTCATGCTGTTTAAGACAACGCCAACGGTCAGGCCCAGGAACTCATGTACCTGTCCCATCCATTCCGCATCACGCTTTGCCAGATAGTCGTTGACCGTAACGATATGAACACCCTTTCCCTCCAGTGCATTCAGATATGCAGGTGCCGTTGATACAAGGGTCTTACCTTCACCGGTACGCATCTCAGCAATACGTCCCTGATGCAGTATGATACCGCCAATCAGCTGAACCCGGTAGTGCTCCATATTCAAAACTCTCTTTGCAGCCTCACGCACAGTGGCAAATGCTTCCGGGAGTAAATCGTCCAGCGTCTCGCCCTCTGCCAGCCTCTTTTTGTATTCCGCAGTCTTGCCCTTCAGTTCCTCATCGGACAGCGCCTGCATGACAGGACGCAGTTCATCGATTTTGTCCACCAACGGCATGATACGCTTCAATTCTCTCTCGCTGTGTGTTCCAAAAATCTTATCAACAATTTTCACGCGATTTCCATACCTTTCCGTAACCCGCCAGTCCTGTTCCTTATTTCAAACTGTCAGGTACTATGTTTCATAAAAAGCCAATGTATATTGTAACAGAATTTACCTGCAGATTCAACACTTAGCTGTCTACAAGAACTGAACATTTTGTAAACTCCCGGTTAAAAATTGACATTCAATTGGCAAAACAGTATAATTTTCTTATCAGAAGGAAGGGGCTAAACTACTATGAATCAGACAAAAGAAACGCAACATCTCTACATTAATCTACCCGGAAAAACGCCTTGTTTTTCCACCATTCAGGAGGCGCTCGACAGTGTTCCCTATGAAGCAAAGGATGCGGTCTATCCGGCACCCAAAGAAGATATTACTCCTGTCATTCTCCACATCGGCAAGGGCGTTTACCGGGAATGCCTCACTGTGACCCGTCCGAATGTCACCTTCCTGGGCGAAGGCGAAAAGCGTGAGGATGTGGTACTGGTATACGGTTATTACGGCAGGGAAATGATGCCGGATGGGATTAAGAGAGGCACCTTCCGCACCGCCACCGTCCGGATTGCCGCTCAGGATTTTACCGCAAAGCATCTGACCTTCCAGAACGATGCAGGCTACGGTTATAAAGTGGGGCAGGCACTGGCACTGTATGTGGATGGCGACAGATGTTATTTTGAAGACTGTGCCCTGCTGGGCAGCCAGGATACCCTGTTTACCGCTCCGCTGCCTCCAAAGGAAGTGGAACCCGGCGGATTCAGAGGACCCGGAGAGTTCAAGCCCCGCACCATGGGACGCCACTGCTTCAAAAACTGTTACATTCAGGGAGACGTGGACTTTATCTTCGGCGGTGCTGTCAGCTGGTTTGAAGACTGTGTCATCTTTTCCAAATATCCGGAAGGCAAGGAGGACACAGAGAATTTCAATCCCGGAATGGTAGTCAGCTACATCACGGCAGCATCCACACCCGAAAGCGAAAAATACGGATATGTGCTGAAAAACTGCAAGCTGGACAGTGATTGTCCTCCGCAGACCGTTATGCTGGGCCGCCCCTGGCGGGAGTTTGCGAAAACCGTTTATCTTCACTGTGAACTCGGCGAGCATATTCACCCCCTGGGCTGGATGGACTGGGGCAAGCCTCACGGTCATTTCTATTACGGAGAATATGATTCCTACGGTCCCGGTGCAAGCCCTGAGACTAGAGCGGATTTCTCCCATCAGCTGACTGCAGAGGAAGCTTCGGAATACACAATGGAAAATGTTCTGAAAGACTGGAAGCCGGGAATTTAATCCCGGTTTCTCCTGTATTCTCTGGGGGAACATCCCGCCACGTTGCGAAACTGTCTGTTAAAATTGGAAAGATTGTTGTATCCGCAATTGTAAGCAATATCCGATATGGATGTGGTCGTATCCGTCAGCATTCGGCAGGCAGCATTGATTCTCAGTTGCGCCAGATATTCTATGGCGCCAATCCCTGCAGCCTTCTTAAAGCAGCTCATAAAATAACTTTTGCTTAAGTGAACAAGTTCGGCAAGCATTTCTATGGAAATGGCTTCTCGGAAATTTTCCACCATAAATTCAAGGGCAGGGCGTATCATTTCCGTGTAGCTGACACTGCTCTCTTCTTTCATTTCCTGTCCCACACAGGGAAGCAAAGCAAAAAAGCGGAGCAGATCACTTTTTAGGAGTAAATCCTCTCGGGGAGAACGTTCCTGTACCTGCAACTCTTCATTGCTTCGATTCGCAGAATCAAACTGCGAGAATATCCTATCTGCTGTCTCTGTCAATTCTCTGTAATTCTCTACCCCGGGACAGACTAACACGATAGGACGAATACTCCCCTTCGCCATGGGTCTGAGATATTCCACGGCGCATCGGTCATTCCCGTCCGCACCGAGCATTGCCGGGCTGAACACCAGGGCCTGATAAATCAATTCTTCTCCTTCAAAGGGATATGCGGCATGCAGCGTATCCGGCGGCAGAACCAGTAAATCTCCCTCTCCGGCCACCACCTTTTCATCCTGACAGATAAACTCTCCCCTTCCCTTCAAAATTCGGTTTATCTCAAATTCATCGTGCCAGTGCAGGGGAACATTTCTGATTTCCTCCGGTATTCTGCACTCATAGATACTGAATGGTATATAAGCCGTACTGTGCCTTCGATTCTCCCAGGTTTCTCTTGCAGGCATGCCTTCCTCCTCTATTTAGCCTCCGATGCAGGTTTACTTATAATCATAGTGCCTAAATTAGAATTCTGGAACTCTTTTGTTTTCTAATCATACTATAGTATCATTTATTCATAGTAGTTTTGTAGATTAATTCCATTGGTTAGTAGTATTCTATCATAAAAGAACTTCAAGTAGCAAGATTTAGATTATGGAACACAATTCCGAAAAGGAATTCTAATAAACTATCTATAAATAAAAGGAGAGACGTTATGAGATTTGAGAACGACAACAATGCTCTGGTCTGCTATCATCAGGGCGAAATCCTCCGTCTGGAGGCATGGGGAGAAGACTCCCTGCGTGTGCGCGCCACCATGCAGCACAGCTTTACCGGAAACGTGTGGGCTTTGACGGAAAAAGTGAAACCCGGAAACCCTTCCGTTGACATCGCACAGGAGGACCACTGGGTTGGCGATGGTACCATCGACAAGCGAGACATTGCAACCATCACAAACGGTCGTATCAAAGCTGTGGTTAACTTCGCCGGAGTCATTACTTTCTATAAGGATGAAAAGCTGATTCTGCGTGAGTATTTCCGTTTCTATGATGGAACGCTTTCCAGGGAGAGTCGTTGTCTGAAGCTGACAAACCGTGATTGGAAGGGCATTATCGGCGGCAGTGAATATTCCCTGAACCTGAAGTTTGAAAGCAATAAGGGCGAAAAGATTTTCGGTATGGGACAGTACCAGCAGGACTGCATGGACATGAAGGGCTGCGTACTGGAGCTGGCACAGCGCAACTCCCAGATTTCCGTTCCCTTTGCAGTTTCCTCTCTGGGTTACGGTTTTCTCTGGAACAATCCGGCTGTGGGCCGCGTAACCTTCGGTAAGAACTACACCGAATGGATTGCAAAGGCGACGAAAGAAATGGACTACTGGATTACCGCTGCCGACACCCCGAAGCAGATTCTCGCAAACTATACCGAAGCTACCGGACATGCCGAGATGTTCCCCGAGGATCTGATGGGCTTATGGCAGTGCAAGCTGCGCTACAGAACCCAGGATGAGGTTCTTTCCGTGGCCCGTCAGTACCAGAAGGAAGGTATCAAGATTGACCAGATTGTCATCGATTTCTTCCACTGGACTGTTCAGGGTGACTGGAAATTCGACAAAACATACTGGCCCGATCCCAAGGCAATGGTGGACGAGCTGCACTCCATGGGCATCAAGGTTATCGTATCCGTATGGCCTTCCGTGGACCGCAAGAGTGAAAACTTTGGTCCCATGATGGAGAAGGGTCTGCTCATCCGTACGGAACGCGGCGCAGCACAGACCTACGACTACCAGGGAGACTGTGTGGAAATCGACCCCTTCAATCCCGAGACAAGGAAATATGTGTGGGAAGTCTGCAAGAAGAACTACTATGATTACGGCATTGATGCTTTCTGGCTGGATAATTCCGAACCCGATTACGGCGTTTACGACTTTGAGAATTACCGCTACTGTGACGGTCCCGCGCTCGCACTCAGCAACCAATATCCCCAGATGTACAGCAGGGTTTTCTATGATGAGATGAGCAAAATCCAGGACAACACCGTAGTCAATCTGCTGCGCTGTGCATGGGCAGGTTCCCAGAAGTACGGCAATGTCATCTGGTCCGGTGATGTGCCCAGTACCTTTGAAGCTTTTGCCGATCAGCTGCAGTGCGGTCTGAATATGGGCCTTGCCGGAATCCCCTGGTGGACCACCGACATCGGCGGTTTCATGACAGATGATGTGAACGACCCTGACTTCCGCCAGCTGTTGATCAGATGGTATCAGTTTGCAGTTTATTCACCTGTGCTTCGTATGCACGGCGACCGCGGTCCCTACAACATCCCGCCTCTGGATGACAGAGACTGGGGCGGTGGATATCTGCACACCGGTCAGCCCAATGAGCTCTGGAGCTACGGCGAAGACAATTATGCGATCATGAAGAAATACTATGATATCCGTATTTCCATGCATGACTATATCAAGAGCTTGTATGAAGAAGCTCATGTGAATGGTTCTCCCCTGCTCCGTGCCATGTTCTATGAGTTCCCTGAGGACGAAAAGTGCTGGGAGCTCCAGGATCAGTACATGTTCGGAAGCAAGTACCTGGCAGCACCTATCTTTAAGTTGAACAGCTTCAAGCGGGATGTATACCTGCCCGCAGGCAAGTGGAAGCTGACTTCCACAGGTGAAATCTTTAAAGGCGGATGCACCGTAACCGTGGATGCACCGATTGACTACATGCCGGTATTTGAGAAAATGTAATTTTTTATGCATCCTCTATCAAAAACTTTTCAGCGAATAAGGTATCGCAAAATAGAAACGTGCACTGCAAGCTGCACTATTAAAGGCTCCCCGCTTACCTGCGGTGGAGCCTTTTATTACTCACCCAATTGTCTATTCTTTGGCTTACTCGTCTATTCCTTGGCTTACTCAAACGGGAAAACCACTCCCCATACTGTACGAAGTTCATCCATCCTTTTCATGATTTCCAGGGTTTCAGCATGTGGCATCTCTTCACACTCCGTTTTTCCTGCTTCCAATGCCCGGATGCATGCCAGAACTTCATACTCATATCCGTTAATCTGAGCAGGAACCTCAAGGTTCTCCCGCAGCTTTCCGTCTTTATCATACAACTGAATTGACGAATAATTGTTCAGGGATTCCACACGAATGCTTCCGGCAGTTCCGCTGATGGTGCCTTCATTAACAGGACCCGTCACAAAAGAAGTCCGCAAATGTGCTTTTTTCCCATCCCTGTACGTATAATAGATATTGTCCGTGGCATCTACTCCTGTCTCATACTTCTCACAATCCGACTCCACCTTAACAATATCATCCCCGAAGTACATGGAAGCAAAGGTCAACGCATACATGCCAAGATCCAGCAGTGCGCCCCCCGCTAGTGCAGGGTCATACATACGCTGTTTATGAGTGAGTGGTATGGAAAACTCCGCACTCAGGCTCAGCGGTTCACCGATTGCTCCATCTGCCAGCAGTTTTCTGATGATATCTGCCGCCGGCAGATACCTTGTCCAAATCGCCTCTGTCAGAAACACCTTCTTTTCTTCTGCAAGACCAATCAGTTCTGCTGCCTGTTTTGCATTTGCCGTGAAAGCTTTCTCTACCAACACCGGTTTCCCGTGCTCCACACAAAGCTTTGCATGTGCAAAATGATGTGAATGCGGCGTTGCCACATAAATCAGCTCCACCTCCGGATCTGATACCAGTTCTTCATAAGATCCATACGCCTTTTCAAAGTGCCATTTATTCGCAAACGCTTCTGCTTTTTCAAGGCTACGGGAAGCCACTGCATAGGCATTCACCTGTTCCAGTCCGTTTATTGCTTCTGCCATCGCATTCGCAATATTACCGGCTCCTATGATTCCCATGTTCCATTTTTTCATAGTTTTCTTCTCCTTCTCAACATCCGATGTTGTATCTGATTTATACCCGACGCTATTCTTATGTTATCCCTGATGTTATACCCTCATTATACTCGGTGCCATTCCCACTTGCTATATCCGGCGCTATGCCCAATGTTATGCCCAATGCTATATCTAATTTTACACCATAATTCCCTCCCACGCTAGGTATGTATTTCTTCAAAACAGAAGAAATACTGGCTAATCTTAAAAAGTACTAATTCAGGCCAGTATCATATAACAAAATCCATCAATTCTGTAACTTATCTAGTCAGGAAAATACATGCCAGATTCCATTTTCCAGACATTTCACCAGTAAATTCCGTGAAATTGATTCTCTTTCTTCCTCAAAATAGTCTCTATATACTGGCAGCATACCTTGAAATGGAAGAGCAGACAGTATTTCTTGCATTTTGCGTATTGAACTCCATTCCACGACCCATTTCGCAGGCCATTCCACATTCCGTTCATCAACTATTTCTTATGTAAGCGTATTCCCTTCTCTACCAATTTTGACGCGTTCTCAAGGAATGTGCCATATTCTTCCTTTGACATAGCTATATAGGCATATCTGCCTGTGGTTTTCTGCGGTAGATATCCCATCACTTTTATTTTACGCGGAATTGCGTTCTGAGGCAGATAGTCGATATAGTCGGGAAAAGCTTCAAGCCCCATTATCTCCGTAAAATATCCGGAGTCAGGATGGGTATCCAGATATTCCCGTTCCAGAGAATAGATATCACACATCCTTTCCCTTCCGCCAATCAGCAGCTTCACTGAGTCCCAGGTTTCCGGCATATCTTTCGCTCTCATACCCAATTCAGGATGTGAGATGATTCTGTTCCACGAAGCCTTCACTCTCTCTTCATCGCGTATGTATCTCTGAAATTCCGCGTCAGTGACTAAATGCGCATAGTATCCCCACAGAAAAGATTCCTCCTGCGCAGAAGCTATCACTTTTCTTTCCATGTACTCATGTAAAAATCTGTCGCAGTCCGCCATTACCTTTCTCTTGCCCGTCATCCAATGCGTTAATTCACGCGGTGGTGTAAAGCTTGTCCAATCGTCGTTTTCAATATTACAATCCGGCGCAATATTCCCCACACAAAATTCATGCTTTTTCAATTCGGGAATTCTTTGCAGAACTCTGTCTGCGATCATTAAATGTGTCACCCATGTTGCCATGATGCTTCCTCACTGTCCACCCATTTTATTGTACTTCTTTGTACTTCACATGGTACTTTTAATTATACTTCTTATTGTCCTTCTCATTGTATGGCTGATAGCGTATGACTTGTACTGCTGCTGTGCCGATACAACAGTTGTCCTACAGCCTGCTCCCAATACCGTTCCGGAATATCCGGCCAGTTGCACTCCCCCGTATCCTGCCTGCACAAAGTCATTACCTGTTCCAAAATCCTTGCGTGGGCAATCTCCTCCGGCAATTCATTTCGCAGAAGACATTCTGTAATCATGCACCAGTAGGGAGCCCGCTCCATAAGCCCGGATGCATATAACTCCCGGATAACCCGCTCCCTGTCATACTCAAGGCTGATGAATTCCTCCTGCCAGCGCCCCTGCTCCCCGTGCAGAATCATAAACTGCGTTCTTCCGCCTGCCTTCAGGGGCATGCCCACCGCTCCGGGATTCAATGCCGTCTTTCCCATGTGTTCGGTCTTCCCCTGAATATGTGTATGGGCATACAATATCAAATCCACCTCAGAAGCTTCCAGAATGCTTTTTGTTTCCTCATTTCCCGGCAGCATATGTCCACGCACATCCGTGGGCGAGCCATGGCAGGCTATCAGTGTCGGAAGTTCACCATACTGCAGTTTCCGCGCTACAGGTAAATTCTCAAAAAACTGCAAATCCCCCTTTGTCAGATGATGATAGGCATAGTAAAGCGCTCCCGTGGTAGAATTGTGCTCCAGCCACCCTTTCTCTCCGTTATCCCGATAGCCAAGCCAGTAATTCTCTTTGTTTCCCCGAATAAATGTACAATCATACACTTCATCATATTTTCGCAACAGTTCCATCGTGCGTTCCGGATATGCAAACTCTCCGACATAATCACCTAAAAACAGGAAGCTCCTGATACCACGCTCCTGTGCATAGCGCATACATTCTTCCAGTGCCACATAATTGCTGTGTATATCTGCCAAAACCGCTATTTCCATTTTTCTTCCACTCCATTTATCTTCTATCGAAAGCTTGTATCCTTATCTTCAAGCCTTCATTCTTAACTGCATTATAAAGGAAGTGTTTTAACATTTTGTCAGCAAATTTCTTAAAAAACCCTTGCCGTTTCTTAAGATATGCCTATCTCCTGGCGTGAAAGCAAAAAAACTGCGGTCAGCCTACAGCTGCCGCAGTTGATTCATAATATAATTCACTTTTTGAATGGCATTGTCTACCTGCTTCTTTGCATCACTGATTCGCGATTGTACCAGCCAATCTGCAATAATACCATCAAAAAAATAGTCTGCAAAAGAAAGGAAATCACCGGTTTGAATATGAAACTTTGCCACATTGTCCACATCCATCAACTCCCTCTGGAAACGCTTGAGCGCATATCTGGCATCCTGTACCAACCGTTCCGCATTGTTCATTTTGGAATGTTTCATAAAGGTACTGATCGTGCCGCCTCCAAAGATGTCAAGCAGTCCCCAGTTGCCTGCACTGTTCAGGGAATCTCTCGCCTGTGTCAGATAATGCAAAGCTTCCTGCCCTGCCTGCATGGCCTCCCTAACTTCTTTATCTCTGTTATAAATTTCACTCATAAAAAACTCCCCTATTTTTATTATCTTGCTATTCCCTTCCGTGACTTATTCCTGTATTTATATTTCCGTATTTCTATTCCTGTATCTTTGATGCATCCTCTAAATAGAATTCGATATAGCCACATTTCGGGCAGACAGCTGCATGAACCTTTCCCAGACTCTCTTTAAAAATTCCGGGTTTTGTAATTTTCAAGCCATATGCAGCACCTTCTACCTTTACATCAAAATCTTCCGACATTTGCTTTTTACAACGAATACATTCTCTCATAAACCTTCCTCCGAATCTTTCATGATAAATCCTTGATAATTTGCTGTTTCCCTTCATTATTTGATTTCTTGTTTCATCTTTTTTCTGAGCTCTTGTTTCATCTTTTATAGGATTTCTTATATAGATATCATACTCTCCGCTTTATTCCGTAACAAGAAAAAAAATACGCACATTATGTAAGGATAATGTGCATGATGCCAATCATGCATCTATGTGACATATATTTCAGAAATACTAACCCATTGTTCCCATTTCATAGCTGCTAACTAATTATTCTCATTTTGTTTGATTTTCAAGTATTTTGATTCTCAAAATAGCTTGACAGTATTTGCCGGGCATTATATACTTTACACTGTTACCAGGAAAGAAACTCCCGGCAATGATTACCATTGCATGAAACTCTCTGCAATGACTGCTATTGCAAGTATACCATATGTACATTTTATCACAGAAGGGAAAAGAAAATGAGTGTTAGAATTGTAATAGACTCTGCAAGTGACTTGACAAAAGAACAGGCAGATGCCCTGAAGCTTGATTATATGCCATTAAAAACCCTGTTCGGAGAGGAAGAATATCTGGACGGTGTCACCATCACACATGAAGAATTTTATGATAAGCTGATTGAGTGCGGTACCATCCCCACCACCAGCCAGGTTCCTCCTTACGATTTTGAAAAAAAATACCGTGAGATTAAAGAAAGCGGCGATACTGCTGTTGTCATCACTCTTTCTTCCCTGCTCTCCGGCACCTATCAGAGCGCCGTACTCGCTCTGGAGGGTTATGAGGACTGCATCTGTCTGGTTGACAGTCTGAATGTCAGCATCGGGGAACAGAATCTGGTTCAATATGCGGTGCACCTGCGGGATCAGGGTCTTGCTGCCGGTGAAATCGCTGCAGAACTTGACCGAAAGAAATCCGACATCTGTGTGCTCGCCGTATTTGATACGCTGGAGTACTTAAAGCAGGGCGGCAGAATTTCCAAGACCGCTGCCTGGGCAGGAACAGTTCTCTCTATCAAGCCCGTTATCTCCGTAATCAAAGGGGAGGTTGCCATTCTCGGCAAGGCACGCGGCTCCAAGAACGGCAACAATATGCTGATTCAGCAGGTAAACCAGAGCGGCGGCATCGATTTCTCCATGCCCTACTGCCTCGGCTATACCGGCTTGGACGACACGCTCCTGCAAAAGTATATTACGGACAGCTCTGCACTCTGGGAAGGGAAAACAGACCAGCTTCCCATCAGCACCATCGGCTCCACCATCGGAACCCACGCAGGTCCCGGAGCCATCGCAGTGTCTTACTTTCATCTGTAAAAATAAGCGGCTGTTTTTTCTCTGCTTATTCAAAATACCATCTAAACCGCCTGCCGGAAGCTGTGATATGCTCCTGTCTGCCTGACAGGGAATATCAGATTTCCGGCAGGCGGTAATTATATTCCAATGATTCGTAGATTGATGTTGCTTCATCCCTTAAACTTAAAATAAATCCAACATATTGTCCAAATAAATTCTTTCTCTGACATGAATCTGGTACTCCGGTTTTGTCATGTAATAGAGCAAAAATTCCAAAACCAAAGCACTTCCAAGGCCTCGTCCTTCCACTTTAAAATTGGAAAATCCCATGGGCATATAAAAATTCTTTATATCCTCAATTCCGATAAATCCCGGATTTTTCATGGCTTTTGAGAACTGATACCCTCTGTCACCTTCCGGGGCAGTACACCGGTATTCGGAACAATTATCTCCCAGGTTCCTACGGCTTACCGCTTCATAGCATTGTTTTCGGTCTGCACATCCAAACCAGCAGCATTCGTTACATAGGAATTCCACTTTATCCTTTTGATGTTGCGTCAAAGTATCCCATTTGTCAAACGCCTTGTTTAGTCGAAAATCCGGTACAACATAAAGGAAGTCATCTCGTTTCACTTCATTTAAGAACTGTTCAAACTCCGTCAAAACCTTTGTTGTCGTCGAAACAAAATAAAGCTTTGGATATTTCGCTTGTATATAATTCAAAAGCAAATCGGAATAAACAATGATTCCGTTTTGTACTTCCGTTCCTCTCCCGAACAACTCGCACAGTGCGTTACATTTTTTATCGGACAAATGCCTTTCTTCCAACAGTGAATTGCTGAATGTCAATCGTGCGGAAATCCCATATTCCTGCATCAAATCGTATACATCATTTGGGTCACTTTCTCCAAAGCCGACACGTCCGCCTCCCCATAGACAGTCAGCCGGAGAACCATAAATTGAGCCTATTTCGCACCATTCATAAAAATATTCACGATGCTCCCGAAACAAGGGCAGAAACTCACGATACAATTCATAAAACTCAAACAACCCGGGAAGATGAAAGTATGCCTTGCTGCTATGTATTCTTTTCATTTCCACCTCTCCCCCTCCGATACACTGACACATTGATAGCAAAAAACTCCGCAAGGTATTTTTCATCAACAAGGCGCCTGAATGAGGCGATGCGGTGGCATCGTCGATTGAAGACAACGCAGTTCGATGAAAAATCAGGCAAGGAGGTTTACTTAAACAAGGTCTTTAACAGCCCTCTCTTCAACACCTGTGCTCCGGTATTGATGAGGGTCCTCTCAATCTGAGCCTTGCGGCGCTCCGCTGCTCTTTCCCGCTTTTTCTCTGCGGCTTCTTCCTCTTTTTCCTTCTTCTTGCGGGCGGCTTCCGCTTCCTTCTCTTTCTGCTTCTGCGCCAGAAAAGCCTCTTTTTCCTTCTGCTTTTCGAACTCTTCCCGCTCCTTGGCAAGCTGCTGCCTTTCTGCCTCCAGGGCAGCCTCCTTTTCCGCGGCTTCCGCCATATCGGTCAACGCCTCGTAGGCTGTCCAGTTATCCACGTACTGATTATATTTATCCATTCCGTCGCTTGTCATCAGGCTGCTGCGAACACTTTCCTCCACCGATCCCATCAGACTCTGCGGACAGATGATTGCGGTCTGCTGCACCATGCCGGGCACACCTTCCTCATCAAGGAAGGAGGTCAGTGCGTGGCCCACGCCCAGTTCCATGATAACGTCTTCCGTCTTAAAAGCAGGATTTGCCCGGAAGGACTGTGCCGCCACCCGGACTGCCTTCTGCTCTGCAGGGGTATAGGCTCTTAAAGCATGCTGGACACGGTTGGAAAGCTGCGCCAAAACGCTGTCCGGGATATCGCTGGGGCTCTGAGTCACAAAATAAATGCCCACTCCCTTGGAGCGAATCAGCTTCACTACCTGTTCAATCTTCTGCACCAGCACCTTGGGGGCATCCGCAAAAAGCATATGAGCCTCATCAAAGAAGAAAACCAGCTTCGGCTTCTCCATGTCTCCTGACTCCGGCAGCCTTTCAAACAGCTCTGCCATCATCCAGAGCAGGAAGCTCGCATAAAGAGTAGGGTTCTGCACCAGCTTCACACTGTGCAGAATATTGATCATGCCTTTTCCCTCGGAATTGGTTCGTATCCAGTCAAAAATGTCAAGTGCAGGCTCTCCAAAGAACATGTCTCCGCCCTGACTCTCCAGGGGAATCAATGCACGGATGACGCCGCCGATGGATTGGGGCGTTACATTCCCATAAGTCGTCAGGTAATCCTTTCGATTCTCCGACACATAATTCAGCACTGCCTTCAGATCTTTCAAATCCACCAGAATCAGGCCCTTATCGTCCGCAATCCGGAACACAATATTCAATACTCCCTCCTGTGCCGGGGTCAGTCCGAGAATACGGGAAAGAATCTCCGGTCCCATATCGGATATGGTTGCACGTACCGGATGCCCCTTTTCCTGATAAATATCCCAGAAGCAGGTAGGATATGCCTTGTATGTAAATTCATTTCTGATACCGAATTTGTCGATGCGCTTCTCCATGCTCTCGGAAGCAACACCAGGGCTTGCAAGTCCAGACACATCTCCCTTCACATCGCACAGAAACACAGGGACACCCGCATCGGAAAAGGATTCTGCCATAGCTTTCATGGTAATGGTCTTTCCTGTTCCACTGGCACCCGCAATCAGTCCGTGGCGATTGCACATATTCAGTTCCATGCATACCTTCTGCCCCTCAGCAAGGCCTATATAAATCTTCCCGTCTTTGTACATTTTTCCCTCATTTCCGCCGCACCTATATCATGAAATTTGTTTCTTATTTCTATTGTTTTCTATTGTCAGTTCAAGATGCTGTTTTTCCGTTGTTATTCCCTGGTACTGTTCCTTGGTGTTGCTCCTTGGTGCCGTTCCTTGGCACTGTTCCTTGGTGCCGTTCCTTGGTGCCGTTCCTTGGCACTGTTCCTTGGTGCCGTTCCTTGGTGTTAGTCCCCAGTGTTAGTCTCTGACATGCTTGCGGCTATTTACTTTATTACAAATATATCATAGGACCTTCTTCCCCGCAACCAGCAACACCAAGCCAGATTAAGGAAAATGCATAACTTCATGCAAAAACATGAAATACTTCACTAAATCTTCATTGTCAAAAAACAAGAATATAGAAATACATAATAATTGAGAAGAAGAAAAAACATCGAAATCCTACAACCAAAAGGAGTAATTTTCTTGCCCAAAAACAAGCTATTTGAATGAAAGATACAAAAGACTATCGTGTTTACAAAATATAAAAAAGCTCCGGTGGGAGTTTTTTGTCGTATATGACCATCTCCCACCGGAACTTTTCTATACTTAAATTTGTTTATACACCCCTACACTTGTTTAAACACCCTTATACTTCCGCATACTTCTGCAAAATAAAGTTTTTCACCTGCTGATTGTTCTCCGGTTTGGTGTCCTCCAATGTTGCATGAATGAAGGGTTTTCTCTCCTTCATAAATTTCAGAATGGAGGTATAATCCATCTCGCCAAGTCCGCAGCCAACGGAAATCATCTTGCCGTCCCGAATCTGGAAATCCTTCAGATGTACCATGGCAATGTCAGGTCCAAGAAGGTCTATTGCCTCCTCGATGATGGCCTGCCTGTCCTGATAATTCGCAATATCAAGCAGGTTGACAGGATCAAAAATAATCTGCAGGTTCGGAGAATTGATTTCGTCCAGTACCTGTCTTGCACGTTTCGGGTTAGATACAATGTGGCGGTAAACAGGTTCGATTGCAAAAATCACGCCCATCTGTTCCGCATATTTTACAATGGGGCGCAGGTTATTAATTAACAGTTGCAAAGCCTCTTCCGTATGGCATTCCGGCGTAAAGCTGTAGGTTTCATTGGGAGCACCCGTCTCGGTTCCCACCACGCCGCAGCCCAGCAGAGATGCAAAACGGATATGCGCCATATAGCGGTGCACCGTTTTCTTCAGTTCCTCCTGATTGGGAGTCGCCATGTTCAGATAACAGCCCAGTACGGCAATATCCACATTATTCTTTGCAAACACATTCTTTATGTACATAGCAAGACCGGGCGTCATAGCCTCATCCGTTGTGGGAAATTCATCAATCACCTTTGCCAGTGCCAGATGACCGCACGCAAAACCAAGGTCATGCACCTCCTTGATACGCTCCTCAAAAGGGAGCTTTGTTGTGTCATGTAATCTGATTCCTAACTGCATATTTTTCATGCCTCCTTGTTTTCCGAAGGAAAATGCGAGCCCTCTGGCGAGCAGAGGCATTTCCTCCTTGTTTTCCGAAGGAAAATGCGAGTCCTCTGGCGAGCAGAGGCATTTCCTCCTTATTTTCCTTATTATCTTACTTCCGAATCAGTTCGTCCACGCCATCGAACTCATAGTCCAAACCGTCCTGTCCCTCGATTTTGATGTTCTCCAGAGTCAGCTTCGCCACATTTCTTGCAAACAGTCCGCGTTTCGTGCTCTTTGGCACACCTTCCGACATGGCAGGCACACCGCTCATGGGATTCTCCGCGTAACTGAATTCGATGTTTCTCATGACAATCTCCTCGATTTTCTGTTCGGGAAGTCCGTCAAAATAAGCCGCTGCCACATGGCAGTTGGTACATTTCATGTTCTCAAATACCATCTTTTTGATGGAAGGGGTTCTGTCATCCACCGGATACAACTCTCTGGACTGCACGTAAGGTGTTCTACCGTCCGGGTCACAGAAATAGAAGGAATTTACCACCAGCGGCGTCATCACATGATCCAGGTCAAGGTTACGGAAGGTAATATTGCTGATGATGGCATCCTTGCCTCTGCCCCGTCTGGTCTTGATGCGAAGGCCTCTGTCCGTATGGCTGAAAATGCAATCCTCCACGGTCAGATTCACAACACCACCCGCCATCTCACTGCCCAGTGTAACGGCACCGTGTCCGTCTTCCATGAGGCACTGACGAATCCGGATATTTTCCGAAGGCTTCTTATATTTTCTCCCCATGTAGATTTTGCCGCTCTTTACTGCGATACAGTCATCACCCACAGAGAAATGTACCCCCAGAATGTCCACATTTTTACAGGACTCCGGGTCGCAGCCGTCCGTATTTGGAGAATCTGCCGGATTCTGGATAAACAGGTCAATCAGCTTCAAATCATCGCTGAAATACGGATGCAGTGTCCAGGAAGGAGAATTACATACCTTCACACCGCTCAGCGTCACATTCTTACAATTATTAATGAAAAACAGTCTGGGACGGAATACCTCTTTGTATTTGCGTCCCCACCAATCCTGTTTGGAAGCATTACCATTGATGGTTCCCTGTCCGTAGATGACAACATCTTCCACATTCATGCCGCAGATAATCCCGGCATAGGCATTTAAGGGATTTCCCTCCCAGCTTCCCAGGTTATACTGGTCTGTCTCATCGTAGCTCTGAATCATACCGGGCAGCACAGAGAATTTTTCAGGATCTGTAAAAGCCTTCAGTTCCGCACCTGCCGCCAGTTCCAACCGCAGATGGCTCTTTAAAAACAAAGAAGTAATGCGATATACACCCGCCGGAATCAGCACGCGGCTATTCTCAGGGCATGCCAGAATTGCCGTCTGAATAAAATGTGTGTCGTCCTGAACGCCGTCTCCCTTTGCACCGAACCTTCTGACATCCAGTGTCACAAATTCATAGTCCGTCCGGAAAGACACCTCACAGACTTTCGTCTCGCCGTCAAATACTTCTACCTTCTGCAGGGTATCCGGCAGCAGATTGTTCAGGGATATGATTGTCTTTTCCGCTGTCAGAAGCTCCTCCCCGTTCACGCAGATGCGGTAGGGCGTTTTTGTATAATAGCGACCGCCATCCCGAATCTCCAGAACCGCGCTTCTCGCTGTATTCGTGATATGAATGATTTCCATGGTTACACCTTTCTGTCCGCTTCTGCGGACATCAATTCAATATTTGGAGGAAACTTTCTCGCTTTCCTTCCTACAGATATTTCCGGTATTCTTGCCTTACAGATACTCCCGGTATTTTTCCGCCAGCAGCACATAGGTTTCTCCTGCATGGGCAATTGCGGAACGGATTCTTTCATCTGCACCGGAAGCTTTTCCCTCTGTTCCGCCAAAGCCTCCATCCCCATAATAAGAAGAAATTACCTCTTTCACATCTGCCCTGAAAATATCTACAAGTTCTCTGTAATACTCGTAAAGCTGGGGTGTTACATTGTCGATTACAGCAATCAGCATCTCAAGAAACTTTGCCGTCTCCGCTATGGAAGCATCTCTTTTCTGCTTTGCATCCAGAGTGCGAATCTGTGCCAGCAAGTCAGGATACCCAGCCTCCTTGTTGCACTCCGTTTCAAAGGCAGCATATACGGGATAAATCCAACGCGCCGCCTCAAAGCAGTCGCTGTCTACCGATGTTGTGTCAAATAACCCTTCCTCCGTTCTGGGAAGCTGCTTCAACTTATCTGTAGTCTCCGCAAGCAGCGCCGTGTCACCCAAAGAAGCAGCCTCCAACGCTTTCTGTAACTGTTCTTTCATATTTTCAATTCCTTTCCTAAAGACTGACAAACCCACACTTCACGCTTCCTGTATGCATTACAGACGGTTTGCTCGTTATCGCGGCAAAACCAAATGTCGGCTTCGTCATCGCCTGTTCATCTGCTCACATACAATATACCATATTCTTGCCATGCTGACAGCATCGCAAAAAAATCAGCAAACAGTTCTGGACGCGCCAGTGAATTTATAAAACGAAAGCACTCTCACAGCCCCGGTTCACGCGGCCGCTAGAGTGCTCCATCTATTTATAGAGTCACGCCCTGCTTAAAGATTGCCATATCATGGAAACCTGCTGCCTCGCTGCAAACCTTTTTTCCGGATGCCACTTCAACAACATAGTTGAAAAGCGCTTCCGTCTCTTCCGCCATGGTTTTATCCTCCACCAGAACACCGGCATTGAAATCAATCCAGTTGGATTTCTTTCCCGCCAGACGGGAGTTGGTGGAAATTTTCATGGTGGGAACAGGTGACGCAAAAGGCGTTCCGCGACCCGTGGTAAACAGTACAATATGTGCTCCTGCTGCTGCCAGCGCCGTGGCGGCCACCAGGTCATTTCCGGGTGCGCTGAGCAGATTCAGTCCGGGTGTCTTCACCGTCTCACCGTACTGCAATACGCCTCTTACCTTTGCGCTGCCCGACTTCTGGGTACAACCCAGAGATTTGTCTTCCAAAGTGGAAATGCCGCCCTTCTTGTTTCCGGGAGAAGGGTTCTCATAAATGGTCTGGTTATGGCTCTTGAAGTAATTCTTAAAATCATTAATCAAATCGACGGTCTGATCAAAAAGCTCCCTGTTTGCACAGCGGTTCATCAAAATCGTCTCCGCGCCGAACATCTCAGGCACCTCGGTCAGAATGGTTGTTCCGCCCTTGGAAATCAGCTTATCGGAGAAACGACCCACCAGAGGATTTGCCGTGATACCGGATAGTCCGTCACTGCCACCGCACTTCATGCCGATAACCAGCTTGCTTACGCTGATCGGCTCTCTCTCAAACCCGGATGCGTAGTCAATCAGTCCCTTGATAACCTCAACGGACTCTGCAATCTCATCATCGCATTCCTGTGCCACAACAAATTTCACGCGGTTTTCATCATAATCGCCGATGTAGGGCTTCAGCACATCGATGTTGCTGTTCTCACAGCCCAGTCCCAGCACCAGCACACCGCCTGCATTGGGATGATTGATGAGATCAGCCAGAATTTTTCTGGTATGTTCCTGATCATCACCCATCTGGGAACAGCCATAAGGATGCGGGAATGCGATAACCTCCTCCACGGTTCCCTTCACAAACGCATTGGCGCGCTTCGCGATTTCAGTTGCCACATTATTGACACAGCCAACAGTAGGAATGACCCAGATTTCATTGCGGACACCGACCTTGCCGCCAGGGCGGTTGAAACCCATGAAGGTCACATCTTCCGTCTTCACTTCCTCCACGGGAACGGGTTCATAGCTGTACTCCAGTAAATCGCCAAGTGCGGTCTTCACATTATGGGTATGTATCCAGGCACCGGCCTTGATTGCTTCCTTTGCATTTCCGATGCGGTAGCCGTACTTAATTACCTCACCGCCCTCGGGGATATCGCAGATTGCCATCTTGTGACCCGCCGGAATCTCTTCCAGTGCGGTCACACTCTTTGTCTGCCCCTGTACCTCCACTGCAAGGCTTTCCCCTGCAGGGATGGGATTCAGTGCTACCACTACATTATCATTGTCGTTAATCTTTAAGAAATTTTGCATAATGCTGCCCTCATACCGTTTGTCTTGATATCATCCAGATATGCCACAACCGCATCTGTCAGACCGGGAACCTGATTCAGATCCTGTCCGTGGAAATCCTCTCTTCCGAGATAATTTGTCACAAAGGTTCTGGTATCCTTTCTGCAATTGTCGCGGAAAAACTCGAGAACAGGCATATCATCCTTGATATTGTATGCTTCGCCGTTTCTGTTTCCGATCAGAGCGCCATCCTTAATCTCATCGCCGCAGTAGAATGCCATCAGCGCTGCGATGGAGAAGGTCAGGTGTACAGGAAGCTTACCGAACTTATCCACATAGCCGAGCAGGCTGGGAAGACATCTTGCTCTCCACTTGGAAACGGAGTTTAGGGATATGGCAAGCAGTGCATGGTCCACATAAGGATTATTGAAACGGTTTACCACTTCTCCTGCGAATGCCTTTAATTCCTCTTCGGGAAGAGTCAGTGTCGGAATGACCTCGTCGAAAATGGTCTTGTTCATGAAATCACGGATATCCTTATCCTCCATGGACTGTCTCACAATGTCGTTGCCGCACAGCCAGGAAGCAAGCACGAAGGAGGTGTGTGCACCGTTCAGGATACGAACCTTTCTCTGCTTGTAAGGGTGATGGTCGTCTGTAAATACAACGGGAAGACCTGCACCGGGAAGATTAAATTCCTTGCTGATGTCCTTGTCGGACTCGATAACCCAGAGTGCGAAGGGCTCACCTGTTACCATGATACGGTCTTCATAACCAAGCTTCTCCCACTCCTCAGCTTCGGTTGCACGCGGATAACCGGTAACGATACGGTCAACCAGGGTTGCTGTAAACACACATGCCTCCTCAACCCATTTCTTAAATTCATCGGAAAGTCCCCAGTTTGCAATCTGCTGCAGCACACACTTCTTCAGCATGATGCCGTTGTCGTCAATCAGCTCAACAGGAAGCATGACAAGACCCTTTGTCATATCGCCTTTGAAAGTCTCAAATCTGTGATATAAGAACTTTGTCAGCTTGCCGGGGAAAGACTTGGGAGGATTTAATTCAAAGGAATCGCTCTCATCATACACAATACCGGCCTCAGTGGTATTGGATACAACAAATCTCAAGGTATCAATCTCAGCAAGGCTCATATACTTCTCATACTCACCATATGCGTCAACCGCATCTGCCACGCTGGTCACGATTCTGTTGATAATTTTGCCCTCACCGTCCACATTTCCGCGCAGGGATACGGTGTACTGGCAGTCCTGCTTGTGGAAGTTGTCCAGATTGCCGAAGTTGATAGGCTTAATCAGAACGATATCGCCGTCAAACTTTCCCTGCTCGTTGGCAATATCAATCATATAATCTACAAATGCTCGAAGAAAATTACCCTCTCCAAACTGTACTACCTTAATCGGTCTTTCTTTTTTTCCGGTCATTTTCTTGTTTAAAACTTCCATTTCCCTCTCCTTCTGCCTGCTTTCATACAGACTTTACATTTGTTTCGTCCTATTTCTGCGTACTTTGAAACCGCTCCTCTCAGAGCATGGTTTATGTAAGTACTTACATGATTTATTTTACTTCCAAAAGTTTCTTTCGTCAATATCAAAAAAGGGAAATCTTCTCATATATTTTCACAACAACTACAAATTTATCCCCTTACTTGTGAAAAAAATATCTTGAAAAAAAACACTGTGTTGGATATAATGCTAATAGAGTAATTTTTGTAACTACTTACATTTTCTTTTTCCAAAACAAAAATGTAAGGAAAATGAGGTACAACTATGACTATATATGATATTTCAGAGAAGGCCGGAGTCTCTATTGCCACTGTTTCCCGCGTCCTGAACGGAAGCAACAATGTCAGTGAAAAGACAAAAAAGAGAGTTCTGGATGTCATCAACCAGTACGAATATACTCCCAATGCATTTGCCCGCGGTCTGGGGCTGAACACCATGAAAACCATCGGTATCATGTGTGCGGACAGTTCCGATTTGTATCTGGCAAAGGCCATCTATTATATCGAGCAGAAGCTGCGTGCCAACGGCTACGACAGCATACTCTGTTGTACCGGATATGAATTGGAAACAAAAACCGCTTCCATGAACCTTTTGATTACAAAAAAAGTGGACGGCATAATCCTCGTCGGTTCCAACTTCATATATGAAAAGGATAGCGACAATAAATACATAGCAGACGCTGCCGCACAGGTTCCCGTCATGCTTTTAAATGCCGATCTCGACATTCCGAATGTTTACAGCGTTGTCTCCGATGATTTTACGTCCATGTATGAAGCAACCCTGCAGATGATTCAGACGGGTGTGAAAGATATTGTTTATTTTTACAATTCCACATCCTACAGCGGAAAGCGCAAGCTCGCAGGTTATCGCACCGCCATGGAGGAGAAGAAACTGTTATCCGGTGCAAATCTGCTCCAGTTTTATCACGGCTCCCACGAGAATATTCCTGCCATGACACAGCATCTGGTGAAGCTGCATGAAAAAGGCTTGAAATTCCACGGTGTCATAGCCGCTGACGACTCTCTCGCACTCGCAGCCGTAAAGTATGCCCGTGAAATGGGCTACCGGATACCGGAGGATTTTTCCGTTCTCGGCTACAACAATTCCCTACTTTCCGTCTGCTGCGAACCGGAGCTTACCAGTATCGACAACAAGCTGGAAACCTTATGCCAGCATTTGATTACCACTCTGCTGGGTGTGCTTGCCGGAAACGAGATGCCGAAGAAGACTATTTTTTCCGGCGAGATTATCAAAAGAGGTACTACACGCTGAGCTTTGCCCGGCGGTTCCTTAAATAATATAACTAAATAAACGGAGGAAAACAAAATGAAAGCATTTATGGACAAGGACTTTCTGCTGGAAACGGAAACAGCCAAGAAACTGTTCCACGATTATGCGGAGAACACCCCTATTCTGGACTACCACTGCCACATTAATCCCAGGGAGATTGCCGAAGACCGCCAGTTTGACAACATCACCCAGGTATGGCTGGGCGGCGACCATTACAAATGGCGTCTGATGCGTTCTTTTGGTGTGGACGAAAAATATATCACCGGCGATGCATCCGATTATGAAAAATTCTGCAAATGGGCTGAATGTCTGGGCAAGGCAATCGGAAATCCCCTATTCCACTGGAGCCATCTGGAGCTGCAAAGATATTTCGGTTACAACGGCGTTTTGAACAAGAATACCGCTGACGAAGTGTGGAAAATCTGCAACGAGAAACTGGCACAGCCTTCCATGAGCGTTCGAAATATTATCAAGCAGAGCAATGTTACCCTCATCTGTACCACCGATGACCCCATTGACTCTCTGGAATGGCACAAAAAGATTGCCGAGGATAAGAGTTTCGATGTCAAGGTGCTTCCCGCATGGAGACCTGATAAGGCGATGAATATCGAAAAGCCCGATTACCTTGACTATCTGGCTAAACTGGCTGCAGCTGCCGGCGTTTCCGAAATCAACAGCTTCGCCGCTCTGAAAGATGCCCTGAAAAAGCGCATGGCTTTCTTTGCTTCCATGGGCTGCAACGTATCCGACCATGCACTGGAGTATGTGATGTACTATCCTGCAGGTGATGACGAAATCGAAGCACTCTTCTTAAAGAGACTCAACAAGATGGTTCTCACCAAGGAAGAGGAATTAAAGTTCAAGACTGCTTTCATGTTGTTTGTCGGCAGAGAGTATCACAAGCTTGACTGGGCTATGCAGCTTCACTACGGCTGTAAGCGTGACAATAATACTCTGATGTTTGAAAAGCTCGGTCCCGATACCGGCTATGATTGCATCAATAATTATGCTCCTTCTGCTCAGATGGCAGATTTCCTGAACGCTTTGATCGGAACCGATGAGCTGCCCAGAACCATTCTGTACAGTTTAAATCCCAACGACAATCAGTCGATCGGAACCATCCTCGGCTGTTTCCAGGATTCCACTGCTGTTGCAAAGATTCAGCAGGGCAGCGCTTGGTGGTTCAATGATCACAAGCCCGGCATGCAGGAGCAGATGACCTCACTTGCAACCCTCGGAAACCTGTCCGGCTTTATCGGCATGCTGACAGATTCCAGAAGCTTCCTGTCCTACACAAGACACGAATATTTCAGACGTATCCTGTGCAACATGATCGGCAACTGGGTTGAGAACGGTGAATTCCCCGCAGATTACGATACACTTTCCGAGATTGTAAAAGATATCTCCTACTACAACGCAAAGAGATATTTCAAATTTGACATCTAAAAGAAATGTACGCCGCATGGTGCACAATGCAAGGCCGGTCAGAAAAATCTGACCGGCCTGTCTTTTCTGCAAGACGACTTTTGGCAAAAAAGGACCTCCGTGTGTGCAGCACGGAGGTCTATGTATGAGAGAAAAGTTTTAGAGGAATGTTTCATTCCTCTCTTAGATTACATCAAAATCACTGCCAATTCTAATGTTTTTCTGCACAAATTACAGCAAAAACACTGTTTTTTTGACAGATATATGGTATACTCTAAACGATGTCGCAGCAGACAATAAATCCCGAAAGGAACCTGATATGCCTAAAATACTGGAACGAATTACCATCTCAAAGGGAAAACGGGGAGATTTCTCTCCGGTACAGTCCGACCATTATCATACATTTTATGAACTGTTCTATCTCAATTTCGGAAAATGCCGCTTTCTTCTGAAGGATACTGTCTATCAGCTGGAAAAAGGAGATCTTGTGCTGATTTGCCCCGGCGACCTTCACCATGCTGTATACAGCTCCAGCCCTTCCTGTGAAATCATTATATTATGCTTTCGAAAAGAAGACCTGGAATGGCAGAAGATGCAACATATGATTTCCAACGTCAGACTGTCGGAGCCACACTCCTTCATGGGCAGTATTCCCGCCCTTTACCAGGAAGAATTCACAGGGATTCTGACGCGCATGCTTGCGGAAAACGCACAAATTGACGAATACTCCGAAGGCTTTATGGGATGCTATCTACTGGAGTTAATGCTGATGTTGATGAGGCACTCGGTCATGAATGAAGAAGAACCCGACCTTCTGAATTCCAGGGATGCGGATATCCTGACCGCCACAAAATATATTTACAAAAACTACAGAAAACCGCTGTCGCTGGAAGAAGTTTCCGCCCAGGCTGCCCTCAGTCCTACCTACTTCAGTAAAAAATTCAAACAGGTAACGGGAATGGGATTTAAAGAATACCTGAATTTTGTCCGGCTGCGCCACGCACAGACCGCACTGCTCACCACCGACAATACCATCACAGATATTGCACTGGAAAACGGCTTCAACGACAGCAACTATTTCAAAGATTTGTTCAAGAAAGTGTACGGAAAATCCCCTAGAGAATTCCGAAAATCAAAAAGTTAAGAGTCACAGCGCGCTGCGTCGTGACTCTTTCGTTTTAGGTAATCGCCTCGATATCCTTTTCCGTTCCCATCACCATGACACTCTCATCTTCCTCAAACACATGGCTCGGATGGGGCAGCGGAAAAATCTGGTTCTCCTTTTTGGTCGCCAAAACACTCACATGATACTTGGTACGGATGGACAAGTCCACCATACTCTGTCCCAGCCATTTCTTCGGTACCGCAATCTCATAGATACCGATTTCCGGTGTCAGTTCCACATAGTCAAAGATATTGTCTGCGCCGAATTTGATGGCCAGGCGTTCCGCCACTTCACGCTCGGCATAGGACACATAGTCTGCGCCGTTTCTCAAAAGCAGCTTTTTATGCACATCCCTCGTTGCTCTTGCCACAATATACTTACAGCCCAAATCCTTCAAGAGCACCGTGATTTCCAATACAGTCTGGAAATTCTCTCCGATGGCAATCACTGCCAGATCAAAATTGCTGATCCCCAGGGATTCCATAAAACGTTCATCCGTCGCATCTCCAATCAGTATCTGCTGAATGGTTCCCACCACATCGTCTGCACGTTCTTCTCTGATATCAATTGCCAGTACTTCATGTCCTCTTTCGAGAAATTTCTGTGCCATGTGACGCCCAAAGCGTCCCAGACCGATTATTAAAATAGACTTCATTCCATATCCTCTCAATTCTTATTCATTCTATCGGACTTTACCCTATTTTTCTTTCTATCTGCAGCTTGTTCTGTCCGTTTTATCCTACCTGAACTTTTTCAATCGGCAGCTTGGAATTGATCACTCCCTTTTCAGAAGAGAATGCCAGCAGCATGGTAATGGATCCGACTCTTCCGCACAACATAAGGAAAGCAAGCAAAAGCTTTGATACCATTCCAAGTCCCGGTGTAATTCCCAGTGTCAGTCCCACTGTAGCCATCGCAGAGACGGACTCAAACAGCGTTGTAATCATCGGCAGCCCTTCAATGGCTGATATCAGGACACCCACCGTTGCTGTCAGTAACAAATATGTCATAAAGACACAGGATGCCGTTCGCGTGATACCCTCATCCATCCGCCTGCCAAACATTTCAATGTTCTTCTTCCTGCGGAAAGTGGCAATAATACTGATACATAGAATCCAGAATGTGGTTGTCTTGATACCTCCCGCCGTGGAACCGGTGGAGCCGCCGATAAACATCAGACATATCATAACAAACAGGCCGCCTTCCGTCATTCCCGCAAGGTCAATGGTATTGAATCCCGCTGTTCTTGCCGAAACCGACTGAAACAGGCTCGCATGCAGCTTCTCAGACAGAGACATGCCTGCATACAGAGGCTGATTCCATTCCAGTACCGCCAGCACCAATGCACCGATGAGAACCAGGCTGACACTGATGGAAAGCACCATTTTGCTTTGAAGTTTCAGCCACTTAAACCGGAACTTCCGGCTGCCCAGGTCCTGCCAGACCGCGAATCCCAGTCCTCCGATAAAAATCAAGAGCATAATCACCGTGCAGTCATACCACTTTCCCGCCATTCCCGTCAGAGAGGAAAACTCTCCCGAAGCGCCTCCCATCAGGTCAAAGCCTGCATTGCAGAACGCCGATATGGAATGAAATATGGAAAAATAAATGCCCTTAGCCGGCCCGAATCTGGGAACGAAGGAAAAACTCAGCAGAATGGCACCGATGACTTCAATGATTACAGTTGCCAGCGCAATGAACTTCGTCATTCGGACGATACCTCCAATCTGGGGCGCGGAGATGGAATTCTGCATAATAGAGCGCTGGTTCAGACCGATTTTCCTTTTTGTCAGCACCATCACCAGAATGGCAATGGTCATAAATCCCACACCGCCAATCTGAATCAGGCTTAAAATGACAAGCTGCCCGAACAGAGTCCAGTGCGTATAGGTATCAAACCGGATCAGACCGGTCACACAGGTTGCCGAAGTTGCCGTAAAAAAACAATCCGACAGGGCTGTTCCCCCGGGTCCTCGGGTCGCTGCAGGCAGCGACAGCAGAAGGGTTCCCACCAGTATGATAATGAGATAGCCGCTTAAAATCAGCTTCATAGGCGAAACATTCCGCCAGATACTAAATTTCGGTTTCACTTTTTCTCTCTCTACTTGATTTTTTATTTCTTCGTAACTGTTCAGCACCTACGCTTCACAGTCACATCATTTCTTTTGACTGCAGAATTATGTTTATGTTCAGAAAACAAAACCCCGCTACCGTAATATTTTATTACAGTTTCGAGGTTTTGTACATACATTTCATTTATTTACCGGTTTGTTTATTTAGTACTCCATTGCCTTTTCTTCGCCGGTCATCACACGAATCGCACCCTGTGCCAGAGCCAGCAGTTCATCCTCCCCGGGATATACCGTGAAGGGAGCAATCCATTCCGCTCTCTCCTTCAGCGCAGCCACCACATCTGCACCGTATGCGATACCACCGGTGACAATAATCTGATCAACCTTGCCGTTCAGCACACAAGCCATGGAACCGATGTCCTTGGAAACCTGAAGCAGGAATGCCCGCTTCGCCTCAGCAGCCTTCTCGTCTCCCTCGTTGGCACGCTTTGTCACCTCACGCATATCGTTGGTTCCAAGATAAGCGTTGAAGCCTCCCTTACCCACGATTTTGCTGTATACTTCCTTCTCCGTATATTTTCCGGAGAAACACATCTTAATCAATGCACCGCTGGGAACCGCACCTGCACGCTCGGGAGAAAATGCACCGTCACCATCCAATGCGTTAAACACATCGATTACTTTTCCGTTCTCATGTGCACCCACGGACACACCGCCGCCCATATGTACTACAATCAGTCTCAGGGACTCATACGGCTTACCGATTTCCTTTGCGTATCTCTTAGCCACAGCCTTCTGATTCAGCGCATGGAATACGCTGGTGCGGGGAAGCTCCGGTACACCGGAATATCTTGCGATAGGCATCAGCTCATCAACCACCACAGGGTCTACAATGTAAGAAGGTACCCCGATGGAATCACCGATTTCTCTCGCCAGAATACCGCCAAGATTAGAAGCATGCTGTCCCTGCACGCCTACCTTCAAATCGTTCAGAAGCGCATCCGTCACCTCATAGGTACCGCCGGGAATGGGCTTCAGCATTCCGCCGCGCCCTACTACCACGTTCAGGCTCTTTAAATCAAAATTTTTGGAAGCCAGAAGGTCGGTAATAATCTTCTTTCTGAAATCCTTCTGGTCTACGATGGTTGCGTACTGAGAGATTTCCTCGGTGGAATGTCTCAGTGTTTCTTCAAATAAAAGGGTTTCATCCTCAAACACGCCGATTTTGGTGGAGGTGGAACCGGGATTGATAATCAAGCTCTTGATGGACATTTTCTTTTTCCTCCTAGAATAATTAATATAAATCCGCCTGCGCCTACTGGTTCTTCTTCAGCTCTTCTGCAACAACTGCTGCCAGTGCGATGGAATTTACCTTCGTCTCGAAGGTATCGGAACGGCTGGTCAGAATTACGGGAACCTTGGTTCCGGTCAGAATACATCCGTTCTTCACACCGGGTACCATATGTACGATTGCCTTGTACACAAGATTGCCTGCATGAATATCAGGGAACAGAAGGATATCCGCATCTCCCTGAATCTTGCGGTCCATCGCTCCCTTGTGCTTTGCTGCCTCGGCATCGATTGCCAGATCGAGAGAAAGCGGCCCGTCCACGATACAGCCGGTAATCTGACCTTCCTCACACATCTTTGTCAACTCTGCCGCCTCAACAGTCACGGGCATCTTGGGATTGACTACCTCAACTGCCGCCAGAGGTGCTACCTTCGGTGTATCAACGCCGCATGCCTTACAAACGGGAACTGTATTCTTAATGATATTCACCTTGTCCTCCAGAGTAGGATACGTCATGAAAGCCACATCAGTCAGGAACAGCAGTCTGTCGATGCAGGGAATATCAAATACACAGACATGGGACAAAGGTCCGCCTGTTCTTAAACCTACTTCCTTGTCCAACACACTCTTTAAGAAGTTTTTGGAGTCAACCAGACCCTTCATATACATATCCACTTCGCCGTCGTGTGCCAGCTTGACTGCTTTCAGAGAAGCCTGAATCATATCCGGCTCATCAATGATTCTGTATCCGGACAAATCCATATTGATGGAAGCGGCAATCTCTCTGATTTTTGTCTCATCGCCCACCAAAACCGCATCTGCGATTCCCTGAGTTTTCGCCTCTCTTACCGCTTCCAGCACTGCGGAATCCTGCGCTGCCGCCACGGCAATCTTTTTCATTTCACATTCCTTGAC
>CAMEDC010000013.1 GCA_945913255.1 uncultured Lachnospiraceae bacterium
ACAGGCTTTTCAAGGCCTGCAAGGATTTTTCGCTTATTCAACTGTCAAACTACCGGTTCTTGTTCTTCATAGGATTCTCCGTTTCTGTTTTCTATAAATCTTTTACATGTTTATTGTACTATTATGCGAATTTAAAGTCCACATTATTAAACTCGATTTAAAAAGATTTAAGAAATTATGAAGAAATGGCATTAAAACTTGAAGTGGAGCGCAGGCAATGCTATAATGTTACAGAATTGTTAAGTTGGAGTAGTCTGCAAAGTGATGCTTTGGCAGATTCCCGGCGGAGTAGAAAGGATATCTGAAAATGAAGAAGTTGTTCAATCATACAAAAAGACCCGAGCAGGAATGGGAAAATTTTGACGAGAGTGAATATGATTGGGACAGTACCGAAGAGGATGCTGGAGACGAAGTCCAATATGCCGATGAGTATGAGGAAGAAGGCGAGTATTTTGCTGATTCCGATGGTGTGGACGAGGATGGCGAGTATTACGCAGAGGAAGCCGCAGAGGGTGGAGAATACTACGCAGAGGAAGCCGCAGAGGGTGGAGAATACTACGCAGAGGAAGCCGTAGAAGGCGGAGAATATTACGCAGAGGAAGCCGTAGAAGACGGAGAATATTACGCAGAGGAAGCCGTAGAAGACGGAGAATATTACGCAGAGGAAGCCGTAGAAGACGGAGAATATTACGCAGAAGAAGCCGCAGAAGACGGAGAATATTACGCGGAGGAAGCTTCCGAAGACGCGGACTATTATGAGGATGAGGCTTATGAGAAGGATGAATATGCGCAGCATAAGCCCAAAAAGGAAAAGGGTCAGAAGAAGGGGCTCTTTGCAAAGATGTGTGAGAGCCTGAAAAATATGACTGCCATGGACCGCGTTATCATGGCAACCGGCGTAGGTGTCCTTATCATGGCACTGGTGACCGGAAGCGTGTTTGTCAGTGCACACATCGTGGAAAATCAGGTATCCGATTTTGTGAATGTAGGAAAACAGCTGGACGGCATTGCTACGATTGGTGAGACGGGACTTCTGGCAGTTGCAGATGCACAGCTTGCAAGAATAGCAGCTTCTTCCATTGTGGAAGAGGAAGAAAAAAATTATGAAGAAGAAGTTTATGAGAGAGAGATTGCAGTCGCTCTGTCCATGACTTCCATTCAGAAGGACTTAAAAGTTAAATTTATTAATAAAAAGACGGACAAGCTGGTTGCGAATGTTCCTTTTGCGGTCACTGTGACAGATCCCGACGGTAATACTTCCATCTGGTCTGATGACGACATGGACGGTATTATTTATAAAAAGGATATCAAACCGGGTACCTATAAAGTTGCAATGGAAAACCTGACAGATTCCAAATATGCGGATTACCGCTTTGAGACAGAAACGAAATCAGTTGAGGTAAAGAAAGAGATTGAATATAAAAAGGTAGATGTTGCAAATGAGGTAAAAGCGGAGTCTGAAATCAACGCGAAAAAAGAGGATACCAAGAAGAATGAGACGGCAGTGGAATCTGCTCTGCAGGATACCGTGGCATGGGTGGAAAGCAAGGTGATTTCCGCTACTTACAATGAAATATCCAAGAGTGATATTCCGAATCCGTTGACTCTGGTGCTGAGCAAGAGCTTTATGAGGATGGCGCAGACGATATCGAGTGGTGATGGTTCCGCTACTCCGGCTCCCACAATCACTCCGACACCCATACCAACACCAACACCAACTCCAACACCGACGCCTACGCCTACTCCGGTAAAGGGAACCATCAGTTTCAATCCCGGTTCCGTGACGGTATCGGTCGGTAAGTCCGTAACCTCGGCGGCATCTGTTTCCGAATTTACGGTGACAAACTGGACAGCAGTTCCTGCGGATGCATCCGTTGCAACGGCGACAATTGGAAGTGACGGGAAAATTACCGTGAAAGGTGAAAAAGCCAGTGCTACACCTACTAAAATTCTAGTGACTGCCACAGGAGCAAACAACGCGGCGGCAAGCGCGGAACTGTCTGTAACTGTCACAGGAAATAAAAAGATTACCCTGGATAAAACATCTGCGACAGTATTTATCTCAGAGCCGGTGACAATCAATGCTACCATTGAAAACGCTACGGCTTCCGAACCGGTGGTGACAGCAGAGTCCTCCGATACCAATATTGCCAAGGTAACAGTGGACAAGAAGGCTGTTAAAATCGAGGGTGTTGCAGCAGGAAGCTGTACAATCACAGTAAAATATAAGGAAAATGACGAGGAGGTTTCTGCACCATGTGCGGTCACTGTAAAGAATCATCCCAAGGATGACACGACGACCCGTCTGAAGGACAGCAACGGCAATCTGCTGTACATCAACGATAACGGAACTTATAAAGAGGCAACCTACGCCGATTATTTTAAGTACGATAAATTCTATATCAAAGGTGCTGCCAAATATTCCGGCTGGCAGACCCTGGATGGAAAGGTATATTATTTTACCGCAGAAGGCAACAAAGTAACCGGGGAACAGGTAATTCAGGGAGCAAAGTATAACTTCGCAAGTGACGGCTCTCTGGTAACCGGAAATGGTTCCAAGGGAATTGATGTTTCCAAGTGGAACGGTACGATTGACTGGAACGCAGTCAAAAACTCCGGTGTTGAATATGTCATTATCCGATGCGGTTACAGAGGTTCTTCTCAGGGAAGCCTGATTGAGGATCCGAAATATGCTTCCAATATCAAGGGAGCAACTGCAGTAGGATTAAAGGTTGGCGTATACTTCTTTACCCAGGCAGTAGACGAGAGAGAAGCTGTGGAGGAAGCCTCCATGGTACTGGAAAAAGTTAAGAATTACAAGATTTCCTATCCGATTTTCCTGGATGTGGAGTCCAGCGGTGGACGTGCGGATTCCATCAGCAAGGAAACCAGAACGGCAGTCTGCAAGGCGTTCTGCCAGACCATTCAGAATGCAGGATATACAGCCGGTATTTATGCAAATAAGACCTGGTTGGAGACTAAGCTTGATGCCAGCGCTCTGAGTGCATACAAGATATGGCTTGCGCAGTATGCCGCAACACCGACTTATACGGGAAGATATGATTTGTGGCAGTACAGATCCAAAGGTAATGTGACAGGTATCAGCGGAAATGTGGATATGAATATCAGTTATCTGGGATATTAAGAAAAACGCAAAAAGTTTTTAAGAATAAACCGTTTGGAATGTTTCGAAAATTGTGGTAAGATTAAAATATGTTCAAAGAGATTCAATATTTTGCGGTTAAGGAGACGGAGAGATGAGAACTTATCTGGTAACAGGCGGTGCCGGCTTTATCGGTTCCAATTATATTCACTATATGTTTAAAAAGTATGGTGATGAAATCCGAATTATCAATGTGGATGTACTGACTTATGCGGGAAATCTGGAGAATCTGAAGGATATCGAGGACAGACCGAACTATACTTTTGTGAAGGCAGATATTTGTGACAAAGAGGCAATTACAAAAATATTTGCAGAGAATGATATTGACAGAGTGGTACATTTCGCGGCTGAGAGTCATGTGGACAGGAGCATCCGCAACCCGGAGGTGTTTGTACAGACAAATGTACTGGGAACCGCTGTTATGCTGAATTGTGCAAAGGCAGCATGGGAGCTTCCGGACGGCAGCTTCAAAGAGGGAAAGAAGTTCCTTCATGTGTCTACGGATGAGGTGTATGGTTCTCTTCCGGATGATGACAATGCTTTCTTTTATGAGACGACACCCTATGATCCGCACAGCCCTTATTCGGCGAGCAAGGCAAGTTCGGACATGCTGGTGAAGGCATATATGGACACTTATCACTTCCCGGCAAATATTACCAACTGCTCCAATAACTATGGACCTTATCAGTTCCCGGAGAAGCTGATTCCTCTGATTATCAACAATGCTTTGCAGGGAAAGAAGCTTCCGGTATACGGAGACGGAAAGAATGTCCGTGACTGGCTGTTTGTGGAAGATCATGCAAAGGCCATCGATATGGTACAGGAGAAGGGAAGACTGTTTGAAACCTACAATATCGGTGGACATAATGAAAAGCAGAATATCGAAATCATCAACATCATCATTGAGACCTTACAGGAAATGCTGCCTGAGAACGATCCCAGAAAAGCTTATGTGACCACTGATTTGATTACTTATGTGGAAGACCGGAAGGGACATGACCGCAGATATGCGATTGCGCCGGACAAGATTAAGAAAGAGATTGGCTGGGAACCGGAGACAATGTTCAAAGAGGGTATCAGAAAGACGATTCAATGGTTCTTCGAGCATGAGGACTGGATGAAGAATGTGACCAGCGGTGATTACCAGAAGTATTACACCGAGATGTACGAAAAGTAAAGAAAAAGCCTATCAATGGGAACGATGGATGTCGTTCCCATTCGGCGTGCAAAGAGGTATGAAAAAAGGAGGCTGTTTTATGAAGGGAATTATTTTGGCAGGCGGTTCGGGAACCAGACTTTATCCGTTGACGAAGGCTATTTCGAAGCAGATTATGCCTGTGTATGACAAACCGATGATTTATTATCCGCTGTCGACTCTGATGCTGGCAGGGATTCGTGAAATTCTGATTATTTCCACACCAAGAGATTTGCCTGTGTTCCGTGAACTGCTGGGAGACGGACACCAGCTGGGAATGGAGCTTTCCTATGCAGTACAGGAAACGCCGAGAGGTCTGGCAGATGCCTTCATTATCGGAGAGCAGTTTATCGGAAGTGACAGGGTTGCTCTGGTGCTGGGCGACAATATTTTCTATGGGCAGAGTTTTTCAAAGGTATTGAGGGAAGTGGCAGCAAGAGAAAGCGGGGCAACCATATTCGGCTACTACGTGCGTGATCCCAGAGAGTATGGCGTGGTGGAGTTTGATGAGAACGGGAAAGCACTTTCCATCGAGGAAAAACCTGAGCATCCCAAGAGCAATTATGCGGTTCCCGGACTTTATTTCTATGACAATGATGTCGTTGAAATTGCCAAAAATGTGAAGCCTTCCGCAAGAGGGGAGATTGAAATTACATCTGTCAACAATGAATATCTGCAGAGAGGTACGCTTCATGTGGAAACACTCGGCAGAGGATTTGCCTGGCTTGACACCGGAAATCATGATGCGCTTCTGGATGCTTCTGATTTTGTGGCAGCTTTCCAGAAACGTCAGGGGCTTTACATTTCCTGTATTGAGGAAATTGCTTTCAAGAGGGGATTTATTGACAAAGAGCAGCTGTTGAAGCTTGCGGAGCCTCTGATGAAGACGAACTACGGAAAATATCTGGTTGAGGTAGCAAATGGACTCTAAATTGCGAAGGATGGCAATTTTGTCTTCCGTGGCGGCAATTTTACTTGTAGCGCTTCTGGTTGTTTACAGTAACAGGGATCTGGCAGACGCCGGAAAAACAGCTGTGAATTCCCAGCAGGCAACCACAGTAAACCGGGAGGATGGAGAGAATCTGACGGAGAATGTCGGGGAATCACAGAAGAGTGGGCAGATTGGAGAGGATTTATCCGCTTTCCTGCGGGACAGTACCTTTTTCGACCCGGAAGAAAATCCGATTTTGCAGGCTGCAAAGGACGCAGCGGAGCAGTTGTCACTTGTGGTGACTTCCGTGGAGAAGGATTTGCGTGTTCAGATTGTGGACAGGTCGGGGGAGCCTGTGGCCGGAGAAAGTTTTTTTGTTAAGCTACAGGGGCTCGGAGAGTATAAAGACCTCGACAAAGACGGCGTCATCTACATAGGAGATCTTCCGGCGGGAGAATACTATGTAGAACTGCTTCCCATAAGCGGCTACAGTGTACCGAAAAATGAAACCAGGGTGCGGGTCAAGGATAAGGTGGAATATGTTGCAATTGAAGACATTTCCCTTCTGGTTAAGACAGAAGAGGAAATAGATGCGGAGGCGGAAGATACCGCCGTGGCGGACGCCTTGTCGGATGCGGATAAAACAGAAATTCAGAAACTGCAGACAACTACTGCAAATTCAAAGGTAGGAATCGACGTATCGAAATGGAACGGTGAAATTGACTGGGATAAGGTAAAGAACGCCGGTGTAGAGTACGCGATTATCCGTGCAGGTTATCGTGGTTCCGTGACGGGAAGTCTGGTGGAAGACCCGTACTTTGCTGCCAATATGAAGGGAACTGCATCCAGTGGGATACCGGTAGGTATTTACTTCTTTACACAGGCGGTCAATGAAGTAGAGGCGGTAGAGGAAGCCTCGGTCGTATTAAGCCTGATACGGGAGTACAAAATTGACTATCCCGTTTTTATCGATACAGAAGGGGCAGGCGGAAGCGGCAGAGCTGACGGACTTGACCCGGAGACAAGAACGCTCGTGTGCGAGGCATTTTGCCGGACCATTGAAAATGCCGGATACAAGGCGGGAGTTTATGCAAGCCGTAACTGGTATCATAATAATCTGTATACGGAACGTCTGGAAAAATACTGCATCTGGCTGGCAGAATACAGGAGTGTTCCACTGTATCAGGGGTATTATCAGATGTGGCAATATACCTCCCGGGGAAAGATTGATGGAATTGCCGGCAATGTTGATATGAACATAAGCTACTATTAGAATATCAAGCGGCTTTGAGAATGGCGCAGCTGAACGCCAATTTATAGAAAGGAATTAAAATAAATGGGAAAAATTTCTGTAGAGACGTGTGAAATAGAGGGACTGAAGGTGATTACTCCCACTGTGTTCGGGGATGCCAGAGGATATTTTTATGAGACTTATCAGTATGAAGACTATAAAGCGGCAGGAATCCCTGAGATTTTTGTGCAGGACAACCAGTCGGCATCCAAAAAAGGCGTGCTGAGGGGACTTCATTTTCAGATTGAACATCCGCAGGCGAAACTGGTTCGTGTCATCAAAGGAGAAGTATTTGATGTGGCTGTGGATTTGCGTAAAGGTTCACCTACTTACGGCCAGTGGTATGGCGTTCTGCTGTCCGAGGAGAATAAAAAGCAGTTTTTTGTTCCGAAAAATTTTGCACATGGCTTTCTGGTGCTGTCCGATTATGCAGAGTTTTGCTATAAGGTGACAGATTTCTATCATCCCGGTGACGAAGGCGGAATTATTTATAATGATCCCGCCATCGGAATAAAATGGCCAATTCCGGATGGAATGGAATTGATTTTTTCCGAGAGAGATACGAAGTGGGGCGGAATCGACAGCCTGAAAAAGCAGTAAGAGGAATCAAAGCATGAAGAAAACCCGAAAAGGCGGAATCAGCAAAAAAAGCGGAATTGCCATATTTGTGCTGCTGGGATTATTGATGGCAGGTATTATTATTGCACATCAAAATCCCGGTCCCAGCGCAGATCCCAGGGAGGAACTGATAAAAAAGATAGTGTCCTGCCTGGTTATTTTTGCTTCCTGCCTGATATTTGCAAAATGGTATGATAAATTTACAACGCTTCCGGTGGAACTCTTTCAAAGCAGGCACCTGATATGGAAGCTTTCAAAGAATGATTTTAAGAAACGCTATGCAGGTTCCTATATGGGAGCAGTCTGGGCCATGATTCAGCCTGTTGTAACAGTTGCCATGTATTATGTGGTGTTTGATAAAATTATGGGAAATACAGTCAGCAGGGGAGAAGAGGGAATTCCGTTTGTCCTGTTTCTGACAGCGGGTCTTGTCCCGTGGTTTTATTTTACCGAGGCTCTGAACAATGGAACAAATGCGTTGCTGGAATACAATTATCTGGTCAAAAAGGTTGTATTTAAAATCAGCATTCTTCCTATTATCAAAATTATTGCCGCAACCTTTATTCATGTTTTTTTTGTGTTTGTCCTTTTGGTAGTGGCGGCAATCTACGGATATTATCCCACAGTTTATACCCTGCAGATTTTTTATTACAGTGTTTGCCTGTTTATTTTTGTGTTGGCTCTGTGTTATACGACCTGCTCCATTGTTGTGTTTTTTAAAGATTTATCTCAGATTATCAATATCGCGCTTCAGATTGGTATGTGGGCAACCCCTATTTTATGGAACATAAATGATATTGGTGGGAAGTGGGTTGTTATCCTGAAACTGAATCCTCTGGTGTACATTGTGAACGGCTACCGGAGTGCCATCTATGAGAAGGAGTGGTTCTGGCAGGATTTCTTTTCCACCATGTACTTCTGGATTGTAACTGTGGTGCTGTTTGGTTTGGGTGCTGCTGTCTTTAAGCGGTTAAAAGTTCATTTTGCGGACGTATTGTAAAGGAATATTATGGAAGAAAAGGCAATTAAGATTCAGGAAGTGGATATTCCTGCAATTGAAGTAAAAGATGTTGTAAAAATTTATAAGCTGTATGATAAACCCAGGGATCGGATGCTGGAGGCTTTTGGATTTGGGAAAAAGCAGAATCACAAGCTTCATTACGCTTTAAACGGTGTGAGCATGCGCATCAACCGGGGTGAGACAGTTGGCATTATCGGCACAAACGGTTCCGGAAAATCTACGATACTGAAGATTATCACCGGAGTTCTGAATCCCACATCCGGAGAAGTTCATGTGGACGGGAGAATTTCAGCTTTGCTGGAACTGGGAGCAGGCTTTAATCAGGAGTACAACGGAATTGAAAACGTGTATCTGAATGGCACGATGATGGGATTTTCGGAGAAGGAGATCGATGAAAAACTGCCGTCAATTCTGGAGTTCGCGGATATTGGGGACTATGTATATCAGCCGGTAAAGACATATTCCAGCGGTATGTTTGTGCGTCTTGCCTTTGCTGTTGCAATTAATATCGAGCCGGAAATTCTGATTGTGGATGAGGCATTATCCGTTGGAGATGTGTTCTTTCAGGCAAAATGTTACCACAAGTTTGAGGAATTTAGGAAGTTGGGGAAAACGATTGTGTTCGTCAGTCACGACTTAAGCAGCATCAGCAAATATTGCGACAGGGTATTTCTGCTGAATCAGGGGAATCTGCTTGGGGAAGGTCGTCCCAAAGAGATGATAGATGCCTATAAACGTGTTCTGGTGGGACAGTATGAGGTGCCTGAAGAACCGGAGGAAAATTATCTGCCGGATGATGGAAAGATGCGCAGGAAAGCAGTGCAGCGGTCGGATGGAGAGGTGCGCGAGTCAGCGGAGACACAGAAGGACAGCGAGAATCGTGGACTTGCAGGAGTACAGCCCAACGACGATAAGGCTGCGGGAAGTACCGGGAAAAATACTTCGGCACTGGAATACGGCACGAAACAGGCGCAGATACTGGAATATTATGTGACGGATGACAGGGGCGTGCGAACAACGGCAATCCTTAAGGGAAGTACTTTCACCCTTCATATGAAGGTGAGATTTTCAGATCACATTCCGGCACCCATATTTGCCTTTTCCTTAAAGAACGCAATCGGAACGGAGATTACGGGTACAAACTCCATGATTGAAAAGGCTTTTCTGGAGAGTGCAGAGCCGGGGCAGCTGAAGGAAATCACATTTACACAGAAAATGAGCCTTCAGGGCGGTGAATATCTGATTTCCCTGGGCGTGACCGGATATAACGGGGATACCTTTGAGGTGTACCACAGACTCTATGATGTACTGAATATCACGGTGGTTTCCGATAAGGATACGGTAGGGTACTATGATATGGAGTCCACGGTAGAGGTTAAAGATGTAAAACTTTATTAAGAAGAGGGCAGTGTATGATTGAGAAAATCGGCAAAATCAAATTGGATTACAGCAAATATCCCGGTGAGGATTTCTACTGTGACGGTGCGGTAGAGGATGAACTTCTGGATATTGTAAAAAATCTGTCGCCTGTAGAATACGCGGACGTGATTGAAGAGCGCAGAAGCTGGCCGATTCTCTATCATCTCTCGCCGCTGAGAGAAAATATTGTAGACTGGATACCCATGAATGCCGATGATAAGGTATTGGAAGTGGGAAGCGGCTGCGGAGCGATTACCGGTGCATTGGCGAGAAAGGCGGGAAGTGTCACCTGTGTGGATTTGTCAAAAAAACGCAGCTTGATTAATGCTTATCGCCATAGCGAATGTGATAATGTGACGATTCATGTGGGGAATTTTAAGGATATTGAACCGGAACTGCCTTACGATTTCAACTATATTTGTCTCATTGGCGTGTTTGAATACGGCCAGAGTTATATCGGAGGAGAAACGCCTTTCCGTGATTTCCTGAGCATTTTGATGCCACATCTGGCAGAGGGCGGAAGGATTATCATTGCCATTGAAAATAAGTATGGCATGAAATATTTTGCGGGATGCAAGGAGGATCATCTCGGCACCTGGTTTTCCGGCATTGAGAACTATGCAGACGGCGGTAGCGTGCGCACTTTCAGCAGAAGGGGACTGGAAAAAATCTTCCGAAGCTGCGGTGTGAAAGAGGCCTGCTTCTATTATCCCTACCCGGATTATAAGTTTATGACAACGCTTTACAGCGATGCTTATCTGCCCGGAAAAGGAGAATTATCCAACAATAAGAGAAACTTTGACAGAGACAGAATGCTGCTCTTTGATGAAAAAAATGCGTTTGATGGTGTGGTGGAAGACGGCCTTTTCTCGGTCTTTTCCAATTCGTTTGTCGCTGTAGTCGGAAAGCCCTTTGATGTAAAATTTGTGAAGTATTCCAATGACAGAGCACCGGAGTATACCATAAAGACGGAAATCAACAGAGACAGCGAAGGAAAAATTGCGGTCAGAAAGTATCCTTTGTCAGATGCAGCCAAAGAGCATGTGCGTGGAATGGCAGTGGCCTATGAAAATCTGCTGGAGCGGTATCGGGGCGGCAATCTGGAAATCAACCGATGCAAGTTGGTGGAACAGGGGGAAGAACTCTATGCCGAATTTGAATTTGTGCAGGGAGTTCCGTTGTCTGAGCTGATGGACAAGTGTCTCGAGAAAAATGATCTTGACGGTTTTCATCAGTATTTTAAGGAATATGTCGAGCGCATTGGTTACAACAGTGAATTCCCGGTGGCGGACTTTGATTTGATTTTTGCCAATATTCTTGTTGATGAGGACAAGTGGACTCTGATTGATTATGAATGGACCTTCGGAAAAACCATGGATGCCAGGGAGTTGGCATTCCGTGCTATTTATTGTTATCTTTTGGAAGATGAAAAGAGAAACAAATTAAATCTTGATTTGATATTGGAAGAATTGGAAATTACAGAAGAGGATGCGGAGCAGTTTCGGGAACAGGAAATGGATTTTCAGAAATTTGTTACGGGCAACCGGATGTCGATGGCTCAGATTCGTGACCGTATCGGCAACCGTATGATGGTTCCGCAAAACTGGATTGACAGGTATCAGGATTCTGAGAGTGTGAATCGTGTTCAGATTTATGAAGACAGAGGAAGCGGATGCAGCGAGGAAAATTCCTATTTTGTCAGGGAAGCCTATCAGGGTGAAAACAAGATAGAAATGGAACTCCTGGTGAGCGGTGATGTGAAGATACTGCGGATTGACCCTGCATTTACAAGCTGTATGGTTCGGATTGAAGAACTGACTTTTAACGGAGAGGCCGTACCCTTTGACAAACGTAAGCTGCTTCTGACAAATGGCCGTATCGCAAAACCGGCGACCATTGTATTTCCCACGGAGGATCCCAATATCAATCTGGTTTTAAGCGAACTGAATCGTCAACCGGAGAATATTCTGTATGTGAGGATGGAAATTGTGCGGCTTCCGCTTGCCATGGCGCAGGATATGGCGAATGCCGTGAAGAAATTGATTTAATAACACAAGTAATGTTTGGAGAACAAGTGTGGGTATCAAGAGTCTGGTAAAGCAGGTGCTGACAGAAAAAGAGAATAAGAAATATGAAAAGCGCCTGGCAGACTGTAAGGTGAGTTATGAGGACTGGCTGAAGGAGCAGGAACAGTGCTGGCGCAGGGAAAAACCGGATAAACAGGGGGATTTTGTGCTGGTTACTGCTTCGATGGGAGAGCCGGCAGATTATGCTGCAAAAAATATTAAATCTTATTTTGATAAAAATCCGGATACCCTTGTGGTGTACGGGGATGAAGATGTACGGCAAGCGGACGGAAAGGCGGGAAGTCCCTGGTTCAAGCCGGACTGGTCACCGGATTTTCTGGAAAGCTGCCTGTATTTCGGAAGCCTGCTGGCCGTAAGAAGGACGCATTGGGAGAAAGTACGTACTCTTTATGAAAGAGTCTGGCCCAAACAGTGGAAAAGACTGTTTGGAGAGGAAGCAGGACAGGAAGTTTACAAGGTTAAGGATTTGGAGGCCTATGAGAAATGGCTTTTTTGTCTGACAGAGGATGCTTGCAGGAAAGGCAGCCGGATGGTGGGGCATATACCACAGATTTTGTTTCATGCAGCGAGTGTCGAAGAGCAGGCACGGTTCCTGACAGAATCCTGCGGATTGCGGGGGCGCAGGCAGCAGAGGATGAAAGATTTCCTGAATCACTATTTGGGCAGTGAGAGTGCCTGCAGCCCATTGGTGTCGGTCATCATTCCTTCAAAGGACCATCCGGATATATTAAAACAGTGTATCGAAGGGGTCAGAATAGCGGGAGCTGATATTCCCTGTGAGATACTCCTTGTGGATAACGGCAGCAATCCCGAAAACAAGCTGAAAATCGAAGAACTGGTTCAGACAGAGATGCGGCTTGCAATGAATGGGAAAGAGGTCCCAATCAGATATTTCTATGAGCCCATGGAGTTTAATTTTTCCCGGATGTGCAATCTGGGAGCTGAGAAAGCAAAAGGAAAACTACTGTTATTTTTAAATGACGATGTGGAGCTTTGCGAGCCGGGATGTATTGCCGAAATGGCGGCAAGGGCAGTCAGAGACTATACGGGAGCAGTCGGAATGAAACTGCTGTATCCCGATTCCGGGCGCATACAGCATGTCGGTATCACAAATCTTCCCATGGGTCCTGTGCATAAGCTGCAGTTTCAGGCTGATGACAGGGATTACTACGGAAAGGCAAATCACAGCTGCCGGAATTTCCTTGCAGTGACCGCGGCCTGCCTTATGGTGGAAGCGGTAAAGTTTCAGGAAGCAGGTGGCTTTTCGGAAGAACTGCGAGTGGCTTTTAATGATGTGGAGTTTTGCTTCCGGTTGTATGAACAGGGGTATTTTAATGTTTGCCTGAACGATTTGTATGCGTACCATCATGAGTCCCTGAGCAGGGGAGCGGATGAATCGGAGGAAAAGCTGGAGAGACTTCTTGACGAAAGGGACAGACTGTATCGAAAGCACCCATGGCTGGAGGGAAAAGATCCTTACTATTCCGTTCATCTGAACCGGGAGGGACTGGATACCAGAATCCGCCCGGCCTATGAGACGGCGGGAAATCATGTTCAGAAGGCAGATGTGCCTTTAAAACAGGTCAAAACAGGGGATTGCAGACAGGATGACTGTCTGATGTTCCGTGTGGAAGACGGAAGAGAACGAAAGATTGTAGGGTACGGTGTTGTACTTGGAGACAATAACGCATGTTATGAAAGAATGGTTTTGCTGAGAAGCACCGGAAACGCTGAGGAAAATACCGAAGAAAAGAAAGAGTATACTGATGAAACAACAGCGGTATACGGTGTTCCCCTGACAGAACAATACCGTCCTGACCTGGAGGAGAACCTTCCGGATCAGGTCAATGTAGCTCTGTGCGGATTTACGATAGAATTACAAAAAGGAGTTGTGCCGGAAGGCAGCTATCGTGTGGGAATGATGGTTCGAAACCGTGTGAACGGCGGAAAACTGATGAACTGGAGCAACCGGGTGGTACAGCTGTAGAAATATGTGCCTGCAAATAGTACATTTTACTCGCATGAAAGTTTGCAGGTTACCGAAAGGCATGATAATGAGATGAAAGAAACTGATTTCAGAGAGGCATACGAGAAGGAACATTTGAAATGTGCTGAACTTGCAGGAAGAATTGCAGACCTGGAGGCGAAGAATGAGGAGCTGGAGTGGAAGCTGGACCGAATCAAGAAAAATCCACTCTGGAAAGCCAGTAAACCCATGAGAAATTGCGTCCATTGGGCAATCAGGCAAAAGGACAGATTGAAAAACTGCGGCGGCGTAAAAGGTGTTCTTCATAAAGTGGATTATAAGAAGAGAGAACGGGAGGCCATGAAGCAGTTCGGAACGGACAGTTTTCCGAGTCCGGAACAGGCTGAAAAAGAAAGAACAACGGTCTTTCCCGATATGGTGAAAATCAGCATCCTTGTGCCTCTCTGGAATAATCAGCGGGAATTTCAGATTGCAATGATGGATTCCGTCATGAATCAGACCTATGGAAACTGGGAACTTTGTCTTGCGGACGGTTCGGATGAGGAGCACAGCTATATCGGTGACATTTGCAGGGAATATGCCGAAAGAGCAGGCGGAAGGATTGTTTATAAACATCTGGAGAAGAACGGCGGCATAGCGGGAAATACCAATGCCTGCCTTGCGATGGCAACGGGAGAATATATCGGCTTGCTTGACCAGGATGATATTCTGCATCCAAGTGTTCTGTTTGAATATGTAAAGGCAATCAATGAGCAGGGAGCAGATTACCTTTACTGTGATGAAACGACTTTTAAGGGAAGCGATATCAATCATATGCTGACCATGCATTTCAAACCGGATTATGCACCGGACAACCTGCGGGCAAACAATTATATCTGCCATTTCAGCGTGTTCAAGCGTACGCTGCTGGATGGCAGCGAACTGTTTCGTACCCAGTTTGACGGCAGTCAGGATCATGATATGATTCTGAGGCTGACAGACAATGCAAAGAAGATTGTGCATGTACCGAGACTGATGTATTACTGGCGCTGTCATTCAGGCAGTGTGGCTTCCGGAATTGAGGCTAAACCTTATGCCATTGCGGCCGCAAAGGGAGCGGTAGCCGAACATCTAAGAAAGCACGGGTATGATCATTTTAAAATTGAGAGTACCAGGGCATTTGAAACCATCTTCCGCATCCGTTACGAAATTATCGGGACACCAATGATTTCCATTGTGATTGCCAATAAGGATCATGTGGAAGATTTAAGACGCTGCGTTACGTCCATTCTCGAAAAGTCGACTTATGATAATTATGAAATTATCATTGTGGAAAATAACAGTACCACCGATGAAATCAAAAAGTATTATGAAGAGCTGCAAAACAGAAACGACAATAAGATAACAATTGTTACCTATGAGGGAGAATTCAATTATTCCGCAGTCAATAATTTGGGGGTAAAGCATGCTGAGGGGGACTATATTCTGCTTCTGAACAACGATACAGAGGTGATTACCGTAAATTGGATGGAGGAGCTTCTGATGTATGCACAGCGTGAGGATGTGGGAGCAGTGGGGGCAAAGTTGTATTATGCAGACAGAACCATTCAGCATGCAGGTGTCGTGATTGGACTGGGAGCGCACCGTACAGCGGGACATACCCATTATAAGCAGCATCGTCAGAATCTGGGATACATGGGAAGACTTTGCTATGCACAGGATGTGACAGCAGTCACGGGTGCCTGTCTGTTGGTAAAGAAGAGTCTGTATGAGGAGGTTGGCGGATTGGATGAAGGGTTTGCCGTCTCTCTGAATGATGTGGACTTTTGCCTGAAACTGAGAGAGAGGGGACTGCTCAATGTGTTTACTCCGTTTGCTGAGCTGTTCCATTATGAGTCTGTTTCCAGAGGATTGGATGACAGTGGGGAAAAAGCCGAACGTTACAACAAAGAGTCGGAGAAATTCCGTGAGAAATGGAAAGAGCAGTTGGAGGCCGGAGATCCGTACTACAATCCGAATTTTTCTCTGGACAGAAGTGATTTCTCTCTAAAAATACAGCAGTAGAAGGAGAATTGTGTGGCATAATTAGAAAACGTATGCTAAAATAGTGTCAAAGACAGAGCCTGTATGGCGCGGAAAAGAGGTAAAGCAAATGGGTTTTATGGAGGAATTCAATTTCTGGCTGAACGATGACTATTTTGACCAGGATACAAAGAATGAACTGTTGGCTATCCGGAATAATGAAGGGGAAATCGAAGAACGTTTTTACAAAGAACTGGAATTCGGAACCGGTGGTCTGCGCGGCGTAATCGGTGCCGGAACAAACCGCATGAATATCTATACTGTCCGCAAGGCGACACAGGGGTTGGCTAATTTTATTTTAAAGCAGGGCACGCAGGATAAGGGTGTTGCCATTGCCTATGACTCCAGAAGAATGTCACCGGAGTTCGCAGATGTTGCGGGACTCTGCCTGGCTGCAAACGGTATCAGGGCATATGTGTTTGATTCCTTAAGACCGACTCCCGAACTTTCCTTTGCACTTCGCACATTGGGATGCACTGCCGGTATCGTGGTAACGGCAAGTCACAATCCGCCGGAGTATAATGGATACAAGGTGTACTGGGAGGATGGTGCACAGGTAACTGCTCCCAGGGATAAACAGATTATCGATGAAGTGAAAGCAATCAAAGATTTCCATGCCTGCAAGACCATGGAGAAGGATGAGGCAATCGCCGCCGGTCTTTATCAGGTCATCGGCAGTGAAATTGATGATAAATACATGGTAGAACTGAAGAAGCAGATTATTCATCCTGATGTCATTCAGCAGATGGCGGAGGATATAAAGATTGTCTATACGCCTCTCTGCGGTACGGGCAACCTGCCTGTCAGACGCGTTCTGGCTGAATTGGGATTCAAGAATGTGTATGTGGTTCCTGAGCAGGAAAATCCGGATCCTGACTTTACCACATTGGATTATCCGAATCCGGAGGATCCCAAGGCGTTTACTTATGCGCTTCGTCTTGCAAAAGAAAAAAATGCGGATATTGTTCTGGCAACAGACCCTGACGCTGACCGTCTCGGTGTTTATGCAAAGGATACGAAGACGGGAGAATATGTTCCCTTTACCGGAAATATGTCGGGAATGCTGATTGCAGAGTATATTCTGCGTGAGAGAACGGCAACAGATACGATGCCTGAAAATCCAGCGCTGGTGACAACGATAGTTACCACAAATATGACAAAACCGATTACTGCTGCGTATGGCGTAAAGTTAATTGAAGTTTTAACCGGATTTAAATTTATCGGAGAGCAGATTAAGCTGTTTGAACAGACCGGAAGCAACAACTATGTATTTGGTCTGGAGGAAAGCTATGGCTGCCTGGCAGGCACCCATGCGCGTGACAAGGATGCAATTGTGGCAGTGATGTGCCTCTGTGAGGTTGCGGCATACTGCAAGAAACAGGGCAAGACTCTCTGGGATATGATGCTGGATGTATACGAGAAGTACGGTTACTTCAAGGAAGGCCAGTATACCATTACCATGAAGGGTATCGACGGAGCAAAGCAGATTGCGGAAATTATGGATAAGCTTCGTCAGAATCCGCCCAAGACATTCGGTACGAGAAAAGTTTTGAAGTTCAGAGACTATGAGGCAGACAGAATCGTTGATATGGAGACAGGCGCTGAGACAAAGACTGGTCTGCCGAAATCCAATGTGCTTTACTTTGAACTTCCCGATGATGAATGGTGTTGCGCCCGTCCCTCCGGTACAGAGCCCAAGATTAAATTTTACATGGGTGTAAAAGGCAGCAGCCTTGAAGATGCAAAGAGCCGTCTGGAGCAGCTGACCGAGGATGTTAAGGCAGAATTATAGTTTGAACGAATTCGTGTGGACTTACATTTAAAAAGGTACAAATAGGTAAATTTAGATTCCCTACCGGAGCGGTAAGAAATGGCATTGCAGCCAAAGCCTGAAGTCCGGTAGGGAACCTTGTTGTAACAAGAAGTATTTCGTTGTATTGGTATGTGGAAAAGCGATGGGAAAAATTAATCTTGCCAACTTGAAAAAAACTATATATTATCTGAAAAGAAATGGGTTGAGGCGAACGCTGAGTGCGGCAGCGGAGAGATTTGGCGGAACAGAGCTGTCGGATTACCAATGGAAACCGTTATCTGAGGCAGAGCTGCAGGAACAGCGGAAACGGTCGGAGACGGATTTTTCGGATCTTGTTTTCAGCATCCTTGTACCCACATACCGGACACCGGAAAAATATCTGCGCGAGATGATAGAGTCAGTGCGGAATCAGACCTATATCCGGTGGGAACTGATTCTGGCAGATGCATCGGGGGATGACAGTGTCAGACAAATCGCAGAGACTTTCGGGGACAGCCGGATTCATTATCTTCGTCTTAAGGAAAACGCAGGGATTGCTGAAAATACAAATCAGGGTCTTAAGGCTGTTTCCGGGGATTATGTAGGACTTCTGGATCATGATGATGTATTGACGGAAAATGCGCTTTATGAGATGGCGGAGAGAATCGAGCGGGAAAAAGAAAAGGGCGTGCAGTTACAGATGCTCTATTCTGACGAAGACAAGTGCAATGGGGACAGAACAGAGTTTTATGAACCAAATTTAAAAGAAAAATTTAATTTGGATTTACTTTTGAGTAATAATTACATCTGTCACTTTTTGGTGATGAAGCGTGAACTGATCCAAAAGCTGAAGCTGCGAAAGGAATATGACGGTGCCCAGGATTTTGATCTGGTGCTGCGGGCGGCATATGAACTGTCGGGCAAAGAAGAGCAGATTGCGCATATTCCGAAGATACTGTATCATTGGAGATGCCATACCGCTTCCACAGCGGAGAATCCGCAGAGCAAGCTTTATGCTTATGAAGCCGGGCGCAGAGCCGTGCAGGATTTTGTTTTCAGGAAGGGATGGAAAGCAAAAGTGGTTGATACGGAGCATCTGGGATTTTACCGGGTGATATACGAGGACGACCTTTTTGAGATGCGGCCGGAACTGGGCGCTGTCGGAGGTCCTCTGATCCATGGCAGGAGAATTGTGGGCGGCAGAATGTCCGAGACGGGAGAAGTCTTCTACCGGAAACTTCCTGTTTCCTACAGCGGTTATCTTCACCGGGCAGTACTTGCGCAGGATGCGGAAGTACTTGACATCCGCAACATGGAAATCCGGGAGGAACTGCTGGAACTGGAAGAAGTGAAGCAGCTTATGAAGAATTATGCAGCATCGGATAAATCCGATGTTGTTGACTTCAGCATGGAACTGAGCAAAATCATAAGACAAGCCGGATACAAACTCTTGTATCTTCCTGAACATAATAAGAACATTTAAGTTACTCAAGCCGGAAACACATTTGGTCGCCCGGCGAGACTGTAAACAGAGGTATTTATGGAAAAATTAACAGTTGTTATTCCAAACTACAACGGCATAAAATTTCTGGAGGAGTGTCTGGATTCCCTGTATCACCAGGATCCCGGAACCCCGGCATACAGAGTCTGTGTGGTGGATAACGGCTCCTCCGACGGAAGCCTGGAACTTCTGCAAACGAAATTCCCTCAGGTGCATGTGGAGGCATTGCTTCAGAATACAGGATTTTGCCGTGCCGTAAATCTGGGTATTCGTCTGTCAAATACACCTTATGTGATTTTATTGAATAATGACACAAAAGTTAAACCGGGATTTATCAAATCGCTGTGTGATTCGATAGAGCAGAGGGAAGACGCTTTTTCCGTCAGCGCAAAAATGCTCATGTGGGACAATACGGAATTGTTGGATGATGCAGGAGACAGATATTGTGTCCTGGGATGGGCATACGGCCGCGGAAAAGGAAAAGCCGCAGACAGGTATAACAGTTCCTGCCGGATTTTTTCTGCCTGCGGAGGTGCAGCCATTTACCGAAAAGCAATCTTTGAAGAGATAGGATATTTCGATGAGGCACACTTTGCTTATCTGGAAGATCTGGATATTGGTTATCGTGCCCAGATTTTTGGTTATCGGAATTATTATGAGCCGTCAGCTGAAGTGATTCATTACGGAAGTGCATCCAGTGGCTCGCGATATAATGAATTTAAGACAGTTTTATCTGCCGAGAACAATATCTATGTTGTGGGTAAAAATATGCCTGTCCTGCAATGGATATGGAATTTACCTTTTCTTTTGATTGGCTTTTTTATCAAATTCCTGTTTTTCTGCAGAAAGAAAATGGGCTTCTCTTATTTAAGGGGAATCGGAAAAGGTATCCGAAAGCTTTTTACAGATGCGGGAAAGGCCGGAAAAGTCCGTTTCAGTCCTGTGAGATTAAAAAACTACCTGTACATTCAGGGCCAACTGTATGCCAATACCGTTCGAATTCTTAAGAAAAATTAAGAAATGGCTTCATAATTTCATAAACAGTTCTTTTTATAATAAGGATACAGGACGGCTGAGGTAGGAATCATGATAAAGGATAATCAGAAAGTTTTTAACCGATTAATGGTAATGATAGATGCCGCCACAACAGCGGCATCCTTTATGCTGGCCTATTTTTTCAAGTTTTATGTCTTGAATGATGGACCGGGGCTTGGCGTACTGCCGGTCACGGATTATCTGATGCTGCTTTTGTTTATTGTTCCTGTTTATATGCTGATTTATTATATGTGCGGCGTATATACACCAAAGAGAACAATACGAAGGCGCTTTGAAGTTTACGGGATTGTAAAATCCAATACAATCGGAATTGTAGCGTTAATCATCATATTGTACATGGTGGTGCGGGAATTTAATGTCTCGCGTTCCGTCATGGCTTTCTTTTATATTTTTAATGTGGTGATTACCTCCTGCTTTCGGTTTGCCCTTAGAAAAGGACTTCGTACCATACGGAAAAAGGGATATAATCTGAAGCATATTTTGCTTGTAGGATATTCCAGAGCAGCAGAAGAGTACATTGACAGACTGACGGATAATCCACAGTGGGGTTATGTCGCATGCGGTATTTTGGATAATCATATCCCGGCCGGGACACTTTACAAAGGAGTAAAGGTTTTGGGAAGTCTCGGCAATCTGGAAATCATTCTGCCGGAAAACAAATTGGATGAGATTGCGATTACGCTCCCTCTGAAAGATTACGACTATTTGGAACATATCGTGAGTATCTGTGAAAAATCGGGGGTGCACACGAAATTTATCCCCGATTATAACAGCCTGATTCCCAGCAAGCCCTATACGGAGGACTTACAGGGGCTCCCGGTAATCAATATACGTTATGTACCGCTGACAAATACGGGTAATATCATGATAAAGCGCATTATGGATATCTTTGGCTCACTTTTTGGAATCGTGATAACCTCGCCGATTATGCTGATAGCTGCTGTCCTTGTGAAACTGAGCAGCCCCGGACCGGTGATCTTTAAGCAGGAGAGAGTAGGTTTGCACAACAAGCCGTTTTATATGTATAAATTCAGGAGCATGGAACAGCAGCAGCCCGGAGAAGAAAAAAAGGGATGGACTGTGAGAAACGATCCGCGGGTTACCGGAGTGGGAAAATTTCTGCGAAGGACCAGTCTGGACGAGCTTCCACAGCTGTTTAATATTTTGAAAGGCGATATGAGCCTGGTGGGACCGAGACCGGAGCGGCCGCAGTTTGTGGAGAAGTTCCGTGAGGAGATTCCGCGTTATATGGTGAAGCATCAGGTCAGACCGGGACTTACCGGCTGGGCACAGGTGAACGGCCTGCGCGGTGACACTTCCATCCGGAAACGGATTGAATATGATATTTATTATATTGAAAACTGGACCCTCGGGTTTGACATAAAAATTATTTTTATGACCTTTTTTACGGGGTTTATCAATAAGAATGCTTATTGAATAATTACAGGAAGGATACAGATAAGGAGAAGGTATTACAATGGCAGAACAGAGACGCAGTAACACAGCGGGATCTTCCGCAAAAAGGACGAGCGCAAAGCAGCGTGCGGCAAAAAAGAAGAAAAAGGTAGTGATTTTTGCAGTTGAGCTGATTATCATTCTGGTAATGGTAGCAGTGCTTTACCTTGTGATGAATAAAACGAGTGAAGGACCCAAGGTCACGTATCTTGAACCGGATAAACTGGAAATCCATGAGGAAGTGCAGGAGAATGTCACCATGAAAGGCTACATGAATGTGGCACTGTTCGGTGTGGATGCAGAGACGGAAAGCCAGTTATACAAAGGAAGCCGAAGCGACAGTATCATGATTGCCAGCATCAACATGGATACCGGAGACATCAAGCTTGTCAGTGTTTACCGTGACACTTACCTGAACATTGGTACAGACGAATACAGAAAGTGTAATGCAGCTTATTCCTTCGGCGGTGCCGAGCAGGCAGTTAAGATGCTGAACATGAACCTGGATATGGATATTACGGACTTTGTTACCGTAGGTTATAAGGGCTTAAGCGAAGTAATTGATGGACTTGGCGGTATTTATATCGATGTTGACAGCGAAGAACTGAAGCATATCAACAATTATCAGATTGGTATTGCAGAAGTATTGAAGTGTGATTATAATAAGGTTACCGAGAGCGGTTATCAGCTGCTGGACGGTTTGCAGGCTACGGCGTACTGCCGTATCCGTTATACCAAAGGAGACGACTTTAAGCGTGCGTCCCGTCAGCGCGAAGTGCTGATGGCGATTGAAGAGCAGGCGAAGAAGGCGGATGCTGCAACTCTGGTAAAGGTGTTCAACAATGTAATCGGTGATATTTATACTTCCATTGATTCCGATACCATTCTGGATTTGATTGGTAATATTGCAAATTACCGGATTGTGGATGAGGGCGGTTTCCCGGAGGAGAGCATGAGAACGGTGGCAAACATCGGTGCAAAGGGAAGCAGTGTTATCCCGCTTGATTTGGAATCTAATGTCGTATGGCTTCATCAGTTCCTGTTCGATGATGATGATTATACCGTTACCGACAGCGTTAAGGAATACAGTCAGAAGGTGACCTCCGACACGGCTCCGTATATCGGCCAATAAGATAAAGATAGGGCAACTTTTAAGAGGGGGCTTTGAAGCTCCCTCTTTTTCAAAGGGGAAAAATGATTGAAGATTGATGTGATTATTCCTGTGTATAAACCGGGAAAGGAATTGTTTTCCTTGCTGGACAGATTGAAAAATCAAACAGTTCCGGTACAGAATATTATTCTGATGAATACAGAGGAAAAGTATTTTGAAGAACTGGTATACGGCACTAAATTTTCGAAAGAATATCCCAATGTCACAGTACACCACCTTTCCCGAAGAGAATTTGACCATGGCGGAACAAGACACAGAGGAGTCGAATATTCGGATGCGGAAGTTTTTATCACAATGACGCAGGATGCCATGCCGGCAAATGAATTTCTGGTGGAGAAGCTGACCGCAAATCTAAAAGGAGATGTGGCTGTGGCATATGGCAGACAGCTGCCGTCGGCGGATTCGGATGAACTGGAGAAAATTTCAAGAGCCTTTAACTATCCTGCGGCTTCCCGGATGAAATCACTGGAGGATATCGATACATTGGGCATTAAAACTTTTTTCTGTTCCAATGTGTGTGCAGCATACAGAAGAGATATCTATGAGGAATCCGGTGGATTTATCAGGCATACCATATTTAACGAGGACATGATTTATGCGTCTGGGGTAGTGAGGGCAGGATACCGTATTTCCTATGAAGCGGAGGCATGTGTGATACACTCCCATCATTATACAAATCTGCAGCAACTGCGCCGGAATTTTGATCTGGGAGTTTCCCAGGCAGATCATCCGGAGGTGTTTGCGGATGTGCCATCGGAGTCGGAGGGGAAAAAACTGGTGCGGGAAACCTGGGACTATCTGAAAAGAGAGAACAGGAGAAGGCGTTTCCCGGGATTCTGCGTACAATGTGGTTTCAAATATGCAGGTTATCTGCTTGGAAAGAATTATCGGAAGCTCCCGAAAAGCTGGGTGCTTGCCATAACAACAAACAAGGAGTACTGGAAAGCAAAATACTGAAAACCAAAACTGCAAGGCAGAGAATGGAGGCAAAATTATGTGTGGTATTGTAGGTTATATCGGTGAAAATCAGGCTGCGCCCATTATTTTGGACGGACTTTCAAAACTGGAATACAGGGGTTACGATTCGGCGGGAATGGCTGTTTTTGACGGGGAAAAGATTTCGACCCGGAAGGCAATCGGAAGGCTGAAGGTACTGGAGAATCTGACCAAAGGCGGTGAGACAATGCCCGGTACGTCCGGTATTGGTCATACCAGATGGGCAACTCATGGTGCGCCCAGCGATATCAATGCGCATCCCCACACCAATGCGGCGGGAACGATTGCCGTTGTACACAACGGCATCATTGAGAACTATATTCCTCTGAAAAAGAAGCTTACTGACAAGGGCTATGAGTTTAAGTCTGAGACGGATACGGAAGTTCTGGCACATCTTCTGGATTATTATTACAAAGGAAATCCGCTGGAGGCGATTACCAAGGTGCTTCATCGTGTGGAGGGCTCCTATGCCCTTGGCATTTTGTTCGCTGACTACCCTGATGAGATTTATGCAGCAAGAAAAGACAGCCCCCTGATTGTGGGGCAGAATGAATCCGGATGCTTTATCGCATCGGATGTACCTGCCATATTAAAATATACGAGAACTGTTTATTATATGGATAACCAGGAGGTTGCCGCCCTGCGCAGAGACGGACTTCGCTTCTTCTCAGTTGACGAGGAGGAAGTGACAAAGGAGCCTGTTCAGATTGACTGGGATTCCGACGCGGCGGAGAAGGCAGGATACGAGCACTTCATGCTGAAGGAGATGCATGAGCAGCCCAAGACGGTTACGGATACGATTTCCCCGAGAATCCGCAATAATGATATTGTAATTGAAGAGTTGAAGATGAGCGATGAAGAGCTTCGGGCTGTGAAGAAGATTCATATTGTGGCCTGCGGTTCCGCCTATCATACCGGCGTGACCGGAAAGTATGTGCTGGAAGGACTTGCACGCATTCCCGTGGAGGTGGATGTGGCAAGCGAATTCCGTTATCGTGATCCGATTCTGGAGGAGGGCAGCATGGTAATTGTCATCAGCCAGTCCGGTGAAACCGCAGATACTCTGGCGGCACTGAGAGAGTCCAAGGCGAGAGGCTTTAAGGTGCTGGGAATTGTCAATGTGGTGGGCAGTTCCATCGCCCGAGAAGCGGATGCCTGCCTGTATACCTGGGCAGGACCGGAAATTGCGGTTGCGACTACCAAAGCTTACAGCGCGCAGCTGGTGGCATTGTATATGCTGGCAATGAAGATGGCAAAGGTTCGCGGTACGGTTGATGAGGCAAAATTCCAGGAGCTTCTGGCTGATTTAAGATGCCTGCCTGACCAGATTGAACTACTGCTGGGTCAGAAGGAGAAGATACAGCATTTTGCCAACCGTTATCTGGGAGCAAGGGATATTTTCTTTATCGGGCGTGGAATCGATTATGCGATTTCCCTGGAAGGCTCCCTGAAGTTAAAGGAGATTTCTTATATTCACTCAGAGGCGTATGCAGCGGGTGAACTGAAACACGGTACCATCTCCCTGATTGAGGACGGTACTCTGGTAGTGGCAGTTTCCACACAGCCTGCCCTCTTCCAGAAGACCATCAGCAATATCGTGGAAGTGAAGGCGAGAGGTGCCTTTGTCATGGCTGTGACCAACGAGGAGAACAAGGCGGTCGAGAAGGTTTCCGATTATGTGATTTATATTCCGGAGACGAACCCGTACTTTTCCAATTCCCTGGCAATTATTCCTTTGCAGCTGTTTGCCTATTATGTTGCAGTGGGCAGAGGATGCGATGTGGATAAGCCCAGAAATCTGGCGAAATCGGTTACGGTTGAGTAGTTCGGCAAATCAGTAACAGGCGGGTAATGGGAACTTTAGGAATTTCATGAATGCTTCATAATATAAACACAATTCCGTCACAATTCATGGATATACTGAGGTACATAAAGATGAAACAGGAACTACACAAAAGCAGTTGAAAGAAAAGAGGTAATCGATATGTACGAAAATGATATTTATTCCGGTGACAATGCCGGCAGGAATACAACCGGTGAGACAGAAGGAAGTGCAATGCATGACAGCTCCGTGAACTGCGGTTCATCGGGAAACAATGCGGCAAATGCAAACGCCAATCCCTACTTTGATTATACGACTTATCCCACGGATGAACTGAACCGGAAGGCCGATGCTTCCAGACAGGCTACAAAGGCGGAGAAAAAAGCAGAAAAAAAAGCGGCGAAAGCAGCGAAAAAGTCACAGAAAACAGGAGGACCGGGAAGGACAATCGGTAAAATAGCATTGAGCGGCGGTCTGGGACTTTGCTTCGGATTGTTTGCGGGACTGGGCTTCTATGCAGTACAGTTGGGAACCGGACAGCTGAATCAGACAGAAAATACAAACAGCGACAATGTGATTACGGAAACACAGGATGCTGCGGCAAACTGGGCTGAGGAAAACGGAGTCGATGCACTGACACAGAATATCACATATGTGCAGGATGATATCTCCGATGTTGTGGCAGATGTGATGCCGGCAATGGTTTCCATCGTCAATAATTATACCACTACAACAAGAGATTTCTGGGGACAGAGCTATGAAAAGGATGCTGCAGCCAGCGGTTCCGGTATCATTGTTGCGAAAAATGATGATGAGCTCTTAATTGTTTCCAACAACCATGTAGTAGAAGGCTCCACCACTCTGGAAGTAACCTTCATTGACGGTTCGACCGCAGAGGCGCGCATCAAAGGTCTGGATTCCGATATGGATCTGGCTGTGATTGCTGTATCTCTGGATGATCTTTCTTCCGATACAAAGGGTGCAATTACGGTTGCAAAACTCGGTGACAGCGATAATCTGAAGCTGGGTGAGCCTGTGATTGCCATCGGTAATGCACTGGGTTATGGACAGTCTGTGACAAACGGCATTGTCAGTGCTCTGAATCGTGAGATTGAATTGGAGGATGGTTCTACCAATACCTTTATTCAGACAAACGCGGCAATCAACCCCGGCAATTCCGGCGGCGCACTGCTGAACATCAATGGTGAGGTCATCGGTATCAACTCCAACAAGATAGGCGGTACAGCTGTGGAAGGCATGGGTTATGCCATCCCCATCAGCTCCGCAAGCCCTATCATTGCAGATTTGATGGAGCGCCAGACCAGAGATAAGGTTGATGCTGATGAGGTGGGCTACATGGGTATCACCATGCAGGATATCACCGATCAGATTATCCAGATGTACAATATGCCGCAGGGTGTGTTTGTATATGATGTGGCAGAGGATTCCGCGGCTGAGGCTGCCGGTATCAAGAAGGGTGATATTATTGTGAAATTTGATGGACAGAGAATTACCTCTTCCACTGATTTAAAGAATGCTCTTCAGTATTTTAAGGCCGGAGATACGGCAAATCTTACGGTAAAACGTGCTGCAAGCGGTGAGTATGAGAGCATCGACCTGGAGATTACACTGGGGAAGAGACCGAAAAACAATTAAAGAGAGATGCAGTCGGAGATGAATTTGAACCCTGCAGGCCTTTAAACGGGCTTGCGGGGTTTTTTAATAAAAACTTCACTTGTACAGACGGTCATTTTCAAGTATACTCATATCAGTTGTTTACTGACTGTTACAAGGCTGTTTGCGTCGAGACTGAAAGCAAAGGCTACTATGGGAGGATATTTATGTTTGATGGAATAGATGAAGAGAACAAAGATAATAAGGAAAGCCTGGATACAGAGGGAATACGGGCTTCAGAACAGAAGGATTCAGAGTGGAAGGACTCGGGGAAGGATGATTCGGGAAAGAAAGGAGATACCGACCTGACAGAGAACCATCCTGACGCGTCAAATACACAAAAAGCAGGAAAGAGCGATAACAGCGAATATGAGGACGTGTGTTTTATCTGTCGCAGGCCGGAGAGCAAGACGGGAAAGATGTTTAAGCTTCCCAACAATATCTGTGTCTGCAACGACTGTATGCATAAGACGATGGAGACAGTCAGCCAGTTCGATTATCAGGGAATGTTGAATGACCCCAGGCTGCAGAGTGAGCTTGACCAGATGACCAGACAGGGAGGCTTTCCCAATATCAGCTTTGTCAACCTGGCAGATTTGCAGGGAGACGGAGGTATTCCGAATAAGCAGAAGCTGAAAAAGAAGAAGAAAAAAGAAGGCGAGGAGCCGGTTTTAAATATCCGGGACATCCCTGCTCCGCACAAGATCAAGGCAAGTCTGGACGAGTATGTTGTGGGGCAGGAGTATGCCAAAAAAGTGATTTCCGTGGCGGTTTACAATCATTATAAGCGGGTTGCAACCAATACCATGGATGATATTGAGATTGAGAAATCCAATATGTTGATGATCGGTCCCACAGGCTGTGGTAAGACCTATCTGGTAAAGACACTTGCACGCCTGCTGGATGTGCCTTTGGCGATTGCGGATGCCACATCTCTGACCGAAGCAGGTTATATTGGTGATGACATCGAGTCCGTGGTGTCCAAACTGCTGGCAGCCGCCGACAACGATGTGGAGAAGGCGGAGAGAGGTATTATCTTTATTGATGAAATCGACAAGATTGCCAAGAAGAAAAATAACAATACAAGAGATGTCAGCGGAGAGAGCGTACAGCAGGGAATGCTGAAACTTCTTGAGGGCGCTGAGGTAGAGGTACCTGTAGGGGCGAACAGCAAGAACGCCATGGTTCCCCTTGCTACCGTGAATACCCGCAATATTCTGTTTATCTGCGGCGGTGCATTCCCGGATTTGGAGGATATCATCAAGGAGCGTCTGACCAAAACGGCATCCATCGGTTTCAATTCCGAACTGAAGGATAAGTACGACAAGGATAAAAATCTTTTGTCCAAGGTGACGGTGGAAGACATCCGGAAATTTGGCATGATTCCGGAGTTCATCGGACGATTGCCCATTATCTTCACTTTGGAGGGTCTGTCCAAGGACATGATGGTGAAGATTTTGAAGGAGCCCAAGAATGCAATCCTGAAACAGTATCAGAAGTTGCTGGAGTTGGATGAGGTGAAGCTGGAGTTTACAGACGATGCCCTGGAGGCAATTGCGGAGAAGGCTATGGAGCGCGATACCGGAGCAAGAGCACTCCGCTCCATCATTGAGGAATTTATGCTGGATATCATGTATGAAATTCCCAAGGATGACAACATCGGCAGAGTCACCATCACCAGAGAGTATATCGAGGGTACCGGAGGTCCTCTCATTGATATCCGCGGCAATCAGCTGCTGGAGGATAGGAGCGGATTGAAGGAAGTACCGAAGGAATAAGGGTGCGTCAAGCATTATTGTAAATGTCCCCAAATATGAAAATGTTTCCGGAATATGAAAATATCCCCAAGTAATTGGAACATTTACCCCGGCATTTGCCGGGGTTTTCGATTATCCAAATCGGCAGTTCGTTCTCAGGGGTGCCCTTTGAGAAGGGCCCCATGCAGGTCCCCTCGGTTAAAATTTATCTCTGGGTGTTGCTCAGATCTGGCTTCGCCGGAAGGCAGGATAGGCGGCGGAATTTATGATTCCATGGACTATAAAGCGACTGCGGGACGGTTGTTGTTCCATGCTAAGACCAGACCCCAGTATAATGTCATTTCAAGGATTACTCTGTTGTATGGTAAATTGTAGAAACTTCAGGTGCAGGAGCCGTAAATATTTATAAAAGAGAATCTATTTTAGGAAAACAATGGTATAGACCTCCGGAACAAGGGAATTGCGTTCAAAAGGGAATTTTTTTGAAAATAATAGCATATAGATATATATTTAGTCAGTATCAAAACCTTCGGGAAATAAACTTTCGAAAAAATATACAGGTGTGCTTCAATTAAAAATTTAGGTTCTATGGTTTTATTTAAAAATGCTCTTGACAATCACGGAATCCATGGTAATATAATCATATGAACAGTCGTTCAAGTGTTTGATGAAAATAACAGAAAAAGGAGACCGGACTATGAAAAAGACATATAAAATCGAAGTGGACTGCGCAAACTGTGCATTAAAGATGGAAGATGCTGCGAAGAAGACAGAAGGTGTTCAGGATGCAGCGGTAAGTTTTATGACACAAAAAATGAAGGTTGAGTTTGCAGAGGGTGCTGATATTTCTACAGTAATGCAGGCTGTTTTAAAGGCGTGTAAGAAAGTGGAGAGCGATTGCGAAATTTTCCTGGATTAAGAAAGAGATTAGGGCAAATGAAGGCAGAGTGGGAGGCAATATGACAAAGAAACAGAAAAAGGTTTTTATTCGAATCATTATAGCGGCAGTCTTGATCGTGGTCCTTCATTTTGTACCGGTACAGGGATATCTGCGTTTTCTCCTGTACCTGATTCCTTATATGATTATCGGCTATGATATCTTGAGGAAGGCGGCATTGGGCATTGCGCACGGAGAGGTTTTTGATGAGAATTTTCTGATGGCAATTGCAACAGTGGGCGCTATGCTTCTGGGCGTTTACAATGAAGCACACGGGCAGGAAGGCGAATTCGCCGAGGGTGTGGCAGTTATGCTGTTTTATCAGATCGGAGAGCTCTTCCAGGCAGTGGCTGTGGGAAAGAGCCGCCGCAATATCAGTGCTCTGATGGATATCCGCCCCGACTATGCCAATGTCGAGAATGAGGACGGAGAACTGGAGCAGGTGGATCCCGATGAAGTGGAAATCGGTACGGTGATTGTGGTGCAGCCCGGAGAAAAAATTCCCATTGACGGTGTCATTGTATCCGGAAACTCTACTCTGAATACAGCGGCTCTGACCGGCGAGAGTGTGCCCAGAGAAGTCAGAGAGGGGCAGGAGGTAATTAGCGGCTGCGTAAACCTGACAGGACTTTTGCGTGTGGAAACCACGAAGGAATTTGGCGAATCCACGGTATCCAAAATACTGGATTTGGTGGAAAACTCCAGTATGAAGAAGTCCAAATCGGAGAATTTTATCACAAAATTTGCGAGATATTATACGCCGGCGGTGTGCTACGGAGCACTGGCACTGGCAATTGTTCCTTCTAGCATCAATATGGTAATGGGAAATCCCGCAAACTGGAGCACCTGGGTGATTCGTGCGCTGACCTTCCTGGTAATCAGTTGTCCCTGTGCACTTGTGATTTCGATTCCTTTAAGCTTTTTCGGGGGAATCGGAGGTGCTTCCTCCTGCGGTATTTTAGTGAAGGGTTCCAATTATCTGGAGGCGTTGGCTCAGACAAAATATGTGGTATTCGACAAGACGGGAACCCTGACGAAGGGTGTATTTGAAGTAACAAAAATTTGTCCGTCGACGGAATTTCAAAATATGATTTGTGGTAAAGGATACTCGCCGGATCAGGCACTTCTGCGGTATGCGGCGTATGCGGAGAGCTATTCCAACCATCCCATCAGCAAGAGTTTAAAAGAAGCATACGGCGGGGAAATTCAGAAGACGAGTGTAACGGACGTGGAGGAAATCGGCGGGCATGGTGTCACAGCGCTTGTGGAAGGCGAGCGGGTAGCGGCAGGAAATGCGAAGTTGATGAAGAAGCTTGGTCTTACATATGAAGAAAACACAGGTGTGGGAACCGTCGTTTATCTTGCGGTGGACGGTATCTATGCCGGGTATATCCTGATATCGGATGTGGTGAAGCCGGAGGCAAAGGAAGCGATAGCTGCCCTGAAGAAGGCCGGCGTCAGAAAGACGGTGATGCTCACCGGGGACAGTAAGGCAGTGGCGGAATATGTGTCGGATGAGCTGGGACTGGACGAGGTGAAAAGCGAACTGCTGCCTGCTGACAAGGTGAATGCGGTGGAGCAGCTTCTGGAAGAGAAGGGTGCCAGGGAAAATCTGGCGTTTGTGGGTGACGGTGTGAATGATGCGCCGGTGCTTTCCAGAGCGGATATCGGGGTGGCAATGGGTGCGCTTGGTTCCGATGCTGCAATCGAGGCGGCAGATATCGTTCTGATGGATGACAATCCTCGTAAGCTGGCTCTGGCGATGCAGATTTCCAGAAAGTGTCTGCGTATTGTATATGAAAATATTGTGTTTGCTCTGGCAGTAAAAGCTGTGTGCCTGCTGCTGGGAGCTCTGGGAATTGCCGGCATGTGGCTTGCCATTTTTGCGGATGTAGGAGTTATGGTGCTTGCGGTGCTGAATGCGATTCGCTGCCTGAAGGTGAAGGCATAGTATCCCCGGAAGTGAAGCTGACTGAGCGAGCAGGCAGTCTGAGAACGAAGGAGCCAGTGGTTCAAGACCCGAAAAAATGAGTTGACGGCGCAGACAAAAAAGTGCAAAATAGGCGTGAAGGAGAACGCCATGCAAGCTTTTTTTACGGATTTGCTGCAAAATTTTACAGGTGAGCATTTTTTGCGGGGTGTCTGCGGAAAATATCACTATCAGGATACGGACTATCAAAGCCTGTTGGAAACGGCAGAGCATATGCTTCCCCTAATGGAGGAGCAGGCCTGCTGGAATCACAGGCTTTTTGAGTTGCCTGGGGAGCAGGAGCGCTCTTCCGAAAAGTATACAGAGGCGGCTATCACACTGGGAGAGGGACTTGACAGACTTCAGGAGGAATATGCCGGGAAAGGGCTCTTAAGCGAGTGCTATATGGTGGAGACGCTGGCCAGTGAACTGTTGCTGCAGGCGTATGGTGCTTACAACAGGCAGGTGGCAGAGAAAACGGACTATCATGTGGCGCGGTATCACTTCCCGGGCAGCGAGGAGGCATATCCCCTCAGCATGCTGCCCAAACTTCTGGAACGGCTGGAAATGCCGGTTTTCTGCAATGAAGCTTTTTGCATGGCACCGAAAAAGAGTGTGGCTTTTATAGCGGAATTGACAGCGGAGGAAACGGTGCGATGCCCGGGCATCTGTGTTGGGTGTAAGGGACCTGCCGGAAGAAATTGTCCGAACCGTATGGAGGAAAGCCAGCAGCTGAGCCGCCTTATTGCGGATATGACGGATTTGCCTTTAAGCTACGGTTACAGCAGAATATTCGGAAGGAGGCAGGGAGGTTGATTCATCTATATACCGGAGACGGAAAGGGAAAGACAACGGCTTCCATTGGCCTGGCAGTAAGGGCGGCAGGACGGGAGCTTCGTGTAATTTTTGCCCAGTTTATGAAGGGTAACGATACAGGTGAACTGTATGCTCTGCAACAACTTTCCCATGTAAAAATACTGCGCAGTGCGAAGGACTTTGGCTTCTACAGTTCCATGACCGATGCGGATAAGCGGGAACTGACGGAGATTCATAATCAAATTCTGGATGGTTTGATTCGGGCGGTGGAAGCAGGAGACTGCGATATGATTGTGATGGACGAGGTTACTTATCCTATCAACTGGAAGCTGTTTGACCTGCAAAAACTGAAGCGGCTGCTGGAGCTGTGCGTAGCTTCTGGTCCGGAGCTGGTTATGACCGGCCGGGATGCCGCAGCATTTTTGTGGGAGCGGGCAGATTACATTACGGAGATGGAATGCCGCAGACATCCTTATGAGAAGGGGGTACAGGCAAGGCGTGGCATTGAGTTTTAGGTGGCAGTATCACGGACAATCGTATCTGCATACAATGAAACAGAGGAGAAAGGATATCAGAGGATGAAAGATTATTTTATTATATTAATTCCCTTCCTGGGGACGGCACTCGGTTCAGCCATGGTCTTTTTGATGAAAAAAGAGATGAACGGGAAGCTGGAGAAGCTGCTGCTGGGGTTTGCATCAGGTGTTATGATTGCTGCCTCCGTGTGGTCGCTTTTGATTCCGGCGATTGAAATGTCGGAGGAACAGGGTGGAATAGAATGGCTCCCTGCCACAGTGGGATTCCTGCTCGGCATGGGGTTTCTTCTGCTGCTCGACAGTTTGATTCCGCATCTGCATATGGATAGCGAGAAACCGGAAGGTATCCAGTCCGGTCTGGGAAAGACGACCATGCTGGTTCTGGCAGTGACTTTGCACAATCTGCCGGAGGGACTTGCGGTCGGTGTCACTTTTGCGGGAGCACTGCTCGGGAATGCGGGAATTACCATGGCGGGAGCTCTGGCACTGGCGGTGGGAATTGCCATTCAGAATTTCCCGGAAGGTGCCATTATTTCCATGCCGCTGCGCGGAGCGGGTGCATCCAGAAAGAAGGCTTTTCTGTATGGTGTTCTGTCCGGTGTAGTGGAGCCCATAGGCTCTGTCATTACCATCCTGCTGGCATCGAAGGTGATCCCGATTCTGCCCTATCTGCTGGCGTTTGCGGCAGGGGCCATGATTTATGTGGTGGTGGAGGAACTGATTCCCGAGACACAGTCCGGCGAGCATACGAATGTTGGGATTGTGGGGGTGGCAATCGGGTTTGCACTGATGATGGTACTGGATGTGGCGTTGGGATAAAAAACGCTTCGCATATTTGGAAGAATGGCTTAGGGGTAGGAAACTGCAGAGAAAGATTTGCAAAAGGAGAAGACAGATGAAATTGGTGATTATCAGGCATGGGGATCCGGATTATGAGAAGGATTCCCTGACAGAGAAAGGGTGGCGAGAGGCAAAGCTCCTGGCAGAACGGATTTCCAAACTGGAGGTGAAGGATTTCTATGTGTCCCCTCTTGGAAGGGCGAAGGACACGGCATCCCTGACTCTACAGAAAATGGGTAGAACTGCCACAGAGTGCGACTGGCTGCGGGAGTTTCCGCCCCAAATTTTTAGACCGGATGTAGAGGACCGGAGAATCATTGCCTGGGACTGGTTGCCGGAAGATTGGACAGCAGATGCCAGGTACTTTGACAGAAACGCCTGGTGTCAGACGGAAATCATGAAGGAGGGCGGTGTGGACAAGGCATACCGCTATGTGACGGAAAACCTGGACAAGCTGCTGGAGGAGCACGGTTATGTGCGTGATGGTGAGATTTATCGTGCTGTACATGCCAACAGGGACACAATTGTCTTTTTCTGTCACTTTGGGCTGGAGTGCGTGCTGCTCTCCCATCTGATGAATGTCTCGCCCATGATTTTGTGGCACCATGCCTGTGCAGCACCCACTGCCGTGACGACTCTGGTGACAGAGGAGCGCAGGCAGGGAAAGGCAGTTTTCCGAATGAGCAGCTTCGGAGACATTTCTCATTTGTATGTCGGCAACGAGGAGCCTTCCTTCCAGGCAAGGTTCTGCGAGACCTTTGACAGCGATGAAAGGCACGACTAGAACTGATTGAGCTGGAAGAAGAAACTATCAGTACAATGGTACAAATCAGAGAGGAAAAATTTCTACCCCCGGAGAACATCTCCGGGGATTTTCTATGCAAAAAAGTGAAAAGTATGGCAACTGCACTTTGGCGGCAGAAATGTGCATCTTATGGGTTTTCGCTTGAAGAGGCTTCTAAATCTGTTAAAATAAAATAGAAAGCAATAAAAAATTGTTATCTGGATTGTGATGAAAGAAAGTACAGGTAGCATAGACAGAGTGGAAAGGAAACGGGCATGAAACTGACGATGAACAGGATTACGGAAGGCTGTGATGAGGTGATTATCCGTTACAGGGAAATGACACCGCAGCTGGAAGCTATCGTATCCATTGTACAGGGGACGGAGCAGAGGCTTTCGGGAACCGTGGAGAAAGAAAAGGTGCTGGTTTCTCCGGAGGAAATCCTTTATCTGGAGAGTGTGGACGGGGTGACATGGGCGTATCTGCCGGATAAGCTGTGCCGTCTGGGGCAAAGCCTGGGTGAACTTGCTGCGCTCTATGCCGGCAGAGGTTTTTTTCGCTGTTCCAAGTCCATGGTGCTGAATATCCGAAGAATAGAGCGGTTGAAAAGTGAACCGGGAAATCGCATCCGCGCTACCATGGAAAACGGGGAACAGGTGATGATATCGAGAAAATATGCGGGGCAGCTGAGACAAATTCTGAGAGGAGGAGCCGACAATGAAGAAGAGTAAATCAGGGCAGGAATGCAGGAGAAAATCGGGACAGGAATGCAGGAGTAGATTGGGAGTGGATGGCAAGCGTAAATTCATACAGGGATTCAAACATTACTTCTCCACGGAAATTGCCATAGAATACAAAGCCAGCCTGTATTTTTATGCCATTGTGTTCTTTTACTGTGTCTTTCTTGCAAGCAAGGGAAAGTTTCAGGCATCCGTACTTCATATGGCGGAGATGATTCTGACAACCTATCTGATGGGATATCTGCAGGTTTATCTTCTTAGAAATTTTGATGAGGCGGAGAGTATGGGAAAAAGAGAAGCTGCTTATACTCTTTTTTGCTCGGTGCTATATACGGGTGCATCCTGGCTGTTCGGATGGTTTGATAAAAACCTTGCGGCAACCCTGATTTTCCTCGGATTTATTGCATTCGCATATTGGTGTGTTTACCTTATTAACAAGATAAAACGCAAAATCGATACGGAAAATCTGAACAATATGCTGACGGAATATAAGAAAGCAGGGAACTTTATGTGCGTGGACAGGAGGAGTGAATAAATATGAATGCAATTGAAATCAGGCAACTTACCAAGAACTACGGAAAACATCGCGGCGTGCAGGATGTATCCCTGACGGTGGCGGAGGGAGACATTTTCGGATTCTTAGGACCAAACGGTGCAGGAAAGTCTACCACTATCCGCAGTATGCTGGGGATGCTTCACTTTGAACAGGGGGAAATCACTCTGCTGGGGATGGACAGCCGAACGAAGCAGAAGGAAATATTAAAATATACGGGATATATGCCGTCTGAAGCGGCTTTTTATCCGGGGATGCGCGCGAAAGAGGTAATCCGCTTTGCGGCGGATGCCAGGGGCATGGACTGCCGGGAAGAAGCGGAACGGTTATGTGAAATACTGGAAGTGGACGGTGCCAAAAAGATAGAAGAACTGTCCTTGGGAAACCGTAAAAAAATCAGTATTGTCTGTGCCATGCAGCATCAGCCCCAACTACTGATTCTGGATGAGCCCACATCGGGACTGGATCCTTTGATGCAGGAGGCCTTTTTCAAACTGCTTCTGGAATATAACAGCCGGGGCACTACGATTTTTTTGTCCTCCCATGTGCTTTCCGAGGTGAAGCGTTACTGCAGGAATGCAGCCATCATTCGGGAAGGACGGATTATCAGAACGGATACGGTGGAAAATCTGTCAAAATCAAATATGCGTCGTGTTAAACTGGTGGAAAACGGGAAAGAACAGGAATTTACCTATACGGGAAGTATGAAGGAACTGATTGGGCAGTTATCGGGCAGAGATATTGAAGACCTGCTGATTCAGGAGCCCACGCTGGATGAACTCTTCATGCACTATTATGAGAAGGAGGAAGCCTGATATGACATTATTTCGACATGAATTGAAAAGAAATCTGAAGGCATTGCTGATCTGGGCGCTGAGCATCGGAATTCTCTGCGGAGGATGTCTGCTGTTATTTGACAGCCTGGAAGAATCCATGGCAGAAATGGCGGAAGCATACTCCAATATGGGTGCTTTTTCCGCAGCCCTTGGTATGGATAAAATCAGCATTGGTACCATAGAAGGGTTTTATGCAACAGAGATCGGACTGATGTTTGCCATCGGGGGAGCTATGTTTGCTGCCATGACAGGTGCGGCAATTGTTGCAAAAGAGGAAGAAGGACACACCTCTGAATTTTTGAACACACTACCCTTTGGAAGGGGATATATTGTAGGCTGGAAATATGCGGCACTTACGGCATTGATTGTACTGTTTCAGGTGATGTGCCTTGTCTTTATCTGCATTGGATTCGCAGGAGCGGGAGAATGGCCGTCTGCCAAAGAGTTCCTGTTATTCCATGCCGCACAGCTTCTGATGCAACTGGAAGTCGGCAGTATATGCTTCCTGCTCTCCGCCTGCACAAAGAAAAGACAGATTGGCGGGGCATTGGGTTTTGCGATGTTTTTGTATTTACTTGACCTAATGTGCAGAGTATTGCCGGATTTGGAGAACCTAAAATACATTACCCCCTATTATTTTTCCAATGCAACGGATATCTTCACCTCCGGAGAAGTAAACACAGGTATGGCATTTCTCCACTTTGCCGTGACAATTGCCAGCGTGATAGCAGCCGCAGCAGTTTACCGAAAACGCGACCTTGCCGCATAGGTGCCGCATTGCTGCATAGGGACGATTCTTCCGTTGCTCACACCGCCAATTGAACTGAAAAATAAGATGTGTACGTGTGTATTCCCGACAAAAAGTCACGTTAGGGATTGATTTTCTGACCATGTTGGATGTATTCTTGTCTTGTAATGCTAATTTGTATTGACGTTTAGGAGGCATATCAGTATGGACAAGAAGAATAAGGTCAGAAAATTAGGCGTTCAGGCGAAAGTAATGATCCTGGCAAGTATACTTTTGCTGGAAGTATGTGCAATCATGGGGATAAACGGTTATTCCCGTGTAAAGACAGGAATGATTGAATTGGGAGTGGAAGAGGCGGAAATGGCAGTCAGAGTCGCCTATGATACGGTGGATGGCGATACGCTGGCAACCATAAAGGCCGGTTCGGAGGAGAGTGAAGCATATAAGAGTCTTCTGGCAGAACTGCGTCAGGTACAGCAGACCTGCGGGATTGCCTATTTATTTACGCTATATAAAGATGATGACAACAATTTGTACTATGGGGTAGATGCCGATGCAAGTGAAAAACAAGCGTATCCGGGTCTGGCGTATGAAGAGCCATATTCATATTTCGCTTCCGTTTTTGCAGGGGAGGATTACGTGGAGCAATCTATTGTTCACACGGAGTATGGCGACTTGATTTCTGCATACATGCCTGTGTATGACAGTACAGGAACCGTGGTGGGAATCCTGGGATGCGACTATGATGCGTCATATATACAGGATAGAATTGATGCAGCCAGGAGAAGTACGCTTCAAATTGCAGCCATTTGTCTGGTGTCTTCCTTTATTCTGCTGAAACTGGTAGTCGGCGGTGTGATGAAGAGTTTGAAGAAGGTAGATCGGAAGATTTACGATTTGGTACATAGCGAAGGAGACCTGACACAGAAACTGGACATTCACTCAGGCGACGAACTGGAACTGATAGCGGAAAATGTGAATACACTGCTGGAGCACATCAGGGGAATCATGCTGAATATTTCACAGAATTCTGCGAAGCTGGGTGAATCTACGGGAAATGTAGTCGAAAGCCTTGCAAGTGCGAAGGACGGTATTTCGGATGTGTCTTCCACCATGGAGGAAATGAGTGCTGCCATGGAAGAGACAAGTGCATCACTCTGCCAGGTGAATGAGTCTGTGGGAAGTATTGATGCTACGGTGGTTTCCATTGCTAATAAAGCATCCTCAGAAAGTGTTTCCTCCAGAGAAACAGCAAAGAAGGTGCAGGAGATTTACAATCAGGCACAGAACGACAGAGAGGCAGCTTCTAAACAGACGGAGGAAATGTCCAAGGTTGTTAATGAGAAAATTGAGCGCTCCAAAGCAGTAGAACAGATTGATGCCCTCACTACGGAAATTCTGAATATTACCGACCAGACAAGTCTGCTGGCTCTGAATGCAAATATTGAAGCTGCCAGAGCAGGTGAGGCGGGAAGAGGCTTTGCGGTAGTAGCAGGAGAAATCGGTTCTCTGGCGGCGAATTCAGCAAAGGCAGCAGAGGAAATCCAGAGAGTGAGCAAGGAAGTAATCGATGCGGTGAATGACCTTGCAAAAGAGGCAGAGCAGATGATTCGCTTTGTAAATGAAACTACCATGGCAGGTTATGAAAAGCTTTTGGATAACAGCAGAGATTATCAGAAGGATGTAGAACATCTGAGCGCAACCATGCAGGAGTTTGCAACAGATAGCGTGGAGCTTCGTGAGAATATTGACAGTATTAAGGAAGCCGTGGAAGCAGTTAATGTCGCTGTTGAGGAAAGTACCAAGGGTGTTGTCAGCGTTACGGAAGTGGCTTCCGATTTGACAGAAAGTATGGAAAACATCAATGAAGAAGCCAATGCCAACAAGGAAGTTACAGTACAGCTTGGCGAAGAAGTTGGTAAATTTAAACTGTAGATTAATGTAAGTAGCGGGGCATCTGCCATATTTGGCAGATGTCCTTTTTTGTGCTACAATGAAATTGTAATTTTCATGCAGGGTGGGAGGACAGCGATGTTAAAAAATACTTTCCGAAAAAGGTTATCAATGCTGGCAGTTATACTTGGAGCAGTATTCTTCGGGACAGCCTGCCAGGCGGAAAAGAATGCAGGTGTTTCCATTCCGGAAGAAAAAAAGCTTGTTGTCTATACCTCCCATAAAGAAGAGGTTTACCAGCCCATTATCAGAGAATTTGAGGAGAGAACCGGAATCTGGGTGGAACTTTGCTCAGGGGGAACCTCCGAGCTTTTAGAGGAGATTCAGGCAAGTAAAGGAGAGTTTACCTGCGATGTTATGTTTGGCGGGGGCATTGAGAGTTACAGTGCCTGCGAAGACTGTTTTGAGACATATACGCCTTTTACGGAGCTTCCTATTGTATTCATTTATAACAATAAGCTGGTAGACAGCAGTCAGGCACCCTGTAGCTGGCAGGAATTGTTTTATGAGCGCTGGCAGGGAAATATTGCTTTTGGAGATCCTATGAAATCAGGAAGCAGCTATACCATGCTTGCTACCATGATTCAGGTTCTTGGTATGGATCCGGAAGTGACTCTGAAACAGTTTGCAAAGGCACTTGATTACAATGTTTCCGAAGGCTCCGGTGAGGCAGTTGAGGAGGTCGCAGGAGGTGTCCGGGCCGTGGGACTCACTTTGGAGGAAACAGCTTTAAAAGCGATTGCAAAGGGTGCGGATATTTCCATTGTGTACCCGAAGGAGGGAACCAGCGCAGTCCCGGATGGGTGCGGCATTGTCAAGGGAGCGGAGCATGAAGAAAATGCGAAAAGGTTTCTTGCGTTTATTGTAGGAGAGGATGTGCAGCAGCTGGCTGTGGACAGACTTTACAGAAGGTCCGTACGGGAAGAATTGAGGGAACCTTCCGACACGAATATGAAAATATTAGACTTTGATGTGGAGTGGGCAGGAATTCATAAAGAAGAAATTTTAAAACTCTGGGCGGAAATTATGGCGGAGCGGGGCGAAGAATAGAACATGAGAAAAAGAAGCAGAAAAACATTTAAGCAGGAACTTCTGATGTGTTTCCTTACTGTGTCCGTACTTCCGCTGGCAGTGTGCAGTCTGTTTTTGATTCAGATGTTTCAGATGAAGGTATCCAGGGACTATCGTGTTATGGACATGGAGCAGGCCGAGGAGATCAACGGGAGGCTGGAACAGCTGTTTGCTGAATTTGAAGCACTGGCACAGGAGTTCTCCGATAACGGTGAAATCGCAGCAGCACTGCGTCAGTCGGAAGCCGGGAACAGTAATGAGATTTACAGAACGCTTTACCGGGAGACAAAGGAATTACGCGATTATGCCTGGTTTGAACTGTATGATTCGGAAGGGGTCTGCAGATATTCTACCGGTGCCGGGACTTATCAGAGGAAGCTGGAACCCTACTGGGGAATTCTACGTAAGGCGGCGGAGAACCCCGGAGGTCTTGCGGTGTCGAGTGCGGATGATCCTTCAACCCAGGCAGTTCTTCAGGCGGCAATGCTCATAGAGGATGGGCATGGAAGCGCAGGCTTTTTTGTCATCAGCATGGGGGTACAGGAGTTTGAGACAGTGTTGAAGGGAACCTATGGAGGACAGGACGGCATCTGCATTCTGGATAGCTTTCTGGAGACTGTATATGATGCGGGAACTGCCGCCAGCGAGAATATCGGAGAGGTACTTCGTAGCAGACTTCTAAGGAATGAACCGATTCAGGAAGATGTAGGCGGAAACAGTATATATCTGGATGAAATGGAAGGAATTGGGCTTTACACGGTTTTGCTCAGACCGCAGGTTTTTACTGCCAGCACGGTCAATTCTATGTACAGTGTGCTTTTTATTATGATTGCAGTGATATTGATTTTGTGTATTCTTCTGGTAATTAAGCTGAGCAACCGGCTTTCCAGACCCATTCATGTGCTGAATGAAACCATGTATGAGGTACAGAGCGGAAATCTGGATGCACATATGCAGGAGGACTGGCCTACCACGGAATTTGTACAGATGTCCGGAAACTTCAATTACATGACTGCCGATTTAAAGAAATATATGGAAAAACAGGTGGAGCAGCAAAAGCAGTTGAATGAAATTCAGATAGCCATGATGCAGGCGCAGCTGAACCCTCACTTCCTGTACAATACACTTGACACGGTGAAGTGGGTAGCGAAAGCGAATCATGTACCGGAGATTGTAACGCTGGTTTCCAAACTGGCGAAAATTCTCAGAGCCAGCATTTCCAGGGAACAATTTACAACGCTGCGGGAAGAGATGGAACTGGTGAACAGTTATGCAGAGATACAGCGTATCCGTTTCAACGGAAAATTTGAGTGTACCTGCAGTTATGATGAAAAACTTGCAGATTGCGAACTGCCTAAGTTGGTGATACAGCCGATTGTGGAAAACGCGGTGATTCACGGACTTTCGGAGTGCGAGGACGGACATATCCGGGTACAGGCCTTTGTAGAAGAGGGAGAAAAAGCGCAGAAACTGGTGGTGACGGTCAGTGATGACGGCTGTGGGATTGAACAGGCAGTCATTGACAGGTTGAACAACGGTGGAATGCAGGAACACACGGGGCATATCGGACTGGGAAATGTGGACAGGATTATCCGGCTGCATTACGGGGAAGGCTTCGGCGTGAAAATCCAAAGACAGGAACAGAGAGGCACTCTTGTTATTTTGACATTCCCTTTTCAGAAGGAGAGAACGGAAGATGTTGAAAGTATTGGTGGTAGATGATGAATTGGTTGTGAGACGCGGCATTGTGATGGAGACGGACTGGGCCTCCCTGGACTGTGCCGTGGTGGCAGAGGCTGCAAATGGAGAGGAGGCACTGGAGGCGGTACATAAGTTCCAGCCGGATTTGATTATCAGTGATATTCGCATGCCGCGCATGGATGGTATTGAGTTACTGAAAAACCTGCGGCAGGAGGGGAATGAGGTACGTGTTATTTTCCTGACAGCTTACAGTGAGTTTGAGTATGCCAAACAGGCACTTCGCTACTATGCCTTTGACTATCTTCTGAAGCCGTTTGAGGACGGGGAACTGGAGGAGTGTGTGCTGCGGGCGAAGAAGGAAATTGAGGAGCAGCGGGATGACAGAAAGCAGCAGGAGGAACAGATAGTGCTGTCTGACTCCGGAAAAACGGGGGACAAGAGCAGGTACATCAAAGAAGCACTGGCATATATTGCGGAGCACTATGGGGACAGTGATATCAGTATCGGAACAATTTCTGCAGCTATCGGCATCAGTGAAGGGCATTTAAGTCATCTGTTCAAGAAAGAGACGGACTACACGGTTGCCGCATACATTACCAGATACCGTATGCGGGCAGCCATGAAACTGCTGGAGGATTGCCGCAACCGTGTCAGTGAGGTGGCAGAGAAGGTCGGATACAGGGATATTACTTACTTTTCCAGCACCTTTAAGAAAATTGTCGGCATGACGCCATCCGAATATCAAAACCGAAGAGAATAAGCATATCATTGTGCATAAGTGATACAAAAACAGATAATCCTGTTATTCTTTTGTATAGAATAACAGGATTTTTAAAATGATAACAGTTTTGCCCAGTTCATTTTGACTGCCCTCGCGGATATAATTATCTTACAAGATGTACGAAACACACATGCCTGCAACAGCAGGCAGAAGGGAGCAAACATGAAAAAGAAAATTGTATCACTGGTATTGGCCGGCACGATGATGGCTATGACATTGGCAGGCTGCGGTTCCAGCGAACCGCAAAACACTTCTTCCACACCTGCATCCGCTGCAGGAAGCGAGGAACAGAAAAACAATGAGGCTGTGGAGGCTTCTAAGGAAGAAGCCCCCAAGGAAGAAGAAAACCTTTCCGAGATTGAGAAGATTATTAAGGAAGCAGAGGGAATGACCATGGAGGAACTGGCCAAGAAGGCCATCGAGGAGTCCAACGGTAAAACCTTCTATGGCGTAGGAAACTCCAGCCGCGGTAAGACTGCGCTTCCCCTGTTCATCGAATATTTGCAGTCCATCGATTCTTCCTACACAATGGAGTATGAGTGGCAGCAGCCCAAGAACAACAAGATTTTCGAACAGCTGACAGCTGATTCCCTGAAGGAGACAGGAACCTTTGCAATGACCCTGATTCAGGACGGCAACCAGATTGAATCAAAGATGGTTCAGCCGGGTATCCTGAAAACATACATTCCCAAGGAGTGGGCAGATGCAAACGGAACCACCGCTGACGCATACGAAGGTTTTCTTCCTTTGCAGACGCTGAATAAGGTATTTATGTACAATTGCACTGGTGATGCCGTTTATGACAACTGCTGGGATTTCGTGGCAGAAGGCAATCATTCCCTTTACATGGACATTGATTCTGAAATCGTAGGAAAGAACTTCCTGTATATGTTGACTGAGGATAAGTACGCAGCATGGCTGAAGGAAGCTTTTGAAGCACTGGATGACAGTGACAAGGCATATTTCCAGCCTGTCATCGATGAGATGAAGTCTGAGGCAGAGGATCTGGGACTTGGCGCAGACGGTGCATATGCACTGGCATGGATTAAGCTGTGGGTGGAAAGCTATAATGCACAGACTGACGATGGGCCTATCTGCAATACCCTGGTAACCGATTCCGCAACAGATCAGAGCGGTCTGCTGGTATACTCCAAGCTTCGTTCTGTAGAGGAGTCTGCGGGTGTATCCCTGAATAACATCAAGGTTGCGGCTTATGAAGACGGCTATACCGGAATCGGCGGTTATGGTTACTGCCATTACCTGTTTGTAACAAATAACAGCCCTCTTCCCTGGACTGCATGTGCATTTATTGCATACATGACCTGCACGGAAGACGGATTCAGCGCATGGGGCAAGGATATGGGCGGTTATTCTTCCAATCCTGAGGTGGCAACAGCGATTGAGACCACCTATCAGCACAGCAAGGGCGGCTACAATGAAGCAGGTGAGAATGTGTTTGAGTGTAAGAATGACCGCGGCTATGACTGGTGGACAACAGATGGCGAACTGGTTCTGGAAGATCCCGAATACTGTGCATCTGTAGCCTTTACTGTAGGTAGCTGGATTGAACTCTTGACCAAATACAGTGCGGAATAACAGCAACTGTCAGGTGGGGTGCCGTACCGATGGTGCGCGGCACCCCGCTTTTTTAGGAAAGGAGTGGCTTATGAATAGCAAACACATGGCGAACAGGGTAAAAACGTACCTTTCCAAGCCGCAGAACATTATCCTGCTGCTGTTCGGTATCGTACTTACCTTTACCACGGTAGCACCTATTGTTGCTATCGTTAAAGACACACTGATTATTCATCCGGGTACGATTGACGCCCATTTGACCGGAAAAACATCCGGCTATACAGTTGTCAACTATGTTGATCTGTTTACCAGCAAGCTGGCAAAGACAAATCTTTGGAAACCGCTTTGGAATACGCTGCTGCTGGCTGTGTTCACCTGTACGATTTCTATCCTTTACGGTGGATTTTTCGCATTCCTGGTAACCAGAACCAACCTGAAATTTAAAAAGTATTTGAGCTCTATTTTCATTTTCCCTTATATCATGCCGCAGTGGACACTTGCTGTTGTATGGCAGAATGTGTTCAACAGCAATGCAGTGGTAGGAACGTCCAACGGACTGCTGGCTTCCCTTTTTGGAATTGAAATGCCAAAGTGGTGGTGCCAGGGGCTTTTCCCAAGCTCCATTGTGCTGGGATTGCACTACGCACCCTTTGCATACATTCTGATTGGCGGTATTTTCCGCAATATGGACGCAAATCTGGAAGAAGCGGCAACCATTCTTGATACGCCCAAGTGGAAAACGATGTTCCGCATTACACTTCCCATGATAAAACCGGCAATTCTTTCCACGATTCTGTTGGTATTCGGAAGCGCGATGGGAAGCTATCCGGTTCCCCATTATCTGGGACTGACTACTCTTTCCACCAAGTACATTTCACTGAATTCCAAGTATACCGGTGAGGCCAGTATCCTGGCAATCATTATGATGATATTCGGTGTGGCAATCCTTACTATGAACCAGGTAAGCTTAAAGAGCCGGAAAAATTATACAACGGTCACAGGAAAATCCGGGCAGCTGTCTAAAATAAATCTGGGTAAGGTTGGCAAGTACCTTATTGCGGTTGTTATGGTTGTTCTGACCTTCTTTACCAGCATTTTTCCTATTTTTTCCTTCGCGTTGGAGACATTTCTTCCCAATCCCGGAGATTACAGTTTCCTGTATACGAAGGATGTCAGCAATCTGACTACAAAGTGGTGGATTACAAACGAAAATATCACTGAGAACGGAATGTACGGTCAGAAGGGCATTCTGTATAACGAGACCATCTGGCACGCTTTTGCCGGAACCCTTCTTGTAGCAGTTTGCTGTGCACTGCTGGCAGGTACCATCGGAACGTTGATTGGTTACGCGGTGGCTAAAAACCGTCGGAGTAAGTGGGCATCCTATGTCAACGGCGTGGCATTCCTTCCGTACCTGATGCCGTCCATAGCGGTGGGTGCAGCATTTTTTATTCTGTTCTCCAATGAGAAAATTAACCTGTTTAACACATATACTCTGCTGATTATCGCAGGTACCATAAAATACATTCCCTTTGCGAGCCGAAGTGCATTAAACTCCATGCTGCAGTTGTCCAATGAGATAGAGGAAGCTGCGATTATACAGAATGTACCATGGTTCAAGAGAATGTTCCGTATTATCGTACCGATTCAGAAGTCTTCCATTATCAGCGGATATATGCTGCCGTTCATGACCTGTTTAAGAGAATTGTCATTGTTCCTGCTCCTGTGTACGCAGGGTTTTATTCTCTCCACTACGCTGGATTATTTCGATGAGATGGGCTTGTATGCATTTTCCAGCGCAATTAACCTGATTCTGATTGTAACCATTTTGATTTTCAATACGCTTGTAAACAAGCTGACCGGCGCCAGTCTGGATGACGGAATCGGAAGCAATTAGAGCAAACAAGAAAGGTAAGGTTTTATTATGTCAGAGATTACATTGAGAAATATAACAAAACGTTGGGGAAAATATTATGCGGTTGATCACCTGAATCTGGACATCGCGGACAATTCCTTTATCACCCTGCTTGGTCCTTCCGGCTGCGGCAAGACCACAATCCTGCGTATGATTGCCGGTCTGGAGACGCCCACTACCGGACAGATAAAGATTGGCGACAGAGTGGTATTTGACAGTGATGCGGGAATCAATGTTCCCCCCAATAAGAGAAAGGTTGGTTTCCTGTTCCAGAACTATGCTTTGTGGCCCAATATGACCGTTTATCAGAACATTTCCTTCGGACTCAGCAACATCAAGGAGCCTATGGCTAAGGTAGATGAGGATGCGAGAACAACAGCGGAATTAATCAAAGCGCTTCGCAACGGCAAAAAGATAGTGGAGCTGGTGGAAGAATGCCGTGATAAGAAAGGCAAAATGGATTTAGATAAGGTTTATCTGAAATTTATTGATGCCTTTACCCTTTCCATTTATACCGCAAAAACACTGTACGGATATAAGATTCATGAGGCTTCTGACCCGGATGTGGCTGCGAAGAAAAAAGCAGAGGAGCTGATCGCTAAATTGGAAAGCATCAAGGCCTCCTATTCTTCTAAGAGGCAGAGTCTGAATGAGAATTATGAAGTGACGGCTGGCGGCAAAGTCATTATGGAGACCAGAAAACTCACAAAGGAAGAGATTGATAAGTCTGTGAGACGCGTGTCAAGAATTGTAAAAATCGGTATGTTCATGAACAGATATCCCGCAGAGCTTTCCGGCGGACAGCAGCAGCGTGTGGCAATTGCAAGAACGCTGGCTCCCGAGCCGGATGTGCTGTTCATGGATGAACCGTTGTCCAATCTGGATGCCAAGCTGCGTCTGGAAATGAGATATGAGCTGCAGCGTCTGCATGTGGAGACGGGCAGCACCTTCGTGTATGTCACTCATGACCAGATGGAGGCTATGACCCTTGCTACAAAAATCTGTCTGATTAACAACGGTGTGCTGCAGCAGTATGCGGCGCCACTGGATGTGTACAATCGTCCGAACAATCTGTTTGTGGCTGATTTCGTGGGAAATCCCTCCATCAATTTTATTGATGCAAAGGGAAAACAGACAGCAGACGGCAAGCTGGAACTGACTGCACTGGACGGAATCAAATTGAAATTTGTACCCAGTCAGCCTGTTGATGTTGCAAAGTGGCAGGAGGACAGAGACAAGGCGACAGCAAAAGCGGCAGCAGAAGCAGAAGAAAGTCTGAAGGATAAAAAAGCTGTTGAGAAGAGCAACAAGGACGAAAAGTTCAACTATCATGTGCCCATGGTGGAGGAAAATGATTACAGCGTGGAAGAGGAACCTGTTATCACCAATGAAGATTTTGTCATCGGTGTGCGTCCGGAATTTATCAAGCTTGGAAAAGAGGGTCCTTTGAAAACAACTGTGTACGGTGCAATGCCTACCGGTATGGAATCCACTGTGAAGTTGCGCATCGGCAATTTCCTGCTGACAGGCGTTATTTTCGGCGGCATCACTTTCCCCATCGGCGCCGAGATGGGTATGGATATCCAGGGCGATGACATCCTGCTCTTTGACAGAACCTCCGGTAAGTGCATTACTGCCGGAAACATTGAACTGGCATAAAATAAATACAGACACAAAGCCCCTCTTTTTCGCATACAGTAGGATACGAACTTGCGAAGGGAGGGGCTTTTTATGCCTGCTTCATTACAGGAATGCAGAGAGAAAATACTTTCCAACGATTATTATGATGTTATCATTGATTTTCCACTGAATACAGTGGGACTGGAGGAACTTGACCTCTGCTATGTCAATGTGGATAATCTCTTCAACATCATCTATGTAAATCGTAATACGGGTTTTTCCCCCAATGATTATCTGTATTCTCACAGAAGCCTTCCCAAGCTGTACGGACTGATGCAGGAAAGTGGAGCGGCTGGGACGGGCACGGGGAATGTCGGAAGTGCTGCCCCGGGAGCGTCTGCCCCGGCGGGCGGCAGCCGGGAGCCTTTCGACCCCAACAGTCTCATTGTCAGCGGGATTACCCAGGTGCAGCGGGAACCTCTGAAGCTGGATGGAAGCGGCTGTGTGATTGTAGTGATTGATACGGGAATTGATTATACGGATGCGGCGTTTCGGAATGAGGATGGCAGCAGCCGTATTCTCGCCATCTGGGACCAGACCATACAGACGGGGCAACCGCCTGCCGGGTTTTTTTATGGAACGGAATACACACGGGAGGACATTGACCGGGCTCTGCAATCGCAGGAGCCTTATAGTGTTGTGCCGAGCCGTGATACCATCGGGCATGGAAGCGCCATGGCAGGAGTTGCGGCCGGGAGCCGCCTGGGAAACGGGCTGACCTATTTCGGGGCAGCACCGGGCGCGGATATTGTGGTGGTGAAACTGAAGGAGTGCAAGCAGTACCTTCGGGACTTTTATCTGATTCCCCAGGGAGTGCCGGCCTATGAGGAGACAGACATCATGCTGGCTGTTCAGTACGGTGACAGCTTTGCCCGAACCTTTTTAAGACCGGTGATATTCTGCCTGGGAATTGGTACCAATTACGGAGATCATGCAGGCAGCTCTGCCTTGTCCAGATACCTGGACAATATTGCGGTAAGACGAAGCCGCGCCGTAGTGGTGTGCGGCGGGAATGAAGGAAATGCAGATCACCATTTTCAGGGAAGTCTGAAAAACGGGAGACAGGATGCGGTAGAAGGACAGTCGGTGGAGGTTCGGGTTGGTGAAGATGCCCAGGGATTTTTGATGGAAATCTGGGGCAATGTACCGGATGTGTTTACGGTGTCCGTGCGTTCACCGGGCGGGGAAACCATACCGGCCATACGTCTCGGGATCCGGGATGTTATCACCTATGGATTTATTTATGAGAGAACGAAAATCACCATCACAGGGACACTGGTGGAGCCTGCTTCGGGAGAGGAACTGGTGATTTTACGTGTACAGGAACCGACGCCGGGTATCTGGACCTTCCGGGTAGAGGCGGCAGGGGAAATCCATAACGGGACATTTCATCTGTGGCTCCCTATTACGCAGTTTATGAATACTTTTGTATACTTCCTGACACCGACACCCTACATTACCCTGACAGAGCCCGCTATGGCATCGGATGTTATCAGTGTGTCCACCTATGATGCCTCAAACAACAGCTTTTATATTGAGTCGGGGCGCGGGTTCACCAGAACAGGAGCCATCAATCCTGACTTTGCCGCTCCGGGGGTCAATGTATCCACAATCCACGGAAAACAGACGGGAAGTTCTCTGGCGGCAGCAATTACTGCCGGAGCCGTGGCACAGTTCATGCAATGGGCGGTGGTAGAGGAAAATAACCAGGTTGTGGAAAGCCGTGAAATCAAGAATTATTTTGTCAGGGGGGCTTCCCGGAATTTCGATGAGGTGTACCCGAACAGGGAATGGGGTTACGGCCGGTTAAATATGGTGGGAACTTTTGATGCGCTGATTGGGGTGTAACAGAAGTTTAATATTTCCTTTACTGATGAAAAATTTGCAGAAAATTGTAAAATATTGTAGATAATTTACTGATATTTGATATAATAAAATTACGACACAAAAGTACCAACGATAATCCTGGAGGGGGCGCCTATGAAATACACGGCATTATTGAGCGGGAATAATAAAACGATTATGAACGAATTCTTCACATATATGGATTTCAGCTTTGAGTGCCTGAGCTGTTCAAACAGATATGATGATGTATTGAACCATTTGAAGTATATCAATCCCGATGTGTTTGTCTACTGCCTTCGGGGAGAAACACAGGATGATATCCGAAGATTCTGCAATGTTGAGAGAAAGATAAAGGAAAAGAAAATTCCGATTGTGGTCATAGGGGACGATGAAGACTGCGAACAATTTGAGAGGATTGCTGTTCTGTCGGATGCCACTGTTTTGCGAAAGCCGATTTCTTCCCAGAATATTGAGACTGCGGTGGTTAAAATGCTGGAATCAAGGGGGAATGGAGCTTCCCGGGAAAAGAATACTTTTTCTTCGGCAGATTTCCCGGCAGCAGAACAGGCGAGTTTTGAGGAGGTAGACCCGATTGAAGCGGCGTTAAAACTTCTGAAAAAGATGGATATATCACTTCCGGATGAACTGCCTGTCAGGAAGCATATTCTTGTGGTGGATGACGACAGCAGTGTGTTGAAACTGATTAAGAACCATCTCTCTGAACGATATGATGTGGCAACGGCTATCAGCGGCAAGGTCGCTATGAAATTTCTGGAAAACAAGAGAACGGATTTGATTTTGCTGGATTACGAGATGCCGGAGGAAAATGGTGCTGCAATCTTGAACAAAATTCGCAGCAATGAAAAGCTGAAAGATTTACCGGTGGTATTTCTCACAGGGGTATCTGACAGAGAAAAGATTCAGGAAGTGCTGGTATTGAAACCTCAGGGTTATCTGTTGAAGCCCATTGATATGGAACGGCTATCGATGACTATTGAAGGAATACTCGAGTAACGGAGGATAAAAGGATGGAAATCATCGGGGAGGAAATCAATCTTACTGATTTAGTTGATGTCGATATGCTGCAGATGCTGCAGGATTCTTTTTCCATGCTGACGGGTATGGCGTCTCTGACGACGGACAGGTATGGAGTGCCGGTTACAACGGGTTCCCGTTTTTCGGATTTTTGTATGAAACATACCAGAATGTCAGAAGTAGGACGCAGACGCTGTGAACAGTGTGACAAAATGGGTGCGGAGCAGGCGCTGAAGTCAGGTGCATCCTGTGCTTACTATTGTCATGCCGGTCTGGTAGATTTTGCCGCGCCTATTATGGCACATGGTCAGATGGTAGGATGCTTTATCGGCGGACAAGTGTTGATAGAGGAACCGGATGAGGAGAAACTTCGGAAGGTTGCAAAAGAGATCGGGGTAAATCCGGATGAGTATATTGCAGCTGCAAAGAAGGTGAAAGTTATCCGAAAAGAGAAGGTGGAGAATGCAACCCGTGCACTGTATGTGATTGCTAATCTTCTTTCGAAGCTGGCTTACAGTAAGTATGAACTTTACCTGAATAATATGGAGCTGGAAAAGGCGTCCAGAATGAAATCGGATTTTCTTGCAAATATGAGTCACGAAATACGTACGCCTATGAATGCGGTGATTGGCATGGCGGAGATGGCTTTGAGGGAAGAGCTTCCGCCATTGGCGAGAGACTATGTGAATCAGATTAAGTCCTCCGGGCAGACTCTGCTCACGATTATCAATGATATTCTCGATTTCTCCAAAATTGAATCCGGTAAAATGGATATCACGGAAGTGGAATATAAACCGATGTCTGTCATCAATGACATGATGAATATCATCGGAACCCGTATCGGAAACAAGGGTGTTGAGTTTCTTATGGATGTTAATCCACAGCTGCCGCAGGAACTGCTTGGAGACAGTATCCGGATTAAACAGATTATGGTAAATATAGCCAACAATGCAGTGAAATTCACGCAGCAGGGAATGGTGCATTTAGCGGTAGATTTTGCCTGGAAAAGCCAGGATACCATTGAACTGCAGGTAACAGTTACGGATACCGGAAGAGGCATCAAGGAAGAAGATATGAGCAAGCTGTTCCAGTCTTTCCAGCAGCTGGACAGTAAGAGAAACAGGAATATAGAAGGAACAGGCCTTGGTCTGGCTATCTGTAAGCAGCTGCTTACTTTAATGCATGGCGAGATAAAGGTGCAGAGTACATACGGTGAAGGCAGCAGCTTTTCCTTTTCACTGCCGCAAAGGGTCATCAACGGAAATCCTTCCATCAGCCCTCTGCAGGAATCCGTTGAGACAGCCGGATTGATTGCCAGCCCGTTTATCGAAAAACAGTTGGAGAAGGATTTGCTGCGAATGGGGGCTGAGTATCTGGCAATGCCTTCAGAGAAAGAGTTGGATGAGCTGACTAGACGGGGAATCCGATATCTGTTTGTGGAGCAACCTCTGTTTACTGATTATGTACAGGATTTTGTAAGAAAAAACAAAGACATCAGCTGTATCGTGTTGATACAGTTTAAGTCTACGAGAAGATATGATATTCCGAATGTTCGGGTAGTAAAGAAACCTATTTATGCCCTGAGTCTTGCAAGTATTCTCAAAGGCGAAAATCTGGAAGCAGAGTTCCTGGAGATGTCTGAGGAGGACTTTGACTTTATCGCACCTGAGGCAGAGGTATTGATTGTGGATGATAATGCAGTCAATCTGACAGTGGCAAGGGGGCTTCTTGAGCCACTGAAAATGAAAATCGATACAGCTGTCAGCGGCAAGGAAGCCGTTGAAAAGATAGAGAATAAGAAATATGATGTGATTTTTATGGATCATATGATGCCGGAAATGGACGGCGTGGAAACCACGCATATTATCAGGCGCATGCTGGGCAAAAACGGAGAAGTACCCATTATCGCGCTGACGGCGAATGCAGTGGACGGAACCAGAGAATTGTTCATTCGTGAGGGAATGGATGATTTTGTGGCAAAGCCCATTGAACTAAAGGTCATTACGGCTAAGCTGAAGAAGTGGCTGCCTGCCGAAAAAATACAAAAGGGCAGTGGGCCACGAAAAGAGGAAAAGACAGAGATTCTGATTCCCGGACTGGATACGGGAGCAGCCATGAGACTGCTCGGAAGCGAAAAACTGTTCTGGGCTGTACTGAAGGAGTATTATCGCGTCATAGAGAAAAAAGCTTCTCTGATTGCCGGGTACGAGCGGCAGGGTTTGTGGCGCGACTATACGATTGAGGTACACGCATTAAAGAGTGCTTCCAGACAAATCGGAGCCCTGGAACTGGCGGAACTGGCAGAAAAGATGGAGAATGCCGGCAATGCCGAAGATACGGATGCCATTCATCAGAATACGCCGATATTGCTGAAAAAATATCTTGCTTATGATAAAATTCTTGCGCCTTACTGTAAGGAAGCTTCGGAAAAGACCACTGATGGAAAGGTGATTACATCGGATGAACTGAAGAAGCTGTTTGAATCTATGCGAAGCGCCATGGAAGAACTGGACTTTGACAAGATGGAGTCGGTTATCGGAGAAATGGAAGCATATTCTTATGCGGATGACCAGAAGCAGTTGTTTGCAAAACTGAAGAACGCTGTGGAGGACATTGATACGGAACAGTGTGAGAAGATATTGACGGAATGGGAGAAGAAAGGTATTTGATGTATACCGGTCACATATAATTGTAAGGAAAAACCGGAGTGTTTTTGCCATGAAAACAATTTATGTGAAGGATTTTGCGGAGAAATTCGCGGAGGATGCGGTCAGGATAAAAGAAAAAATTCGGTTGAAAAATGTGGTTCCCACGCTGCTGTTTCTGGGAGCCATGTTTTTATTGGGAAGAGCCGCGGCGGAGATTCATGAAGAGGCAGAGGAGACGGCGGGGCAGGCGATAAATTCGCCGGAGGTAGTGTCGGAATCAGAGAACTGGGGACTGGGTTTCAGAAAGAAAGCAGGAGAAAAACCCACGGGAAACGCTTCCGTGGCAGAGATGAAAAAGTATAATGCCTACTATATGGCGGAAGGCGAAGAAAAAGTTTTGTATCTCACCTTTGACTGCGGATATGAAAACGGTAATACCGAGCCGATTCTGGATGCCTTAAAGAAACATAATGCGCCTGCCACTTTTTTTGTCGTGGGACATTTTCTTGAGACAGCGCCGGAAATTGCGAAACGTATGGTGGAGGACGGCCATACGGTAGGTAATCATACATATCATCACTATGATGTATCAAAAATTTCCGACAAGGTATCCTTTGAAAAAGAGATGAAAGATGTGGCTGAGCTTTTTCACGAGACGACGGGAGCGGAACTTGCCATGTATTATCGTCCACCTCAGGGAAAATACAGCGTTGAAAATCTTCAGATGGCGAAGGATATGGGGTATTCCACCTTTTTCTGGAGCCTTGCCTATGTGGACTGGAATACAGATAAGCAGCCAAGTCATGAGGAGGCCATGAAGAAGCTGACAACCCGGGTGCATCCGGGAGCAATCGTACTTTTGCACAGTACTTCCAAAACAAATGGGGAAATTCTGGATGAACTTCTGACAAAGTGGGAAGAAATGGGTTATACCTTCAGACCGCTGTCGGACTTTGTAGATCAGATTGATGAAGGAGATCCGAATCGGACATAATAGGAATCAGTTTTGTCTTAAAGAAAGAAAAAACTTGTAAACCTGATGGGGGTAACTTATAATAATAGCAGTTTCATGTAGTTATTACAAAATCAGGAGGAACTTTTCAATGGAAAATATACTTTCCCAGGAAAAAGTAATTGTCATTGATTTTGGCGGTCAGTACAACCAGCTGGTTGCAAGACGCGTCAGGGAGTGCAACGTTTACTGTGAAATATACTCCTACAAAACGGATTTGGAGCAGATAAAGGCTATGAATCCAAAAGGAATTATTCTGACCGGCGGCCCTAACAGCTGCTATGAGCCGGGTGCTGCCACTTATCGAAAGGAACTGTTTGAACTGGGCGTGCCTGTACTTGGACTCTGCTACGGTGCGCAGCTGATGATGCATGTGTTAGGCGGAAAGGTGGAGAAAGCACCTGTCCGTGAGTATGGCAAGACAGAAGTTATGGTGGACACAAACTCTCCTCTGTTTGGAAATGTTGAGCCAACCACCATCTGCTGGATGAGTCATTTCGACTATATTTCCCAAGTGGCACCGGGGTTTGAAATTGTGGCACATACGGCTGATTGTCCCGTGGCAGCGGCGCAGAACAGAGAGAAGAATCTGTATGCCATTCAGTTCCATCCGGAGGTTCTGCACACGAAAGAGGGCAGCAAGATGCTGTATAACTTTGTAAGGGGCATCTGTGGCTGTACCGGAACCTGGAGAATGGATTCCTTTGTGGAGAATACAATTAAAGAGATCAGGGAAAAGGTGGGCAACGGCAAGGTTCTGCTGGCATTGTCCGGTGGCGTGGATTCTTCCGTGGCAGCAGGCCTTTTGTCCAGAGCAATCGGCAAGCAGCTGACCTGTGTGTTTGTTGATCATGGTCTTCTCAGAAAGAACGAAGGCGATGAAGTGGAGGCGGTATTCGGAGCCAATGGACAGTTCGACTTAAACTTCATCCGTGTCAATGCGCAGGAGCGTTACTACAGCAAACTGGCAGGTGTTGAGGAACCGGAGAAAAAGAGAAAAATCATCGGAGAGGAATTCATCCGTGTATTCGAGGAAGAAGCAAAGAAAATCGGTGCGGTAGATTTCCTGGCACAGGGAACCATCTATCCCGATGTGGTGGAGAGCGGTCTGGGCGGCGAGTCGGCTGTCATCAAATCCCATCACAATGTAGGCGGCCTTCCCGACTATGTTGATTTCAAGGAGATCATCGAGCCGTTGCGCAACCTGTTCAAGGATGAGGTGCGTAAGGCAGGACTGGAGCTTGGGATTCCCGAAAAGCTTGTCTTCCGTCAGCCCTTCCCCGGACCGGGTCTGGGCATCCGCATTATCGGCGAGGTTACCGCTGAGAAGGTGAAGATTGTACAGGATGCGGACGCCATCTACCGTGAGGAGATTGCAAATGCAGGTCTGGACCGTTCCATCGGCCAGTACTTTGCAGCGCTTACCAACATGCGTTCCGTAGGCGTTATGGGTGACGAGAGAACCTACGATTACGCAGTCGCATTAAGAGCCGTAAATACAGTCGACTTTATGACAGCAGAGGCAGCAGAGATTCCCTTCGAGGTGCTGCAGAAGGTCATGAGTCGGATTATCAATGAAGTAAAAGGAGTCAACCGCGTATTCTACGATTTGACCAGCAAACCACCCGGAACGATAGAGTTTGAATAAAAAGGTAAATCCCTACAAAGCCTGTATTTATGGGCTTTGTAGGGATTTTTTAGATGGCGTTGGGTACGATTTGGGTACATTTATATTTCGGATAATTTTAAGAAATCTGTTTGGATTTTAGTGTATTGTTCCCATTTGACATTTTTTAATATTTGCTGTCTTTCTGCGAATTGTTCTGCAGGAGTTCTTATTGAAAAATATGTATCAAACTTAGCCTTAGTGATATATCTTCTAGAGGTTAAGTATTTTTTTTCTGGATCAACATTGTCGACAAATGAGTTACATGACTGTATTATTTTTTTGTCATAAGGGTTTTCATTGCTAATTGCATCAAGTAGAAAAGTTTCCATGGCACCATTTTGCTCAAAAGGAATAACAAGCAGTAAAATATCAAATTTTTCTAGTATTCCTAATTGGTTTTTCATTTCACATGATATCCAGTTGTTATTGGTAAGTGTTTTTGTGTAAGATACATTAAAATGGTCTAATTTGCATTGAATGGATTGAATAAAATCATTTTCAGTATCATGTTCATCTCTGTCTGTAACAATAATAATTTTTGAATACATTTCAGATAAGTCAGGTGGTGTTAAATAATTTCTCGTTAATGTTTCATTAAGACCTTCTGTAAGTCTGCTACATCCTCCTGCAGACATAATGGTTAGTATATTCGAATCCTTTATTAAATTTCTAGACTTTTGACCTGGTATTTTTAAAATATTTGATTGAATTTGTTTGTCATCATTCCAATCTAAGGCTTCTCGCATATAGTACTGAAGGAGATAGTAATCTGTAGAGCCTTCGCATATTATTATATTATTCATTATCTTAACTCCAATCCTAATTTATCTTGTGCATTTATTGCATCTAAGCAATTTAGCATTCGTGCATAATTATTACCATTGCAATTATACAAAGTGTAAACATTGATGTTTGACTGAATGGTATCATTCATTTTTAATATCTTGTCAATAGCCTCTTTACTATGAGAAGTTAAAAAAACTTGAACATTCAACTTTAGGGCACTTTGTAATAACCAAGAAAAAACGGAATCCATTGCAGAGGTATGGATAGCAGTTTCGAATTCATCTAGCAACAAAATTCCATTTTGCGAACGTACAATGGCGCTTAATAATAATAAGGCTTTTTTCATTCCGTCACCATATGAGTTTAAAGGAATAGCAGAATGATGATTCTTAGTCAATACCATGTATTCAGGTATTGCATTTTTAGTTTTTATTGAAGTGATACTAATAATATTATTATCGAATTCCTGAAGTATATTTAGTAATTGCTCATACAGTTGAGTATCAGCTAAAACATCATCAAGATAGAGCATTCCAGTGGCATGGTCAACGGGCGAAACATAGGTTGTTCGCACGAAAAAGGGTTTTTTGTTTACAAATCTTGATATTCTTGTTTGAAAATCGTATAAAGTATATTCATTTACTATTTGATTATTTATAAATGTTGATAAATGTAAACATGTTGTATCAATAATCTCACTTTCCCCTTTAGAGGAGCCTGTTCTTAATAAACCATTCAATCGATGCATTTCATCTTCAGGAATTTGTGTAGATTCTAATTCTCCTTCTAATTTTACCTGAGTCTTTATGTTATCTGAAGTTAAAAATTCATATGATACATACTTGTTTTCATTATCGACAGGAAACATACTAGAAAATCCATTAAAAAATGAATGACTACGAATGCGGCTATTAGTAGTCCTAGAAGGTAACACCCAAGCTCCAATATCTTGAGGATTATCAACAGTTGATAATATTTCTAAGATGCTAGTCTTGCCACTATTATTATTACCGGTCAAAATGTTAATACTATTTAAATTTTCTAATGTAAGATTTTGTATTCCACGGTATGATTGAATATTAAAGTTTTTAATGTGAATAGCCATTTTCAATTTCTCCTTTTATTTTGTGATATAGGAACCATAATCTAATATTATTTGTTTATTATACTCTTATTTTTCCCCATTATTCTTGATGTTCTTATTCGAAAAAAGTTCGTCCTATCTTATCCATAACATCATCATGTGCCCTCTGAATCTTAAGTCGTTCCTGCCATG
>CAMEDC010000014.1 GCA_945913255.1 uncultured Lachnospiraceae bacterium
AAATCGCGGGTTCGAGTCCCGTCTATCGCTCTTTTTTATTGTCCGGAATTCCCTGATGTTCCGTCCCCGGCTATTCCTGTGCGCCTAGTGGCGCACATTTCCTCTGTCCCATATGGAAGATGGTTGTGCCTTGGGTGTCGGGCTGCGGAACAGCAGCCTGCCCAGGGCTTTTTTGTTGAAAGGAAACAGTGGCCAGAAATAACTGAAGCCTCCGAAAGTAGGAGTGGTGGCTGCGGATAAAAATACCAGGAGAAGGCTGATCAGGAATCCGGGCAGTCCGAAAAAGCCTGTTGCAGCAATCAGCAGGATTCGGTACAGACGAAGAGCATCGTTGAATTCCGTACCGGAGATGGATAGGGATGCCAGCAGCGTGACGGCACCGTAAAACAGAACTTCTACGGAGGCCCAGTTTAAACTGACAGCAATGTCACCAATAATCAGTCCGCCTATCATGGACAGAGAGCCGGAAAATTTCCCCGAACTTAAGGAGGAAGAATATTTGAATAAATCCAGTATAAATTCAACCACCAGGATATAGAAAAACAGTCTGCTCTTGCTTAAGAAGCCGGAGGATAAAAGTCCCCATCGGTTGGAAAAATCAGGGAAATATGCTGTCAGCAGCAGAAAAAGAGGCATTAATAACAGGCTGACAGGAATACACAGAAATCTTACCAGTCGGAAGTAAGTGCCGACTGAGGGACTTTTATAGTAATCTTCCGGGCTTTGGGTAAATTGAAATATGGTACAGGGGAAAATAAGAACCAGAGGCGAATTGTCTACCAATACCAGAATGTGTCCCTCCAGCAGATAGCTGCACGCAACATCGGGGCGCTCTGTAATCTGGATGGAGGGAAGAGGATTCCACCATCTTTTGGGCAGCAGCAGTTCCTCCAGGCTCTTTGCTCCCATTGTCAGGGCAGATACCTGCAAACTGTCTATTGTCTGAGAAAGCTTCTGCAGAAGTGCTTTGTTTACAGAGTCGGTCAGATAAGCGACGGCAACATCGGTCTTGCTTTCGGTTCCGACAGAGTGCATGGAAAAACAAAGCTTTGGGGAACGGACTCGTCTGCGAATCAGATTCGCATTGAACAACAGTGTTTCCACAAAACCATCCCGTGCACCCCTGGTGACTTTTTCCAAATCCGGTTCGGCAATACTTCTGGCGGGATAGGTTCTCGCATCAATCAGAACAGCCTGCGGAAAGCCGTCGATGAACAGAGCAATGGGACCGCTCAACACATTGCGGAAAATTGTTTCCCAGGAGTCGGAAAGATTAACCTGCGCGTAGCCGATTTTTGACCTGACGTATCGGAAGATATCTTCAATTTGTCCGCTTGGGACATAGAGCGGATTCTGTAAATCAGAGAAAATCTGTTGAAGGACATCTGTTTTACATAAGCCGTTTACTCCTAGGAAAAAAGCTTTTGTTTCCCCTAAATACATGTCTCTTGTAATTAAGTCAAAGCTTGTCCCGACAGGAAGTTCTGTGTTGATGTATTTGATGTTTTCACTCAACTTTGAAGATAGTGTCATGATTAGTAATCTCACTTTCTTTAGCATCTTTATTTCGCGCCAGTGAATGCTGATTCCTATTGGAAAGTTTCACATTTCTATCTTTTTCATCTTGCCCCCAAGGCGTTTTTTTATGCGAATAATTGTGGTATGTAATGCGAAAAGGATTTCCTTTTCGCGGTAGAGACATACTGTTCCGGAAGAATGGGAACGATAGTCAGAAAAATTGAGAAATACCCAGTCCAATCAGCAGAATACCGGAGATTGGGTCTGCCTGATGGCGGAGGAAGAGTAACAGATGCGTTTTTCCCAGGCGGTTTCCCAGAAAGAGGAAAAGGATGGAGCAGAATACCGTAGCAGCGGCTGCAGGAAGGAGAGGTAAACCTGTCATGCTGGCAGCAAGCCCCATTCCCATATTGTTTGCAGACAGGGAAAAACTGAGAAGCAGAACTTCCGGCATCTTCAGGGAAGTTTTTTTTTCTGTATGACATGCCTGAATTATCTCATTGGGGGAGATTTTTCTGCGCTGCCTGATAAATCCCGGAATCCATTTCAAAATATAGTAAATGCCCAATAATATCAGCACAATGCTTCCTGCATAACTGCCGACTGACATGGGCAGTAAAGGAACCAGCTTTTCACCGACGGCAATCGAAAGGCAGGTGCCGGACAGGGTAACAAGGCTTATCAGAAGATTTTGCCAGAGAAAAATCTGTATCTTGCGTAATCCCAGACTGATCCCGACCAAGAGTGCATCCAGGCTGGAAGCAATTCCGAACAGAAGAGAAGAAATCAGAAGCATAATCATATCTCCTGTAGCATATTATGTTTTCTATTTACTATATTCTCAGGAAGAGAAAAAGTGAGAAGTGGCAGGAATGAGAATATATCAATTTTTTTGTAGGATATGTCCTTTCTTTTTTTGCGCTATTTGTTAAAATGAATCTTAAGAATTGTGTATTTCGAAGGGAAAGGGAACTCATATTCTAAAATGCTAGGGGGGTTAGATTGGTTATGATGGAACAAAATGGAAACAAATTAAGACTGTATACGAAAAAGGTGTCAGGCATACACTATCCCAGTGCTTTAGCACAAAGTATTCATATGTCTCTTATTACGGAAAAAGAAGAGACGGAACTGAGAAACGGTTACGGTATTTTGTTTGCAAAGGGAGAGATATCCGATGATAATGTCATTTTAGAGCGAGGACTTACCAATCCGATTATTTGCAGGAAGGATAATACGATATGGATCTATGGTATTTATGTTGATTCTCTCGGAAACAGGGTGGGAGAGAATTTGTATTATCTTTGGACAACAACAGATTTTGTCAGGTTTGAAGACAGAGGCCTTGTGGATGCAGAGGTACATAAGGAACAGATTGAGGAGGCTACGGATGAGCTTGTACTGACGGATGAGGAGGCGATAATAATCAGAAAAGTATGGATTCCCCATACAAGAGAAGATATGATTAAGAGCGGACAACCTGCCGGTACTGTTTTTCCCTTCCCTCTGGCGGAGGGATATGCCGATCCGACTTTGTTTCAATGGAGAGAAAAATGGTATTTTTTGGCCACTAATGATAATACGGATGCAGTTGGACTTTATCTTCGGACTGCGGGTACCGTGGAGGGACTTTTTACACCTGGGTATGAGGAAAACTGTATATTGGGGTATGATGAAAAAAGAAATCTGATTCAGACCTTTTGGGCGCCGGAAGCGCATGTGATTGGCGGCGAACTATATATTCTGTTTGCGGTAGGTGGTAAAAAATGGGCACCACAGTCTCATATGATGCACCTGAAAGCAAATGGTAATCCTATGGTACCACAGGATTGGGAAGATCCCGTCAGAGTTTTGAAAAAAGACGGATTACCGCTGACAGAAAAGGGAATTACGTTGGATATGACATATCTGGAAAACAGGGGGAAGTCCTATTTGATTTGGTCAGAAAGATATGAAATCGGCACACCGTACGACTCCGGCTCCATGCTGTATATTGCGCAGATTATGCCGGATAAACCATGGGTTTTGGTCAGTGATCCGATTCTGATATCAAGACCTCTCTATGGATGGGAAAATCAGGGCGGTACCATCAACAATGAAGGACCTTATGTACTGAAACTGCAGGATAAGATATATGTAGCTTATTCAGGAGGTGCGGCCGGTGGTTATTCTTATGTAATAGGATATTTGATTTGCAATGCAGCGGATGATCCTCTTGTCCCTAAGAACTGGAGGAAAACGATAACTCCCGTGCTTTCGGCATTTGCCGCAAAGGAGCAGGAAGGTCCCGGGCACAATTCCTTCTTCCGGTATGATGATGGCATATTGTATGTTGCTTATCATGCGCAGAGACCGGGTGAAGATAATCGGAGAAACACAGCAATTCGCCAGGTGTTTTTGGGATATGAAGGATTTCCCATGCTGGATTGTATTTAATAAGCGGAATAAGCAAGTATTGCAGACATAAACCGGAAGTCAGTCACAACCAGCAAAAAACGGAAAATAAGAGCAGAAGATAAATCCGGAAAAACAAATATGCAGAGGTAATACTAATCAGGATATGAGTGGCAGATAGGAGAGACTATGGGTAAAATCACATTACAAGACAAGAAAATGATTTTTCAAAGAAAGGACGAGCTGACGGTAATCGAGCCATGGGGACCGAATTGCCTGAGAGTACGCAGCACGAAAAATGCAGAGATTATGGATGAGGATTGGACACTGCTGAAGCCCGGGGAGCCGGATAGCTGTGAGGTCTTCGGAGATGAAACAAAAGCAACCATCAAAAACGGTATGGTAAGTGCAACTATGGAAGCGGGGAATATCTGGTATGGCGGAATCCTGGATTTCTACAGAAAAGATAAGAGAATTCTGCATACCCGCTTTGAAGGAGACTATACAAACAGAAATATGCATACGGAAGGGAATCATTATCAGATTAAAGTGATTTTCGATGCCAATGAAGGAGAGCATTTCTATGGAATGGGACAGGAAAAGGAAGATCTCTTTGACAGAAAGGGAAGTACCTGCCAGATTATCCATTATAATACCAAATCAACGCTGCCGGTACTGTATTCTTCTCTGGGATACGGTATTTTCTGGAATAATCCGGCGCCGGGGCGTTGTGAAACAACAAGAAATCATACCTTGTTTGTGGCAGACAGCGCATATCAGGCGGATTATCTGATTTATGCGGGAGAGACGCCGAAGGAAACGATGAAGATTTACTGCACACTGACGGGATTCGCACCAAAATTTCCCAGATGGGCTGCAGGCTTTTGGCAGTGTAAGCTACGCTATGAAAGTCAGGAAGAACTGCTCGGTGTGGCAAGAGAATATAAAAAACGCGGTATACCGATTGATGCCATTGTAATTGACTATTTCCACTGGACCGAACAGGGGGAGTGGAAATTTGATCCCAGGTACTGGCCTGATCCAAAGGCAATGTGTGAGGAGTTGGAGGAAATGGGAATTCATCCCGTGGTTTCTATCTGGCCTACCATCAATCCTGGGAGCGAGAATTACATGGAGATGAGCGAGGGAAATATGCTGGTTCGTACGGAGAACGGCCAGTATGGTACTTTTGATTTTTACGGACAGCAGACCTTTATAGACCCGATGAATCCAAGAACAAGGGAGTTTATCTGGAATAAAGCCAAACAGAATTATTACGATTATGGAATAAAGACCTTTTGGCTGGATGAAGCAGAGCCGGAGGTTCATCCCCAGCAGCCGGGACATCTGCACTATTACCTGGGGAATGGGGCGCAGGTAGCACAGTTGTATCCATATTATTATTGCAAAGCTTTTTATGATGGATTGAAGGCAGAGGGAGAGGAGGAAGTGGTATCACTGACCAGAGCAGCATATCCGGGTAGCCAGAAGTTCGGAGCAATTGTATGGAATGGAGATATTCCGTCGGATTTCCAGAATCTGAAAATGAGTATAAAAAGCGGTCTCTCCATGGGGATGTGTGGAATTCCCTGGTGGAATTCCGATATCGGAGGATTCCTGAGCGGAGATATCGAGAGCGATTATTTCAGAGAGTTGATTGTAAGGTGGTTTCAGTTTGGTGTATTCTGCCCTGTTATGAGACTGCACGGTTCCAGAATTCGTCCTTCTTACCATGTGCCTAAGAATCCGGGAATTATTGAACCCAGCGGCGGTGATAATGAGATCTGGTGTTTCGGAGAGAGAAATTATGAAATCATAAAAGATCTGATTGAGCTTCGAGAAAGACTGAAGAATTATACCTGTAAATGTATGGACGAGGCCAGCAGGACGGGAGCTCCTGTTATGCGTCCCATGTTCTTTGAATATCCGGATGACGAGATTTGCTATACTCTGGAAGATCAGTACTTATACGGGGAAGATATTCTGGTGGCTCCCATCTATGAGCAGGGAGCTGAAGAAAGACAGGTTTACCTGCCAGAGGGAAACTGGATATTTACTCAAGACGGAACCATTGTCACCGGCGGGAAACTTATTACCTGCCATGCGGCGATTGATCAATTCATTGCTTTTGTGAAAGAAGGAAGCGATGTAATCAAGTGTTTTCAGATATCCGGTCAGTGTAAATAGCAGTATGCTTTAAAAATTTTCAATGGAAAAGGAGAATTTATTATGGCTTATTTACTTTGTTATACGAGAGAACCTATTGATGAAATATATTACGATCCCAGACTTGCTTACAGTATGCATCTTGCGCTGAGCGAAGACGGGAAGAAATGGCAGGCGCTGAATCACAATTCCGGCGTTCTGTTTCCAAAGGCCACAGAAAATGAAGATGGTTCATTAAATCCAAAGAGTTTACATATGCCCCGTATTTTTGCAAAAGCGGACGGAACCTACGGAGTTGTAGCAAAACGCGCCGGTGGAGACGGTGAGGAAGAAGAGCCGGAAAGCTATGTGCTGTGGACTACCCGGGACTTCGTGCGATATGAAGAAATCGATTTAATCAGCAGGGAAGAGGCAGAACAGCTTGTTACGCAAAACACTGCAGGGCAGTCAGCTGTTCCTGCTACGGAAGAACTGCAAAAGCAGATCGAAGGGGCAGTGCCGGAGAATGTGCTGGAGATTTCGGAACAAGTTGAGAATCGTCTGAAAAAGAAACTTCTTACGCCCTTTCATGTAGGGACACAGTTCCCTGAAAAGGTTGTGGCCTCCAACGAAGAAGACCTGAGAAAAGTAAAGGCTGCTGCATTGTACAGTGATGGTACGACGGATGAGAAAAAAGTGGATTGGGATCTCTCCGGGGTAAACTTTAAGATTCCGGGCACTTATCAGATTACAGGAAAGCTTCACGCGCAGCATTATGATTTTCCCATTGCATACAACAGAGCGGATCCCTGCATTGCATATTGGGAAGGGAAGTACTACTTTATTGCTACAAATGATGCAGATGGAAATCATACTTTATATATCAGAGAAGCGGATTCTATTCCTGAACTTGTGAATGCGGAAGAACATCTGCTTTTGGACAGTGTGACTTATCCGGGAATCGGAGGACTTTTGTGGGCACCGGAATTTCACGAGATAGAAGGCAGATTATACATTTTTCATGCATGTACGCCGGAACCTTTTTTTGAGGAAGAAAGCCATATTATGGTTTTGAAGGAAGGCGGCAATCCCATAAAGCGTGAGGACTGGTCGGCACCCAGGAGGATAGTGAGAAAGGATGGCAGTGATATATGTGAAGCCGGAAAGGAAATCACATTGGATATGACCTGTTTTCCATGGGAAGGGGACTATTATGTCATATGGTCCCAGAGACAGTTTCTGCCGAAGGATCTGGGAGCATGGCTGTATATTGCTAAGCTGAATCCGGAGGAACCCTGGAAGCTTCTGACAGATCCTGTTGTGCTTTTAAAGCCTGATTATGGCTGGTCCAATAATCATACTTTTGTGGTTGAAGGACCCTTTGCACTGATGAGAGATGATAAACTCTTTGTTACCTTTTCCGGTGCGGCCGTAGATACCTCTTATGTGGTTGGGTTGCTGCAGATTGAAAAAGGAAAGGATTTGTTAAACCCTGCAAACTGGAGACAGGGAAACTATCCTTTGCTTACCTCCCGCAGTATGGAGGGGGAGTTTGGCACCGGTCACAATGCGTACGTGACAGACGAGGACGGTACCATCTGGAATACTTATCACGCAAGACCCGGCGTGGATGGTGACAGAAGCAGCGGTATCAGGAGAGTACACTTTGATGTGGATGGTGAGCCTGTTCTTGACCTGACAGAGGAACTGGATGTGAGAGCTCCCTTTGACAGAGTGGAAACCACGTTGGTCGTCGATTCTATACTTGTAAAATAATATAGAATTTGATAAAGTAATTTCGAAATAATTTGAAGTTACTTTGATGCAGAAGAAAAATATATTTTGGGGAGGTATTACAATGAGATTTGTTTACCCGAGGGGACTTAGAAAGGCGCTAACTTTCAGTTATGACGATGGACAGTACTTTGATAAAAGACTGGCGGAGCTGCTGCGCAGTCATGGGATGAAGGGTACTTTTCATCTGAATTCCGGCAATTTAGGATTAAGCGGAGGAAACGAACTTTATGTCAGTGCAGAGGAGCTGCAAGAAGTGTATGCGGGACATGAGATTGCCTGTCATGGGGTACAGCACAGGAATCCAACCACTATTACTAGACAGCAGATGGTATTGGAAATCCAGGAAGACAGAAAAATGCTGGAAAAGCTTACGGGGAAGCTTGTACAGGGCATGTCCTATGCTTTTGGAAATTATGACTGTCAGGTAATTGAAATCGCAAAATCACTCGGCATTAAATATTCCAGAACGGTAAAGGATACATGCGGATTTTTCCCGCCGGCGGATTTTATGGAGTGGCATCCTACCTGCCATCATAACAATCATCTGCTGGAACTGGGTGACAAATTTATGAATCCGGCAGGGTTCTATGAACTTCCGTTAATGTATGTCTGGGGACACAGTTTTGAGTTTGGTCGTTCCGGAGACTGGAGTGTGATAGAGGAATTTGTAGAGAAGATGTCAGGAAAGGAAGATACCTGGTACGCAACCAATATGGAGATATATAATTACATTCAGGCAGTGCGCAGTCAGGAGTTTTCCGCTGACGGAATGACCATGTACAATCCAACGGCAATTTCTGTCTGGGTGACCACGAAGGATGACTTATTGGAGGTAAAACCCGGGGAGACATGCTATATCGGTGAGCATTAGGGAGCGGATTGTTATGACGAAGGAAATGACTATAATCGGCGAAGAGGCATACAGAGCGGCTAAGGAATTGTTGGATGCAGCGCATCCGGAAGAAAATGATATTTTTGTGGTGGGCTGTTCTACAAGTGAAGTAGGTGGTGCAAGCATCGGAACTTTCTCCAGTCCCGATCTGGCTGAAGTGGTGTTCGGCGGTATTTATCAGGCGACGCAGGAGGCAGGTGTCTACCTTGCGGCTCAGTGCTGTGAGCACCTGAACCGGGCAATTATTCTGGAGAAAGAAGCTGCCATGCGATACGGTTATGAAATTGTAAATGTGATTCCGCAGCCGAAGGCAGGTGGTTCCTTTGCAACAGCGGCATGGAAGGCCTTTGAGCATCCGGTTGCGGTGGAACATATAAAGGCGCATGCGGGAATGGACATCGGAGATACCCTGATTGGGATGCATCTGCGGGATGTGGCTGTTCCTGTCAGAATTCGAACGACACAGATTGGCGATGCACATGTGGTATGTGCCAGAACAAGACCGAAGTTTATCGGCGGCAGCAGAGCGGTCTATGATGAAAGTGAAATGTAGAATAATGAGCGCATAGGAAAACCAAGCGACGCCGAAGGCGGCATTTGGTTTTCCTGCGCCATTAACGAGTAAACAGCCTGCGAAAGCAGGCAAGAGAGCGCTGAAAGCGCGGGTTTACGAGTTTATGAAGGCTTTATGATATATTGAAAGAAAAATCCCTGCGGTTTTCTGTGCTGTCAATCAATAGAACAGAAAACCGCAGGGATTTTGTTTATTGTACTTCTTCAATTAATTTTATAATGGTCTTAATGGAGTCCATCTGACCGCTTTGGCTCATGGCATCATGGTAAGACTGTCTTGTAAAGTAAAGCTCCTGAACCTTATCGACCAGTAATTGTGTGGTCAGGTCATCCTCATTGATTACGATGGAAAAGCCCTGGGCTTCAAAAGACCGGGCATTCAAAATCTGGTCTCCGCGGCTGCTGGACGCGGGAAGTGGAATCAGAATGTTCGGTTTTTTCAGAGCGAGCAGTTCGCAGATGGCGTTTGCTCCGGCACGGGAAATCACGATATCTGCCATGGCAAATAAATCTTTCAATTCTGCTTTGATATACTCAAACTGTTTGTAGCCGGGCGTGTTTAAGAGCAGATTGTCTATTTTATCTTTACCGCAAAGATGCACGACCTGAAAATCACGAAGCAGCTGGGGAAGTGCTTCCCGGACAGCTTTGTTGACATTCGCGGCGCCGAGACTTCCGCCGATTACCATAATGACCGGCTTGTTGGCGGAAAATCCACACATATCCAGCCCGGCAAGTTTGTTGCCCTGAGAAAGTTCTGCTCTGATAGGAGAGCCGGTGAGAACTGCTTTGTCCTTCGGCAATAGTTTCAGCGTTTCCGGAAAGTTACAGCAGACTTTTGTCGCTACAGGAATGCAAAGCTTGTTCGCAAGTCCCGGTGTCATATCTGATTCGTGAATGATGCAGGGAATACCAAGCGACGCTGCGGCCCGGACGACAGGGACACTGACAAAACCGCCCTTTGAAAAGACGACATCAGGTTCGTACTCCTTCAGATATTTTCGTGCTTCAGCAAACCCCTTGATAACGCGAAAAGGGTCAGTCAGATTCTTGATATCAAGATAACGGCGGAATTTACCGGTGGAAATACCCACATAGGGAATCTCAAAATCACCAATCAGACGTTTCTCAATTCCGTCATAGGAACCGATATAGGTAATTTCGTATCCGGCTTCCTTTAAAGCCGGAAGCAAAGCAATATTTGGGGTAACGTGTCCTGCTGTTCCCCCGCCTGTCAAAACAATTTTTTTCATTGCAAATGCCTTTCAATCAAAATTTAAAGCATGGATTCCAGTGCTCTTGCCAGCTGGTCAGGGCAGGAGGTAGGTTTGAAACCGCAACGGATTCCCTTGCATCTTGCAATCACTTCTTCGGGCTTCATACCCTTAACGAGTGCGCCGATACCCTGTAAGTTTCCATTGCAGCCACCGGTAAATTTAACGGATTCAATGACACCGTCCTTCAACTCAATTTCAATCTCCTGTGAACAGGTACCTTGTGTCTTGTATTTCATGGAATTCATCTCCTTATGTTTTCAATCTATCTGTAGTATAGCAAATCAAAAATTATTCTGCAATGCAAAGATACTTACCTTCATCAGCACATTTTTTCATTGTTTAAAATAAAATTTTCAGTATCTGACATGGCAACAGGCTCTTCTGTAAAGGGCTTCATATTTTCGTCAATAACAGAGCAGAAGCGGCTGAAAGTAACATTTTTCACATTGCGTGCGTAAACAGCGTGGACAGTTCCTTTTTCCTGAATGTTGCCGGGGCAGGGACGCAAGTCTCGCATTCCCTTGGGCCAGTCCGTCTTTTTTGTGAGACGGACAGTTACATTGTCGAATGTAATATTATCAATATTTACCGAATCATCCCCATAAAGAAGAATGCCGCTTTCGCTGCAGCAATTCATATTCTCAAAGGTCACATTGCGAATATAGCCAACATTGGTATCCACCTTTCGACGAAGCGCAGTGATGGCAATCGGTTCTGCTTTTCCCCACCAGTGGTTCGGAGAAAACTGTCTGGTGTCAATGTTGATATTGGAGAAGCAGACATTCTCAATACAGCCCTTATCTCGCAGCTGCAATGAAATACCGCGGTTACTGCGGCTGATGTTGCAGTTCTGTATGGTGATGTTGCGGAAGGGCGCTTCACTTTCCGTTCCGAATTTGATTGCAGCACTGGTGGAAATCAGGGTACAGCCGGTTACGGTAATGTTTTCACAGGCTCCATACTGCATGGCATTTGCAGTATTTTTGAATACGATGCAGTCGTCAGCGCACTCAATATGGCAGTTTGCGATTCTGACATTCTGGCAGTGGTCAGGGTCGATACCGTCACAATTTGCCAGTTTCAGGTTGTTCAGGATGCGGATGTCGTCAATCAGCACATCCTTGCAGCCTACAAGGTGTGTTGTCCAGAAACCGCTTCCTGTCAGAGTTACATCACGTAAAGTCAGGTGACTGATATTTTCAAGGAAAAGCAGGGGAACCCTGGGGTAGAAACCGCCATCGATATGCCATGGGGTGACTGTTCCGTAAAATATTTTTTCATTTCCGTCTATCTTTCCGCTTCCGGTAATGGATACGTATTCACAGTCTTTTGCATAAATAAAGTGCAGAGTAGGACCGCCGGAATATTCACAGTTTTCATAGGTGGGAACGGTTACTTTTTCTATCTGCACAGTACCCTGCCCCAAAAGATTAAAATCTTCCAGACAATCACTGGCCTTCAGAACAGCGCCCATCTCAAGATGAAGCTCCACATAGGAACGCAGAACAAGTGCTCCTGCGCGGTAAGTGTGTCCGCCGGTAAGCAGAACGCGTCCGCCACCTGCTTTGGCACAGGCATCGATGGCAGCCTGTATTGCTTCCGTGTCATTGGTGCGCCCGTCTCCTGCAGCGCCAAAGTTGTCTACAGCGTATATCATAGTTTTCTCACTCCTGTTATCTTTAAGCTCCGGTATTGTGGTGTTGAATGTAACACCGCTCTTATACCGGGTCAATAGTGCGCTTTGTTTCGTATTCGAAAGAATGGTTTTTGGACTGTTTCCGGAATGCTCTGGGTGAGACACCGTTAATGCGCCGAAAACAGTCTTTAAAATAATTACTGCTGTTGAAGCCGCAGTTTACCGCAATATTTGTCACGGAGTCATCGGTAGTGATGAGCATCTGACAGGCTTGACGGATACGAATGTAATTCAGGTATTCCTTGAACGTGGTGCCGGTTTCCTTCTTAAATTTTCTGGACAGATAGGTAGGCGTCAGATTTATTTTTCTGGAAACCTCTTCCAGAGTGAGCGGCATGGAATAGTTTTGAGCAATGTATTGCAGAGCCTCCTCGATGTCGTGACTGATACCGGTATCCTGTTGAATTTGTTCGTACACGAAAATGCCGTTTCTCTGTAGCGCCAAAAGCAGCTCGAGCATCTGCAACAGCAGTAGCTCGTAAGAGTATTCGTCTGGGATATTGTTCTCTCCCAGCATGGTGTTCAAAAGTGTTTCTATCTGTTGCTGCCCTTTTTTTACCAGGACAACCTTTCCGGAGCGGGAGAGCTTATTACAAATATCGGCATGCTTTTCCCGGAAAAGCTCCGGCAGTACCTCCGGCATGCAATAAACAGCGATTCTTTCACAGGGGACAAGACCCTCATAGCTGGTAGAGTGAGAGTCTCCCGGTGTGACGATAAAAACATCTCCGCCAGTCAGATGATGGAGACGGTTGTTCACGGAGTAAATGCAGCTACCTGTTTTCAGATAGAAAATTTCATAATAATTGTGAAAGTGTTCATAGCTCATGGTGAAGCCGGGAACACGAACCTGCCGCTCTATATAAATGCCGTCGTTATTGTCTTCTGTGTACATTTTTATGTCCCTTTATGCTTTTTTATCTACTTTATAGTGCAGTCTTGGGTGTTGCGTGGTTTTCTGCACGCGTATATCCTATGTGCACAATGAATAAAAACGGCGAATCAATAGGATATGAGATTGTTGAATTATAACATTATAAATACAAACAAACAAGAGCTTTATAGGTTAAAATTTTTGGAAAAGTCAAAAAATCTGTGGTATTTTCGAAAAACGCATATTTATTTTGTATTATTTGAAAAAAGAGGGTTATAGAATATTTCCATAAGCTACAGGATATTTCTGAGAGAAAAGTATTGGAGAAATTTTGTAGTGAAAACGAATCTATATAATATAATGGGAGGTATTAGGATGAAGTTGAAAAAAGTGATGGCACTGACAATGGCCGGAATGATGGCACTTTCTCTTGCAGCCTGTGGAGGAGAAGCAGCAAGTACCGAGAGCAGCCAGAGTACGGCAAGCAAGGAGGAAAGTAAGGAAGCTTCCGCAGCACCCGCTGAATCAAGTGCAGAGGCACCTGCGGAAGAGAGTGAGTATCCCGATTATTCCGGAGAGACATTAAGCATCATGTGGTGGGGTTCCGATACCCGTCATGAGAGAACCGTTAAGGTAATTGAGATGTATGAGGAATTAACGGGAATCGATATTGAGTATGAGTATCTGGACGGCAGCGCATACTGGACTTCCTTCCAGGCAAAGATGGCAGCAAATGAGCTTCCCGATGTATTCCAGATGGGTAACAACTGGCTGACCTACTATGATACTATTTATCCGTTGAATGATTATATTGCAGACGGCACCATTGATACAACCAATATCAGCGATGCGATGCTGGCAACCACAACCAATCAGGCAAACGGCGATATCACCGGTATTTCCAATGGTACTAACGCAAGATGCTTTGCTTATAATCCTGCAATTTTTGATGAGGCAGGCGTTCCTTATCCTACAGATAACTGGACCTGGGACGAGTTTGCAGATGCATGCCGTAAAATTACGGAAAAGACAGGAAATCCCGCAATCACAACTCTTGAGTGGGAGACCGTTACCTATTCTACCGTTACACAGTGGAAGGAAGGCTACAACTTCTTCGCAATGGATGGATCCGATTTTGCATTTAACGGCGATACAGAGCCCCTTGTATACATTATGGGACTGCTTACCGATTTGATGAAGGAAGGATGCATCGGTGACTGGGGTATTCAGAATGAAATCGGTACAAACATCGAGGCTGACTGGATTGCTTACGGCGATGCTGCAATGGTAATGCTTTCCTCCAACCAGTTTACTGCACTGAGTAAGGTGGCAGCAGAGAGCGGAATCGAACTGGAACTGGCTACTTTCCCCCGTGTAAAGGCAGACGGGCAGTCCGGTATGGTGGTTCGTTCTTCCCAGCAGTTGAGCATTTACTCCGGATCCGAAAAGAAGGATATTGCAGCTAACTTCTTAAACTTCTGGGTAAACAGTGTTGAGGCAAACAAGATCTTAAACTGTGAGCGTGGTGTTTCCATCAGCAGTGAAGTCTTAAGTGCGTTGCAGGCTGACAGCGAACTGACGGACGAAACGACAGCAAAAATTTATGCATTTATCGATAAGGTAGGTTCTTTCCCCGATGCAGCAAATTCCAGCCCGGCTGAACCCGCAGCAGCAGAGGAAATTAAAAATGCTTTGAAGCAGACCTATTATCAAGGACTGACAAGCGGTAAATTCTCTTCCGCGCAGGAGGCAGCAGACGGTTTCTGGGCTGAGGCGCAGGAAATCTGGAAAAACTACTAAAAGATTTTGCCTCTGATTCTTCTGAATCAGAGGCATTTTTTCAGAAAATAATAAAGGGGTTACTACATATGGAAAAACAAAAAAGGAAAACAACCCTGAAGGAGTTTATGAATCGGGACAATACAGTAGGATACGTTTTTGCAGCACCCTTTATCATTGGGTTTTGTGCTTTAACGTTGGTACCTATGGCACTTTCTTTGTTCTATTCTTTCTGTTCTTATCAAGTGGGTAAACCTGCTGAGTGGATTGGCTTATCGAATTTCATAGGATTATTCCGGGACAGTACCTTTTTAAATTCATTAAAGGTGACAATCCAGTACGTAATTATCGGAGTGCCGCTTAAGCTGGTATTTGCGCTTCTGATTGCAATGTTATTGACAAAGCCGACAAAGGCACAGGGTCTGTATCGTGCTATTTACTATATTCCGTCCCTGATTGGTGGTTCTGTTGCTGTCGCTCTGGTTTGGAAGCAGCTGTTCGGTAGCCGCGGTCCTATCGTAAAAGCAATTAAGGCCATGGGAGCAACCGGATTTAACTTTTTCGGAAGTGATACCTGGGCATTTGTACCGCTGGTATTGTGTAACGCATGGCAGTTTGGTTCCTCCATGCTGATATTTGCTTCCGGTTTGAAACAGATTCCGAAGGATTATTATGAAGCGGCTTCTATCGATGGTGCAGGAGCCTGGAAAAAATTCTGCTACATTACGCTGCCGTCTCTGTCGCCCATTATTTTGTTTAATCTTCTGATGCAGTTGATTTCCGGTTTTATGACATTTACTCAGGCTCAGATTATCACGCAGGGCGGACCGAATCATGCGACGGAGTATGTATCCCTGTATATTTTCAACCAGGGATTTGCGTACGCACGTATGGGTTATGCCTGTGCGGCTTCCTGGGTAATGCTGATTATTATGGCTGCTGTTACGGGAGTTGTATTCAAGACCTCAAAGACATGGGTCTTCTACGAGAATGAGGATTAAGGAGGCCGGAAATGAGTGTTAAGACAAAAAAGACAATAAAAAACGTATTATATCATCTGTTTGTAGTGGCATTTGGCTTTATCATGCTGTATCCGGTTATCTGGATGGTTTTGGGTTCTTTCAAGGCGAAGAGCGAAATTCTGGGTAATAATGCTTCATTTTTTCCCTCTGAGTGGTTGATTGAAAACTACACGAAAGGCTGGAAGGGAGCCGGTGAATATACCTTTGGTACCTTTTTTAAAAACTCCCTGATTATTTCATGTCTGGCAACCCTGGGAACGGTTATCAGTTCCACCATGGTATCTTATGCGCTTGCAAGAATAAAATTTGTCGGCAGAAAGTTCTGGTTTACCTGTATGATTATGACAATGCTGCTGCCGGGTCAGGTGCTCATGATACCACAGTATATTATCTGGAACAGTCTGGGGATGACGGGTACCTTTGTACCGCTGATTCTGCCGAAGTTTCTGGGGTATCCTTTCTTTATTTATATGATGATGCAGTTTATCAAGGGATTGCCCAAGGAGCTGGATGAAGCGGCCTATATCGATGGGTGTAATAAGTATCAGATATTTACAAAAATAGTGCTCCCCTTGTTGGGACCTTCTATCATTACTACAATAGTAATCCAGTTCTACTGGACTTGGGATGACTATATGGGGCCTTTGCTTTACCTGACAAAGCCTGCCAAGCATACGGTTTCCTTTGCAATCAAGAGCTTTGCGGATGCACAGGGAACGGATTTCGGACCGATGTTTGCGATGTCAACATTGTCCCTGATTCCGGTATTTATTTTGTTCCTGTTCTTTAACCGGTATTTGATGGATGGTGTTACTGCAGGAAGTGTAAAGGGATAGCGGGAGGAAAAGGATATGATACAGAATCCGATTTTAAAGGGATTTTGTCCGGATCCGAGTATTATCCGGGTTGGCGAGGACTATTATATAGCGACTTCCACCTTTGAGTGGTGGCCCGGCGTCAGATTGTTTCATTCAAGGGATTTGCAGCATTGGGAGCAAATCCCTTCTCCTCTGCGCAGAGAGAGCCAGCTGAATCTGATCGGAGACCCTACATCCGGCGGTGTATGGGCTCCCTGCCTGAGCTACGACGGGGAGCGTTTCTTCCTTATCTATACGGATGTAAAGACAAAAAAGGGAAGATACTATAATACACACAATTATCTGATCTATACGGATGATATTTATGGTGACTGGTCTGAGCCGGTATACTTAAACAGCATCGGTTTTGATCCGTCTCTGTTCCATGATACCGACGGGCGGAAGTACCTCGTGAATATGGTTAACGGATTCAAGGGCGTTCTGGTACAGGAGCTGGATCAGGAGTTTCATCTGATAGGAGAACGGAAGAAGGTCTATGCCGGTTCCGGTATCGGTTGTACGGAAGGCCCGCATATTTATCACATCGGGGACTGGTATTATCTGATTGTGGCGGAGGGTGGCACCGGATACGGCCATTGTGTTACCATGGCGCGAGCGAAAACGGTCTGGGGACCCTTTGAGACGGCACCGGAAAATCCGATACTGACTTCCAACAGCGAAGATATGACTGCTTTGCAAAAATGCGGGCATGCGGATATCGTGGAGACGCCGTCGGGCGAGTGGTATATGGTGCATCTCTGCTCTCGACCGCTGAATGGTGAGAAGTGGTGTACACTGGGGCGGGAGACCGCCATCCAGAAAATGATATGGGATGAGGATGGATGGCTGCGTCTGAAAGCGGGAGGAAGATTTGCGGAGTCGGAAACAGAGTCTCCGAAGGGAATCACAGAAGTTTACCTTGAGGATGAGGAAAAAGGTTTCTTCGATGATTTTGATGCGGACACATTACATGTACGCTACAGTTCTCCGCGTGCGGATTACAATGGATTTGCGGATTGCAGAACAAGGAAGGGATATCTGCGGCTGACAGGGCAGGAATCCATGAATTCTCTGCACCATGTGTCTCTTCTGGGTGTACGGCAGCAGTCGGTATCCTGTCACGCGGAAACAAAGATGGAGTTTGAACCGGAGTATCCGGAGCAGCTGGCGGGTCTTACTTATATGTATGATGCCATGAATTTTTATGTTTTGGGAAAAACCGCTACGGAGGAAGGGCAGACCGTACTGACCCTGATTAAAAGTGACACAGGTGTCGTGACGGATGAGATGGAACCCATTCCCGTTCCGAAGGGGGGAGAAATCAAGCTGCGCGCCAATGTGGCGGAGGATGGTACATATGTACAGTTCTATTACTGTATAGAAGGCGAAGATACAGAGACAGAAGAGTGGCATCAGGCAGGCGAATGCTATACCACGGAGATTTTGACTGATGAGCATTGCAGAGGATTTACGGGGGCATATTTCGGCATGTATATCCATGATATGACGGGACTGTCATTTACGGCGGATTTCGATTATTTCAGTGTGAAAACCAAACAGAGTGAAAGGGAGGCAGAAAAATGAAGTACAGTAACAATCATGTGGAGGACATTCAGATTGCTTACATCGGAGGTGGCTCCAGAGGCTGGGCATGGAGTTTTATGACTGATCTGGCAAGAGAGGAGCAGATTGCCGGAACCATCAGGCTATATGATATCGACCATGAAGCGGCAAAGGCAAATGAGATCATCGGAAATCATCTCATGGCGAGAGAAGATGCTTGCGGTAAATGGAATTTCAAGGTGATTGACAGTCTGCAGGAGGTATTGACGGGCGCGGATTTCGTAGTAATCTCCATTTTGCCGAAGACCTTTGATGAGATGGAAGTGGATGTACATATGCCGGAGCGGCTGGGCATTTATCAGTCGGTAGGCGATACGGCGGGTCCCGGCGGCATGATGCGTGCGCTTCGCACACTGCCCATTTATGTGGAGTTTGCAGAAGCGATTAAGCAGTATTGCCCGAAGGCGTGGGTCATTAACTATACCAATCCCATGTCTCTTTGCGTGAAGACTTTGTATGAGGTGTTCCCCGAAATCAAGGCATTCGGATGCTGCCATGAGGTGTTTGGCACGCAGAAGGTGCTGGCAGGTATTGCAAAAAAAGAACTGGGCATCGAAGAAATTGACAGAAGAGAGATTCATGTGAATGTTCTGGGTATCAATCATTTTACCTGGTTTGATTACGCAAGCTACAAGGGATATGACTTATTCCCGATATACAGAAAATACATTGAGGAGCATTTTGAGGAGGGTTATAACGAGCAGGACAGACATTGGATGAATTCCTCTTTCAACTGTGCACACAGGGTAAAGATGGATCTGTTCCGCCGGTATGGGCTGATTGCGGCAGCGGGGGACCGTCATCTGGTGGAATTTATGCCCGGGGATGAGTACCTGAAGGATCCTGAAACGGTAAAGAACTGGAAATTTGGTCTGACAACCGTACAGTGGAGAAAGGATGATTTGCAGAAGCGTCTGGAGCGTTCAAGAAAGCTGGTAAGCGGAGAAGAGGAAATTGATTTAAAGCCTACAGGTGAAGAAGGAATTCTTTTGATTAAGGCACTTTGCGGACTTGACCGTGTAATCAGCAATGTCAATATACCGAACAGGGGACATCAAATCGCAAATCTTCCCGAGACAGCTGTGGTGGAAACGAATGCTGTATTTGAAAGAGATGCCATCTGTCCTGTGGTTGCAGGCAGTCTGCCGGAGAATGTGAGACAGCTGATTCTGCCTCATGTGGAGAATCACGAGAGGATTATGAAGGTGGTTCTCGGAGGAAACAGGGATGTTGACCTGATTGTGGAAGCTTTTCTGCATGACCCGCTTGTGAAGGGAAGAGCATCGGAGGAGGATGTCAGAAAGCTGGTTCATGATATGATGGAGGCAACCTTGTAATTTGCTGTCGAAGTCCCGAAAAAAGACGATGAAAAAGCCTGTCAAAACAGACATATTACCTTTATAATAGTAAGTATACAAAAGCCGATTCCACAGATTACGGAATTGGCTTTTTACTTTGAATATCAGTTAGGAGAGGTGCGTCATGTTTGATGTGTTTGTAGAAGAAAAAAGGATTGCAATCTGTATGCTGGTCTGCATGGTTTTCAGTATTTTCCTGAGAGTTTTTCTGGGCCTGCTCTACCGTAATATGATACGGGAGGCGGATAATATGGCAACCACGAAGAATAAACTGTTAAAGCAATGTAAGCTGAAATTTGCCAACTGTTTTGAGTTAAGCGGAGGCGTTTCCAATATTTCCGTTTTTGTGGACAAGTTCCTGAATCGTCTTTCATTGGGTCATTTGTCCTTTGAGATGATGTATCATCTGTCCGGACAGACGATGTTGTTATCCGTGGTATTTGCGGGAATCGGGGTGTGCAGGAGTATTCTGAAGGGATCTACGCTGGGGCATATTCTTCCTTTTTATATTGTCAGCTTTTTCGGCCTTTATCTTTATTTTTCCGTATCGACAATTGTGGATATCAAGGGGAAAAGGCGAATCTTGAAAATAAATCTGGTGGATTATCTGGAAAACCATCTTTCTCCGAGGATTGATGTGACAAGACAGGATATAGAAATGCTATACGGGGAAGCGGCATATCGGGAAGCAGTTGGCGGTGTGAGACAGATGGATTCAAAGAGACGGAAAAAGCTTGGCGCAGATGTCTCAGGAAGAAATACAGCAGGAAGGAGAGAGCGAAGGACTGTGGAGTTGATGCCGATATCGGGAAAGGCGGCGGGACAGCCGGAGGGCAACAGCCTGCGAAATACAGAACAATCGGACAACAGTGTTCAAAACACAGCCTCCGCAGCTGTCACGGAAGAAGAACTGGAGGCATTGTTAAAGGAATTTCTCGCGACCTGAGTTCTAAATTCGTTAAAAATTTATCCTGATGCTTGAATTTGCCATATTTCTTTGCTACACTTAAGATGTTATCGGTACCGGAAGATACCGGTTGTAAAATGTAAATAGGGCGCGGAAAGCGCCTGAAGGATGAGGAGAAGAATATGAGCAAGCAAGTGACATTTGACTATTCCAAGACAGGTTCCTTTATTTCTCAGGAAGAAATCGGCTATATGAAAAAGCTGGCGCTGGATGCCAAGGATGTTCTGGTTTCCAGAAGCGGTGCAGGAAATGATTTCCTGGGGTGGATTGACCTTCCCGTAGATTATGACAAAGAGGAGTTTGCGAGAATCAAGGCTGCAGCAAAGAAGATTCAAAGTGATTCAGAGGTACTGCTTGTCATTGGTATCGGCGGTTCCTATCTGGGAGCAAGAGCAGCAATTGAGTTTCTGGGGCACAGTTTTTACAATGTACTGGGTAAGGATAAGAGAAAGACTCCCGAAATCTATTTCTGCGGTAACTCCATCAGTTCTACTTATTTGAAGCATCTGATGGATGTTGTCGGTGACAGGGATTTCTCCATCAACATGATTTCCAAGTCCGGCACAACAACGGAGCCTGCAATTGCATTCCGTGTATTCAAGGAGATTCTGGAGAAGAAGTACGGCAAGGAAGGCGCGGCAAAGAGAATTTATGCCACCACTGACAAGGCGAAGGGAAGCCTGAAGCATCTGGCTGATGAGGAAGGCTATGAGACCTTTGTGGTGCCTGATGATGTGGGAGGACGTTTCTCTGTTCTGACTGCTGTGGGGCTGCTTCCGATCGCAGTCAGCGGTGCTGATATTGATAAACTGATGGAGGGTGCTGCCAGCGGACGAAAGCGTGCCCTGGAAAATGATTTTGAGAATAACGACGCCCTGCAGTATGCAGCTCTCAGAAACATTCTGCTGCGCAAGGGTAAGAGTGTAGAAATTCTGGCAAACTATGAGCCTGCCGTACACTATGTTTCCGAGTGGTGGAAGCAGCTGTTTGGTGAGAGCGAAGGAAAAGACCAGAAGGGACTGTTCCCTGCAAGTGTTGATTTGACAACAGACCTTCACTCCATGGGACAGTTTATTCAGGATGGCTCCAGGATTATGTTTGAGACGGTTATCAATGTGGAAACTTCCAGAGAAGAACTGATTATCGGCGAGGAACCTGTCGACCTTGACGGCTTGAATTATCTGGCAGGTAAGACGGTTGATTTTGTGAATAAGAGCGCCATGAACGGTACGATTCTGGCTCATACCGACGGCCATGTACCTAACTTTATGGTAAATGTTCCCGAAGTGAATGAGTTCTATCTTGGAGAGCTGTTTTACTTCTTTGAGTTTGCCTGCGGTGTCAGCGGATATCTGCTGGGTGTCAATCCCTTTAACCAGCCCGGTGTGGAAAGCTACAAGAAGAATATGTTTGCTCTGCTTGGCAAGCCCGGTTATGAGGCGCAGCGAGAAGCACTTCTGGCAAGGCTGAACTAAATAATCGGTGGTATGCCGTGAATCGGCAGCCGTAACATGGCGGCCTGCGGGAGAGGATTCCTGCAGGCCGTTTTCAGAAAAGAGGATTCCTATGAAAATTGTCATTTTAGAGAGAAACAGTGTCGGAACAGACGTGTCTGTAGACTGCATCAGTGACTTCGGAGAGGTTACCGTGTATCGCAACACGGTAACGGTGGAGGAAGTAAGAGAAAGAGTAAAAGATGCGGATGTGATTATTGCCAACAAATCTCCGCTGCGTGAAGAGACCTTGAAGGATGCGCCCAATGTGAAGCTGATCTGTGAGTTTGCCACAGGATATGACAATTGTGATCTGGATTACTGCAAATCCAGAGGCATCAAGGTAACAAATGTGGTAGACTACTGCACGGGAATGGTGGCACAGCATACGTTTGCTCTTGCCTTGGCACTGAGTGAGAAGCTGCCTCATTACGATAGTTACGTCAAATCCGGAGAATACAGTGCTCAGGACAGGTTTTCCAATTTTGACCTTCCCTTTTATGAACTGGAGGGGAAGACATGGGGTATTGTCGGTATGGGAAATATCGGCAGAAGAGTTGCAAGAATTGCCGAAGCCATGGGATGCAGAGTGATATTTCATTCTGTTACGGGCAGAAGTACCTGTACGGAGTATGAACAGGTGGACAAGGATACCCTGCTGGCGGAAAGTGATTTCCTGTCCCTGCATTGTCCTTTGAGCGATTTGACCCGGAATTTCATTGATGCGGATGCCCTAAAGAAAATGAAAAAGGCAGCAGTGTTGATCAATGTAGCCAGAGGCAGAGTCGTGGACAATACAGCCTTGTATGAGGCATTGGTGAAGGGGGAGATTGCGGCAGCTGGATTGGATGTGGTGGAAAATGAACCGCTGGAACTTTCCAATCCTTTAAGTAAATTGAAGGACAGCAATCAGCTGATTATTACCCCTCATCTTGCATGGGCAAGCGTAGAAGCCAGAACGCGCTGTGTACAGGGTGCCTATGAGAATATAGCCGCCTTCCTGCAGGGTGAAGCGAGAAATGTGGTGAATCCATAAGAAAAAGCGAAAATGGAGAATTGGAATGATAGATAAGATAAAAGAACTCTGTAAAAAATATGAAGAGATTATTGCCTATCTGATTGTGGGCGGACTTACGACCGTGGTTTCCTGGGCGGCGATGTTTGCGGTGAACTGGCTCGCGTTCGGAAATCCCCTGTATCCGACGGCATTTGAAAATGCGGTGTTAAGTGTTGTCAACTGGACTGCCGGAGTTATCTTCGCCTATTTTACAAATCGGAAATTTGTATTTAAAAGCCATGAGCCCATGCTGAAGGAGATCCCGAAGTTTGTCCTTTCCAGAGTCTTTACTCTGGTTCTTGATCTGGTAATCCGACAGCTTTTCGGTCTGATGGGCATCAACGTGTACGTGACAACCATTATTTCCGCAGTGCTTGTAATAATCGGAAATTACATTTTCAGCAAGCTGTTTGTGTTCAATAAGAAGATAGAAAAGTAAAAGAAAAAAGATATTATGAGTATGAAAGAATCCCACCGGATATAACTTCGGTGGGATTATATTAGTGGTGTGCCCGGTAGCACGTTTCTTGCAATCCGGTATTAGATATTCTTTACCAGTTCCCTCACCAGCGCTGCGGAATGCTTTGCGGCAGCGGCTTCAAATACAGGGTAATCCATCTCGGCACTGTCATCTGCTTTGTCGGAGATGGCACGGATGATGACGAAAGGAATATTGTTCAGGTATGCACCATGGGCAATGGAAGCGCCTTCCATTTCGGCACAGTCACCATGAAATGCTTCAATTAAGTGTGTTTTTACTTCCTTGCTGGAAATAAACTGGTCTCCGCTGACAACGCGTCCCAGAACAGCTTTGATATCCGGGTTTGTTTTTTCACAGGCTTCCTTTGCAAGTTTCGCCAGACGTTCATCAGCAGGAAACTCTCTGATACCCAGCTGAGGAACCTCGCCCAGACGGTAACCGAAAATGGTGGCATCCACATCATGGTGCAGGGCATCTGTGGAAATCAGAATATCACCGATGTCCAGCTTTGCGTTCAGTGAGCCTGCCACACCTGTGTTGATAATATGGGTGACCTGAAAGAGGTCAGCCAGAATCTGTGTACAGAGTGCTGCGTTTACCTTTCCGACGCCACTGCGTACAATGACTACCTTGGCTCCATTCAGGGTACCTTCAAAAAATTCCATACCTGCTTTCTTTTCTATTCTGGAAACGGACAGTTCTGCTTTCAGGGATTCCACTTCCAGTTCCATTGCTCCGATAATGCCGATTTTTTTCATAAGTCCTCTCATTCTGCCATCTTTACAGCGGCCTTGTCATTCTGATTTTTTCTGTCTTTAGTGATATCAGTGCTACTGGGGATAAATTAATCTGCTGTCATCAATGCCATAAAGTACATTTTCAAGATATTTATTGGCAAGATAGTTAGCCATTCCAAGGTTCATGTCCAGATAGTTACCGCAGTCTCTTGGGGATGCACCGGGCACTTCATCCTTATAGTCACGGATAAATTCAAACATTTCCGTTACCAGAGGAACAATATCCCGGGAAGAATAGTCTCCTGCCAGCAGGAGATAAAAACCTGTCCGACAGCCCATTGGACCAAAGTAAATCGTCTTTTCCTTAAATTGTGCATGATTTCTCAGAAAAGTAGCCCCCAGATGCTCGATGGTGTGTACCTCGGCAGTATTCATAACCGGCTCTTCATTGGGGCTTGTCATACGCAGGTCGAAGGTTGTAATTGTTTCAACGCCGACACTGTCTTTCCGGGATACATAGATACCGGGCTGAAGTTTCAGATGGTTAATTGTAAAGCTTGCGATTTTTTCCATAAAGTTCCTTTCTGCAATTATTTTAGGTCTTCCAGTTTTGCTTCAAAATCTTTTTTCTGCATAGGCTTATCAAACAGGAATCCCTGAGCAAGGCAACAGTCTTGTCCTTTTAATAATTTCACATGTTCAGGGGTTTCTACGCCTTCCACGATACATTCTATACCCAATTCCCGCGTCATGGCAATAATATGTTTGAGCATGACCTGATTTTGTCTGGGAGAATCAGGATTTTCCGCGAGAAAGCTTTTATCAATTTTGAGGACATCCCAGGGCAATTCACGCAGCAGATTCAATGAGGAATATCCAATACCGAAATCGTCGATGGCGGTGCTGATTTCCTGTTCCTTCAGCCCGTGTACAATTCGTTTCAAATCGTTGAAGTTCACATCGGTGGTAGTTTCTGTCAGTTCTATCTCAATATATTTATGCGGTACCTGATATTTATCGATAATTTCCATGATAACATTCAGTAAATCCATGTCGTCAAAATGACATCTGGAGAGATTTACGGAAACCTTTACGACAGGTCTGCCCTCATCCAGCCATTTGCGGATATCCATACAGACATGCTCCAGCATGTAGAAGTCAAGTGCGCAGATTGCTTTGCTCTGCTCCAGAATAGGGATAAAACGTCCCGGCGGTATCAGGGTTCCATCATGGAACCAGCGGCAGAGCGCCTCTGCACCGATTATTTTGTTGGTGTTGATATTATATTTTGGCTGATAATAAACCAGAAATTCCTGTCTTCGAATTGCTTCAGGAAACATATCCTGCATGGATTTGGATTCATTCACCCTGTTTCTCAGCTGCTCATCGTAAAAAACATAGGATTCCTTGGTAAGATTTCTTGCGATATTGACAGCCGAGCAAACACAATCCATAATATCTGTAACAGCCGTACAATTCTCCGGAATCATATAATAACCTGCCGAAGCAGTCAGCAGCAAATGAATATCCAATGGATCAGTTGCCGTGTATTCGGTAGCGCTAAGACAGTCCATAACATCTTCAAGATGGGATTTTAAAAACAGTGTAATGAAGTTATCACCGCCGATTCTGCATACAATTTCATCGCCGGAAAGGCAGGCAGCAAGATGCTGAATAAAGAAGGACATGATTTCGGTTCCTTTTTCGCGTCCGTACTGCTGGTTGATGGGTGAAAAATGACGCAGATTAAAATAGCAGGCAGCATAATCACCGATATTGCCCTGGGAAACCAATTTTCCGGTGTGCTTCAGAAAGTAGGTCAGATTGGGTATTTTCAAATCACGATCGTAATAAACCAGTTTTTCTACCATGCGCAGCGTGCGGACACGTCCGTTGAAAACATAAACCATTTTTGCGAGAACAAAGAGTTTTTCTGTTTCTTCCTGTGTCCAGTCGGTCTCGCCTGTTCTTTGAAAGAAAGTGTAAGTGACAAGATTGCCACCCTTTGTGGTTTCGCGATGGCGGTATGAGCGGGAAAAATCGACATCTCCCTTTATGTAAAGGGTGTGGTGCTCCCCATCGTTTTTCTGCTCGTGCAAGGGAGTCTCAAAAAAATCTACTGTGACTTCGGCAATTCTCAGCAATGTCGCGATTCTGTCAATGGCAGATTGGGAACCGGGGTGAAACTCACTTGGAACGGCATCCATTTTTAATAGAAATTCATCGAGTGCACTTGCATATTCGTATATATCTATTGCCATTGAAATAAATCCTCCCTTTACATTGTTATAGTTCAAAAGTACCGTATTTTCGAAAGATTGTCAAGAAGATGTCCTTCTACCGTTATTTTAGAGAAATGTTTTACTGCAAAGGAAATTTCCATCGTGCAAATAAGGTTTTCCGTGATGAAATGGGCAGATTGTGCGAAAATACAGGTTGCAACCAATAAAGCAGTTGGCTATACTTGGTAATAGCAATATATAAACAGGAGGAACGTTATGAATCCGTCATCTATCATGAAAATTATGAGTGCAAAGGCACAGTTTGAAAGAAATCACCCCAAATTTTTTGCTTTTTTGAAATCTGTTTTTTCCAGACCGGTGGAAGAGGGGACTGTTATTGAAATGACGGTGACCAGACCGGGGGAAGAGCCTGTTACATCCAATATTAGGGTGCAGCAATCGGATTTGGAGTTGCTGGAGGGATTAAAGAATCTGGGAACCCCCTGAAATAAAGAATACCGATATGTGCGGCAATATGTTTTACAGTGCTGACAGCGGAATGCGGTTCAGAATAAGAAAAGAGAGAATAGATTTCTCTATTCCCTCTGTAAGAAATTTTCCTATTCAAGTTTTGCCGGCATTAATTATAATTATCGATGCAGGGCTGAAACATGCTCTTATCAATACCGCATATCGGACAAACCCAATCATCAGGAAGATCTTCAAATGCTGTCCCGGGAGCGATGCCGTGTTCCGGATCCCCTATAGCGGGGTCATAGGTGTAGCCACAAGGATTACAAAAATATTTTTTCGTCTCTGCCATAATAGTAAGTCCTTTCATATTTTAATAGATTAGCCAAAGTATCTCTTCAACAGACCTTCAAATGCCTTTCCGTGTCTTGCCTCGTCGCGTGCCATCTCATGAACGGTGTCATGGATTGCGTCAAGGTTCAGAGCCTTTGCTCTCTTAGCAAGGTCAAACTTACCGGCGGTAGCACCATTCTCGGCATCTACTCTCATTTCCAGATTCTTCTTTGTGGAATCGGTGACAACTTCACCCAGCAGTTCTGCAAATTTTGCTGCGTGTTCAGCTTCTTCGTAAGCAGCCTTTTCCCAGTACAGACCGATTTCAGGATAGCCTTCTCTGTGAGCAACTCTTGCCATTGCAAGATACATACCAACTTCAGAGCACTCGCCCTCAAAGTTAGCGCGCAGATCCTTGAGAATATCCTCGGGAACGCCCTGAGCAACGCCTACAACATGCTCAGCAGCCCAGGTCTTCTCAGCAGACTGAACAGTGAATTTCTCAGCAGGAGCATGGCAGATAGGGCACTCAGCAGGTGCAGCATCTCCTTCGTAAACATAACCACATACTTGACATACAAATTTCATAATGATTTATCTCCTTTTCTTAAAATATTGAAAAGCTACGAGAGCTTTTGTTTTTGAGTACAGTGTTTGCAGGTTCCGTAAAAATATGTGACATGACCGGTAATATGACCGTCAAAATTTGCACCTGCAATTTCAGTAATGTTTTCTATACTGTCCATCTCCAAATCCACTACGCTGCCGCACTCCGTACAGACAAAGTGATAATGAGGAGAGGTGTCGGCATCAAAATGGTCTACTCCGTCACCAACCCGTAAGCGCTGAATTTCGCCGATATCCGCCAGAAGCGTCAAGTTACGGTAGACCGTGCCAAGGCTGATATTTGGATTGTCCTGCCGGACATTCATATAAACAACATCTGCAGTGGGATGGTCTTTTCTTGTCATGAGAAAGTTTTTTATCGTTTCCCGCTGCCTGCTATATTTCAGTGTAGCCATTTTTCCTCCTCTCTTAAATCAGTAATCATTACTGTTTTTATTATAATATAATTTATAAATTTGTCAACAGATTTTTGAAAATTCCACAGACATATCAGTTTATTGTTTTTTAATGAGAATATTTGTTTGTTTTTACACTTTTTCAGGGAAGATATGGTATAATCACTTTATCCTTAGCAGAATTTGGAGTGAAAAATGAAATTTAAAACAAGGCTTCGTGTCACATTTATTATGATAATACTTTTGCCGCTGGTATTGACTGCTTTGGCTTTTTGCGGCATTGGGCTGTACTTAATGAATGTACAGAAAGGGCTTCCTATTGAAGAACTTGACTATGCGGTTTTGTCTGAAAATATGCAGGAGCTTGTGAAAACAACGGACAAGACGTATGGAATATTGCTGAAACAGGCAAAGACGGATTCCTCCCGGCTGGAGGATATAGATTACCTGGAGGAAGTGAATTCTGCCATTCCCCGTAAATCTACCTATATCATTGTAAGAAAAGGGGATGAGCTTTATTACGCGGGAAATGAGGAGGCAGCAGAGGCTATCTTTCCAAAACTGCCGGATTACGGGGAGGGAGATATCTCGGAAGATTCCGGTTTCTATTATGATGAGTATGACAAGTATGTCAAGCAGATAGATTTTTTGTTTACAGATGGGTCGGAAGGCAGTGCCTTCGTGGTTACCAAGTCGAATTCACTGATTTCCAAGCATTTGCTGATAGATATGTTCGTGGCGATTGTTGCCATTCTGATTTTTACCAGTCTTATGCTCACCAGATGGATTCGCAAAGGTGTATTTAATCCTGTCAATGAGTTGAATATAGCCATGAAAAAAATCAAGGAGGGCAACTTTGAGTATGCTTTGGAGACGGATGCCAAGGGTGAGATAGGGGATTTATACCGCAATTATGAAGATATGCGTTTGCGGCTGAAGGAATCCGCGGAAGAAAAGGCAGAAAACGAAAAACAGAACAGGGAACTTATCAGCAATATTTCGCATGACTTAAAAACACCTATAACAGCCATCAAAGGTTATGTAGAGGGTATTATGGACGGTGTGGCAGATACGCCGGAGAAAATGGACAAATATATTAAGACCATCTACAACAAGGCGAATGATATGGAGCGGCTGATAAATGAGCTGACCTATTATTCCAAAATTGATAACAACAGAATTCCTTATAATTTCCATCGCATTAATGTGGCGGATTATTTTGGTGACTGTGTGGAAGAAGTGGGAATGGATCTGGAACAGAAAAATATCGAATTGAACTATTCGAATCTTGTGAGCCCGGATACGGTTGTCATTGCAGATCCGGAGCAGATGAAGAAAGTAATCAACAACATTATCAGCAACAGTGTAAAATATATGGATAAGCCCCATGGAATCATCGATATCCGTATTTTGGATGAAGTGGATTCCATCAGGGTGGAAATTGAGGATAATGGGAAAGGAATTGCACAGAAGGATCTGGGCAGGATATTTGAGAGATTTTACCGGACGGATGCCTCACGTAATTCCGCTCAGGGAGGCAGCGGTATCGGTCTTTCCATTGTGAAAAAGATTATTGAAGACCATGGCGGGTATATCTGGGCAACCGGTAAAGAAGGAGAAGGAACCTGTATGCACTTTGTGCTGAGAAAATATATCGAACTTTCCAATGAAAAGTAGAAGAATGGAGGAAATCATGAGTAAAATTCTGATTATCGAGGATGAGGTAGCAATTGCAGATCTGGAGAAGGATTATCTGGAATTATCAGATTTTGAAGTAGATATCTGTAATACCGGTGATGAGGGTCTGCAGACGGCGCTGAACGGGAACTATAATCTGGTGATTCTGGATTTGATGCTTCCCGGCATGGATGGTTTTGAGGTATGCCGCAAGATTCGGGAGGAAAAAAACATTCCGATTCTGATGGTTTCCGCAAAGAAGGACGATATTGATAAAATCAGGGGTCTGGGCCTTGGGGCGGACGATTATATGACAAAGCCCTTCAGTCCCAGCGAACTTGTTGCCAGAGTAAAGGCACATATGGCACGTTATGAGAGACTTGTAGGCACAAACCAGAAACCGCAGAATGATATTGTGGAAATCCGTGGTATCCGTATTGACAAGACTGCCCGCCGGGTCTATGTAGACGGGGTGGAAAAGACTTTTACCACGAAAGAGTTTGATTTATTGACTTTTCTGGCGGAAAATCCCAATCATGTATTTACCAAGGAAGAACTTTTCCGGGAAATCTGGGATATGGATTCCATCGGTGATATCGCCACTGTCACAGTTCACATTAAGAAAATCCGGGAAAAGATTGAAGCAGATACAGCCAAGCCCCAGTATATTGAAACCATTTGGGGTGTGGGGTACCGCTTTAAGGTGTAAAAAGGTAAAAGAAAAGAGAACTCCTCATGCAGTTTTGAAATTGCATGAGGAGTTTTTTGAAAATTTAAGAGAAAATAAAAATAGTCTATGATTTTTTTGATAATATGATATAATTGCAATATAGTTTTGCGTTTTGTTAGGGAACTATATCTATTATCGAAGATAAATCAGACAACGTGTACGGTTATTGTAAGGAGAAGATGCGATGCGTTATGTGAAAACAGCTGATATCCAAGTCGGAGACAGATTTGCAAAAACGATTTATAACAAAGACGGAGTATTGTTGTTTAACAGTGGCGTTAAAGTTGATGCATCTATGATAAACAGGCTGCAGGAATTGAACCTTTACGGCACTTATGTGCTGGATGCAGCGGAGCCTGTTCCGCCTATCACCGCGGAGGAAGCAGAGTTTGAGCGTTTTCAGTGGGCACAGACCTATGTCGTAAACGAAATTCTCATGGATGTTCTTGGTCAAAAGGTTCCCGGTAAACTGGAGGATTTGCTGAATCTGATATACAGCCGGTATGGAAACAGAAGAGAGAAAATGACTTTTAATCAGTGTCTCCGCGGGGAAAATGATTTCATTAGTAAGCATTCCCTGAACGTGGCGATTTTGACGGCTTTGCTTGCATCAAAAATGAATCTGGACGCAAAGGAGAGCAAATACCTGATTGAAGCTGCAATCTTTCATGATATTGGAAGACTTCTGGTTCCCAGTGAAATTCTTCATAAAGAAGGGAGTCTGACACAGGCTGAAATGGACATTGTTCATAAATGTCTGCTGGAAGGCTTTCGAATCATTGGCACAAATTACGAATATCCTGCCGGTGTACGCAGATACATTATTCAGCTTTCCATCGATTTATGTAACCGCCTGCCCAATTATCCCAGGAATGATCAGAAATTGCTGCCGGGAACAAAAATAATACAGGTGGCGGATATCTACGATACCCTGACAGCGATACGTTCCTACAAATCGCCGATGTCGGCTTTCTCTGCTTTGAAGATTATGCGGAATGAACCGAATAAATATGATTCCAACACAGTAGATATCCTGGAACAGTGTATTCACATTCTGCCCACAGGTTCCTATGTGATGCTGACCAACGGAGAACAGGGAATTGTGGTGCGCGAAAATAACAAAGTGCTTGACCGCCCTGTGGTTTTGGGCATGAGGAGTAATATGCTTTATGATTTGGGCATGAAGGCCACTTACAATGAGATTCAGATAAAGGATACAGTATTTACTCCGGATAACAGACAGCGTGTGGAAATCGATGTTTCAAAATTTATGAATTAGTATATGGAAGATGTAAATAGAAGATGATTGACATTTAAACAGCTCCCGTCCATAACAAGCGGGAGCTGTTTATATCATATCTTATGAAAAAAGGAGAAATTTGTTCCATTTAGTCGGATTCTCTCAAAATATCAGAGCCTTCTGAAGGTTTATTTAGCTCCCGATAAGTGCGGATAATGACGATTACACTGATGATAAAGGTCAACACATCTGATAGAGGCATGGAGTAGAGAACTCCCTTTAAGCCGAACAAGACAGGCAGGAGCAGTGCAAAGCCTACGCCGAAAACTACCTCACGAATCATGGAGAGAAGGGTTGAGGTAAGTGCTTTGCCAAGGGATTGCAGATAAATGAAGGTGGCTTTGTTGACGCAGGCAAAAATCATCATACAAAGATAGGTGCGGAAGGAAGCAACGGCAAAATTGCGGTAGTAATCGCTTTCTTTTTTTGCACCAAAAATGTTGATGAGCTGGTTGGGGAAAAATTCAACAATGATCAAGGCAACCAGTCCTACGATAGCCTCGGAAACAAGCAGTTTGGTAAAGAGTTCCCTTACACGGTCTTTTCTGCCGGCTCCCACGTTGTAGCCGACAATAGGAATGCAGCCTGCGGCCATACCGATTACGATGGAGATGACAATCTGGAAGAACTTCATAACAATGCCGACTACTGCCATGGGAATCTGTGTCAGACTTTCAACGGGTACATCGTCTGTGCCATAATTCACAATGTCACCGCCATGTTTTACAATCATATTCTGGATGGCAAGCATAGCGGCAACCAGAGAAATCTGCGCGAGAAAACTGCAGATACCCAGAGGGATAAATCTCTTAATCAGGGAACCGCGAAGAGCGAAACTGTTCCGGGTCAGCTTCACGGCCTTCGTGTGGAAGAGATACCAGACTGACATAATTGCCGTAACAACCTGTCCCAAAACAGTGGCGACAGCAGCTCCCATCATGCCCCATTTGAAAAGAAAGATAAAAATGGGGTCCAGGATAATGTTGATGACAGCACCCAGAAGAGTGGAGGCCATCGCAAATTTAGGACTACCGTCGGAACGGATAATGGGATTCATGGCCTGCCCGAACATATAAAAGGGAATGCCTGCGGAAATCCAGGTAAAGTATTCTTTGGAGTTCAGATAAGTACCTTCATTGACTTTACCACCGAAGGCGGTGAGAATAGGGTTTTGGAAAACAAAGTAAATTGCGGTCAGAAGAATTCCTGCAATGATTACAAGAACCACAGCGTTTCCGATACTGCGGTGGGCTTTTTCATTTTCCTTCGCACCAAGACTGATGCTGACAAAAGCGCAGCAGCCGTCTCCAATCATGACAGCGATAGCCAGCGCGACAACAGTAAGAGGGTACACGACGGTATTTGCCGCATTACCGTAGGAGCCCAGATAATCTGCGTTTGCAATGAAAATCTGGTCGACAATGTTGTAGAGAGCTGCAACCAGAAGAGAAATAATACAGGGAATTGCATATTTGCGCATCAGTGTTCCCGTGCTTTCTGTCTCAAGAAATGAATTAGATTTTTGTTCCATGATAATAACCTTGCCTTTCTAAAATAACTGTACAAAAAAATAGTGCGAACCAAAAAGCTGGACTTACGCCTTTTGGCTACGCACTATTTCGATTCAAATTATATTCATTTTTTATTTCGGGGTCAAGAAAAAAGTTTTAAAAATTGACTTCCTGCGGCTTTTATGAAAGAATAGAACAAGAAAAACAAGCGTTGAAGAAAGCGCGGAAATGAGGGCACTTATGCTGCCGGAGGCATTTTTGGAAAGAATGCGGCAGATGCTGGGAGCGGAGTATGAGGCGTTTTTGGCTTCCTACAATCGGGAAAAATACCAGGCACTGCGGCTGAACGGATTGAAATACAATATAGAAGGAAAATGTGCCGGAGAATTATTCAGAGGCGTGGATAACCAAAGAGCATCGGAAATGGGTGGTGTGAAACAACAGACATCATTCAGCACATGTTTTGCACAGCTGACACCTGTACCCTGGGCGGAGAACGGATATTATTATGATGCAGAAAGCCAGCCGGGAAAGCATCCCTATCACGAGGCAGGGGTATATTATATTCAGGAACCCAGTGCCATGGCGCCGGCGGAACTGCTGCAGGTAAAGCCGGGAGAGCGGGTGCTGGATCTTTGTGCCGCTCCGGGTGGGAAAAGTACCCAGCTTGCAGCCAAATTACAGGGCGAGGGTTTTCTTCTGTGCAATGAAATTCATCCCGCCAGAGCAAAGATACTGTCGGAAAATGTGGAGCGCATGGGAATCCGCAATGCCTGCGTGACAAATGAGACACCATCCCATCTGGCAGAGGTATTTCCGGGATTTTTCGATAAGGTACTGGTGGATGCCCCCTGCTCAGGGGAGGGAATGTTTCGGAAAAATGAGGCTGCCTGTGAGGAGTGGAGTCCCGAAAATGTGGAACTTTGCGCGGACAGGCAGGATGAGATACTGGATTGTGCGGCGGGAATGCTTCACCCGGGGGGATGGCTGGTCTATTCTACCTGTACTTTTGCACCCGCGGAGAATGAAGGAAGCATCAGCAGGTTTCTCAGTCGCCATCCGGAGTTTCATCTTCTGAAAATAGAAAAAGCCGTCTTCGGACAGGCTGATTGCGACGGAAAGGGTTCCTTTGTGGAGGATGCGGCAGATGGCCTGGAAAACACTCTGCGTCTCTGGCCCCACCATATTAAGGGGGAGGGACATTTTGCGGCGCTGTTTAGTAAAGAGGGAGAACTGCCGGAAGGATATCGGGCAGCTTCCGTAAACGGTATTATTAAGAGTTTGACAGAGAAAGAACTCGGAGAATATGCAGATTTTGTACGGGAGACGTTAAATCCGGAGGGAGATTTTTTGACCAGAGTGGGCTTCGGCGGTAAAACGCCGGGTGGAAGTTATCTGAAATTCGGTGATAATTTGTATCTGACACCGGAAGGAATGCCTTCCCTTAAGGGTCTGAAGGTACTGCGCCCGGGTCTTCATCTGGGAGAAATGAAAAAGGGTCGTTTTGAGCCTTCCCATGCACTGGCGCTTACTCTGGCACCGGGAGAGGTAAAACATATATGGAATCTGGAAGCTTCCGACCCGAGAGTTTTGGCTTACCTGAACGGTCAGACTTTCCCGGCAGAGGGAGAAAAGGGCTGGTATCTGATTTGTGTGGACGGTTTTTCCATGGGCTGGGGAAAGCTGGCAGGCGGTATGATGAAAAATCATTATCCGAAAGGATTGCGGGTAAATTTATAGTGATGCGAGTAAAAATTATTTTTGAGGACAAGGATATTATTGTAATTTATAAACCTGCGGGGCTGGCAACACAGACTGCGAAGGTGGGGCAGAAGGATGCGGTCAGTGAGTTGAAAAATTATCTGGCAAAGCAGTCTGCCGCTGCCGGAGGGAGCAAGGGGCAGCCAAATGCAGGGCAAGAGTTCCATGCAAAGCAGCCGTCGAAGGCAAATGGTCAGCCGTACCTGGGAATTATCCACAGACTGGATCAGCCGGTTGAGGGACTGCTGGTATTTGCAAAGAACAAAAAAGCGGCAGCTTCCCTGACCTCTCAGCTTTCCGGAAATGCAGAGGGACTTCTGAATAAGCATTATTATGCTGTGGTTTGTGGAAAACCCAAGGAGAAAACAGGGAAGCTTGTGGATTATCTGGACAAGGATGAAAGCGGGCGAGCGGTGATTGTGTCCTGCGGGATGTCAGAGGAGAGTAAGAGGGACGGAGACAGAAAAGACGAAAACAAGGAATCAGAAATGAGTTATGGAGGAAGTGAGATTGCCGACAAATGCAGGACATGTAAAAAGGCTGTGCTTCACTATCGTCGGAAGGCAGTGACACAGAGTCCGTCAGGAGAAGACTTTTCCCTTCTGGATATTTCCATTGAAACAGGTCGGTTCCACCAAATTCGGGCACAGCTGGCGCATGCGGGAATGCCTCTTTTGGGGGATCAAAAATACGGGGATGAAAAGTCGAGGGCGTTGTCGGAGGAACTGCATATCAGAAATGTGGCGCTTTGTGCCTACAGTCTGGAGTTTGTTCACCCTGTCACGGGTGCGCGCAAAAGCTTTTTGATTCAGCCGGAATCGGATGTTTTTTCCTGCTTTGACGGTAAATAAATTTAGGGAGAAAAACCATACTAAGCCGTGAAGAGTGATGCGGGAGGCTTGGAATATGGTGGAAAAAATCAAGGATAACAGAATGGTTGTACTGCTTCTGCTGACAGGAGCAGTATATTTTTTTCTGAAATTTATCACACCTCTGACGGCACCGGTTCTGATTGCCATGCTTTTTGTCACTATCTTTGGGTCTCTGCTTCAGAGAATGCAGAGTAAGTTAAGGATTCACAGACAGGTAGGTGCGGTATTGCTTCTTTTGCTTGCCTGCGGAATTCTGGGGGTGTTGGTCTGGGTACTTTTTTCCTGGATAGTAGGAAGCCTGCCGGGCTGGAGCGGAGGCCTTGATTCCATAGAAGGGGAACTTGCGGAAATTGTTCATCAGGTATGCGGCATGGTGGGCAGAGCAATCGGCATTGATGATGTTTATCTGGAAAGAACGATTTTACTGCGCATTCAGGAAGGAATTGACTATCTCCAGATGGAATTGATACCGGGTATTTTATCGCAGTCTCTGGAATATGTGAGGGTGTTGGCTGCCATCGGAGGGTTTCTGATAACGTTTCTCATTGCTACGGTTCTGCTTGCCAGGGATTACGATGAAATTATGAATCGCATGCTGGACAGAGAGGAATGCCATGTCTTTCTGGAAATTATCTGCGGGATTATCCGTTATATTGCAACATATGTCAAAGCGCAGATGATTATCATGAGTGTGATTGGTGCCGTGACGGCAGCTGCTTTGGGCATTTGCGGAATCAAACACGGCGTTTTGTGGGGGCTTTTGGCGGGAATTCTGGATGCACTGCCCTTTATCGGTACGGGAATTGTTTTGGTACCGCTGGGCATCCAGCAGTTTATTGCGGGAAGATACTGGCAGGGGGGGTTCTGTGTACTGGTTTATGTGGTTTGTATTTTCCTGAGGGAAATGCTGGAACCGAGATTGATTGGGAGGAAGATGGGAATCCATCCCGTTGCCATCCTGGTTTCTATCTATGCCGGAATCAAGCTGTTCGGTGTCTGGGGAATTATCGGAGGTCCACTGGGATTTATTATCATCTGGCAGGCTTATCTTAGCCTGGAAAAGCGTTGGGAAAAGAATTTGACGAAAGAGGAGATGTAGCTTATCATGAAAATAAATTGGGTGGAAACAGTTGCCTGACCTGTTAAATCTGTCAGGTATTGGGTTCGTTTATCGGAAATCTTGATACAATGCTTGTGGAGACAAAAAATGAATCAAAGAATGGGAAAGCAACCGGGGAGGCTGCCGGAAAAACGGACGGAACAGATTGTTTTATTTTTTGAAACAGTAACAGATTATGGGATTTGTGTCTATCTGTTTCTGATTCTGGCGGTGCTTCCTTTTTATTTTACAGAGGGTTACAGCCATATCGGAACGGATAAAGCTATGTTTTTCAGGGCTATAAACAGCAATCTGGGAAGGATACTGATTCCTCTGGCATTTCTGGTATTTGCTGTCAGGATGGCCGGACGGATGCGAGACAGGTTCGGCAAAAAAAGAGAGTTATCCGGGAGTAAGGCATTTGGCAGCGTTCTTTCCGTGACAGATGTGTTTATTCTGGTTTACGGGATAGGCATTGTGCTGTCTTATTTACTGTCCGATTACAGGGACAATGCATTCTGGGGAGCAAAAGGCTGGTTTATGGGATTCTTTACACAACTGGCGTTTGTTCTGATTTATTTTCTTGTCTCTCGATTGTGGAAACCGAGAAAATGGATGCTTTATTCAGTACTTCCCGTTTCGGCAGCCGTATTTCTTCTTGGCTACCTCGATCGCTTCGGAATGTATCTCCTGAAAATGGAAAACAGAACGGAGGCATTTATTTCTACCATCGGGAATGTTAACTGGTATTGCGGATATGCGGTTTGTTTGTTTTTTCCTGGAGTAATCTTTCTGTGGAAAGGCGACATGGAAAAGACCTGGCAGAAGATATTGCTGATGGGGTATACCGTGCTGGGATTTGGTACCTTGATGACTCAGGGCAGCGAGAGCGGAGCAGTGGTGGCGGGTGTAATACTGCTTATACTCTTTGTTCTGTCCGTGAGAGAAGCAGGAAGAATGCTGCGGTTCTGGCAGATTATGACACTGTTTTCCGCAGCCTGTCTGTTTAGTTTTCTTCTTCGGATTGCAGTGGGAGACGGATTTGTAAATATAGAAGGGAAGGCATTGGAGATGGTGGTATCCGGGTACTTTTCCATCCTTGTGACAATTGTGTCGGTTCTCATGATGATATGGGTGTGGAAGATGAAAAATGCCGGTACTTACAGAAAAAGGGGTTTTATCATAGCTGCGGCAGTGCTGGTTTTGGCCTGCGTCGGAGGTATTCTGTTGGTTCTGATTCTGGCGGCTGTCAACACAATGCGTCCCGGAAGCATCGGAAGGCTGTCGGAGTATTCTCTTTTTACCTTTTCCGCCAGATGGGGCAGCAGCAGGGCAGCTACCTGGGGAGCAGCGGTTATGTGCTTCAGAGAGCAGAATTTTTTACATAAACTATTCGGAGTTGGACCCGATGCCATGTCGGCCTATATGTATCAGGACGGGAGCGAGGCGCTGCGTATGATACTGGAGGAATGCTTTGGAACAGCGACGCTGACAAACGGGCATAATGAATGGCTGACGGTACTGGCAGACGTGGGAATTTTAGGACTTGTCGGATTTGCGGGTGCAATGATTTCCGCCATGGTGCGGTTTTTCCAAAAAGGGAAGCAGAATGTTTTGCTTTGTGCCATCGGCTTCTGTCTGCTGGCGTATACAGTGAATAATCTGTTCAGCTTTCAACAGACCATGAACGGTGCAACGATTTATGCCCTTCTGGGAATGGGTGCGGCGTTTGCTCGAGAGGAAGAGAGACATTAACCGGCATCCGGCTGTAAAGGATATAGAAAGTCGGGAACAGTATTTCTTTTTGTGTTACAGTTGCCTTGACAGGAGGGAAAAGGATGGATTTTTGCAGTGGAATGCAAAAGGCACTGGACTACATCGAGGAACATATCACTGGGGAATTGGATTATGAGAAAATCGCAAAGCAGGCTTGCTTCTCCGGATCTCAATTTCAGAGAATATTTGGTGTTTTGTGCGGCTGCACGCTGGGAGAGTATATACGAAAGCGCAGGTTGACTCTGGCGGGGGCGGAGCGGTTGTTGTTCCATGCTATGACCTGACCCCAGTATAATGTCATTTCAAGTATGTCTCTGTTATGTGGTAAATTGTAGAAGCTTCGGGTGCAGAAGCCATAAATACTTATTAAAAGGGAATCTTTTTTGGGAAAACAATGGTATAGACCTCCGGAACAAGGAAAATACCTTCGAAAGAGAATTTTTTTTGGAAAAATAATGGTATAGACCTCCGGAACAAGGAAAATACCTTCGAAAGAGAATTTTTTTTGGAAAAATAATGGTATAGACCTCCGGAACAAGGAAAATACCTTCGAAAGGGAATCTTTTTTGGAAAACCAATGGTATGGACCTACGAAACAAGGGAATTTGAAAAAATAAACAGGTGCCATCTCAACTGAAAATTCAGGTTGTATAGGGATTATCATGCGAGAGAAAATGGTTTGCATAAAATAGGGGCTTGTGATAAACCACGTGTAGGCAATTCATTTGCAAATATAGTAGGCAGCTATACTTGCCGCAACGGAGAGAACAAATGAGACTATGTATTCCAAACGTACACCCCTGAAACCACAAGATTTGAACTTGCGGTCTCCGCTTCGCTCCGGTCGGTTCAGAGCCGAGGTCCCCCGGACCTCGTGAACCCTCTGCGCCCGAGCGCGTGCATTCGCTCCGCTAAAGGCCGCATGTACAGATGTGATTGCATGAATGAAAAAGAAAAGAGTATTCACATGCGTGAATACTCTTTTCTTTTTCATCGATGCGACAAGATTTGAACTTGCGACCTCTGCGTCCCGAACGCAGCGCTCTACCAAGCTGAGCCACGCATCGATTAGTAACATTAAAATAATAAATAAAAAGAGATTGATTGTCAAGTAAAAAACGAATAAGATAAAAGAAAAAATGAAAAAGTTGAAATGAAAAAAAGTCAGAGTATAGAAAGGTGCAGAGATAGATGACAGATTGCCTGGAGTTATTTGACAATCAGACAGTGGAATGGTTTCGGGAAAAGCTGGGAGACCCCACGTCAGTGCAGAAGCTTTCGTGGCCTGCCATTGCGGCAGGTGGGCATGTTTTAGTGTCTGCTCCAACAGGAACGGGTAAAACGCTCTCAGCCTTTCTGGTCTTTCTGGACAGGCTGAAAAAAGAGGCACTGGAGGGCAGCCTGAAACAGGAATTACAGCTGATTTATGTGTCACCCCTGAAATCGCTGGCAGCGGATATCCGGGAAAACCTGAAGAGACCTCTGGAGGGAATCGGTGGGAAGGAACTGATTTCCGTGGCAATCCGCACAGGGGATACCACGCAGAGGGAACGGCAGCAGATGGTGCGAAAACCCCCTCACATTCTGATTATCACACCGGAGTCTCTGTATCTGATGCTCACCAGCAAAACAGGGCAAAATATACTTGCTACCGCGAAGGCGGTGATTCTGGATGAACTGCATGCGCTGATTGATACGAAGCGTGGTGCCCATCTGATGCTGTCTTTGGCGAGACTGGATGCTTTGTGTAAAAAGCCCTTGCAGCGCATTGGTCTGTCTGCAACGATTGCACCTCTGGAGCAGGCGGCAGAATATCTGGCTCCGGAAGCGGTGACCATAGCAGCGCCTTCCATGGAAAAAAAGGTGCAGCTTCAGATTTTAAGTCCTTATGTGAATACGGAAAAAAAGAGGAAGGACCCGGTCTGGCAGGAGCTTGCGAATCTGGTATATCAATACTGCCAGGGAAACAGAAGCGTGATTGCTTTTGTGGAGGGACGTCGGTATGCGGAAAAGCTTGCCTATTATGTCAATCTTCTGGGCGGAGAGGATTTTGCACGGGTACATCACGGAAGTCTTTCCAAGGAGCAGCGTCAGGAGACGGAAGAAGCGCTGCGGGAGGGAAGGCTGCGGCTGCTTTGTGCCACCTCCTCTATGGAACTGGGGATTGACGTTGGGGATATTGACCGGGTACTGCAGGTGGGTTGCCCCCGTACCATCTCAGGAACCATGCAGAGACTGGGACGGGCAGGACACAATCCCAATCGAACCAGTGTCATGTATCTGTTTCCCAGAACGGCTTCGGAAGCTGTACAATGTGGCATGACGGCGCAGCTGGCCAGAGAGGGAAAGATAGAACGGCTGAATCCGCCGGAGGGCTGTCTGGATGTACTGGCGCAGCATCTGGTTTCCATGGCGGCCTTTTGTGGGTACGAGGTGGATGATGTGATGAAGCTTCTGCCCAGAGCATGGCCTTTTCGTAATGTTACAAGAGAGGATGTCAAGGCTGTTCTTTGTATGCTGGCGGGAGATTATGAACACAAGAAGGACATCCCGGTACGTCCCCGGATTTTGTATGACAGAATCCATGAACGAGTGGAAGGAGATGCCTACAGCAGGATGTTGGCGGTCTCTGCCGGTGGAACAATCCCTGACAAGGGACTTTATACCGTAAAAACTGAGGACGGCGTGAAGGTGGGAGAGGTGGACGAGGAATTTGTCTACGAAACCCAGAAGGGCGACCGGTTTCTTCTGGGTGCGTTCGCCTGGAAGGTAATCAATATCGGCAGGGATACCGTTACCGTGACACAGACACCTGTGGAGGGTGCGAAGCTTCCCTTCTGGAAAGGGGAACTGAAGGGCAGGAACAGGGAGACAGGCGCTGCCTTCGGAAGAATTCTGCGTAGTCTGCAGGAGGCAGAAAGTGACGGAAGACTTATAGAGGCATTGGCGGAGCTGGGACTGGATGAAGCTGCCAGAGAGCTTGCTGCCGGGTATCTGAGACGGCAGATTGCGGCAACGGGAGGTCTTCCCGACGACCGGACGATTATCGCGGAGCATTTTCGTGACCAGTCCGGCAACAGCCAGCTGATGATTCATTCCGTTTTCGGGAGACAGGTGAACAGTCCGCTGGCATTGCTGGCGGCACAGGTTGCCCGTTCGGAGCTGGAAATCAATGTGGGCAGTGTGGACGAGGAGGACGGTTTTCTGCTGTATGCCTATGGGGATGGCTCTCTGCCGGAAGGTTTGCTGCACCGAATCAGTGCGGAGACTTCGGAGGCTGTTTTGTCTGCACTGATTCCCGCCACACCGCTCTTTAATATGGCGTTTCGCTATAACTGCGGCAGGGCGCTGATGATGGGCGTGCGGAAAAACGGGAGACAGCCTCTTTGGATGCAGCGGCTTCGGAGTGCGGAAATGCTGGACAGCGTGGTAAGAGAAAAGAATCATCCCCTGATTCGGGAGACCAGGCAGGAATGCATGAGGCAGTTCTGGGATGTGGCGGGAGTGCGGGAGATTCTGGAAAAAATACATGCTGGAGAAATCCTTGTCCGGGAAATTTATACGGATACGGCATCTCCTATGTCTCTGCCGCTGCAGTGGAGCCAGGAGGCGGCGGTAATGTACGATTATGCGCCGACACCGAGAGGAATTCATGCGGCGGTGGAGGAGGCCTTAAAGGAAGAGAGCGAACTGGTGCGTCCGGGAGAGGCGGAACTTTCTCAGATACAGGAGAGAGGAAAGCTGCCGGAGGACGAAAGGCAGTTGCATTCTCTCCTAATGACGGAGGGGGATCTGGCTGCGGGAGAGTTGGAGATTCCCGTGGAGTGGCTGGAAAAGCTGGCACAGGAAGGACGTGCGGTCTATCTGGAGCAGGGACTTTGGATCGCGGCGGAGGAACAGGAGAGATACGGGGCAGCTCTGGAGTTGCCGGAGAGCGAGGCGGCAGCTGATATTGTACGCCGTATGCTCCGCTACCGGGGCGGGGCCGATGCCTGTCAGGTGGCATCGCGCTATGGCTGGTCGGAGGAAGAGGCGCGGGCGGTGCTGGAGGAACTGTGCCGAAGAGGCGAGGTTGCGGGGCAGGAGACTGATGGGCCGGACAGCAGCAAATCATTTTCGGAGAATCCGGATGAGGTCAGGGAGACTCAGAAGAAGGTTATTTACTATCATGCGGCACTGTATAAGCGTGCGCGAACCATGACCCTGCGAAACCGCAGGGAGGAGATTACTACCTGTTCTCCTGAGAATTATGCGGCACTGCTGCTTTCCCGCATACAGCGTTCGTCGCCGGCGGAGGAATGCCTGAAGAACACCATTGTCTCCTTTGCGGGCATGGCGTATCCGGCAGCTGCCTGGGAGGAACTGATTCTGCCGGCCAGAGTAAGAAACTACAGAGAGGGTCTTTTGGATACCTTTCTTGCCGCCGGGGAATATTTCTGGCACATGGAGGAAAACGTCAGGCTTACGTTTGATGCCACGGAGGAGATTGACTGGGACAGAGAACCGGAAGTTCCCTGGGATGATTTATCGGAAAAAGAAAAGCTTGTGGCAGAGGCACTGATGAAGCGGGGAGCCAGCTTTATGCAGGCACTGAACAATGTACTTCCCGGGGAATCACCTCACGATACGCTGCTTTCCCTGCTGGAAAAGGGCGTGGTATGTGCGGACAGCTTTGTGCCTGTGCGGCAGTGGCTGAATCGCGATAAAATACAAAAGGCTGTGGTACGTAAACGGGTAAATGCCCGGGTCAAGGCATTGCAGGCAGGACGCTTTGATCTGGTGCGTCCGCTACGCGTGTTGACGGTACAGGAGCAGATGGACCGTTGCTTTGAACGTTATCGGATTTTGTGCCGGGAGACGGCGGCAGCCTGTGGTCTGTCCTGGCAGGAGGCTTTGAAGCTTCTGCGCGTACAGGAATATACGGGACAGGTGAGGAGAGGTTACTTTGTGAAGAGCCTTTCCGGGGCACAGTTTATCCGCAGGCAGGATTTCGAGAGTGTAACGGCTGCGCTTCTGCATCCGCAGGAGGAGAGCATGTGGCTGAATGCCGCTGACCCCATGCAGCCATGGGGGAAACTGCTATCTCACGCGGAGACAAAAGCTTTTGTCAATGTGCCGGGAACGGTTGTGGCATTTCGAGACGGTCTGCCGGTGGCGCTTTTCGAGAGACAGGGTAAGACCCTGCGTGTTTTTGAGTGGGATGGTCTGAAGGAAATGCTGTGTCTGTTCGTGGAAGAATTCAGGAGAGGAAGAATCTTTCCGGGCAAAAAGCGGATCATTGTGAAAGAATATCCGTCGGAAGCAGCCGAGACTTTGTCGGAAAGCGGATTTTTGCATGAGATGCAGGATTTTTGTCTGTATCGATGAGTGGAAGGAGAGAGTTTATGTATCAGACAATCGTGACATTAAAAAAGGGAGAGGGACGCACTCTGAAAGCCGGAGGCATGTGGGTGTATGATAATGAGATAGATTCCATCATGGGAAGCTTCGAGAACGGAGATGTGGTAGCAGTACATGATTTTGACGGTTACTGTATGGGCTGCGGGTTTATCAATGCGAAATCCAAAATCACGGTGAGAATGCTGTCCCGAAAGAAGGATACGGTGATTGATGCCGCATTTATGGAGCAGAGAGTGCGGGATGCCTGGAATTACCGCAAGGAAACCATTGATACCTCCAGCTGCCGTGTGATTTTCGGGGAAGCAGACTTCCTGCCGGGGATTGTGGTGGACAAGTTCTCCGATGTGCTGGTGGTGGAATCTCTGGCACTGGGAATTGATAAATGGAAGCCGACGATTGTGGAGGCACTGAAAAAGGTCATGGCTGAGGATGGCATTACAATCCGCGGAGTCTATGAGAGAAGTGATGCCAAGGTGCGCCTACAGGAAGGCATGGAACGCAGCAAGGGCTTTATCGGTGAGCCCTTTGACACAAAGGTGGAGATTGTGGAGAACGGCGTCAGATATATGGTGGATGTGGAAGACGGACAGAAGACAGGATTCTTCCTTGACCAGAAGAACAACAGAGCCGCAATTCACAGGTTTTGTAAGGATAAGAAAGTACTGGACTGTTTTACCCATACGGGTTCTTTTGCGCTGAATGCCGGGATTGCCGGGGCGAAAAGCGTGTTGGGTGTGGATGCTTCCCAGCTTGCGGTAGACCAGGCGACGGAAAACGCAAAGCTGAACGGCCTGGAGGATACAGTGAAATTCCAATGTGCCGATGTGTTTGAACTGCTTCCCGAGCTGGAGACCAAGGGTGAGAAATATGATGTGGTAATTCTGGATCCGCCTGCCTTTACCAAGTCCAGAAATTCTGTGAAAAATGCGGTAAAAGGTTACAGGGAAATCAATATAAGAGGCCTGAAACTGGTGAAAGACGGCGGATTTCTTGTGACCTGCTCCTGTTCCCACTTCATGGAGCCGGACTTGTTTGCGAAGACCATCCGGGAAGCGGCAGCAGGTGCACATAAGCGCCTTCGCCAGGTGGAATTCCGCACCCAGGCCTGCGACCATCCCATTTTGTGGGCCGCCGACCAGAGTTACTATTTGAAATTCTATATTTTTCAGTGCGTGGAGGAGAAGTAGGACACGAATTGCAGCATTTATTATCACGAAATACCTGTGCACTTGTGATACGAGAATTTCCGGATGGATTAGAGATAATTGGCAAATAGGAAGAGGTATAGAAAAGGAATGACACAGCAGGAATTGGGGAAATACGGAATATTTCATTAAACGGGCAATCGGAGAAATTCTCCGATTGTTTCTTTTATAATTAATTTTTGTGATGAAAGGTTGTATTTTTTCAGACTATCACATATAATAAAAATGTGATAATAAATCACAAAAATCCTAATATAAGTGTGATGAGTGAATCTATGGAACGATTTATTTTGAAAAAACTGCTGGCCTGGAAGAACTCTCCCTACCGCAAACCCCTGATTCTAAAAGGTGTGCGTCAGGTAGGCAAGACTTGGGTTCTCAAAGAGTTCGGCAAGCGTTATTATGAAAATACCGCTTATTTTAACTTTGACGAAAACGAAGAATACAAGCAGTTCTTCGAGACCGCCAAGGATGTTGACCGCATCCTGCAAAATCTGATATTGGCAAGCGGGCAAAAGATTGTGCCGGAAAAGACGCTTATTATCTTTGATGAGGTGCAGGACTGCCCTAAGGTGATCAACTCCATGAAGTATTTCTGTGAGAATGCTCCGCAGTATCATATTGCCTGCGCCGGTTCTCTACTGGGTATTGCTCTGGCAAAGCCGTCTTCTTTTCCGGTGGGTAAAGTTAACTTTATGCAGATTGACCCCATGACATTCTCAGAATTCCTGATTGCCAACGGTGATGAGAACCTTGCTAAATATCTGGAAAGCGTAGACACTATTGAGCCGATTCCGGATGCCTTCTTCAATCCTCTGTACGAGAAACTGAAGATGTACTATGTCACCGGTGGCATGCCGGAACCTGTGTTGATGTGGACGGAAGCTCGTGATGTTTCCGCTATGCAGGAAGCACTGTCCGGCATCATTGGTGCTTATGAGCGTGACTTTGCAAAGCACCCTAACATCAGCGAGTTCCCGAAGATTTCCATGATCTGGAAGTCCATACCGTCCCAGCTGGCAAGAGAGAACAAGAAGTTCATCTACAAGGTTGTTAAGGAGGGCGCAAGAGCCCGTGAATACGAGGATGCCCTGCAGTGGCTGGTAGATGCCCGACTGGTGCATAAGATTTATCGCAGCTCTGCTCCCGGCCTACCAGTGGCTGCTTACGATGACCTTTCCGCCTTCAAAATTTATCTGGTGGATGTGGGGCTGCTCCGCCGTCTGGCTCAGCTGTCACCTACTGCCTTCGGAGAAGGCAACCGCCTGTTCACTGAGTTTAAGGGTGCACTAACCGAGAACTTTGTATTGCAGACCTTGCTTACGCAGTTTGAAGTAGTTCCTCGCTACTGGACGCAGAGCAATCCTCCTTATGAGGTGGATTTCCTGATCCAGCGTGAGAATGACATTTTCCCTGTTGAGGTCAAATCTGAGGCCAATACATCCAGCAAGAGCCTGAAGAAATTCAAGGAATTGTTTCCGGATAAGGTCAAGCTCCGTGTACGCTTCTCCCTGGACAATTTGAAGTTGGATGATGATGTACTGAATATTCCTCTGTTCATGGCAGATCAGGCGGATCGGCTGATTGGACTGGCATTAGAAGAAAAACAGAACTGAAGCGAATGTGTGAAGTATGCAAAGGAGTATAGAGAGTACGGCGCGGGTGGTTTTTGTAGACAGATTCGGAATCAGATGGGGCATTATGACTGAAAAATAGAGGGGAAATTATGAAAAAGCCGGGATATAGATTTTGGATTGCCATGGTTTTGTTTGGATTGATTGGCCAGGTGGCGTGGGTTGTGGAAAATATGTATTTGAATGTGTTTATCTACAAAATGTTCCACGCTTCTGCGGCAGACATTTCATTGATGGTGGGAGCCAGCTCCGTGGCGGCAGCGTTGACAACGATTCTGATAGGAGCATTGTCCGATTGGGTGGGGAAGCGTAAGCACTTTATCTGCGGAGGCTATTTGGTGTGGGGCATCACCATTTTGGCATTCGGACTGGTGCGGATGGATCTTCTGACCCCTCTTTACAGCAATACTCTGGAAGCGGCGGCTTTGGGAATCAATCTGGTTATTATTTTGGATTGTGTTATGACCTTCTTTGGCTCTGCTGCCAATGATGCCGCTTACAATGCGTGGCTGACGGATGAAGGAGATGAGACAAACCGCGGTAAAATTGAGGGTATCAATGCCATGATGCCATTGGTATCTATACTGGTAGTGTTCGGCGGATTTATGGGATTTGATTTGGACAAGGCAGACAGCTGGACGGTGATTTATATCATTGTAGGCGGTGTGGTTTTTGCAGCGGGCGTACTGGGATGCTTCCTGATCAAAGAAACCGGGGTACATAGCGATGCCGGCAGAGGTACTTCTTTTCATGAGAATCTGTTGTACAGCTTTCGCCCCGGTACCATGAAAAAGAATCCGCTGCTATATGCAGTTATCGTGGCGTTTGCACTGTTCGGTATATCCATTCAGACTTATATGCCCTATCTGATTGTGTACTATGAGCAGACACTGCATATGGAGAATTATGTGCTGATTATGGCACCGGCAATTATTCTGGCATCGGTTGTCACGGCATGTTACGGCAGGGTATATGATAAAAAAGGATTTTGGTTCAGCACTCTTCCCAGTATCGGGATGCTGGTGAGCGGATATTTGGTTTTGTATTTTTCGGTACATACTTTGCCGGTTTTTATAGGCTCGCTGTTGATGATGAGCGGCTATCTGACCGGTATGGCAGTGTTTGGTGCCATGATTCGTGACTGTATTCCGGAGAATATGGCAGGACGGTTCCAGGGCATCCGTATTATCGGGCAGGTTCTGATTCCCGGTCTCATTGGTCCTTTTATCGGCGCATTCGTTCTGCGCAATGCGGAACAGATTGCGAATCAGGACGGAACCTTTTCCTTCCTGCCCAACAGAAATATCTGGCTGGCGGCCACGGCTGCGGCAGCAGTGCTGTGCGTGGCACTGGGGGGAATTTACAGGATGCAGAAAAAAAGAAAATGATTCAGGTCTGAGGATATTTGTGTGTATTATTGCGCCATTCTTTTGGAGAAAACCCGGTCAGGCTGGTAAAGACAACAGCAAAGTGTTGTCTGCTGTTGAAACCTACGTTGATGGCAATATCAACAATCGGAAGAGAGGAAGTTTCCAGCAACAGCTTGGCTTTTTCTACTCGCAGTTCAGAAATCTTTTCGATCAGGGATATTCCTGTTTCCTTTTTGAAAAGACGCTGCAGATAACCTTGAGAAATGCCTGCCTCGTTGGCTATATCTGATATGTGGATATCCCGGTCAAAGTTTTTTTCCAGATATTTCAGAGTTTTGCGGACATAAAGGTTTCCCTCTTTTGTTTTGGTATCCGGTGCAATGCTTTGGCGGGCGAGTAGCAGAAGGAATTGCCCGAGCAGAAAATCAATCAGCAAATTGGAGCTGACAACGCCGGGAGAAACAGTTTGTTTTTTCAATTCCGAAATGAGAGTCTGCAGGGTAGCATACAGGCTGCCGTCATCATTTCCCAAAATAATGTGTTCAGAACTGTCCATAAATTTACGAAACAACTTTTCGGAGAAAAGCTGCTCCAGATGAAATAGACTGTGAGAAGGTTCCAGTTTTCCTTCCAAATTTAAGATTCGGCAGGGAGATTCCTTTTCTACGGTCAGTTTATGAGGAATCTGATTGCTTAACAGAATGTATTCACCGTCTCGCAGTTCATATTCTTTTTCCTGGCAATCTTCAACACACAATACCTTACATTTTCCATGTACCACATACATGATTTCCCAAGTGTCGTGCGTATGAATATCCATTTGAAAAAAAGGATAATGGATAGCGTAGAAATAATAAATTCTTAGCCAGTACGAAGCAAAACTGTCTGCACATTTTCCGCTGTTATCAAGTATCATAGGTTTATTCCCCCGGGGATTTCTTTTATGGACATTTTAGATGTTCCCTATTTGCATGTCAATAATAATGTCAGAATACCTTGCATTTAAAAAAAAGATACACAAATCGTTCCATTTATTTTTTTGGCATAAGATATAATAAGCGCATAAGAAAAACAAGCGGCTGCGAAGCAGATATTTGTTTTTCGAACTTCCAAAGGAAGTTTGGGCTAGTTAACGAGTAAACAGCCTGCGAAAGCAGGCAAGAGAGCGCTGAAAGCGCGGGTTTACGAGATTAAGAAGGTTTCATGATATAACTAATTTAAAAATACGGGAGGGATTGCATTATGTCTTTTAAGCTTGCGGTGATTGGCGCGGGGAGTGTTGGCTTTACACGTACTTTGTTTTCGGATTTGATGACTGTTCCGGAGTTCCGCAATATAGAAGTGGCGTTTACGGATATCAACAGCCATAATCTGGAAATGGTAACAGCACTTTGCCAGCGTGATTTGGAAGCAAATCATATTGATATCAGAATTCATTCCACAACAGACAGGCGGGAAGCTTTGAAAGGTGCCCGATATATCATTAATTGTGTCCGCATCGGAATGTTGGAAGCTTTTGAAATGGATGTTGATATTCCTCTTCGTTACGGAGTGGATCAATGCGTGGGAGATACGCTTTGCACAGGCGGTGTGTTCTATGGTCAGCGCGGAATTGCTGCCATTTTGGACTTTTGTAAGGATATACGTGAAGTGGCAGAACCCAATGCGTTGATGCTCAACTATGCGAATCCCAATGCCATGATGACCTGGGCTGCCAATAAATACGGAAAGGTTCGTACAGTCGGTCTGTGTCACGGTGTGCAGGGAGGACACAAACAAATTGCAGAGGCATTAGGGTATAAGCAGGAGGAAGTGGATATCATCTGTGCGGGAATCAATCATCAGACATGGTATATTTCCGTAAAGCACGATGGAAAAGAACTGCTGGATGATATTTTGCCGGCTTATGAGAAGAATGCGGAACTGTCTGCTACAGAGAAGGTGCGCATCGATATACTGAAGAATTTCGGGTATTATTCCACAGAATCGAATGGTCATCTTTCGGAGTATGTGGCATGGTACCGCAAGAGACCGGAAGAATTGAAAAAATGGATTGATCTGGGTGTTTGGATCAATGGAGAGACCGGCGGTTACTTGAGAGTGTGCCGTGAAGGTCGCAACTGGTTCGAAGAGGATTTTCCCAATTGGATGAAGGAACCGGCACGCGAGTATATTCCCGAGAATCGAAGTCAGGAACATGGCTCCTATATTATCGAGGGACTGGAAACCGGTCGTGTTTATCGAGGGCATTTTAATGTTATGAATGAAGGGTGCATTACGAATCTGCCGGATGAATGTGTGGTTGAGGTACCTGGATATGTGGACGCCAACGGTATCAATATTCCTAAAGTCGGAGAGCTGCCGCTTGGCTGTGCTGCGGTATGTTCACAAAGTATCTGGGTGCAGCGTCTTGCAGTAGAAGCGGCAGTCAATGGGGATATCCGTTTGCTGCGACAGGCTCTTTTGATGGATCCGCTGACAGGAGCGGTATGTACTCCGGAGGAAATTATCCAGATGGCAGACGAGATGCTGATTGCGGAAGCACAGTGGCTGCCGCAGTACGCGAAGGAAATTGAGCGTGCAAAGCAGCGCATGGCTGAGCGCAGGGAGAAAGGTACCTATATAGAGCCCAGAGACTACAAAGGGATTCGTGTGCACGAAAAAACGGTGGAAAAAATGCGCCTGAATAAAGAAGAGGCACGAAAGAATGCCGCGGAAGCGGACAAGGCAAAAGAGCGTCCCGCGGGATAGAATAAAGTGTTAAATTGGTATTCGAAAGCAAAGCGATTAAATACAGAAAAGTAAAAACATCAAGTAAAAGCAAAAACAGAAAACCAAAACACCATGTAAGAAAGGGAGATTGAAACATGAAAGCACTGACGGCACCTATGGGATGGAACAGCTGGGACTGCTACGGCGCTGCTGTTACCGAAGAGATTGTGAGACAGAATGCAGAATTTATGGCAAAACATTTAAAACAGTATGGTTGGGAGTATATCACGGTAGATATTCAGTGGTCTCAGCCAACTGCTGACAACAATGAATATCATCCCTTCGCGGAATTGGAAATGGATGAATATTCTCGTTTAATTCCCGCTGAGAACCGTTTTCCTTCTGCGGCGGGAGGAAAAGGTTTTGGCCCTCTGGCAGAGTATATTCATTCACTTGGACTGAAGTTCGGCATCCATATCATGCGCGGTATTCCCAGACAGGCAGTTCACAGAAATACACCTATCAAGGGAACGGACAAAACTGCACGTGATATAGCAAAGACCAATAGTATCTGTGCGTGGAATACCGATATGTATGGTGTAGACCCAAGTAAGGAAGGCGCAAGAGCATATTATGACAGTCTGTTTGAATTGTATGCTTCCTGGGGAGTGGACTTTATTAAATGCGATGATATCTGCAGAGAACTTCCCCATGAGGAAGAGGAAATGATTATGCTCAGCGAGTCGCTGCATTCCTGCGGCAGAGAGATGATCTTAAGTTTATCTCCGGGTCCGGCTCTTTTGGAGAAGGCAGAGCTTTATAAGCAGGTTTCCAATATGTGGCGTATTACAGATGATTTCTGGGATGATTGGAAATTACTGTACGATATGTTCTCGCGCGCAGAAAAGTGGTCCATTCATGCAGGTAATGGTCATTGGCCGGATGCAGATATGCTTCCTATCGGTCCGATTCGTCAGGTTTATAATAAGGATGAAAGAACCAAGTTTACAGAGGATGAGCAGATTACCATGATGACTCTTTGGTGCATCATGCGTTCTCCATTGATTATCGGAGGAGAAATGACAGGTTTTGATGCATTTACCATGAGCCTGCTGACCAATGAGGAGCTTTTAAAGATGCACGCAAATTCCCGACATTCACACCAGGTATGGAGAAAGGAAATTGATGGAGTAGAGCATATTCTCTGGACTTCCGTCAGTGCTGAGGGAGGACAGTATATCGCAGTATTTAATGTGGGAGATGCGGACAGTGAGATTGCTATTCCATTAACAGATTTGGAACTTTACAAGGGTATCAGTGGATTTGAAATCTGGAGCGGAGAGAAATTTGAAGCCCTAACAGAACTGAAAGTATCTTTGAAGAGCCATGGTGCAAAGGCATTTTATTTTGAATAATTATCGCGGGCTGTCGGACTGCTTTTTCAGTGCGACAGCCTTTTTTACATCAATACGACCATTAACAAAATGCACAGGCGCAGTATTATGCGTAAAGGATAATGTGATGGGAATAGCGCGGGTTGAAGAAATATGATATGCTGTATGAAAGAGTAGTTTGTGAACAGGGGGTAAGAGTATGGTATTGAGGGTTGCATTATTGCAAATCATGCCGGGGGGAAGCCTGCAAGAGAATCTGGAAAAAGGACTTTCCGCCTGCCGGAAGGCGAAGGAACTGGGGGCAGATATTGCCTTGTTCCCGGAAATGTGGAGCGATGGCTATCAGATTCCGGAGGATGCAGAGGAGTTGAATTCTCTGGCGGTTTCCGCAGATGACACATTTGTCACAAGTTTCGGCAGCCTGGCGGAAGAACTGAATATGGCAATTGCAGTCACGCTTCTGGAGCGTTGGCAGCCGCTTCCGAGGAATACGGTTGTTTTGTTTGACCGGCACGGCAGCAGGGTTTTAACTTACGCGAAGGTACATACCTGTGATTTCGGTGACGAATGCAGACTGACACCGGGTGACGAATTTTTTGTGACGGATTTGGATACGGCACAGGGTCCGGTGAAGGTGGGAGCCATGATTTGTTACGACCGGGAATTTCCGGAAAGCGCAAGAATCCTCATGCTGAAAGGGGCAGAGCTGATTCTGGTGCCCAATGCCTGTCCCATGGAAATCAATCGGCTGTCTCAGCTGCGGGGCAGAGCCTATGAAAATATGGTGGGGATTGCAACCTGCAACTATCCGGCAAAGCAACCGGACTGCAACGGGCATTCCTCTGCCTTTGACGGGGTTGCCTATCTGCCGGAGCTTCCGGAATCCCGAGACACCTGCATTCTGGAAGCGGGAGGAGAAGAAGGAATTTATCTGGCGGAATTTGATATGGATATGATTCGGAAATATCGTAAGAACGAGGTACATGGGAACGCTTATCGGCATCCGAAGAAATATCATGCACTGATTAAGGAAGAGATTCGGGAGCCGTTTATTCGGAGTGATTACAGAGAGTGAGGTGTCTGTCTTGACTTATTTGGGAAGGTATGAATCTCCCTTGGGAGTATTTGGACTGGAAGCTGATGAAGTGGGTTTGCGCAAACTTTCCTTTACAGACTACGAAATACTCGGTGAAGATACAATAATGAAGGAAGAAGAAAGGGAACTTAAGGTTTTTGAAGAGGTGAGAAACTGGCTGGATATCTATTTTTCCGGAAAGGAACCGGATTTCATGCCGAAGCTGTCCCTGCACGGAAGTGAATTCCAGCTGGCGGTGTGGGAATATTTGCGTAAGATTCCCTACGGACAGGTGGTTACCTACGGAGATATTGCCAAAGAGATTGCAGAGAAGCGCGGCATTGAGAAGATGTCGGCCCAGGCAGTGGGAGGCGCAGTGGGACGCAATCCCATCGGTATTCTTGTACCCTGCCACCGGGTAATTGGTAAAAACGGGAGTCTGACCGGTTTTGGCGGCGGGTTATGGAGGAAGGAAGCGCTGTTGAGGCTGGAGGGGTATCTGGAGTAAAAACGGTTGTTGTGATGAGAGGCTTCAGGAACAGTAAGAACTGTCTTATGCGCAAAAGTGTTAGAAGAATTTTATGGTAATCATATGGCTCAAAAATATGGTTCAAAATAAAACAAATATGTGGAGGAAACAATATGGAATTAAGTAAAACGGTACAGGACATTCGTACTAATTGGGCGATTGCTGATGCAAAGAGGGATGAAGGACTTACAACACCTGATGAAATTCTTCGTTTTAATGATGTTTCATACGGTCCCTATGGAACAGACAACCTTTTGGATATATATATGACGAAGAATGTTTCGGGAGTTCTGCCAACAATTGTTAATATACACGGTGGCGGATGGGTATACGGATGTAAAGAGATTTACCAGTATTATTGCATGAATCTTGCATTAAAGGGGTTTGTCGTAGTGAATATAAATTACAGACTTGCGCCGGAAAACAGGTTTCCTGCAGCAGTTGAGGATATCAACAGGGTAATGCATTTTATCGAAGAAGAGGGTGCTTCCTATCACATTGACAAAAACAGACTCATTATGGTTGGAGATTCCGCAGGTGGTCAGCTGGTAAGTCATTATGCAACCATTCTTACCAATCCTGAATTTGCGAAACTCTTTGATTTTGTTGTGCCGGATGTTACCGTTAAGGCACTTGGATTGAACTGCGGTGCATATGATGGAAAAGCTATGGCAGAGGGAGGAACAGATGAAGTTTTTAAAGAGTATCTTGGAATCATAGACAAGAAACCTTCCGCTGCTCTTTTGGAAAAAATAGATACGATGGGTCATATCACATCGGAGTTTCCGCCATCCTACATCATGAGCAGTGAAGCGGATTTCGTGCTTCCTGCAGCAGAACCAATGTACCGGCATTTATTAAAGCTTGGTGTTCCGGCAGTAAAGAAAATCTACGGCAGCAAAAATCAGCCGGAAATCGGGCATGTATTTCATATAAATTGCAGGCTTGAGGAAGCAAAAAAATGCAATGCGGAAGAATGTGATTTTTTCAAACAATATGTTTAAAAGGGCGTTAATACGTTGCTCCTCTGATGCGGAAAAAAGATATCTTGATAAGCTGGTCGATGAATTTATCAACGGAAAGGAGCGAGAATGCTTAACGAGCAGTTGATTTTGAAAATGACAGATTTTAACAAGGGAGATGCAAAGCGAATTCAGCATTTTGTTAAAGTATATGAATTTGCTCATACGATCGGGGGCTTGGAGAATCTGGATGGGGGGGTGCAGAAAATACTGGATATTGCCGCTATTCTGCATGACATCGGAATTCGCCCCAGTGAGGAAAAATACGGTCGCTGTGATGGAAAACTTCAGGAGCAGGAAGGACCGGTTTATGCGAAAATAATGCTGGAAGAATTCCCGGAAATAACGAAAGAAGAAACAGACAGAGTTTTGTTCCTGATCGGACATCATCATACCTATACGGGAGTGGATGGGGCAGATTATCGTATCTTATTAGAGGCGGATTTTCTGGTAAATGCGTATGAGGATGGGCTGGATAAAGAGAGTATATATGCCTTCAGGAAAAATGTATTCCGAACCAAAACGGGAATCGAATTGCTGAATAAGATGTTTGATCTTGAATGAGAAACTGACAGGAGCATTTATTTGAAAAGAAAATATGAATTTACAGAACTGTTCAATTTGAAATTATGGAGGAAATATGATACTTGAAACAGAAAGATTGTATCTGCGAGAGTTGAATCAATCTGATTATAAGTCTTTGTGCAAAATCTTACAGGATGAGGATACAATGTATGCGTACGAAGGCGCATTTAGTGATATGGAAGTACAGGAATGGCTTGACAGGCAGATTGACCGTTATTATAAATGGAACTTTGGTTTATGGGCAGTCATTTTGAAAGAAACAGATGAGATGATTGGTCAATGTGGGCTCACAATGCAACCGTGGAAAGAAGATGAAGTACTTGAAATAGGTTATCTTTTTGAACGTCAATATTGGCATAATGGTTACGCTACCGAAGCTGCAATCGCTTGCAAAAAGTATGCTTTTGAAATATTGGGAGCAGATGAAGTCTGTTCTATTATCAGAGATTCAAATACAGCGTCTCAAAATGTGGCTATTAGAAATAGTATGACAAAAACAGATTCGTGGACGAAACATTATAGAGGTGTAGATATGCCACATTACCGTTATGTAGTACATCGCTAACGAATCCCAATCTGCGTATGCAAATTAACGACGCGGTAAGATTGGTGCATGAAGGACATACAAGTGGAAAAGTAATGATTCGTTTTCCCTAAGTGTTGTCAGAAAATAAAATATATTTCGGCGGTTTGAAAAATCAGACTGCCGTTTTTTAATTTCTGTTGACAAATACCCTGATGGGGTATATGGTAAATATACCCCATCAGGGTATTACAAAGGAGGAAACATAATGTCTGATAAAGAAATATGCGGATGTTGTGAAAAAACGACAGCCCGCACAGAGGAAGAACGAAAGAAACTGATACACCGTCTGAACCGGATTGAAGGGCAGATTCGCGGGATTCGGGGGATGGTGGAAAAAGATGCTTATTGTGCGGATATATTGGTGCAATCCGCCGCTGTGAATGCTGCGGTCAATGCTTTTAACAAGGAATTGCTGGCACATCACATCAAAGGCTGCGTTGCCAGAGATATCCGTGAGGGTAAGGATGAAGTAATCGATGAGTTAGTTGCAACTCTGCAAAAACTCATGAAATAGAAGGAAGTGAATCAATAATGGAACAATATACAGTAACCGGTATGAGCTGTGCCGCC
>CAMEDC010000015.1 GCA_945913255.1 uncultured Lachnospiraceae bacterium
CGGGAGTTAATTCCACCGCATAAGCGGACGGTGGAATTAACTTTAGAAATTTTCAAGCGTTAAAAAATTGAATCTGGCACTTGCCAAGTGAGGATTTCTATGATAAAATAACTTCTGTTGTGAGAATGACTCACGAAAAGCCGGCGTGTCGGAATGGCAGACGAGGCAGACTCAAAATCTGTTGTTGGCAACAACGTGCGGGTTCAAGTCCCGCTGCCGGCAGTTAAAAGAAAAAAAGAGATACGCAATCGTATCTCTTTTTTTCTTTTTAGGATTCTCTGGCAGATTCCAATTTTTTCGCTTTTTTGTCACGGTACATTTCCGCATCAGACTCCGTGATTACTTTATCAAGATTCATGTCAGGACTGTATGCAGAAACGCCGAATGCAATGCGGTAAGGCGTCCTCTGCAGTTTCTGCTCTGTTTGATGCAAAAGAGAACGGGCATAAGTTTCCGATACCCGGGGGCATAAAATCACGAATTCGTCTCCGCCAACTCGATAGATGATTCCGTTATTTCCAAAACAGCTTTGCAGCGTGTCAGCTACAGTTACAATTGCCAGATCGCCTTTCGCGTGTCCTTCCGTATCGTTAATAGACTTTAGATTATTAATATCCACGGAAACAACACTCATCGGCTGTCTGCCATATTGCTCGCAGTCCATATAGAATGAGTGGCGGTTGAACGCCCAGGTAAGTGCATCTCTTTTATATGTCTGCGTATGCAGAAACAGATAATAAAACACAGTAGCGACAGCCCCTACGCCGTTTATGATAAATTTGAAATGCAGAAAGGTTTCCATTCCCGCTGCCACAACAGACATAAAGACGATGAAGACCATGATAATCCCCTCTTTTTTGTCTCCCAGATAATAGCGCTGAAATGACCAGAACAACAGGCATAGCAGACAGATACCGCTTATCAGAAAAGGCAGGAATCCTACCGGGCCTCTGTGAAACTGATTCTCTTCATCAAAGTAGAACATCCATTTTGTAAAGATGCTGGTATATGCAATTATTCCATTGAGCACCAGAGGCAGATATAAAAGACGATATTTGCCCGTCAGTCCCTTTTTCAAAATAGTCGCAAGCAATAAAATGGGAAGCGGTCTGCATGTATATCCCGTTGCCGATGTAATGTAGCGAAGATTGTGAAGGACGGCACTCTGTGCAAGATAGTAGTCTGTACTGTCCGCAACAATCAAAATATTAATCACCACTGCACAAAACAAAAAAATTCTGTTGGTTTCCTTTGACATAGTGTGATTCGTCATTAGAAATAAATACAAAAACAGGACGATAGAAAGATCTATAAAGTTAGTCTGTACCAAATAGAATTGAATCGACATGCAGTTCCTGCCTTTCCGTACAACTGGACATAAGTATATTATCTTGTCTTCATCAATAAGAAAATAACACTGAATCTATTATAACATTACAGGAACATATTTTGCAATTTGATATGCGGTTTCCGAAAAAATTTCTTGACTTTGTCACTTTAAACTGCTAAACTTTAGAGCGTACCATACGAGAATGTGGTATCGCAATTGTGGAAGAACAAGAGGAGAAATATCATGAAAGAAATATCCAGTTTAATTGCTTACAGACCTGATGTGCGCGTGATAGACGCAACGCTTCGCGACGGAGGGCTTGTCAATGATTTTTACTTTACGGACGAATTTGTGAAGGCGCTTTATCTGACAAATCTGCGCTCCGGTGTGGATTACATGGAATTTGGCTATAAGGCTTCCAGAGAAATGTTTGATGTAAATAAGTTTGGAAAATGGAAATTCTGTAAGGATGACGATATCCGTTCCATTGTCGGGGAGAATGCCACTGACTTGAAAATTGCTGTTATGGCTGATGTGGGACGCTGTGACTATAAAACGGATATCATTGATCGTGCAGACAGTCCGATTGATCTGATTCGTGTGGCTACCTATTTAAATACGATTCCGGCAGCGGTAGATATGATTGAAGATGCATCGAAAAAGGGATATGAGGTGAGCTGTAATATTATGGCAATTTCCAACGCGCAGGAGAGCGAATTAAAAGTCGCTTTGGAAATCCTTGCACAGACACCTGTGGATGTTCTGTATATTGTGGACAGTTATGGTGCTTTGTATCCGGAACAGCTGGCCCGTCTGGCAGACACCTATATGAATGTTGCAGCAAAGTATGGTAAGAAGGTCGGAATTCATGCGCATAACAATCAGCAGCTTGCTTTTGCAAATACGATTGAAGCTGTGGGAGATGGTGTTGACTGGCTGGATGCCACTTATGCTTCCATGGGAAGGGGAGCCGGAAACTGTGCTATGGAACTCCTGCTTGGATTCCTGAAGAATCCTAAATATAATGTTTATCCTGCCATCCAGTTTATTGATACGCATATGAACAAACTGAAGGAGGACGGAGTGGTATGGGGATACGACCTGCAGTATCTGATGACCGGTCTATTAAATCAGCATCCCAGAACTGCAATTCAGTTCACGAAGGAAAACAGAAAGGATTACGCAGAGTTTTACAGAGAAGTGGTTGCCCAAGACTAAAAGTCAGACAGAAAATGGTTAATCCGGGACAAATGTCCCGGATTTTTTGTGTCAGAATCAGCTGTGTCCTGTTTTCCTGTTGTGATCCATTCTTTTGTTGCGTTCCGTTCTTTGTTCTTGAATTTCCTGCTGCGAATGTGTATACTGGAAAGTGAGTTTATGTGCTCATATGACACAAGATAAAGGAAGAGCAGGCATAAAGGGAAATTACGTGACGAAAAGGCTGGTTTCCGGGAATTTGGGACAGCGGAAAGGAAAAGAAGAGATGAATATTAACAGCATATGTGTACAGGGAGGATATACGCCGGGAAACGGTGAACCGCGTCAGATTCCCATTGTTCAGAGTACAACCTTCAAATATGATACCAGTGAGGATATGGGAAAGCTTTTTGACCTGGAAGCAAGCGGTTATTTTTATACCAGACTGCAAAATCCTACTAATGATTATGTCGCTGCAAAGATTGCCCAGCTGGAGGGCGGTACGGCTGCCATGCTGACAAGCAGTGGACAGGCGGCTAATTTCTTTGCGCTGTTTAATATCTGTGGCTGCGGGGATCATATCGTGGCTTCCAGTACTATTTACGGAGGTACCTTCAATCTGATTTCTGTTACCATGAAGAAGATGGGGATTGATGTGACTTTTGTCAGTCCGGATGCCTCGGAGGAAGAATTAAATGCGGCATTCCGTGATAATACCAGGGCCATGTTCGGGGAGACCATTGCAAATCCGGCGCTGACTGTTCTTGATATTGAGAAGTTTGCAAAATGTGCCCATGCACATGGTGTTCCCCTGATTATTGACAATACCTTTGCCACTCCCATTAATTGTCGTCCTTTTGAATGGGGAGCGGATATTGTTACTCACTCCACTACCAAGTACATGGACGGACACGGTGCTACAGTGGGCGGTGCCATTGTTGACAGCGGAAGGTTTGACTGGATGGCTCATGCGGACAAGTATCCAGGATTGTGTCAGCCCGATGACAGCTATCACGGAGTGACCTATGCGGAGAAGTTTGGAAAGGAGGGAGCTTTTATCACAAAGTGTACCGTACAGCTGATGAGGGATTTCGGTTCTATTCAGAGTCCGCAGAACGCATTTATTCTGAATCTCGGACTGGAAAGTCTTCATGTACGAGTGAAGCGTCATTGCGAGAATGCACTTGCCGTGGCTGAATACCTTTCCGGACATGAGAAGGTTGCCTATGTAAACTACTGCAGCTTGCCCGGAGATAAGTATTATCCTCTGGCTCAGAAATATCTGCCAAACGGCAGCTGCGGTGTAGTCTCCTTTGGATTAAAGGGAGGCAGAGAAGCAGCAAGTATTTTTATGAAGAATCTGAAAATGGCTGCCATTGAAACACATGTAGCGGATGCGCGTACCTGCTGCCTGAATCCGGCATCCAGTACCCATCGCCAGATGACAGATGAACAGTTGAAGGAGGCAGGTGTGCCCGCGGAACTTGTTCGAATGAGCTGTGGAATTGAAGATAAAGAGGATTTGATTGCGGATATTGCACAGGCTTTGGAGAAATGCTAAATGGAGTGTAAAGAATTTGAAAGGCTGATTCCCGATTTTATTGAGGACAAACTGGACTATCCTACATTGAAACAGTTCTGTGAGCATATGAATATGTGTGCGGAATGTAAGGAAGAACTGGTGATTCAGTTCCTTGTGACAGAGGGTATTCAGCGGTTGGAGGATGGAAATGCCTTTGACTTGCAGAAGGAGTTAAATACCCGTATGGAGGACGCAGGAAAAAAAATCCGCGTTAACAGCACATTTTTGCGTCTCGGATTGATTATGGAAATTGCGGCAGTCTGCCTTCTGGCGGGGATTGTCCTCTGGATTCTGATATAATAAACAGGTAAAAGGGTTGAAAGAAAATGAGTGAAAGCAGAAAGCTTGTACTGATAGACGGACACAGTATATTGAACAGGGCTTTTTACGGCGTACCGGAGCTGACAAATGCACAGGGATTCCATACCAATGCAATTTATGGTTTTTTAAACATCATGTTCAAGATTCTGGAGGAAGAGAAGCCGGACTATCTGGCGGTGGCTTTTGATGTGCATGCACCAACCTTCCGACACGAAATGTATGAAGCATACAAGGGAACCAGAAAAGCCATGCCGGAAGAACTGCGGGAACAGGTTCCGGTGATGAAGGATGTGCTGAAAGCAATGCACGTTGTGATTATGGAGCAGGCGGGGCTGGAAGCAGATGATATTCTGGGAACGCTGGCGAAGAAAGCGGAGGCGGCGGGAATTGAAGTGGCACTGGTTTCCGGTGACAGAGATTTGCTGCAGATATCCGATACGCATATTAAAATCCGAATACCGAAGACGAAAATGGGACGCACAGAGATTGAAGATTACTATCCGGAGGATGTGGTGAAGACCTATCAGGTGACACCTGCACAGTTCATTGATTTAAAAGCACTTATGGGAGATACGGCTGACAACATTCCCGGTGTGCCGAAGGTGGGACAGAAAACGGCAACGGAGCTGATGGTACAGTATGGTTCACTGGAGAGTATTTACAAGCATGTGGAGGAGATTACCAAGAAGAGTATACGGGAGTCACTGAAGGAAAACAGGGAGCTTGCCGACTTGAGCAAAACCCTTGCAACCATCAGGACGGATTGTGCAGTGGAACTGGATTATGAAGCAGCAAAGGCAGAAGGGTACTTTACCCCGGAGGCATATCAGTTGTTCAAACAGCTGGAGTTTAAAAATATGCTGAGCCGTTTTGAGAAGGATGCAGCAGCGGAAAAAAATGAAGAGATTCTGTCGCATTTTCATAAAGCGGAAGATGAAAAAAGCTTTCTGGACAAGCTTCGCAAAGTAAAAGCCGGTGAGAGAGTCGGAGTGTATCCTGCAATCGAAAAGAAGAATCTGCTGGGACTTGCAGTATGCGCAGATGACGGGGAAGTCTGGTTTTACCCGATATCGTTACCTGAAAACAGACAGCTGTCCCTGTTTGAAACGGACAGTGTCTCTGATGATGGGGATGCAGAGGGGATAAAATATGAATTATCGGAACTGTCGGGAAGATGCAGAATCAGTACCTTTGATATCAAAAAGCAGTATGATTTTCTGAAACAGGACAGCACAGAGCGCTATTTTGATATTTTAATCGGAGCTTATCTGCTAAATCCCTTGAAAAGTGATTATGATCTGGAGACAATTGCGTCGGAACATCTGGGTTTTATGATACCGGGGAAGGCGGAAGTCTTTGGAAAAGCGGGATTTACACAGGCGGCAAAAGAGAATCCGGATAAGTTTTTTGAATACTGTTGTTGCGGCGCGTATGTGGCATGGAAAGCGTCAGATGTACTGGAAAACAAGCTGAGGGAAGCAGGAATGCTTGACCTGATGCTGAATATGGAGATGCCGTTGTCCCTTGTACTTTTCGATATGGAGAAAGAGGGAGTAAGAGTGCGCCGGGATGAACTGAAGGCATACGGGGATGCTTTGGTGGAAAGAATCCGGGAACTGGAGCATTCCATTCATACCCAGGCAGGCGTGGAATTTAACATCAACTCGCCCAAACAGCTTGGCGAAGTGCTCTTTGAAACGATGCATATCCCCGGAGGCAAGAAAACAAAAACGGGATATTCCACAGCGGCAGATGTGCTGGAGAAGCTTTCTGAGGAATATCCGATTGTAAAGGATATTCTTGAGTACAGGGGGCTGACAAAACTAAAGTCTACCTATGCAGACGGACTGGCCGGCTATATCGGAGAGGACGAACGCATTCATACCAATTTTAATCAGACGATTACCGCTACCGGCCGAATCAGTTCCACGGAGCCGAATCTGCAGAATATTCCCATGCGGATGGAGCTTGGCAGAAGAATCCGCAAGGTGTTTGTGCCCGGAGAGGGTTGTGAATTCATGGATGCGGACTACTCCCAGATAGAATTGCGTGTACTGGCGCATATGTCCGGGGATGAACAGTTGATTGACGCGTACCGCATGGATCAGGATATTCATCGGATTACAGCTTCCAAGGTATTTCATACCCCCTTTGAAGAAGTGACGGATTTGCAGCGGCGCAATGCAAAGGCGGTTAATTTCGGCATTGTATATGGAATCAGTTCCTTTGGACTGAGCCAGGATTTGAGCATCAGCAGGAAGGAAGCCGCCGAATATATCGAGCAGTACTTTACCACGTATCCTAAGGTAAAGGAATTTCTGGACAAGCTTGTGTCAGATGCAAAGGAGAAGGGGTATATTACCACCATGTTCGGAAGGAGACGTCCGATTCCGGAACTGGCTTCTTCCAATTTCATGCAGCGTTCCTTTGGGGAGCGCGTGGCTATGAATTCTCCGATTCAGGGAACGGCGGCGGATATCATCAAAATCGCCATGATACGTGTCTGGAAAGCACTGAAGGAAGCCGGGTTAAAGTCGAAATTGATTTTACAGGTGCATGATGAACTGGTAATCGAAACCCGGATGGAGGAAGAGGATCAGGTGCGCAGGATTCTGACCGAAAATATGAAGTCGGCGGCAGACCTGGCGGTTACTCTGGAAATTGATCTGCACACGGGACAAAACTGGTATGAGGCAAAGTAGATGAAATTTATTGGAATCACCGGCGGCATCGGTGCAGGAAAATCAGAAATCTTAAGTTATATCAGGAAGCACTATATCTGTGAGATTTATCTGGCGGATGAAGTAGCGCATCTGGTAAAAGAGCCGGGGACGAAATGTTATGAGAAGCTGATTGAATTGCTTGGAAAAGAAATTTTATCCCCGGACGGACAGATTGACAAGGGAAAAATGGCAGACAGAATTTTTGCGGATGCCGGATTGCTGGAGCAGGTGAATGATATCATTCATCCGGCAGTAAAAGAATTTTTGTTGGAACATCTGGAACGGGCAAAGCAGAAAGGCAGGACAGAACTCTTCTTTGTGGAGGCTGCACTTTTGATTGAAGGCGGATACAGAGAACTGGTGGATGAAATGTGGTATATCTATGCCTCAGAGGATGTGAGGAGAACGCGTCTGAGACAGACCAGAGGCTACAGCGATGAAAAAATCACGCATATCATGGCGAAGCAGCTTGACGAAGCGCTCTTTCGAAAAAATTGCGATTTTGTGATAGATAACAGTGGAGCGCTGGAGGACAGCTACAGGCAAATAGACAAAAAACTGGAGGCTTTTACATGGCAGGAGTAAGAGAAGGACAGGGACAGCTGGTATTTGGGCTGGATATTGGTACCAGAAGCATTGTGGGAACGGTTGGTTACCTGAGCAACGGAAAATTTCATGTTATGGCACAACGTGCAAAAGAGCATGAAACAAGGGCAATGTTGGATGGACAGATTCACGATATCGGGAAAGTGGGGGAGACAATCCTTCAGGTAAAAGAACTGCTGGAGGAGGATTTGAACCGGAAGCTGACAGAGGTATGTATCGCTGCAGCAGGACGTGTGCTCCGAACCGTTACCTCCCATACGGAGCAGGCTTTTGAGGAAGACCATGTTGTGTCGGAGGAAGATATTTATGCCCTTTCTACACTGGGAGTGGAGCAGGCATATGAGGAGTTTCAGAAAGATAACGACACAGAGATGAAGTTTTACTGTGTGGGATACACGCCCATGCGTTATTATATGAATGGTTATCAGATCGGTAATCTGGAGGGACACAAGGTTAAAAATATGGCAGTGGATTTGATTGCCACTTTCCTGCCGGATGATGTGGTGGACGGATTGTACAAGGCAGTGGAAATCGCTGGACTGCATGTGGCAAACCTGACATTGGAGCCGATTGCTGCGATTCAGGTGGCGATTCCGGAGAAATTCCGAATGCTGAATATGGCACTTGTGGATGTGGGAGCGGGAACCAGCGATATTTCCATTACGAAGGATGGAACCATCACCGCGTATGGTATGATTCCGGTTGCCGGTGACAGCCTGACGGATATCATAGTGCAGCACTGTCTTGTGGATTTTGATACCGCGGAAAGAATCAAACGTCAGGCTGGTGTCCGGGATACAGTGGAATACGAAGACATCATGGGGCTGCCTCAGGTGATTTCTGCCGAAGAGGTACAGAATCTTCTTGCGGATCATGTGCAGGAGATGGCGGAACAGGTGGCAACCTGCATACGGGAGTTGAACGGCGAAAAATCCGTAAGTGCCGTGTTTGTGGTAGGCGGAGGCGGCATGATCCCCGGCTATACGGAAAGGCTGGCGAAAGAACTGGGCATCGTAAAAGAACGTGTGGCTATCAGAGGTCAGGAAGTAATGCAGTCCATCGAGTTTGAAGTGGAGAATCCAAGAAGGGATTCCATGATGGTGACACCGATTGGTATCTGCCTGAGTTATTATGAACAGAGTAATAATTTCATTTTTGTAGATTTAAACGGCAAGCGCATCAAGCTTTATGACAATGGAAAGCTTTCAGTGGCAGATGCAGCTGTACAGTCCGAAATATCCAATGAAGAACTGTTTCCCAGACGCGGTCAGGCATTGAATTTTACAGTCAACGGAAAGAGCCGTATTGTACGCGGACTTCAGGGTGAGGCAGCAGTCATCCGTGTGAATGGTGAAACGGCGGATATTTATACCCAGATACATAACGGAGACCATATTGAGGTGGAGCCGTCCTCGGCGGGAGAAGCAGCATACCTGGAACTGGGCAGATTACCGGAACTTAATCAGAGCCTGCATATTGTGGTAAACGGGACAGGGATTGAATTGCCTAAGACTGCTTTTGTCAACGGAAAAATGGAGAGCGAATTTTACCGTATTCGGGAGAATGATGACATCCGGGTTAAGAATTATTGCTCTGTCAGCGAAATTGCGGCATTTTTGGATGTACCTCTCGGAGGGAATATCCTGGTAAATGATACACCGGCGAAGCCGGACACAAAAGTCTATGAGAATTTTTCATTGAACTGGGATACCAATGCGGAGATTTCGTATGCAGAGCTGGAAGAAGAGACGGAAGAAGATGCCGAAAAACGGCGGATTGCGAAAGAAGAGGCAGCTTTAAAGGCAGCAGAGGAAGAGGTAAGACAGGCTGCAGAGAAGCTTGCAAGGAAATTGGCAGCAGAAACGGGAATGCCTTTAGAGAAGAAGGAACCTCAAAAGTCGGAAGCACAGCAGATTACAGAGGATGTCCCGGTTCAATTGGTGGTAATCGTCAACGGGTATCCGGTCACTCTTTCGGGAAAGAGCAGTTATGTTTTTGTAGATGTTTTTTCCTTTATTGACTTTGATTTGAAGGCTTCTAACGGGCGTGCGATTGTAACACTTCTTAACGGCAGAAATGCGGAGTACATGGAGCCGCTTGCGGATGGAGATGTGATTGAAATCTATTGGAAAGAATAGTGACGCGGCACATGTGTGCCACTGTTGCCTTTTGAACATCGAAAAAAGAACGAGAAGAGAGAATTAAGATGAGATTATGCAGCATAGCAAGCGGAAGCAGCGGGAATTGCATTTATGTGGGGTCCGAAGCAACGCATCTGCTTGTAGACATTGGAATCAGCGGAAAGCGAGCGGAAGGGGGACTGCGTGAGCTGGAATTGACGGGAAGGGATATTGACGGTATCCTGATTACCCATGAACATGCAGACCATATACAGGGGCTGGGGGTAATTGCCAGAAAATACGAGATACCCATTTATGCCACGGCAGGAACCATAGAGGCCATAAAGACTTATGGGAATCTGGGGAATATTGACGAGAGCCTTTTCCATACAGTGCAGGAAGATAAGAAATTCATAATCAAGGATCTGACCATTAATCCCATGCATATTTCCCATGATGCGGCACAGCCTGTGGGGTATCGCATCAGCTACGGAGACAGACGGATTGCAGTCTGTACAGACCTTGGAACCTATAATGATTATACTGTGGAGTGCCTGAAGGGAATGGACGCATTACTTCTGGAAGCAAACCATGATGTAAATATGCTTCAGGTGGGCCCCTATCCCTATTATTTGAAACAGAGAATTCTTGGAGACAGAGGACATCTGTCCAACGAGAATTCAGGAAGGCTTCTGTGCAGGATTTTGCATGACAATCTGAAGACAGTTTTGCTTGGACATCTCAGTAAGGAGAATAATCTGCCGGAACTTGCTTTTGAGTCGGTACGGATGGAAATCAATATGGGAGAAAATCCATATAAGGCCGGAGATTTTGATATCCGGGTTGCCAGAAGAAGTGAAGTGTCACCGGTGGTGGAGATTGCCTGAATATACCGGGAAGGATGCAGATACAGAAATGCCGGAAGAACAAATATAAAAATACAGGACATTTTCTTGCAAAATCGGGATAAATGTAGTTAAATGGAAATGTTCGGAATGAAATTATGCGCAGCGGCGCAGGAATGGAGATTACCATGAAGAAAACAATTATTACTGTAGTTGGCAAGGATACCGTAGGAATTATTGCAAAGGTATGTACTTACCTGGCTGAGAATGGAATTAATATCCTGGATATTTCCCAGACAATCGTGCAGGGATATTTCAATATGATGATGATTGTCGATATGAACGGCTGTGAAAAACATTTCGGGGATGTGGCTGATGAACTGGCAACTCTGGGAGAAAAAATCGGTGTAATGATTAAGTGCCAGAAGGAAGAAATTTTCGATTCCATGCATCGTATCTGAATGGAAACAGGTAAGTGAAATTAATTGAGAAAGGCATGGACAGCGACATGATAAATTTGTACGAAGTAACCGAAACCAATAAGATGATAGAGAAGGAAAACCTGGATGTGCGAACCATTACGCTGGGGATCAGTCTTCTCGACTGCATTGATTCCGATTTGCAGAGATTAAATGATAAGATTTACAATAAAATTTACGATGCGGCGAAAGACCTGGTAAAAACGGGTGAGAAGATTTCCAGGGAATTCGGAATCCCAATTGTAAATAAAAGAATTTCCGTAACGCCTATTGCACTGGTGGGCAGTGCGGCCTGTAAGACGGTGGAGGATTTTGCTTCCATTGCGAAAACACTGGATAAGGTAGCCCACGAGGTGGGAGTGAACTTTATCGGTGGGTATTCCGCTTTGGTTTGTAAGGGAATGACCCCTGCGGATGAATTGTTGATTCGTTCCATTCCGCTGGCACTTTCTACAACAGAAAGGGTATGCAGTTCTGTCAATCTGGGTTCCACAAAGACAGGTATCAACATGGATGCCGTGAAGCTAATGGGCGAAATGATTCTGGAGACGGCAGAATATACGAAGGAAAACGATTCTCTGGGATGCGCGAAGCTGGTTGTGTTCTGCAATGCGCCGGATGACAATCCTTTCATGGCAGGTGCTTTCCACGGTGTGACCGAGGCGGATAAAATTATCAATGTGGGTGTCAGTGGTCCCGGGGTTGTAAAAACAGCGCTGGAAAAAGTGAGAGGTGAGAGCTTTGAGGTGCTGTGCGAGACAATTAAGAAGACGGCCTTTAAAGTGACCCGAGTGGGACAGCTGGTGGCGAAGGAGGCTTCCAGGAGACTGAATGTACCTTTTGGAATTGTGGATCTTTCTCTTGCACCTACGCCTGCCATCGGAGACAGCGTGGCTGATATCCTGTGCGAAATCGGGCTGGAGCATGCGGGCGCACCCGGAACGACAGCGGCGCTTGCTCTGTTGAACGATCAGGTGAAAAAGGGCGGCGTCATGGCTTCTTCCTATGTTGGAGGCTTGAGCGGTGCTTTTATCCCTGTCAGTGAGGATCAGGGAATGATTGATGCAGTGCGTGCCGGTGCGCTTACTTTAGAGAAGCTGGAGGCTATGACATGTGTCTGCTCCGTGGGACTGGATATGATTGCTATCCCCGGAGATACGAAAGCAACCACCATTTCCGGAATTATTGCAGACGAGATGGCAATCGGTATGGTAAACCAGAAGACAACGGCTGTCCGTGTGATTCCCGTAATCGGAAAAGGAGTAGGAGAGACGGTGGAATTTGGCGGTCTGCTGGGCTATGCTCCCATCATGCCGGTGAACAATTTTTCCTGCGATGCCTTTGTCAATCGAGGAGGAAGAATTCCCGCTCCGATTCACAGCTTTAAGAACTAATAATATAGAAAGAGAACCGGTTCCCCGTTTTTGGCGGGAAACCGGTTTTTTGTGCCTGCTCAGACAATGACAAGCGGAATGGTATACTCATTGGCAGCATTTTTATTGTCTTTTCCCGAGACAATGCCCTGGTAAAGCTGGCTGATTAAGATGTCCTGTTTTAATATGAGAAAAGCATCTTCTCCCAATTGCTTTTCGGCATCTGCCAGCTTCGTGACAAGCGGAATGCATGACTTTTCCTTGATTGCAGAAAGAAGCGGAGAGGCGGATTTGCGGAGACCGAGGACTCTTGCATAAGGTGTATATCCCAGTTCCGTACAGCAAGCCATGTCTTCTTTGGTAATGTTGAGAAGAATGTGGAGCAGACAGCGGCTGATCCTTGTGTAGGTTAATTCTTTTGTCTTCAATAAATTGCAGAAGCTTTCAAAATCCCGGAACTCTTTCAGCTGTTTTTGGATGCGGTCGGATAAATCGGAAGATACATCAAGATATCTTTCATAACCGTATTCCTTTTCGGAAAGTAGTTTATAATATAGAATGGATGAAAAGTCGTTGCTTCGCACTACGGAATGCGAAGTCAGCCAATTCATGAGCAGTTCACAGGCATCGGTCGGCATCTGCTCTTTTAAAAATTCAGGATTGCTCTCTGCATAGAGAGCCTGTCTGATGGAAAGGGCAGAACAATAGGAACTTACGGGGCGTATGTCATGGTAGTCGGCTCCCTGGCGTTTTATGGTGACAGGAATCAGAGAACTGCCCTGACGCAGGATTGCTTTGATATATTCCATACCCAGGATATTGTTAGGGGAGGAAAAGATTTCCCGATGTTCATTCAAATCCGGATAGTGCTGCATCAATGCCCATGTGCGGGCTGTGGGGTAGGTCATTCCCTGCTTTAGGAAACGCCGGAGCGTAGCACTGTATTCTTCCGGTTCCTCCACAAGAATGGCGGCAGCACGCTTTAACAGATCAATATCGCCACATTCACTGCCAAAACACAGGTGAGAGACCACACCCAGCTTTGTCAGGAGAGAGACGGCACCTGCTGCAAAAGATTCGGCACTGGCAGTTGCATAGATTGCCGGAAGTTCCAGTACCAGATCTGCACCGCCCAGAATTGCCATCTTTGCACGGATATGTTTGTCCAACATGGCGGGAGCACCGCGCTGAACGAAATTGCCGCTCATCACTACGATGGTATAGTCAGCATTTGTGCGCTTCAATGACTGCTCCAACTGGTATTTATGACCGTTGTGAAAGGGATTATATTCTGCAATTATGCCGTTTACCTTCATGTAGAATCCTCCAGATTAACTAAATTACGTTTATAAATATTAATTGCCAATGTGAAAAAAATAACATACTGTGAAAGCGTTTACATGTCCCAAAGTATCAGAAAAAAGTGATGATTGTAAAAAGAACTTTGTACTGAAAAATATACAAATTAACGCATATTTTCCCTTGTACCCTTTCCTACTATTTAGTATAATATAAACAACGCAGTTTGTTAAGTAGTAAACTTACGACAGTGACAAAATCTAAAGAACAAAGGGACAAGCGGGGAACCGCCGGAAAGGAGAATGGATATGTCATATATTGACATGATTAAGGAGAGAGCAAGACTTGACAAGAAGACTATCGTATTACCGGAGTCCAACGACAAGAGAACGCTTTTGGCCGCAGCAAAGATTATGGAAGAGGGTATTGCCAACATCATTATGATTGGCGATGAAGAGAAAATCATGGATGGTGCAGGCTGGCTTGAGGTTGACCTGTCCGGCATTACAGTTGTAAATCCCAAGACGACTCCCAAGTTAGATGATTATGTAAATCTGTTATATGAGACCAGAAAAGCAAAAGGAATGACGGAGGATAAGGCGAGAGAAATTCTGCTGAGTGATCCGCTGACATTCGGTATTGTGATGGTAAAGGCAAATGATGCGGACGGAATGGTAGCCGGTGCGTGTCATTCTACAGCAGATACCTTAAGACCTGCTCTGCAGATTTTGAAAACGGCTCCCGGCGTCAAGCTGGTTTCCGCTTTCTTTGTAATGGATACCGTATTTAAGGACCAGGGTGAGAATGGTGCATTCCTGTTCGCTGACTGCGGATTGAATCAGGATCCTACGGCAGAGGAATTGGCTGCAATTGCAGATTCTTCCTCCAGAAGCTTTAAGGCACTGATTGGACCGAAGCCTGTGATTGCCATGTTGAGCCATTCCACAAAAGGAAGTGCAAAGCATGCACTGGTTGATAAGGTTGTTGAGGCAACCAGAATTGCCCATGAGGAGTATCCTCATCTGACGCTGGATGGTGAATTACAGCTGGATGCAGCGCTTGTTCCCAATGTTGCTAAGTCAAAGGCTCCCGGCAGCCCGGTAGCAGGCAAGGCAAATGTCCTGATTTTCCCGAATCTGGATGCAGGAAACATCGGTTATAAACTGGTACAGAGACTGGGCGGTGCGGAAGCTTACGGACCCATGCTTCAGGGTATTGCCAAGCCCGTGAACGATTTGTCCCGCGGTTGCTCCTGGCAGGATATTGTCGGCGTAGTAGCCCTGACTGCAGTTCAGGCACAGCTTGTCTAAACGCAGAGCCAAGTCGGCTACTGCAAAGACTGCCGAGCTTGCTCGAGCAGTTATGCAGTAGCTGATTTGGCGAGCAAAAGCACCGAGGAAAGCGGAACGATTTTCGAGGTGAATCTGCGTTTAGACTGAGTATATATGATGAAAGGAAAATAGAAAGATGAAAGTATTGGTTATTAACTGTGGAAGTTCCTCCCTGAAATTCCAGCTGATTGATTCCGAATCCGAAAAATGCCTTGCGAAGGGCCTTTGTGAGAGAATTGGAATTGAGGGAAGTATGATTACTTATGCCCCTGAAGGCGGAGATAAGGAAAAAACTACTACTCCCATGCCTGACCATACAGAGGCAATCCGTCTGGTACTTGAGGCATTGACGAATCCCAAGACAGGTGTTGTAAAGGATTTAAGTGAAATCGGTGCAGTGGGACACCGTGTGGTACATGGCGGCGAGAAATTTGCGGAGTCCGTAGTCATTAATGATGAGGTTATGGCTGCTATTGAGGAGTGCAATGACCTGGCACCTCTTCACAATCCTGCAAACCTGATTGGTATTAATGCATGTAAAAAGCTGATGCCTACGACTCCTATGGTGGCAGTATTTGACACTGCGTTCCATCAGACCATGCCTGAAGAGGCTTATATGTACGGCCTTCCTTACGAGTATTACCAGAAGTATAAAATCAGAAGATACGGGTTCCATGGAACGAGCCATTCCTATGTGTCAAAGAAGGCTGCAGAAGTGCTTGGGAAGAAGTATGAGGATTTGAAGATTATTGTTTGTCATCTGGGCAACGGGGCATCTGTTTCCGCTGTGAAGAACGGCAAGTGTGTAGATACTTCCATGGGTCTGACTCCTCTGGAGGGACTTATCATGGGTACTCGTTCTGGTGACATTGATCCTGCAATCATTGAGTTCCTGGCACATAAAGAGAACAAGAGCATTGATGAGATTATGACAGTGCTGAACAAGAAATCCGGTGTGCTTGGTCTTTCCGATAACCTCTCCTCCGATTTCCGTGATCTGGAGGATGGATATAATAAGGGGGATGCAAATGCAATCCGTACTCTGAAGACCTTCTGCTATCGCGTGGCAAAATACATTGGTTCCTACGTGGCTGCCATGAACGGCGTTGATGTAATTTGCTTTACCGCAGGCGTTGGTGAGAATGCAGCGATTGTACGTACTTTTGTCTGCGAGTATCTCGGATATCTCGGCGTGGAACTTGACCAGGAGGCAAACCATAAGCGTGGTGAGGACATTGCAATTACCACTCCCGAGAGCAAGACTACCGTTATGGTGATTCCTACCAACGAGGAGCTGGCTATCGCCAGGGAGACAGTAAGACTTGTCTAGACAGAACTTTTTTGCTTTACCACTTTTATGCAAAAAAGTTTTCTGGGTTTTAGAAAAATTTTGTTGACAAACCTCGTGCCCCTATGTATAATGAATCAGTGTGTGAAAATAAAACACGCTAGTATATTGCATAGGAGTCGCTATGTTAGTAAATTTATCTGATGTGTTGACATCCGAGGGCAGACAGACGAGCATGGAAGTGCCGCTTGAAATGACTTGCTTTCAGAGCAGGATGGGAAGCTTTGAAATAATTGATAAGTCTCCCGTACAATTTACCTTTACCAATACCGGAAAAGATAAAGCAAGAGTAGAGGGAAGTGTAAAGCTGACATTTCAGACAAACTGTGACCGTTGCCTGACAGAAGTACCAACGATACTTGATTTGCATTTTGAGAGAGTTGTTACCTCACCTGAAATATCGACAGAAGATGAAGAAGTGGATGACCTGAGCTTTATGGAAGGTTATCAGCTGGATGTGGAGACTTTTGTGTACAACGAAATCATTGGTAACTGGCCTGCAAAGATTTTGTGCAAGGAAGACTGTAAGGGTATCTGCCCTGTGTGTGGACAAAATCTGAATGAGAGGGACTGTGGATGCGATACCTTCGTTCCCGACCCGCGAATGGCAGTGATACAAGATATCTTTAAGGGTGACAAGGAGGTGTAACGATGTCTATTTGTCCTAAGAATAAATCTTCCAAAGGTAGAAGAGATAAGAGAAGAGCAAACTGGAAGATGAGTGCTCCTACTCTGGTAAAGTGCAGCAAGTGCGGCGCGCTGATGATGCCTCACAGAGTCTGCAAGGCTTGCGGTTCTTACAATAAGAAGCAGGTTGTAAGCGTTGACTAATTGAAAATCTTACGCAAAGCAGGGCGTCCTCAACAGGACGCCTTTTTTGCGGGAAAAAGCCCGCATATTTTTTTCTTGATTTTTAGAATGGTATCCATTATAGTAAAGTAGAGTGTGAGAATACAGGCATGGAAGGAAGCGTAAAATGGCTGGTATGGTGAATGTGGCGGTAGATGCTATGGGTGGTGACAATGCGCCGGTTGAGATTGTAAAGGGCGCTGTGGAAGCCATCAATGAAGACAAACGTGTCAAGGTGTTCCTTGTAGGCCGAGAACCGGTTATCAGGGAAGAATTGAAAAAGTATACATATAATCCGGAACAGTTGGAAATCGTACATGCTGAGGAAGTGATTGAGACAGGGGAACCTCCTGTTATGGCAATCAGGAAAAAGAAGGATTCTTCCATAGTGAAGGCAATGTATATGGTGAAGGAGGGACAGTGTGACGCATTTGTATCGGCGGGAAGCACCGGTGCTGTCCTTGTAGGCGGACAGGTGATTGTCGGACGGATTAAAGGTGTGGAAAGACCGCCTCTTGCTCCGATTATTCCGAATGCCAAAGGTGTCAGCCTTCTTTTAGACTGCGGAGCAAATGTGGATGCAAGACCTTCTCATCTGCTGCAGTTTGCCAAGATGGGAAGCATCTATATGGAAAGTGTTCTCGGTATTAAAAATCCGAGAGTCGGACTGGTAAATATCGGTGTGGAAGAGGAAAAGGGCAATGCGCTGACGAAAGAAACATATCCTCTGCTCCAGAACTGTCCTGAAATCAATTTTGTGGGCAATGTAGAAGCAAGAGATATTCCGGAGGGTGTGGCAGATGTTCTTGTCTGTGAGGCTTTTGCGGGAAATATCGTCTTAAAAATGCTGGAAGGTGTCAGCGGCGTTCTGGTAAAGAAAATTAAAGAAGGCATGATGAGCAGCCTTCGCAGTAAAATAGGCGCGCTTCTTGTGAAACCGGCGCTGAAAAAGACATTAAAGGGCTTCAGCACGGAAGAGTACGGCGGCGCACCGCTTCTTGGCTTAAATGGTCTGGTGGTTAAGACCCATGGCAGCAGCAAAGCCATTGAAATCAGACATTCTATCCTTCAATGTATTGCATTTAAGGAACAGAATATAAATGAAAAAATTAAGGAACAGATTGTTCTGGAAGATTAAGGAAAGAAGGAAACAGTATGGAATTTGAAAAGTTAAAGAAAGTAATTGCGGAAGTTTTGAATGTAGATCCCGATGAGATTACAATGGAGTCTACTTTCTTAGACGATCTTGGGGCAGATTCCCTGGATGTGTTTCAGATTATCATGGGAATTGAGGAAGAATTTGATATCGAGATTCCCGCAGAGAAGGCTGAGAAGATTACTACTGTGGAAGAAGCAGTAGATTTGATAAAGGGCGCATTAAACTAATCGGAGCTCATTATTATATTTGATTTCAATAAGAGCAGTAAGTCCGCGAGGCGTACTGCTCTTTGCTTTGAAGCAGAGTCGCTTTTGAACGACGGATTGAGAGGGAAAAATGCCGGAAGGATATACTTTGGAACTGTTACAGGAGCGAATCGGGTATCGGTTCAGGGATGCCGGTTTACTTGGACAGGCACTGACACACAGTTCTTATACCAATGAGCAGAAAATTAACAGGAAAAAGAATTATGAACGTCTGGAATTTCTGGGAGATGCCGTGCTGGAACTGGTTTCCAGTGAATTTCTGTTTAACGAGCATAAGAATGTACCGGAAGGAGAACTGACTAAGCTGCGTGCTTCCATGGTCTGCGAGCCTTCCCTTGCATTTTGCGCAAGAGATATTGAACTGGGGCAGTTCATTCTGCTTGGAAAAGGGGAAGAGTCTACCGGCGGGCGCGGAAGGGACAGTATTACTTCTGATGTGATGGAGGCTGTCATTGGAGCCATTTATCTGGATGGAGGAATGGAACCGGCGAAGGAGTTTATCAATCGGTTCATCCTGTCTGATTTGGAAGACAAGCAGCTTTTTTATGACAGTAAGAGCACCCTTCAGGAACTGATTCAGGGGAAAATGAAAAAAGAATTACGCTACGAACTTCTGGAAGAGAGTGGACCGGAGCACAACAAAATCTTTCGGGTATCTGTATTTATGGAAGAGGAATGCCTGGGTGAAGGCGAAGGAAGGACAAAAAAGGCAGCTGAGCAGCAGGCGGCATATAAGGCGCTATTGCTTTTGAGGGACAGAAAATGTATTTAAAGAGTATTGAGGTACAGGGATTCAAATCATTTGCGAATAAAATAAACTTTCAGTTTCATAACGGCATTACGGGAATCGTGGGCCCTAATGGAAGCGGTAAGAGCAATGTTGCCGATGCTGTCCGTTGGGTTCTTGGAGAACAGCGCGTGAAGCAGCTTCGTGGTGCCAGCATGCAGGATGTCATTTTCTCGGGCACAGAGAACAGAAAGCCTCTGAGCTATGCTTATGTTGCCATTACATTGGATAATGCGGATCATCAGCTTGCCATCGATTTTGACGAGGTAACTGTGGCGAGGCGTATCTACCGTTCCGGAGAAAGTGAATATCTGATCAATGGAAGCCCGTGCAGACTGAAGGATGTCAACGAGCTCTTTTATGATACGGGTATCGGTAAAGAGGGATATTCTATTATCGGGCAGGGTCAGATTGACAAGATTTTAAGCGGTAAACCGGAGGAAAGGCGCGAACTGTTTGATGAAGCGGCAGGTATCGTTAAGTTCAAACGCCGTAAGGCGGCGGCACAGGCGAAGCTGGAGAATGAGAAACAGAATCTGGTCCGTGTCAATGATATCCTTACCGAACTGGAAAAACAGACTGGTCCTCTGGAAAAGCAGTCTGAGGTTGCAAAAATCTATTTGCGGAAAAAGGAAGAACTGAAGACACTGGATGTGAATGTATTCCTTCTGGAAAACAACAGATTGCGCGAGCAGTTAAAACAGGTAGAAGAGAAATATACCCTTGCCAGCGGGGAGTTTTCTGAAACAAGTGAGAAGTACGAAGGCATTAAGGAAGAATATGAACGCATTCAGGAAGAGATGGAGAGCCTGGATGAGGCAATTGAGCAGGCGAGAAGTACGCTTACCGATACAGGTCTGATGCGCGGCAAGCTGGAAGGCGAAATGAATGTCTTAAAGGAGCAGATTAACTCTGCAAAAGGGAGCGAGACACACCTGACGAACCGTCGAAAGGCGCTGGAAGAAGAGATCTCTGCAAAAGAAAAGGACAAGGAAAGCATCTTAAGCGAGAAGAGTGAGACAGACGATCAGGTGCGGGAAATCACCGCTACTGCGGATGAAGTCAGAGCAAAGCTGGAAGAAATCCAGGGTAAGATAGCAGAACTGAACAGCAATATTGAGAACGGAAAGAACACGATTATCGGAGAACTGAATCAGAGAGCTACCATCAAATCAAAGATGGGACGCTTTGACACCATGATGGAGCAGGTGAATATCCGAAAGGCGGAACTGAATTCCAGACTGCTCCGGGCGAAATCAGATGAGGCTGCAAGAGAAGAAAGTATTAGGAAACTGGAAGCAGAATTTGCGGCAGTGACGGAAGAACTTCGTCAGATGACGGAGAAGGAAGCTGCCATGGAACTGAAGCTTGGCGATATCCGCGAGGAACTGACCAAAAAGGATGCAAAGTTACGGGATACCCAGAGTGCGTACCATATGGAAAAATCCAAGCTGGAGGCACTTTCCAACCTGACGGAACGCTATGAGGGATACGGCGGCAGTGTCAAGAAGGTGATGGAACAGAAAGAGAACCACAAAGGCATTATCGGTGTGGTCGCAGATATCATCAAAACGGAAAAGAAATATGAGACAGCGATAGAAACAGCATTGGGCGGCAACATCCAGAATATTGTCACGGATAATGAGGATACTGCCAAGAAAATGATTCAGTTCCTGAAGAGCAATAAGCTGGGACGTGCGACCTTTCTGCCATTGACCAGCATTACCAACCCACAGGAATTTAAAACGCCGGAGGTGCTCGAAGAAAAAGGTGTCATCGGTATGGCAGATGCCCTGGTGCAGATTGAGAAAAAGTACAGTGATGTGGCAAAGGCCATGCTGGGGCGCATTGTTGTCATTGACAATGTGGACAATGCGGTAAAGATTGCGAGGAAGTATGATTATGGCATTCGTATGGTAACCCTGGAGGGAGAACTGCTTGTTCCCGGAGGAGCCATCAGTGGCGGTGCTTTCAAAAATAACAGCAATCTTCTGGGCAGACGTCGTGAACTGGATGAACTGGAGAAGAATGCGAAAAAGCTGCTTGCTCTGATTGACGAAATCAATCGTGACATTGACAGAACAAAATCCGAACGCAATCAGATGCGCATGGAACTGGAGACCCTAAAAACCGATATCCAGAAAAAATCCATAGAGCAGAATACTGCAAGGCTGAATATCCGTCAGGCGAGAGAACGAATGGAAGAGGAAGTTGAAGGAGTTGCTTCCATTCAGATGGAAGAGAAGGAAATCGAAGGTAAAATTTTCGAGATTAAGAACGACAAGGAAGCCATTCAGAGGGAACTTTCTGACAGTGAAGCTCTGGAGCAGCACACTCAGGAACAGATTGTCCTGTTTCAGCAGCAGCTGGAGGAGCAGCGAGTTCTGGAAACAGAGGCGGCAGCTAAAGTTTCGGAGTGGGATTTGAAAGTCGAGAAAATGGTACAGACCCTTGGCTTCAAACAGGCAAATGTTGACCGTATCAATGGAGAACTGGAGCGCTCCCAGTCAGAGCTTGCGGAGATTCTGCAGGCACTTGAAGAGAATCAGGCTGAAGTGGAGCGGAAAAAGCAGAACATCGAAGAAATTGAAAAAACCATTGCAGCTTCTTATGATGCGCAGAATGAATCTGAGGTAAAATTGAAGGAGACTGTTGCTCATAAGGAAGAACTCTCTGCAAAGCAGAAGAGCTTCTTCCAGCGTCGTGAGGAACTGTCGGAAAAGATGACGGCTCTGGACAAGGAGGTTTATCGTCTCGGTGCCCAGAAGGAAAAGCTGGAGGAATCTCTGGAATCCCAGATTAACTATATGTGGGATGAATATGAGATTACGCTGAGTGATGCGGCATCCATCCGGGATGAGAATATGACAGATTTGTCTGCTATGAAAAAGGAGATTTCCTCCTTGAAAGAGCAGATCAAGAAGCTTGGTGATGTCAATGTCAATGCAATTGAGGACTACAAGAACCTCATGGAGAGATTTACCTTCATGAAGACGCAGCATGACGATCTTGTGGAAGCAGAGAAAACTCTGGAGGGTATCATTACGGAACTTGACACTGCCATGAGAAAGCAGTTTACGGAAAAATTTGCGGAGATTAACCGGGAATTTGACAAGGTCTTCAAGGAACTGTTCGGCGGCGGCAAGGGTACTCTGGAATTGATGGAGGATGAGGATATTCTGGAGGCCGGTGTCCGTATCATTGCACAACCGCCGGGAAAGAAGTTGCAGAACATGATGCAGTTGTCCGGTGGAGAAAAAGCGCTGACTGCAATTTCCCTGCTTTTTGCCATTCAGAATCTGAAGCCTTCGCCGTTCTGTCTGCTGGATGAGATAGAAGCGGCGTTGGATGATTCCAATGTGGGACGTTTCGCAAAGTATTTACATAAGCTGACTAAGAATACGCAGTTTATCGTGATTACCCACAGAAGAGGCACCATGGAGCAGGTTGATCGCCTTTACGGAATTACTATGCAGGAGAAGGGCGTTTCCACACTGGTGAGTGTAAATCTGATTGATAAGGATTTGACGGATTAGCATTACAAGAAAGGATGGCGTATGAGCGAGGAAAAGAAGGGTTTTTTTGCCAGATTAAAAGCGGGTCTGACCAAGACAAGGGAAAATATTGTCAGGGGAATTGACTCTGTGTTCAGCGGTTTTTCCACAATAGATGAGGATTTTTACGAGGAACTGGAAGAAATCCTGATTATGGGTGATATTGGTATCAATGCGACTACGGAAATTATTGAGCGGCTGAAGGAGCAGGTGAAGGAGCAGCATTTAAAGGAGACTTCGGAATGCAGACAGCTTTTGATTGATGGCATCCGGGAGCAGATGAAAGTAGATGAGACAGCTTATGATTTTGAAAAGGAGCAGTCCGTCATTATGGTCATTGGCGTCAATGGCGTGGGAAAGACCACATCGGTGGGTAAGCTTGCGGGTAAACTGAAAGGCGAGGGGAGAAAGGTTCTCATTGCCGCGGCAGACACCTTCCGTGCGGCGGCAGGCGATCAGCTGGCAGAATGGGCAAGGCGCGCAGACGTCCCCATGATTGGAGGTGCGGAGGGCGCTGACCCGGCTAGCGTGGTTTATGATGCTGTTTCAGCGGCGAAAGCCAGAGGCGTGGATGTGCTTCTGATTGATACTGCGGGAAGACTTCACAACAAGAAAAATCTGATGGAAGAACTTCGTAAAATGAATCGAATTATTGACAGGGAATTTCCTGACGCTCATCGGGAGAATCTTATTGTGCTTGACGGAACCACCGGTCAGAATGCGCTGGTGCAGGCGAGAGAGTTTGGAGAGGTAGCAGATTTGACGGGGATTGTTCTTACCAAGATGGACGGCACGGCAAAGGGAGGAATTGCGGTGGCGATCCAATCGGAGCTGAAAATCCCGGTAAAATATATCGGCGTGGGAGAGACCATAGAAGATTTGCAGAAATTCAATTCCGACGAATTTGTAAACGCCTTGTTTGATGTCAGACCGGAGACAGAAAACGAGAGCCGGGAAATATAGAAAGTTTACCATGGTAAAAACGAAGAAAGAAGGATGCGGAAATGGAAGAGCAAATGCTGACGCTGGAAAAATTTGAGGAGGCATCGGAAGTTGTAAAAAGGGTAACACTGGAAACAAAGCTGGTATTCAGCGATTTCCTGAGTGGACAAACGGGAAATAAGGTTTATCTGAAGCCGGAAAATATGCAGTTTACGGGAGCATATAAGCTGAGAGGCGCTTATTATAAGATGAGCACCCTGACGGAAGAAGAACGGGCAAAGGGACTGATTACCGCGTCTGCGGGAAACCATGCACAGGGTGTCGCCTATGCGGCAAAATGCTATGGTGCAAAGGCAACCATTGTCATGCCCACTACAACGCCGCTGATTAAGGTGAACCGTACCAAGGGCTATGGGGCTGAGGTGGTGCTTCACGGCGATGTATATGATGAGGCATGTGCGAAGGCATATGAACTGGCAGAGGAACACGGCTATACCTTTATTCATCCCTTTGATGATCTGGCAGTGGCAACAGGGCAGGGAACCATTGCAATGGAAATTGTAAAAGAGCTTCCTCTGGTTGATTATATTCTGGTTCCCATCGGTGGAGGCGGGCTTGCAACGGGCGTATCCACACTGGCAAAGCTTTTAAATCCGAAAATTAAAGTGATTGGAGTGGAGCCTGCCGGGGCAAACTGTATGCAGGCATCATTAAATAATGGTAAAGTAACAACACTGCCAAAGGTGAATACCATTGCAGACGGCACTGCGGTGAAAACGCCCGGCAGCAAGCTTTTCCCTTATATTCAGAAGAATCTGGACGGGATTATTACCGTAGAGGATGAGGAACTGGTGGTGGCATTCCTGGATATGGTGGAAAACCACAAGATGGTGGTGGAAAATTCAGGATTGCTTACGGTAGCGGCTCTGAAACACCTGGATGTGAAGGACAAGAAAATTGTTTCCATCTTAAGCGGCGGAAATATGGATGTTATCACAATGTCCTCTGTGGTACAGCAGGGTCTGATTATGCGAGACAGAATCTTTACCGTTTCTGTACTTTTGCCTGATAAGCCCGGTGAATTGTGCAGGGTTTCCGGCATTATCGCGGGCGTAAACGGCAATGTAATCAAGCTGGAGCATAATCAGTTTGTATCCATTAACAGAAGTGCCGCAGTGGAACTGCGGATTACGCTGGAGGCGTTTGGTACAACTCACAAGCAGCAGATTATGGAGGCACTGGAAAAAGAGGGATATCAGCCGAAATTGGTGCGCACCAATATATAGAAATTAAAGGATGTGTTTGTACATGAGTATGAGCAAAGAGCAGCAACAGGAGATTCAGAAAGAGAGTAAAAAGACGCTGCGGCACCGCGTCTGGGATTACATTGTCATTACCGTGGCGTCCGGCATTTATGCGGTGGCAGTCAGTCTGTTTCTTGACCCGAATTCCCTGGCTCCCGGAGGTGTTACCGGTATTGCCATTATTCTGAACCGTCTGACCGGTTTGGAGACCGGTACCTGGGTACTTTTCATTAATATCCCTATTATTATTCTGGGAATGTGGAAATTTGGTCTGCGCTTTATTCTGTCCACCATGTACTGTACGGCGGCGACCTCTCTTTTTATCAATCTGCTGGCTCCCCTGGGAGCACTCACCTCAGACCCATTTCTGGCGGCTGTGGTGGGTGGTTCCCTGATGGCAATAGGGATTGGTTTTGTGTTTAAGGCAGGAGCAACCACCGGCGGCACGGATATCATCGTTAAACTGTTGCGGTTGAAGTTTCCCCATCTGAAAACAGGTTCCCTGTTTCTGATGACAGATGCGGCTATTGTTACGGCATCTGCCTTTGTATTCAAAAATGTAGATGTGGCTTTATACGCGGGACTCGTCGTGGTCATTAACTCTGTTCTGCTGGATGTGGTACTGTACGGACGTGACGGTGCAAAGATGATTTTCATCATCAGTGACAGACACGAACAGATTACAAAACGGATTCTGGAAGAAATGGACATTGGCGTGACCTATATTTCCGGAAGCGGAGCTTACAGCGGTAAGGATAAAAATGTAATTATGTGTGTGATGAAGAAACAACTTTCTCCCAAGGCAGAGGAAATTGTCCGGGAAGAAGATCCGCTGGCCTTTATGATTGTCACAAATGCCACGGAGATATTCGGAGAAGGCTATAAGAGCATTTTCAGTGAGAGACTGTGAAAGAGAAGAGGATGGGTGTCATTGTCACCAAGAGCAGGTGTCATTGTCACCAAGAACAGGTGTCAAGAAAAAATACTTGACACCTGCTTTTTTATGTAGTAAGATAGGCAAGGTTGCATAACAAGAAGATTTCCCAAAAGGCAGTCGTGGTAAAATGGATAAGATTTATGAACAGACAATGTTATTTGATTTTTACGGGGAACTGCTGACGGAGCACCAGCGGACTGTATACATGGACGCTGTGTACAATGATATGTCCTTGGGCGAGATTGCCGAGGAAAGAGGCATCAGCAGACAAGGTGTACATGATTTGGTCAGAAGGTGCGATAAAATACTTCTGGATTATGAGAGTAAGCTTCATCTGGTGGAGCGCTTTGCGAAGGCGAAAGAGACTGTGGGTGAGATTGAGCGGCTGACTTTGAAAAAGGAGGACGCGGAGGGCAGTCTGGAACAGATCAGAAGATTGTCGCAGGAATTGTTAGAGGAATTGTAAGGAGTCGCAAGTGGCATTTGAGAGTTTAACAGATAAACTACAGAATGTATTTAAAAATCTGCGAAGTAAGGGGCGTCTGACAGAGGAAGATGTCAAAGCTGCTCTGAAGGAAGTCAAGATGGCACTTCTCGAGGCAGATGTCAATTTTAAAGTGGTAAAGCAATTCGTCAAGGCTGTGGAGGAACGTGCTATTGGACAGGATGTCATGAATGGCCTGAATCCCGGACAGATGGTAATCAAGATTGTAAACGAAGAACTGATTGCCCTCATGGGAAGCGAAACCACGGAGATTGCCATGCAGCCCGGAAAAGCCATCACAGTTATCATGATGGTGGGTCTTCAGGGTGCAGGTAAGACCACAGCTACTGCGAAGATTGCCGGGAAATTGAAAACCAGGGGAAAGAAATCACTGCTGGTAGCCTGCGATATTTACAGACCGGCTGCCATCGAACAGTTGCAGATAAACGGTCAAAAGCAGGAGGTTGATGTGTTCTCCATGGGCACAGACCATCAGCCTGCCGAAATCGCGAAAGAAGCCATTGCCTATGCAGAGAAGAACGGACACAATGTGGTTATCCTTGATACGGCGGGCCGTCTCCATGTGGATGAGGATATGATGGCTGAACTGCAGGAGATTCAGAGTACTGTTACCGTACATCAGACATTGCTGGTGGTAGATGCCATGACGGGTCAGGATGCAGTCAATGTGGCAAAAGAGTTTGATGAGAAGGTCGGCATTGACGGTGTTATCCTCACCAAGTTGGATGGAGATACCAGAGGCGGTGCGGCACTTTCAATCAAGGCAGTGACCGGAAAGCCGATTCTGTATGTGGGAATGGGCGAGAAGCTTTCCGATATGGAACAGTTTTATCCCGATCGTATGGCAAACAGAATCCTGGGAATGGGTGATGTGCTCTCACTGATTGAAAAAGCACAGGAGAGCATTGACATAGACGAAGACAAAGGCCGTGAAATGGCAGGCAGAATGAAGAAGGGTAAGTTTGACTTTGAGGACTACTTGGAAAGCATGAAGCAGATGCGTAATATGGGCGGCTTGTCAAGTATTCTGGGGATGCTTCCCGGAATGGGGATTAAGGGTGCGGATCTTGAATCCATGATAGATGAAGAACAGCTGAAGCATATGGAAGCAATCGTTCTTTCCATGACAAAGGCAGAACGCAGGAATCCAAAGCTGTTGAATCCTCAGAGAAAGCACCGTATCGCAAAAGGTGCAGGTGTGGACATCGCAGTTGTGAACCGTTTTATCAAACAGTTTGAGCAGAGTCAGAAAATGATGAAGCAGTTTGGAGGCGGCGCGAAAAGAGGTCGCGGTATGTTCGGAGGATTTCCGGGCATGAAAGGAGGATTCCCTTTTTAGAGGAATCTGGTAAATTTTGGTGAATCTGGCTGTAGCAAAAGCAGGCAATTCATAGATAGAAACATATAAACGTATTTTTATGGAGGAAAAAACAATGGCAGTAAAAATCAGATTGAGAAGAATGGGACAGAAGAAGGCTCCTTTTTATAGAATCATCGTAGCTGATTCTCGTTCCCCCAGAGACGGAAGATTCATCGAAGAAATCGGAACTTACGATCCCAGCACCGATCCCAGCACCTTTAAGATTAACGAAGAGCTGGCTAAGAAGTGGTTGTCCAACGGTGCTCAGCCTACAGAGCAGGTAGCAAAACTTTTCAAGGTTGCTGGTATCGAGAAATAAATTTTGATTCTTTGGAGGTGGCTTATGAAGGAACTAGTTGAAGTTGTTGCGAAAGCACTTGTAGACAATCCGGATGAGGTTGTTGTGACCGAAAAGACAGAAGGCAGAAATACAGTCATCGAACTTCATGTAGCTGCATCCGATATGGGTAAGGTTATCGGCAAACAGGGAAGAATTGCAAAGGCAATTCGCGCTGTTGTGAAGGCTGCATCATCCAAAGATAACAAAAGAGTGGATGTTGAGATTGTGTAAAATGTGAAGAACAAATAACTTCGCATGGAGTGCTGTCAATAAGCAGGGAGGAACAGGATTTGTTCCTCCCTGCTTACTCTCAGGAGGAATTGAATGGAAGATTTTTTTCAGGTAGGTATTATTACATCTACGCATGGTGTGCGTGGGGAGATTAAGGTTTTCCCCACAACGGATGATGCAAGACGTTTCAAACGTCTGAAGGAAGTAATTGTTGATACGGGAAAAGAACAGATCACCATGGAAATTGAGGGAGTCAAATTTTTTAAACAGTTTGTAATCCTGAAATTCAAGGGGATTGATTCGATAAATGATGTGGAGAAATACCGGAAAAGTTCTCTTTGGGTTCCCAGAAAAAATGCGGTGCGTCTGAGTCGTGATGAATATTTTGTGGCGGATTTGATGGGACTTCGGGTGCGTGACGAGGACGGAAGTGAAATCGGTGTTCTGAGAGATGTTATGGAAACCGGTGCCAATGATGTTTATATCATTGATTTGGATGACGGAAGAGAATTATTGTTGCCGGCAATCAGGCAGTGTGTGCTTGAAGTGGATGTGGAGGCAGGCTTTATCAAGATTCACATATTGGAAGGCCTGTTGGATTAAGTAAGGTGACTGCCCGGAGGCAGACAGAAAGGGGCTTGGATGAAATTCCATGTTTTGACCCTGTTCCCTGAGATGGTTTTACAGGGACTTGCGCCCAGCATTATCGGAAGGGCAGTTGAAAAGAATATGATTTCTCTGGATGCCGTGAATATCAGGGATTATTCGAAGGACAAACACGGAAAAGTGGACGATTATCCTTACGGAGGCGGTGCGGGAATGCTGATGCAGGCACAGCCTGTTTATGATGCCTATCGGGCCGTGGCCGGGGACAGACGGGTCAGGACGATTTATCTGACACCGCAGGGAAAGCCCTTTACACAAAAGATGGCAAAGGAATTTGCCGGGGAAGAGGAACTGATTTTCCTCTGTGGGCATTATGAAGGAATCGATGAGCGTGTGCTGGAAGAGATTGTTACGGATTATGTGTCTGTAGGGGACTATGTGCTGACAGGCGGTGAATTGCCTGCTATGGTGATGGTTGATGCCATTGCAAGACTTGTGCCGGGGGTGCTTGGAAATGAAACCTCTGCCGAGGAGGAAAGTTTTTACAATGATCTTTTGGAATATCCACAGTATTCCAGACCGGAAGTATGGAAGGGGAAAGCAGTTCCGAAGGTGCTGCTCTCCGGAAATCACAGTAAAGTGAATGAGTGGCGACTGGAACAGTCGAAGCTGCGCACGAGGAAGATGCGTCCTGATTTGTATGCCAGATATGAGGAAAAACAAAAACTGATAAAACGTTTAGCAAAGGATAAACGGAACAACATCCATATGATAGAAAGCCTTCGCCGCGGCTTTGGCGAGATGATATATGCAGAAGGCGGTAATGTTCTTGTTTATGACAATGCGGAAAAAGTGTGTATGATTCTGGCGAAAAATTCGCCGGGAGGGAAAAAACTGATAGAGCAGGCACCGGAGGATACAGACCTTTTGCTTGTTTCTCAGGAGTTTGTAAAGGATGATTTGCCGGAGCATGAGTGGAGTCTGCTGATGACATGCCACCAATATCTGTATACGCAAAGAGAAACGCTGCCGGTCCGGTACAAGGAAATACGTCGTCTGACGATGGAACAGTTTGACTATGTGTGCAGCCACTATGAGCATGATGACAGCAGTTATCTGGAGGAACGTATTCGTTCGGGGTTCCTATACGGAGCATTTGACGGAGAGAAAATAGTTGGTTTTGCAGGTATGCACGGGGAAGGCAGTATGGGGCTTTTATATGTTGACGAAGCTTACCGCAGAAGAGGAATTGCAGAGAGTCTGGAGGCATATGTCGTAAACCGCATGCTGGAGAGAGGATGGACCCCTTACGGACATGTAATAGAGGGAAATGAAATCTCAGAGCATCTTCAGGAAAAATTGGGATTTTATAAGGCAGGAAGAAAAGTCTGGTGGCTGAAAAAACAAGAAAAGCAGGAAAACTAAAAAAAGCTTGCAATTCGTATAACCATATGGTAAAATCTGAATGTTGTGAAAACGAAGATGGTCCTCTGTTACAAAAATGTATTAAGAACATCCATTTTATTTAAGGAGGCTCGTTATGAGTGATATTATCAAAGAAATCGAAGCAGAACAGTTAAAGGCAACCGTTGATGAATTTGAAGTTGGTGATACCGTAAGAGTATATGGTAAAATCAAGGAAGGTAACCGTGAGAGAATTCAGGTGTTCGAAGGCGTAGTGCTGAAGAGACAGGGTGGAAGCAACCGTGAGACCTTCACTGTAAGAAAGACTTCCAACGGTATCGGTGTGGAGAAGACATGGCCGTTGCATTCTCCTAATGTTGAGAAGGTTGAAGTAGTCAGAAAGGGTAAAGTAAGACGTGCTAAGCTGAACTACTTAAGAGACCGTGTCGGCAAGAAGGCAAAGGTAAAAGAGCTTGTAAAATAAGACTCCTGAAAGGACAATTACTTGCGTAGTTGTCCTTTTCTATTTTAAATAAGTGTGTTATACTCTAATAAATGGATGTGAGGAGAGATTGCATATTATGTTACTATTCAGAGCCCATTCGCAAAAGCGCCTCTTCGAGGCTTTCCTTTTGCTCATGTGTGGCTTTTCGCCATATAAAATTTCAAAAATATGTTCATTCATGCAAGCATGATTCACATATTTATTGAAAATTTGCATGGCTCTGAATAGTAACATATTCAGGAACAGAATATGGCAAAACACAGAGGTTTAAGTTTTTACAAGAGAAAAAAAAAGATCAGTTCGTCACTTGTGCGTGAGGTGTTCAGTTGGATTTTTGGCATTCTGGCAGCAATTTTTATTGCAGCAGTGTTGATTTTCTTTTTTGGAATGACTACGAATGTAGTGGGGGTTTCCATGGAACCTACACTTTATAACGGGCAAAAGATATTTATCAATCGTTTCCTGTATGTGCTTTCCACTCCCAAGGCGGGCGATGTGGTGGTATTTCTGCCAAACGGAAATGAAAACGCACATTATTATGTGAAAAGGGTTGTGGCAGTGCCCGGCGACAAAATTTTAATTAAGGACGGAACCCTTTATGTTAACGGATTGGAAAGCTCCTGGGTAACGGGGAGACTGGCTGATGCGGGAATTGCTGCAAATGAATTTGTACTGGATAGCGGAGAATATTTTTGTATCGGTGACAATCCGGGGAACAGTGAAGACAGTCGGTCGGCAAACATCGGTCCGGTAGAAGAAAAGGATATTATAGGAAAGGCATGGTTCCATACTTCCTGTGAGGAAGCCGGAATGGGACTGGTGAAATAAAATATGAATTATCAGTGGTATCCAGGTCATATGACCAAAGCGGTACGTATGATGCGGGAGGATATAAAGCTGATTGATTTGATTATTGAGCTGGTGGATGCGAGAATTCCGCTCAGCAGTCGTAATCCCGATATTAATGAGCTTGGCAAGAATAAGTATAGGATTGTTTTGCTGAACAAGTCAGATTTGGCAGATCCGGTTTATAATAAACAATGGATTTCTTACTTTCAGAACCAGGGTGCTTATGTGCTGGAAGTAAACTCCAGAACAGGCGCCGGAATAAAGTCAATCAATGGACTCGTGCAGGAAGCCTGCAGGGAAAAGATTGAGAGAGACAGAAAACGAGGTATCATGAACCGCCCTGTCAGAGCTATGGTAGCCGGTATCCCGAATGTGGGGAAGTCTACTTTTATCAATTCTTTCGCAGGAAAGGCATGTACGAAGACAGGAAATAAACCCGGTATTACAAAAGGAAAGCAATGGATTCGATTAAACAAGAATCTGGAACTTTTGGATACACCCGGAATCCTCTGGCCAAAATTTGAAGACCAACAGGTTGGCATGCGGCTTGCTTTTATCGGATCCATGAATGATGAAGTGATTAGCATCGAGGAACTGGTATGCGATTTACTGATAGTATTGCGTGAATTATATCCGGATGCAGTGAGCGGGCGATACGGAATAAAATGGAGAGAGACCCCGATATTGACATTGGAAGAGATTGCACGCAGTCGCGGCTGTTTTTTAAAAGGGGAAAATTTAGATATTAAGAAGGCATCAGATATTTTATTGGATGATTTCAGAAGCGGACGTCTCGGACGCATTACATTGGAACGTCCATAGGCTTTCAATAGATGCGAGGTGAATGTAAGATGAACAAAGTAATGAAAGAGATGATAAGTACATTGCTGTATCTTCTGGTGGTGCTTTGTCTGACATGGCTGGTAATTCATTTTGTCGGTCAGAGAACGGATGTGGAAGGCGCTTCCATGGAAGTTACCTTATCAGACGGTGATAATCTGATTGTCGATAAAATCACGTATCGCTTTAAGAATCCGGAACGGTTTGATATCATTGTTTTTCCTTTTCAGTATAAGGAAAATACATACTATATCAAGCGAATTATCGGTCTTCCGGGAGAAACAGTTCAGATAGATGAAAAGGGAAATATCTATATTAATGGCGAAATCCTTGCAGAAAGTTACGGGAAAGAAGTAATTAAACCGGAAAATATCGGTATCGCGGCGGAACCGATTACGCTGGGAGAAGATGAATATTTTGTCCTCGGGGACAATCGGAACAATAGCAGCGACAGCCGGACGGAAGCTGTCGGAAATGTGCACCGGGAAGACATAATCGGAAGAGCCTGGCTTAGAATCTGGCCCTTTTCCAAATTCGGATTTTTAAAGCACGGATGACAGAAAGAGAGTAGCTATGAAAAATATCGGTGAGATAAGAGAACAATTTCAGGCAGCTTGTGAAGATGAGCTGCCTGAATTCATAAGCATCTATAAAGGTGATGAAAGAGCGGGGGTACAAAAACTGGTAGAAAGTGCCGAAAAGCGCCTCACAGCTTTGGAAAGGGAAAAGAAACGTATTGAAGCGCTGCGTGTCTACGAGGAAAAATACAGGGAGTTTGACTATATCTGCGGCGTTGATGAGGTCGGAAGAGGACCGCTTGCGGGACCGGTTGTGGCCGGAGCAGTGATATTGCCCAGGGATTGTCGGATTCTTTATGTAAATGATTCCAAGCAGCTCTCCGAAAAAAAGAGAGAAGAACTTTATGATGTGATTATGCGCGAGGCAGTAGCCTGTGCGATCGGATATGCCACGCCCGAAAGAATTGATGAAATCAATATTTTACAGGCAACCTATGAAGCGATGCGTGAAGCAATCGGAAAGCTGAACCCACAGCCGGATATTTTGCTGAATGATGCAGTCACCATTCCGGGGATTTCAGTGCGTCAGATACCGATCATCAAGGGAGATGCAAAAAGTATTACCATTGGGGCAGCCAGCATACTTGCAAAGGTGACAAGGGATCGGCTGATGGTGGAGTATGATAAGGTTTTCCCGGAATATGATTTTGCGGGCAATAAGGGATATGGCAGTGCGGCGCATATTGAGGCATTGAAAAAATACGGGCCGACTCCTATTCACAGGAGAAGCTTTATCAAAAATTTTGTCACAATTTAGGAGAGGAAATCCAGATGAAGCTGACAGAACTGTTTTCCGGAAAAACGAATATTGATAATGTACCACAGACAGTTCAGATGAAAGAATATAATCGTGTGGCAGATGTGGGACGACAGCTTCAATCACTTGTGCCCGGACAGACAATTCGCGGGGAAATTGTGGGAAGAAATGGCAGTGAAGTACAAATCAGGCTGTCGGAAGACATGATATTGAATGCCAGAATTGACAGAAGTATCAATCTGGAAATGGGAAAAAATCTGACCTTTGAAGTGAAGAATAATGGGGTGACCCTGACGCTCAGCCCTTTATTTACGAATGTTTCAACGGATGTGAATATCCTGAAAGCGCTGGATATGGCGGGGCTTCCCGTGAACGGGAACAGTGTGTCCATGACGGAACAGATGATGGAGGCCGGACTTCCCGTCAACAGAACTGTTTTGCAACAGGTATACAGGGAAATCAATGCTTTTCCGGAGGGAGAGATTTCTGATGTGATTAGCCTGCATAAGCTACAGCTGCCGGTCAATGAAAGCAATATGAATCAGATTTCTTCTTATCGGAATCTGACCTATCAGTTAACAAGTGCAATGGACACTGTACTGGAAGGGATTCCTCAGGCATTGGAAAATATGTTGCAGGAGGGAAACGTACAGGCAGCGGCGGATGTCTACCGTGAACTGTTTACTATGCTGCAGGAGGGGATGGCATTTTCAGGTTCTTCAGAAGGAGCAGCAGCTTCACAAGGCATGATAACTTCAGAGGGGACAGCAATCTCAGAAGGAATGGTAACTCCAGAAGGAGGGGCAACTTCGGATGGGCTGGCAGCTTCAGGAGGAATAACTGTCGCTGAGGAAGAAGTTCTGAGAGAACAGCCGGTTGAAACAGATACGGCAACGAAGGATGTTTTTATACCTCGTTCCATGAGGACAGAACTGGCAGAACTTTTTTCGGAAACTATGAAAGAACTGCCTTTGATGTCTGATGAAAAACAGGCTTATTCGGAACAGATTCGTGGATTTGTGCAGGGAAATGCGAATCTGGGAGAGGTTTTTGCAGTGGCAGAAAGGCTGCTGGATGCAGCAAAAAGTGACGGACAGAAATTGACGGTACTGCATGGGTTTTTACGACATGAGAATTTTCAGTCGCTTTTGGCAAAGCAGTTGACAGATTTATGGACAATCCGACCGGAAGAAGTGGAGAATCGGGAGAAAATTACAGAGCTTTACAGGCGTCTCGACAGACAGCTGGGAAGCCTGACCAGGGCACTGGAAGCAGGCGGACAGTCTGAAAGCAGCGCATTTAGAGCCGCATCTTCCATGTCGCAGAATATTAATTTCCTGGAACAGTTGAATCAGATGTACGCGTATGTGCAGCTTCCGCTTCATTTACAGCAGGGCCATGCTCATGGTGATTTTTATATCTATGCAAACAGAAAAGGACTGGCATCTTCGGATGGTCAGGTGAGTGCATTGCTACATCTGGATATGGAACATCTGGGTCCTTTGGATGTCTATGTAACGCTTCAGCAAACAAAGGTAAACACAAAATTTTATGTGCAGGATGATGAGATGCTGGATTTCCTGGAAGAGCACATGGAACTGCTGACCGAACGGCTGAAAAAACGTGGGTATAGCTGTGATTTTTCCATGACAGCACGGGAAAAAGATGAGGGAAAGTCAGAAGATAAGGGACTTGTGCCGATTCTGGAACAGGATCGGGGGATAGTATTGACCCAATATGCTTTTGATGTGAGAACCTGACAACCGGGAAGAGTATGATTACTGCCGGAAGGAGAGAGGTATCTTGGAAGACAAAAAGATAAAACAGGCAATTGCGCTGGAATACAACCCTGAAGACGAGGCTCCTAAGGTGATTGCCAGCGGAAGAGGTGTTCTGGCAGAAAAAATCATTGAAAAAGCCAAAGAGAATGATGTGCCGGTTCATAGAGATGATAAGCTTGCGGATACGCTTTCACGACTGGAAATCGGAGAGATGATTCCGCCTGAACTTTATGAGGTCGTAGCGGAAATTCTGGTTTTTGTGGATGCCATGGATAAATTGAAAAGCAAACTGTAACACAGGAATGTGGGAATGTAAGACAGGGGACTATGAGTAGAGAAGGTGGAAATCAAAATGGCTGCGGGGAAAGGCGGAATCGCAGAAGCATCGGTACAGAATGGGAGCAGCGTGCGTCAGAATACCTGGAGAGTCATGGAATGCGTATACAGGAACGTAATTACAGAAACCGTCAGGGCGAAATCGACATAATTGGCAACCATAACGGATATCTTGTTTTTGTAGAGGTGAAGTATCGGGAAAACACAGAGAAAGGATATGCTTCAGAGGCAGTTGATTATCGTAAGCAGTGCCGAATTTGTAAGGTTGCAGATTACTATCGATATACACATGGGATTGGAAGCAAAACAGGAATCAGATATGATGTGGTAGCAATTCAGGGAGATCGGATCCAATGGATACAGAATGCTTTTCCGCATATTGAAACGGGAAGAACACAGAGGTGGAAATAGATTGGTGTATCATATACGACGAAAATCAGCGATAAATAAGAACAGTATAAAACAAAACAGTTTTTCGATTTCGGGGGATTCAAAACAGATGGAGTATTTTACTTTCCCATCACTGGAGCGGACCGGAATTGTAAAACATCTTTTTACAACGAGGCTGGGAGGCGTCAGCGGCGGAGAACTTGCTACAATGAATCTGAGCTTCAGCAGGGGAGATGCGGAAGAAAATGTGCTGACCAACTATAGACGAGTTGCTCAGGTATTGGATAGCAGCCCGGAAGACATGGTAGCTTCACACCAGACGCATACCGTAAATATACGCCATGTAACGGCAACGGATCGCGGAAAAGGGATTACATGTCCCAGAGATTACACAGATATTGACGGACTGATGACGGATGAACCGGGAATTGTGCTGGTGACCTATTACGCAGACTGTGTACCGCTGTTTTTTGTAGATCCTGTGCACAGAGCAATCGGACTGGCGCATTCGGGCTGGAGAGGAACTGCGGCAGGAATGGGGGCACGTATGGTGGAGGCCATGGGAAAGGCTTTCGGTACCAGACCGGAAGAATTGTATACAGCAATCGGACCCTCTATATGTGCGGACTGTTATGAGGTCAGCGAGGATGTGGCAGAGCAGTTTATGCATGTACCGGGAGCGGTGCGCAAAGGAAAAAGAGCCGGAAAATATCAGCTTGATTTGTGGCAGGCAAACTGCCGGATTCTGGAGGAGGCAGGAGTCCTTTCCGAAAGAATAGCGGTAACGGATGTCTGTACCTGCTGCAACAGTGAATACTTGTTTTCACACAGGGCATCCGGTGGGAAGAGAGGAAATCTGGGGGCTTTTCTTTCCCTTAACCGGGTTTAAGGAAATCTTCATAAATTTCCAATGGAACACTTAAAAAAGATTTGTTTTACTTCATATAGCAAAATATGCCGAATGGCAGAGCAGGGGAGGCTTGAAATGGCAAATATACTTGTATGTGATGATGATAAGGAAATTGTGGATGCGATTGAAATTTATCTGAGCCAGGATGGTTATCGCATTTATAAGGCGTATGACGGGGAACAGGCGATTGAAATGCTGAAAAAGGAGGATATTCATCTCCTGATCATGGATATCATGATGCCGAAGATGGACGGAATCAGGGCAACTCTGAAAATCAGGGAAAACAGTAGTATCCCTATCATTATGCTTTCGGCAAAGTCGGAGGATACGGATAAAATTCTTGGTCTGAATATCGGCGCGGATGATTATATCACAAAGCCGTTTAATCCGTTGGAACTGGCGGCAAGAGTAAAATCAAACTTAAGGCGTTATACTTCGCTGGGCAGTCTCAGCGCGGAAAATAAAGCAATTTACCAGGTCGGCGGTCTTGTGATTAACGATGATACAAAGCAGGTAACTGTGGATGATGAACCGGTGAAGATGACCCCGATTGAATATAATATATTGTTGCTGCTTGTCAAAAATCAGGGCAGAGTGTTTTCAATTGATCAGATTTATGAAAGCATCTGGAATGAGGATGCCATTGGTGCTGACAATACGGTTGCCGTCCATATCAGGCATATCAGGGAAAAGATTGAAATCAATCCGAAGGAGCCCAGATATCTGAAGGTGGTCTGGGGAGTCGGCTATAAGATTGAGAAGCAGTAGAAATGAGGGAGTATGGGTAGAAAGCCTGGTTTAAAAAGAGTTGGAATTGGATTGGTTCAGCATCTGTTGGCATCCGCTGCCATGGTAGCGCTGGCTGGTCTTCTGTTAAATTCCTATATTTCGGTAGAGTCCATCGACGGAATCCAGACATATCGGGTTTTCTCAATGGATATGAGCCGGGAATTCGAGGAATCGGATGTTTATCACGATTTGTTTCGCAGTGCGGTTTCCGACATTACACAGCTGGTAGTCATAAAGGAGCAGCTGGAAACAAATGAAGTTTTTGATACCGGAAAGAAGATAAATGTGACGGAATATGCCGGAAAAATCGGTGAGGATGACGGTTGTTCCGTAACAGCAGTGTATGAACTGGACGATTTGATTAAGTGGGGGAAATACGGAGTAAACTATACACTTTCCTCCATGAGCATGACGGAGTTTGTCAATTATTTCGGATATGTACTGTTTCCCGAAAACTTTGCGCTGGATGAATATGGACAGCTTTGTTTTGACGGTTTTTTCAGAATAGAGCCGGAAGAAAATCTGCCGGAAGAGCCGGAAGATACGGGAGAGGAAGTACAACAGGCATCGGAATCCTTTGGAAAAAGTGCAGAAAAACTCGCTGTGATTATGCCGCTGTTCCAGTCCTACACGGAGGAGCAGCTGGAGGATATGGTATTCTCCTACATTATGGCAAAAAATCTGGATGGAATTGAAGTATCCAGAGAGGAAGACGGCAGACTGCGCGTAACGGTGTCCATGCTCAACTGTCGTTATGCAACGATTGAAGGGGAGAAAAAGCTGATTGGATATGCAGATAACTGGGTGGACTATATGCGACTGCAGAGCAATATTGCGGCAACAGCTGAAAGTCTTACCTTGAATTATCAGAGATATCAGCTTTGTAATGAGGCATACAAGGAAGGCAATACCAATGTCAAGTATATGGTTCGGATGATGACTGACGGCGGCATGAAAACTTACACCAATGTATCGGAGATGAAAAATCGGACAGATGAGGATGTAACCGAGTTCTTCTCTGAATACAGAAGATATTTGATTTATTATCCCGACAGTCTTGTGTTTATGGGGAATACACTGCTCAGTGAGGAGGAACTGGATGACTATATCAGTATGTATGATTATGCTTATCCGGATACAACACACATCTGGCTGGGAGTGGATACCAATTATTCTGTCAGGGGGGATGCTTTTTATAATGCCTATGAGGTTTATGAAAAGGTTGTGCCGAACGTAGGAAAAATTATCGCATTAATCCTGGTATTTCTGCTGCTTTGGCTGGGACTTGGAATTTACCTGACAATCACCGCGGGAATCAAGGTGGATGAAAGCGGAGAAAGAGTCCGGTATGTGAACCGTTTTGACCGAATCTGGACAGAGTTTTTTTTCCTGCTGGGAGCGGTACCCATTGAGGCAGGTATTTGGGGATATCGAAAAATTCTTGATGTGGCAGGTGCCTCCGGCGGATTACCGGTGGGGATGATGGGCAGACAGTTTACCATGCTGTATCGCTATAGTGTATTCGGAGTTTACGGAATTTGTGCCAGTGTGGCAATAAACCTGTTCTGGTATAGTTTTGTACGCCGGGTAAAGGCAGGTACATTGTGGGAGGACAGCCTGCTGCATAAAGTCGGTATTGGATTCGGAAAATGTGTGCGGTTTATTTTCCGACATAGAAATTCTGTGATAAGCACACTGATTCCCTATAATCTGTTTTTATTTGCAAATCTGGCCGGACTTGTGGCCGGGTACAAGCTGAGCGGAAGTGAACGGCAGACACTTGTGATATTGCTTTTGTGTGGTATCGTGGTGTTTGACTGTATTGTAGGTGTTGTACTGTTCAAGCGAAATGCAGAACGAATTGAGATTGTGGAGGGCATTAACAGGATTCGGGACGGTGAGGTGGAGTTTAAACTCGATATGGAGAGTCTTCATGGAGAAAACAGGGAACTTGCGGATGCAGTAAACAATATCGGAGAAGGAATCCGTAAGGCTGTTAAAACCAGTATGAAAGACGAGCAAATGAAAACGGATCTGATTACCAATGTGTCCCATGATATTAAGACACCCCTTACGTCCATTATCAATTATGTTGATTTACTAAAGAGGCTGAAAATAGAGGAAGAACCTGCAAAAGGCTATATTAACATATTGGATAGCAAGGCACAGCGGCTGAAACAGTTGACAGATGATTTGGTGGAAGCGTCAAAAATTTCTTCCGGTAATATAGAACTGAATTTGGAAAAACTGAATCTGGCAGAACTGTTGAACCAGAGTATCGGAGAGTTTTCGGAGAAGCTGGAGGAGAAGAAACTACAGGTGATTTTTGAAAAGGATAATCAGCCCGCCTTTATCTATGCGGACAGCCGACGCATGTGGCGCGTGGTAGAAAACCTGTTTAATAATATCTGCAAGTATGCAATGGAAGGAACAAGGGTTTACATCGATGTGGAGACTGAAAACGGCAGAGTGGAAGCTTCGGTGAAAAATATTTCAAAGCAGCAGATGAATATAAAACCGGATGAGTTGACCGAGAGATTTATAAGAGGTGATTCTTCCCGTTCTACGGAAGGGGCAGGTCTTGGACTGTCCATTGCAAAAAGTCTTGTGCAGGCACAAGGCGGAAGCTTCGAAATCATGCTGGATGGAGATTTGTTTAAAATTGTTCTTGGATTTCCGGAATATATGGTGGAAAAGGAAGAGAATGATGCATAAAAAGAGCGGTACAGGTCAAAAACCTGTACCGCTTTTAGTATGCCCGGCGCACATTGGTGTTGGGACTTATGTTACATTTCTATCTCCATTCGATTGTTATAGGCTTCCAGAATGCTGTGAATTTTTTCTGTGGTTGCCATTGTGTTGGAGAGAGAAACATCGTGATTCATAAAGTCAATCAGGGACGCGATAAACTTGCTCATATCTGCCTCGATGAAATACGGTCTGGTATAGAGCTCTGGCGGCAGATAAGTCAGGTCTGTAGTGACTACTTTATCAAAATAGCCCTTTTCATATGCCTCATCGAAAGCCTTCAGGCCATCGGTAAACAGACCGAAAGTACAACAGATAAATACACGGCGAGCATTCATCTTTTTTAATTGTTTTGCTGTATCCAGCATACTTCCGCCGGAAGAAATCATGTCATCAATAATGATGATGTCTTTGCCGTCAATATTATCACCTAAAAATTCATGTGCAACAATAGGATTTTTGCCGTTTACAATCGTGGAATAATCGCGGCGTTTGTAGAACATACCGGTATCAACCCCCAGAACACTGGCAAAGTAAATTGCTCTGTCCAGCGCACCTTCATCGGGGCTGATTACTATCAGGTGTTCCTTATCCACAATCAAATCATCCTCGGAATTTAAGAGCGCTTTCATGAACTGATAGGGGGGAGTAAAATTATCAAACCCATTTAGGGGAGTAGCATTCTGCACTCTTGGATCGTGTGCATCGAAAGTAATAAAATTGCTGATTCCCATGTCGCGCAGTTCTTCCAGAGCGTAGGCGCAATCCAGAGACTCTCTGCCGTTTCTTTTATGCTGTCTGCCTTCATAAAGGAAGGGCATTATGACATTGATACGGTGCGCTTTGCCGTTGCAGGCTGAAATAACACGTTTTAAGTCCTGATAATGGTCATCGGGAGACATATGATTGGTATAACCGTGCATGTTATATGTAATACTGTGATTGCAGACATCAACCAGAAGAAATAAATCCTTACCACGGATGGTTTCTCCGAATACAGCCTTGGCCTCACCGCTTCCAAAACGGGGGACATCTACATTTACGAGATAATTGCTTTCACTGTATCCATGGAAAGCAGGGTCATTCTTTACTTTCGTGTTGTGGATATTCCTGCGGAATTCCACAAGATAATCATTGATTCTGCGCCCCATTTTCTCTGCGGAAGGCAGAGCGACAATTTTCAGGGGAGCAACAGGCATTGCATTTTCCAGTTCATGTAAATTAGGCATGATTTCCTCCCATGTAAAAAACATACAACTAATTTATATCATTATGGTAGTGACACGTCAAGGAATTTCTTGTAGAATAAAGAGAGTAGCTGCAGAACAGAAAATTGATAAAACGGAAAGCTTTCTGCAGCAGAATGAGAGGAAAAATGAGGAAAGCACACGTTGTCAAAAGGGTACTTCCCGGCAGTATTGCCGAGGAATTGGAAATACAGGCAGGAGATAAGATTTTAGCCATAGACAACACGGAAATAGAAGACATTTTTGACTATCAGTTTCTGGTACAGGATACTTATATTGAAGTGCTTGTGGAAAAACCGGATGGGGAACAGTGGCTCCTGGAGGTGGACAAGGAATTTGATGAGGATCTGGGAGTTGAGTTTGAAAACGGGCTGATGGATGAATATCGACATTGTCACAATAAATGTGTATTTTGTTTTATTGACCAGATGCCGCCGGGAATGCGGGACACACTGTACTTCAAAGATGATGATTCCAGACTTTCTTTCTTACAGGGAAACTATGTGACATTGACCAATATGTCGGATCATGATATTGACCGGATATGCCGATACAGGTTGTCACCCATTAATATTTCGTTCCAGACCATGAATCCTGAATTGCGCTGCAAGATGCTGAATAATCGTTTCGCCGGGGAAGCATTGAAAAAAGTAGATATATTGAATGCAGCGGATATCCGTATGAATGGGCAGATTGTGCTTTGCAAAGGGCTGAATGACGGCAAGGAACTTGACTTCAGCATACAGGAGCTGATGAAATATATACCGAATCTGGAGAGCGTTTCCGTGGTACCGGTAGGTCTTTCCAAATTCAGGGACGGACTCTATCCTCTGGAGCCCTTTACAAAAGAAGATGCAGCGGAAGTGATTGATTTAATTGAGGGCTATCAGAAGAAATGTTTTGAAGAATATGGAACACATTTTGTACATGCCAGTGACGAATGGTATATTCTGGCTGAGAAAGAGATGCCGGAGGAGGAACGCTACGACGGTTATCTGCAGCTGGAAAACGGTGTAGGTATGTTGAGGTTGCTCTTGAGCGAATTTGAAGATGCCATGGAGAAAAAGCAGGAAATTTGTAATTTGCCTGAGGAAGAACCGGTCGGCGAGCTGTCCATGGCAACAGGTTTTCTGGCATATCCCTATATTCAGCGCATGGCGGAAAAATTGATGCAAAGATGGCCGGGGCTTTCTATTCATGTGTATCCGATCAGAAATGATTTCTTTGGCGAACATATCACCGTTTCGGGACTGCTTACCGGACAGGATCTGGTTGCCCAGTTATCCGGAAAAGCTTTGGGCAGCCGACTCCTTCTGCCTGAGAATATTCTGCGCAGCGGAGAGGATGTTTTTCTGGATGACATGACAGTAGGAGAACTGGAAAAGACTTTACAAGTTTCGGTTAATATTGTAAAATCAAGCGGATATGATTTTGTTGACACTGTTTTGACGGTGGAATGAAAAGAGAGGTAGAAAATGGCAGGAAGAAAACCGAAGCCGATTGTTGCGGTAGTCGGAAGACCCAATGTGGGAAAATCTACGTTGTTCAATGCATTGGCAGGGGAGAATATTTCAATTGTGAAAGATACGCCCGGTATCACAAGAGACAGAATCTACGCGGATATCACCTGGCTGGACAGAAATTTCACACTGATTGATACCGGCGGTATTGAACCGGACAGTAATGATGTGATACTTTCTCAGATGAGGGCGCAGGCTGAGATTGCCATGGAGACAGCGGATGTCATTATCTTCCTGGTAGATGTAAAACAGGGTCTGGTTGATGCCGATGCAAAGGTGGCGGATATGCTGCGCCGTTCCCGCAAGCCGGTGGTACTTGTCGTAAACAAGGTAGACAGTTTTGAAAAATATATGACGGATGTCTATGAGTTCTATAACCTGGGCATCGGTGATCCGCATCCCATTTCCGCGGTGAATCGTCTTGGACTGGGAGATATGCTGGAGGAGGTTGTTTCTTTCTTTCCGGAGGCAGAGGGAGAAGAGGAAGAGGACGACAGAACAAGGGTTGCAATTGTTGGAAAACCAAATGTGGGGAAATCCTCTTTGATAAACAAGCTGCTCGGAGAGAATCGTCTGATTGTATCTGACATAGCCGGAACTACCAGGGATGCAGTAGATACGGAAATCACTTATAATGGCAAGGAATATGTGTTTATAGATACGGCAGGACTGCGCAGGAAAAACAAGATAAAGGAAGAATTGGAACGTTTTATGATCGTGCGTACGGTCAGCGCCGTGGAGAGAGCAGATATTGTTGTACTTGTCATTGACGCAGTGGAAGGTGTCACGGAGCAGGATGCAAAAATTGCCGGAATTGCCCATGAGAGGGGCAAGGCAGTCATCATTGCCGTGAATAAGTGGGATGCGGTGGAAAAGGATGATAAGACAATCTACCGTGTGACGGAAAAGGTGCGGAATACTTTATCCTATATGCCGTATGCTGAAATTTTGTTTATTTCAGCAATGACGGGACAGAGACTTCCCAAACTGTTTGAGACCATTGACATGGTGAGTGAAAATCATGCCATGCGTGTGGCTACCGGAGTGTTAAATGAGATTATGGCGGAAGCGGTTGCCATGCAGCAGCCTCCTTCGGATAAGGGCAAGAGACTGCGTCTGTATTATATCACGCAGGTGTCGGTGAAGCCGCCCACTTTTGTTATCTTTGTGAACGACAAGGAACTGATGCATTTTTCCTACACAAGATATATAGAAAATCAGATTCGAGAAACCTTCGGATTCAGAGGAACCCCGCTGCGGTTTATTATCAGAGAACGGAATGAGAAGGAGCAATAAAAAATGGTAAGGATTGTTTGTTTGCTGATTGGTTATGTTTTCGGACTGTTTCAGACAGCCTATTTTTACGGAAAAGCACATGGCATTGATATCAGACAGCACGGAAGCGGAAATTCCGGAACCACAAATGCATTGCGTGTGCTGGGAACAAAGGCAGGGTTGATTGTGTTTGCGGGCGATTGCCTGAAATGTATGGCTGCTGTGGGAATCGTTCGTCTGCTGTTTGGAAACACATATCACGATATCATTTATCTGCTCTGTCTCTATACAGGGGCTGGGGCAATTCTGGGACATAACTACCCTTTTTATATGAATTTTAAGGGTGGCAAGGGAATCGCTGCAACAGCGGGAATGGTTCTTTCTTTCCATCCTTATTTTATTATCACGGGAGTATTATTGTTTTTTGTCCCTTTCTTTACGACACATCTGGTATCGCTTGGTTCCCTTCTTGTTTATGCGGGACTTATGATACAGCTTGTCATCTGCGGACAGATGGGGCTGTTTGAAGGCATGTCTCAGGCGCAGCTGATTGAAATGTATATTGTGTTCGGATGTCTGGCAGTTATGGCATTCTGGAAACATAGAGAGAATATAAAGCGTCTGATTCACGGCAATGAGAGAAAGACCTACCTGTTTAAAAAAAACAAAGTCGAGGTAGATGAAAAAGAACCGGTCAAGGCGGCTGAAGAAAAGTAGCGAAAATTCGGGTAACGAGAATCCATGGCAGGCGGCTAAAGCGAAATGCCGGAAAAGAGGGAATATGGCAAAGATAAGCATCATTGGCGGAGGAAGCTGGGGAATTGCCCTTGCGGTTTTATTACATAAGAATGGGCATGAAATTACAATCTGGTCGGCTCTGGAGCCGGAAATTCAAATGCTGCGGGAAAATCATGAGCACAAGATGCTGCCGGGAGTGAAGCTTGCGGAAGATACGGTTTTTACCACAGATGACCGCGAAGCTGTGGAGGATAAGGATTTGCTTGTCATGGCGGTGGCCAGCTCCTATACCAGAAGCACTGCCAGACGGCTGAGTATGCTTGTGGCATCGGGACAAAAGATACTGAATGTGGCAAAGGGAATTGAGGAGAACACCCTTATGACCCTTTCCGGAATCATAGAGCAGGAGATTCCGCAGGCAGATGTGGCAGTGATGTCGGGACCATCTCATGCGGAGGAGGTTGGCAGAGGACTTCCGACCACCATTGTTGTGGGTGCAAAAACCAGGAAAACTGCAGAGTATATTCAGAACCTGTTTATGAATGAGGTGTTCCGTGTCTATATCAGCCCTGATGTTTTGGGAATGGAACTTGGCGGTTCCTTAAAAAATGTTGTGGCACTGGCTGCGGGAATAGCAGATGGATTAGGCTATGGAGACAATACCAAGGCAGCGCTTATCACCAGAGGCATTACGGAAATTGCCAGACTTGGTACTGCCATGGGCGGAAAGTTTGAGACGTTTTGCGGGTTGACGGGAATTGGGGATTTGATTGTGACTTGTGCCAGTATGCATTCCCGAAACCGTCGGGCGGGTATCCTGATTGGTCAGGGCAAAACAATGCAGGAGGCCATGGATGAGGTACAGATGGTTGTGGAAGGTGTCTATTCTGCAAAGGCAGCCATGGGGCTTGCAAAAAAATACGATGTGCAGCTGCCTATTATTGAACAGGTAAATGCTGTATTGTTTGAAGGGAAAAGCGCCGATCAGGCAGTGAAGGATTTGATGCTGCGTGATAAGAAAATTGAAATTCCGGCATTTCCCTGGCCGGAGGAATAATTTCTGGAAAAGTAAAAGTGGCAGGAAGCTTCGAAAAGCTATCCTGCCATTTTTTAGTATATGCTTCTGTATATGCTGTGACCATATTGAATTACAATAGCGGTTGCTCAGCGGTAAATGGAATCTACGATTTCCTTTGCCATTTTGGGCTTGTTCATAGTGTAAATATGGATGTCATTTACCCCGTTTTCCTGCAGGTCTCGAATCTGGCGGATGGCATAGTCAATGCCGGCCTTTCGCATATCCTCGGGATTCTCCCCATAGGTAGCAATGATATCGGCAAGTGCCTTGGGAACACTGGAACCGGCAAGTGTGATGGTAGTGCCAATCTGTTTTGCAGAGGTGATGGGCATAATCCCTGCACAGATCGGAACGGTGATTCCTTTTTTGGAAGCGCGTTCCAGGAAGCTGTAATAAAAATCATTGTCAAAAAACAACTGGCTGATAAAGAACTCTGCGCCGGCATCCTGCTTTTTCTTTAAATTATTTAAGTCTGACTCCATGCTGAAGGACTCAAAATGTTTCTCGGGGTAGCAGGCACCGGCCATATGTAAGTCTGTGTTTTCTTTTAAAAACGCCATCATATCACTGGCATGTGCAAAATCACGGGATGCAAACTGTTCATCACTCATGTCTTTTGGACGGTCTCCGCGGAGTGCGAGAACATGGCTCACACTGTTTTCCTTCAGCGCAGAATAAACCTCCAGGAGCTGTTCTTTTTTGCTGCCAACGCAGGTGACATGTGCCATGGCATCAATTCCGAGTTTGTTTTGGATATAAGAAGCGATTTCCACGGTTTTTCCGGAGCGGCTTCCGCCTGCACCGTAAGTAACACTGATAAAATCGGGAGAAAGTTTTCCCATGGCATCCAGAATTTCAAAGGCTGCTTCAAATTCTCCGTCTTTTTTCGGAGGAAAAACTTCAAAGGAAATAGAACGTTTATTCTCGAACATGTTCTGTATCATAAAGAGTAATCCTTTCTGAGAAAAATATATTCTTGTGCCAGAAGCAAGATGAAATCAACATTATGAACATAGTAACATGTCAGATTTTTTTTTTCAAGGGGAAGTGTTTTGCGAATGATTGTCGTATCAAGGCTCTTTTTCTTGCTTTTCTTTTGGGGATAGTGTAACATAAAACATATTTATACAGAGCAGCATCGATAACGATTCGTTTACGCTAACGCTGTATTGATTCGATAATTAGTAAGAGGCCGTCGAACGGCAGAATGTGAGGAAAATATGGAGCAACAGGGATTTCAGGGAACAGGCGAGTACGTGGCAAGCGAGGAATTGATGGCCAGTGTGAATATTGCCATCGCACTGAAAAAGCCGTTATTGATCAAGGGAGAACCCGGTACGGGAAAAACGATGCTGGCGGAAGCGGTGGCAAAGGCTCTCGGAAAGAAGCTGATTATCTGGAATATCAAGTCAACAACCAAGGCACAGGAAGGTTTATATGTTTATGATACCATTCAGCGGCTTTATGACGGACAGTTTGGTGAAGAGGGAGTAAACGATATTTCACGTTACATCAAGCTTGGAAAACTGGGAGAAGCATTCGACAGTGATGAACAGGTTGTTCTTTTGATTGACGAAATTGATAAAGCGGATCTGGAATTTCCGAACGACCTTCTGTGGGAACTTGACCAGATGGAATTTTATATCAATGAAACGAAGCGCACCGTAAAGGCAAAGCAGCGTCCTATCGTGATTATCACCTCCAATGCGGAAAAGGAACTGCCCGATGCATTTTTGCGTCGTTGCATTTTCCATTATATCGAGTTTCCGAATGAGGAGCTGATGGAGCAGATTGTCCGGGTACATTTCCCGAACGTGGAAGAAAGTCTGCTGAAGAACGCCATGGAAGTATTTTACAACATCAGAGCCATCCGGGATATCAGGAAGAAGCCAAGCACTTCTGAATTGATTGACTGGGTAAATGCACTGCAGATTGGAGGTATTCCGGCAGATACCATTAAAAAAGCGCTGCCCTTTATTGGCGTTGTTGTGAAGAAGGATGAGGATTTGGAGCTTGTAAAGCAGAATCCCAATCTGTAATCCGTTCTTCGGGCAGATAAGCATTATTTGAGAAAACGTGTGATTGAGAGGAAATTATGTTTATCAGGTTTTTTCAGACATTACGTGAAAAAGGACTTCCTGTGACGCTGGGAGAGTGGCTGACCCTGCAGGAGGCATTGGATAAGAATCTATGCGGCAGCTCGCTGACGCAGTTCTACTATGTTGCACGGATGATTCTTGTAAAGAGTGAAACGGATTTCGATAAATTTGATATGGCTTTTGAAGAGTGTTTTAAGCCTGCACAGAAGGAAACCGAAGTAGGAAAGGAAATGCTCCGCTGGCTTGACAAGTCTGAAATGCTGGAGCTTGCCCATGAAGAGGCGCGTGCCCACTTAAACCAGGTTGAAGATATCCAGGTGGATAAGGAGCAGGTAGAGGAAACTTTTAAGCAGAGACTGCGCGATCAGAACGAGGAACACAACGGCGGCAGCTTCTGGATAGGAACCATGGGAAAGACTTCTTTTGGAAATATGGGTGGAAATGTTGGAGGCGTGCGCGTAGGCGGACAGACAGGATATCAGTCTGCTTTCTCCGTGGTAGGTGCAAGAAAATACCGGGATTTCCGTGATGACAGAGTGCTGGACAACAGACAGTTTCAACTGGCTTTTCGCAAACTTCGTCAGTTTTCAAGCAAGCTGGACATACCGGAAACGGAACTTGACATTGACGGCACTGTGAACAAAACCTGCAACAACGGTGGCTGCCTACAGATTGTCATGCAAAAGCCCAGAAAAAATGCAGTTAAGCTGCTGCTTTTGATGGATTCCGGCGGAACCATGATCCCGTACAGTGAGCTTTTGAATGATTTGTTTCAGGCTGTACACAAATCGAATCACTACAAGGACGTCAAGACTTACTATTTTCACAACTGTATCTACAGCAAACTTTATAAAACCCCGGAGTGTGAAAACGGGGACTGGATTGATACGGAGTGGATGTTCCGCAATGTGGACAGTGATTATAAGGTGATCATTGTCGGGGATGCGGCTATGGCTCCCGAGGAATTATACTCTGACACGGGAAATTACAGAGGACCAAACGGCGGCTTGTCCGGCTATGAGTGGCTGAAGCTGGTGAAGAAAAAATATAAAAAAGTAGTGTGGCTGAACCCTAAAATGGCTCCGAGACCGGCGCCATGGCGTGAAGCGGAGACAGCAATCAAAGAAATGTTTCCCATGTACAAGCTGACAGTTGCTGGTCTGAACCAGGCCATGGTGAAGCTGATGACGAATAAATAATAGGCAATTGATTTGTGACATCTTTTAGTTGACAATAGTCGACGGCTTCTGTATAATCGTTTTATGCTTATGAGAACTTATATAGATAAATGCGATGAAGAGAAAGAGTACTGTTAATCTACTTTTCACAGAGAGTTGCCGGGTGGTGAGAGGCGCGAAAAGCTTAGCGGGAATACATCTCGGAGCAGCAAACCCAAATGCAGCGAAAAAGCAGAGTAGGCTTTGACGGCAGACCCCGATATCGGTCAATGGTATTGATAGATACTTGTTGAGCTATAAAGTGTGAGCTTTATGGGAACATTAGGTGGTAACGCGAGTCAGACTCGTCCTTTTGAAGAGGACGGGTCTTTTTTTGCCAGTTTTTTGGAGTTGATATGTGATGAGAAGAAGTGACAGAGAAATAACAGATAAGAACAGGATAGAGAAATTTATAGCGAAAGAACAGATTTTGCGGGTCGCTTTCCATGATAATGGAGATATTTATATTGTTCCTGTCAATTATGGCTATTTATTTGAAAATGACAAGTATTTATTCTATTTTCATGGAGCAAAAGAAGGTCGGAAATATGAGCTTAGTAAATCCGAACCGAAAGTAGGTTTTGAGATAGACGGGGAATACAGACTGCTAGAGAGTGAAAATGCCTGCAGCTTTTCAGCTGCTTTTCAGAGTGTAATTGGTACCGGTGTTCTTCATCTTGTGGAAGACAGGGAAGAAAAGAGGAAAGGACTGAATGCAATTATGAAGCAGTGTACAAATAAATCAGATTGGACTTATCAGGATAAAATGCTGGAGGCAGTTGCTGTTTACAAATTATGCGTAGAGAAAATTTCCTGTAAAGCGAAATGATGTACAAAAGAATATGTATTTCACAGATTTATTACCTGATAGGTAAATAGTTTGAAGGAGGAGAAAAAGATGCAGATTTATGAAGAATTGAAAGCAAGAGGACTTCTTGCCCAGGTAACAAACGAGGAGGAAATCCGTGAGCTGGTAAACAACGGGAAGGCAACCTTTTATATCGGGTTTGACTGTACTGCGGACAGCCTGACAGCAGGGCATTTCATGGCGCTGACCCTGATGAAGAGACTTCAAATGGCAGGAAATAAGCCCATTGCGTTAATCGGTGGCGGTACAACCATGATTGGTGATCCTTCCGGCAGAACCGATATGAGAAAGATGCTGACCATAGAAGACATCCAGCACAATGCGGACTGCTTCAAGCGCCAGATGGAGAATTTTATTGATTTTTCCGAAGGAAAGGCATTGATGGTAAACAATGCGGACTGGCTTTTGAAGCTGAATTATGTGGAACTGTTGCGCGAGGTGGGCGCCTGCTTTTCCGTGAACAACATGCTTCGTGCAGAATGCTACAAGCAGCGTATGGAAAAAGGATTGAGCTTCCTGGAATTTAATTACATGATTATGCAGAGCTATGATTTCTATCACATGTTCCAGCATTACAACTGTAATCTTCAGTTCGGCGGTGATGATCAGTGGAGCAATATGCTTGGCGGTACGGAACTGATTCGTAAGAAGCTGGGCAAGGATGCACATTGTATGACAATTACGCTGCTTACCGATTCCCAGGGCAAGAAAATGGGTAAGACGGCAGGAAATGCTGTATGGCTTGATCCGAACAAGACCTCTCCCTTTGAGTTCTACCAGTACTGGAGAAATGTGTCGGACGCAGATGTCCTGAAATGTATCCGTATGCTGACCTTCCTGCCTCTGGAGCAGATTGATGAGATGGACAAGTGGGAAGGAAGCCAGCTGAATCGAGCAAAGGAAATTCTGGCTTATGAACTGACTCAGATGGTGCACGGAACCGAGGAGGCAGAAAAGGCGCAGGAAAGTGCGAGAGCATTGTTTGCAGGCGGCGGAAGCGCTGCCGAGATGCCTACCTGTGAACTGGAGGAAGGCGATTTCCTTAACGGTACGATTGACATTCTTGGTGTATTGGTGAAGGCGGGTCTTACCGCATCCCGTTCCGAGGCAAGACGTGCCGTGGAACAAGGCGGTGTCACTGTTGACAACGAGAAGGTAGCAGACATCAAGACAGTTTATGCTCCCGAAGCTTTCGCAGGAGAAGGTATTGTTGTAAAGAGAGGCAAGAAAAATTTTAAACGGGTAGTGATGAAATAGAGATAAACAAGGACAGGCACTTCGCTGAGATGATTAGCGGAGTGCCTGATTTTATGGGAAAGTTATCAAAACAGGAAACATAGGGCGAAGATGCGGCGCATATACTGAATCAGGATACTATCAGGAGGCTTGGATTTATGGAATATGCGTCGAATACATACGATCTCTATCGCGATATACAGCAAAGAACAGGAGGCGAGATTTACATAGGTGTTCTTGGACCGGTGCGAACCGGAAAATCCACCTTTATCAAGCGGTTTATGGAAGAAATGGTACTTCCCTATATGGAGGATGAGCATGCAAAGTTACGGGCGCAGGATGAGCTGCCCCAGAGTGCCGGTGGAAAGACCATAACTACCACAGAACCGAAATTTATTCCCAATGAGGCGGCCCAGGTGGTATTAAATGGCGACATTGCCGTGTCAGTGCGTCTGATTGATTGTGTGGGCTATATGGTGGAGGGTGCGGCAGGTCACATGGAGGAGGATGTGGAACGCATGGTGAAAACGCCATGGTTTGATTACGAAATTCCATTTACCCAGGCGGCAGAAGTCGGTACTGACAAGGTAATGAATGACCATTCCACCATCGGACTTGTGATAACGACAGACGGCAGCTTCGGAGAACTGCCGAGGAGCGTCTACCAGGAGCCGGAGGAAAAAACGATTCTGGCTCTGAAAAAATTGAGGAAACCATTTCTTGTGCTGGTAAACAGCCAGAAACCCTATTCTGAGGATGCGAAAAAAACAGCAGCTGAAATCAGCGTTAAATATGGCGTTTCAGCCATCACAGTCAATTGCGAGCAATTGAAAAAAGAAGACATTCATATGATACTGGAGAATGTACTCTATGAATTTCCGATTTCTTCCATTGAGTTTTATATGCCGAAATGGGTTGAGATGCTACCTGATAACAATCGAATGAAGCAGGATATGATTGAAAAGGTTAGAACACTCATGAAGGACTACAACACGATTCGGGATGTTTTGGAGAAGCCAGTCAGCCTGGAAAGTGAATACATAAAGCGTTGTAAGACAGACAGCATTCGCCTTTCGGATGGTGTAATCAGAATTCAACTGGATGTGGAAGAATCCTATTATTATGAAATGCTGACGGAGATGGTGGGAGAAACCATTTCCGATGAATATCAGTTAATCAACAAGTTGAAGAACTTTGCTGTGATGAGACATGAGTACGAAAAGGTTCTGGATGCGGTGAATATGGTTCGGATGAAGGGGTATGGAGTGGTGACTCCGGATAAAGAGGAGATTGTCCTGGAAAAGCCGGAATTGATTAAGCATGGGAACAAGTTCGGTGTGAAAATCAAGGCTTCCAGTCCTTCCATTCATATGATTCGGGCAAATATTGAAACAGAGATTGCGCCTATTGTGGGTACGCAAGAACAGGCAGATGATTTGATACGCTATATCAATCAGGCAGATATGGAGAAGGGCATCTGGGACACAAATATTTTCGGAAAGACAGTGGAACAGCTTGTCAATGACGGTATCACTGCCAAAGTAGCTGTTATCGGAGAGGAGAGCCAGTTGAAGCTTCAGGATACCATGCAGAAAATTGTAAACGACAGCAACGGTGGGATGGTCTGCATAATTATTTAGGATAGCAATCATTTCGGAGCAACGATTTCAGAATGGAATCGTTGCTTTTTTGCAGTCTATTGGGTATAATATTTTTGTGTCTGCATCAAAAAATCAGAAAGGAAAACGGGAAGCATGAACGAAGTATATGAAAAGCTGTTAAACTGTTACAAATGTGTCAGAAAAAAGACGGACTTTGTACCGAAGGTTGCGATTGTACTGGGGTCCGGTCTGGGTGATTATGCGGAGACGATTCGAGTCGTGGATGAACTCCCCTACGGAGAAATTGAGGGATTTCCTGTGTCCACCGTTCCGGGACATGCAGGAAAATTTATTTTTGGCTATATCGATGAGATTCCCGTAGTCTGCATGAAAGGCAGAGTACATTTTTATGAGGGATATCCTATCAGTGATGTGGTGCTTCCGGCAAGACTGGTGAAGCTGATGGGAGCGGAAATCTTGTTCCTGACAAATGCTGCAGGTGGCGTGAATACTTCTTTCCATGCCGGAGATTTGATGCTGATTAAGGATCATATTTCCGTGTTTGCACCGAATCCTTTAATCGGACCCAATATAGAGGAACTGGGAGTAAGATTCCCTGATATGAGTACCGTGTATGACAGAGAATTACAGGCACTGATAAAAAAGACGGCAACAGAAAATAATATCTTTTTGCAGGAGGGTGTCTACGCACAGCTGACGGGACCTTCCTTTGAATCTCCGGCCGAAATTCGCATGATGCGTACTCTTGGCTGTGATGCTGTGGGAATGAGTACGGTAGTGGAAGCGATTGCGGCAAACCATATGGGTATGAAAATCTGCGGAATTTCCTGCATCAGTAATCTGGCTGCCGGAATGACCATGAATCCGCTTACACATGAGGAAGTGCAGGAAGCTGCCGACATGGCGGCACCGAATTTCAAGAGGCTTGTGACAGAAACTGTAAAAGGAATGAAGCAGTTGCTGTGAGAAGGATAAAGTTTGAAACAAATAAGTAGTGGGTAGCCAAAGAATAAAGGACATAGCAAACAAGCCATCTTGCGGTGGCAAAAAAATTAAATATAGACACAACACCTAATCAGGTAACTGGAACAGCATCATCTTTGATGGTATATCCGCGTTGTTTAAGTAGATTAAGTGCCTGTGAAGTAGTCAGTACTTTTGATTCATTCACAGGACGTGACTCAAGAAAGCCTTCTGGTGTATAAGGTTTTAAATCTGTAAGTATGTGCCAGATAGCGGTCAGGAGCATACGACATATGGCAATGATAGCTTTCTTGTGACCACGACGTGCTTTTATGCGTCGATAACGGGTGGTAAATTCAGGATGTTTCTTCGATTTGATTAAAGCATTTGCAACTTGCACCAAAACTGGTTTAAAATAAGAACCAGCACGGGAAATCCTAGTGGATTTGATTTTATGATTGCTTTGATCATTGCGAGGACAGCATCCAGCCCATGATACGAGGTTTTTAGCTGTGGGGAAGACAGACATATCACCTCCGATTTCAGAGAGCACCTGAATCGCAGTCAGTGGGTTCTTATCGAATCCTGGTACGGTTCGTATAAGATTAAGGATTTCTTCGTATTTATCACTGAGACGAAAGATTTCCCGTTCTATTTCTAACTGATGCTTTTCTAATTCATCAATGTGATCAAGACATTGTCTGAGTTTCACAGCTTGTTCCGTAGAGATAGCGCCATCAACAGCAGCCTGTATATCTTCAATAGGAGTTTTACATCTGCCATCAACAAAAGGTGCTACATCAAAAGTTTCCCCAGGGTGTTGTAAAATCTGTTCCGTAATGGAACGAGAAGATTTGCCAAATATATCAGTAAAGACGTCATCTAATTTATAGTTAGAGACTGTAAGACAGTTATGAGCACGATTCTTCTCACCGGTAATCATGCAGGTGAGTTTGAAACGGTATCTTACAAGGTCTCTTAATTCACGAATGTCAGCAGGTGGAATAAAGGAAGGCTTAACCATTCCGCACATGTATAAATCGCAAATCCACTTGGCATCTTTACGATCTGTTTTGTTGCCTTTTTGAGGCTTGGTATATTTGGGGTGAGAAAGAGTAACCCAGATGTTATTCTTCTCTAAGATATTAAAAACTGGGATCCAATACTTACCGGTAGATTCCATACAGACATCAGTACAATTGTATTTGGCAAGCCAATCACACAACTCTTGCAAACCTTTTGAAAAGGAAGAAAAGCGAGCTTGCTTATACTCCGTACGATTATTGGGATCAGTAATACCGATGCAGGCATAAATCCAAGTTTTATGGACGTCAAGTCCACAACAGTTATTTTTTAGAATTTTAAAAGACAATAAAATAACCTCCTGATGATTGTAAGTTTAAAACTGACAGTGACTGGTCATCCGGCAAAATCGAGTCGACTTTGGAAGAGATAAGTTTACGGGCTACTGTTATACGCCATTCATTGATGCCTTAACGGATGACCGACGACAAATAAGTATGCGAGGTCGCCGCTATACAGCCCCGCCAATCACCTCCACGTGTTCTGTAGTGTGTCAGTCTTATAAAGTAAATATATCAGAAGGAAGATAAAATAGAAAAGTGAAAGGTAGCCAACATGTTTCATGACGCATTGGTGCCTTTCGCAGAAAGGCGGATTATAAGTATG
>CAMEDC010000016.1 GCA_945913255.1 uncultured Lachnospiraceae bacterium
ACATGTTTCATGACGCATTGGTGCCTTTCGCAGAAAGGCGGATTATAAGTATGAAAGTGCTGTTTCTGGCAAATATTCCATCTCCTTATAGAGTGGATTTCTTTCAGGAGTTAGGCAGACTTTGTGACCTGACAGTATTATATGAGCTTGAAAAGGCCAGCGACCGCAATGAGGCATGGGAGAGGAACATTGCGGATAAAAGTTATAAGGAAATTTATTTGAAGCCTGTTATCAAACAGGCTTCTTCGGCATGGTGCCCTTCCGTGACAGAATATTTACGGGATAGGAGCTATGATATCATTGTAGTGGGAGTATATAGTACACCTACCGGCATGCAGGCGGTGCGATACCTGAAAAAGCATCGGATACCGTACTTGATTAACTGTGACGGAGGTATTATTTCTTATGGGGAAAGGACCTTCAAAAAAAAGCTGAAGACATGGCTGATCGGTGGGGCTTCAGGGTATCTTAGCACCGGTGAGGCAAGCAATCAATATCTCACTTATTATGGCGCTGAAAAGGAGAGAATATATCGCTATCCGTTTACAACGCTGCATGAGAAGGACTTGCTGAAACAGCCGCTCAAGAAAGAGGAAAAGCTGGTATTGCGGGAGAAACTTGGTATTTCGGAAGAAAAAGTAATCCTTACTGTGGGGAATTTTATCCCCAGAAAGGGCTTTGATATTCTGCTGAAAGCGGCAGGATATCTGAATAAGGAATACGGAGTTTTCCTTGTGGGCGGTGAAGAGACAGAAGAATACCGTACTATCAGGGAACGGTTGTCATTGACCAATATTCATTACCTTCCTTTTATGCAGAAGGAAGAAATACAGGAATATTACAGGGCAGCGGATTTATTCGTCCTTCCGACCAGAGAGGATATCTGGGGGCTGGTCATTAATGAGGCCATGGCAGCAGCCCTGCCAACCATCACAACAGAACGCTGTGTCGCAGGAGTGGAGATGCTGGAAAAAGAGGCTATCGTCCCGGTAGAACAGGAACAACAGCTGGCGGAGAAAATTGCTGACTTATTGGAGCGTCCCGATGAACTGGAAAGGCAGTCGGTAAGAAATCTGGAAAAGAGCAGGGAATATACAATTGAAAATATGGCGAAGGTACATAAAGAAATCTTCGATGCATTTTGGGAGGCAAACGGATGAAGATATTATTTTGCGGAACCCAGGTTCCGGAAAACATTGAATATCAGATAAAGGACATATCCGCGGCAGGCAACAGATTTCAGAATAATCTGATTGCAAACTTAAGAAAATGCGGACATGAAGTGACGGAGTGTGTATACATTGGTGTACCTGTTCCTGAAAACATTCGAAAGGAACTGCCCGGCAATATTGTACTTAAAAGCAGCGGTTTTTTGAAAAGCCTTCTGACATACAGGAAGCTGGTAAGGAAACTGTTAGATGACAGTGACGCAGTTATGTGTTATAATATTACGTATGCTTGGGTGTTTCTGCCCTTCTGGGCGAGGAAAAAGAAAAGAAGAAGCATCGCGGTCATTGCGGACTACAGTGAAGCGGTGAGCTATGGGAGTGTTCCCGGTAAGTTGTATGCGATCCTTCAGGGATTCAGCATGCGTCACTTTGACTCGATTGTAGGGCTATCTGCCAATATTGGAAAAAAACTGAGAAAAAACCAGCGCTTTGTCCTGATGGAGGGAGGAATAGATAGAGAACTCTACGATTCCTTTCGCTATACAGAGCATGTTGAGAATAGCCCGATTACGTTGCTATATTCCGGTCTGCTCAGTCTGGTTACCGGAGTGGACAAGCTTTTGGAAGTAATGAGGAATGTCAAAAATCAGAACATCCGGCTGCTGATATCCGGCAAGGGTGGATTAGAAGCACAGGTACGGCAGGCAGCGCAAGAGGATGCAAGGATTCTGTACATGGGGCATCTTCCTTATGAGGAATATGTAAAACAGCTTGGAAAAGCAGATATCCTGTTGAATCCGAGGAATATGGAACTGCCGGAAAATCAGAACAATTTTCCATCCAAGATAATGGATTATTTGGCAGCGGGAAAGATTATCATTTCCACTAAATTTGCAGGGTGGGAAAAGTTTTCCGATTATATTGCTTTTTACGATACTTACGAAGAGATTGCAGAAGCCATAGATCGGTTTATGCCGGAAAAACAACGGGAGACATTTGATAAAAACAGAGTATTTGCAAGAGAATTTTTGTGGGAAGAACAGGTGGCAAAAATAGTAGACAGATAAGGAAAATATATGTATCAATTCATGTTAATTTGGCTTGCGATAGCTGCATTGATTCAGCTTTTCAAGCCCGAAGCAAAAATCAATAAGATATTGTTTTGGATTTCAGTTGCAATTTTAACCTATATGCAGGCGTTCCGATATGGTCAGGGCAGGGATTATTGGGGATATCGGATAATATATACAAGCGCCCCATATAAAAGAGGGTTCCCTTCCTACTGGTATACCTGTTATGTCCATGGAGAAGTCGGATTCAAGTTTTTGATTAATGTTTTTACTAATTTTGGTATACCGGCTGTGGTTTTTTATGGGATTTTTGGGACGGTAATTATGGGATTTGTGGTCGCAGCAATCAAAAAGTACAGTCCCTATGAAAATCTTTCGTTACTGTTATTCTATCCAACTTTTTACCTTAGCTATGTGGTTTCGGGAATCAGGCAGGCAATGGTGACTGCTGTTTTTCTGTTGTTTGCATTGAAATTACTGCGTGAAGGCAAGTATATAAAATATATATTAGTTACATTGATATGCGCAAGCATTCATGCGGTAGCCCTTTTCTTCCTCGTGTTATTACCGATTAAATGGATTCGCGAAAAATGGATTTTGTATTGTGTTCCTGTCGTATGTCTTGCGGGAGGAATAGTAGCTTTTACACCGATTCACGATTGGCTGGGAACTTTCCCGGGGCTTTTGAGATTGACAGTTGTTGAAATCAGTGTAGGTGGTCTGGCAGAAAGAACATTGATGTTTGGCATTATTACATTTTTATACTGGTACGGAAATCGTAAGAATGACAAAATTGCATTTTTATATAAAGTATACGGAGTCAGCTATTTGGTGGCCATGGCCGGAATGACAACGGCATATGGAAGTCAAAGAATGACAATGCCACTGAAGGCAGTGGAGATTATTCTTATTCCGCTTTTACTGGCAGAGTGCGGAATGAAACTATATAAAAGAATACTCTGGACCGGCGTTGTGGGGATTTCTTTGATTATGAGTCTGAAAAATCTGCAGTTTTACGGTGAAGATTATAATGCATTTACGTATCCCTATGTCTCTATTTGGGACGATTTTGATGAATCCAGAGAGAATGCCATGATAGAGAATCAACAGAGCTGGGATGAACTATATGAGGAGAAGGGAATGAGCCGGAATGAATAGGAGTGAATGTCGGTTATGCATTATTGTACCTATTTACAGAACATTTCCGAAGAAGGAAGAACTACTGTCATTGAATCGATTAAAACAGCTGGCTCAGGGAGAGAACATATATTTTGTCGCACCGGACAAACTGAATTTGTCGGCATATGAATCTTATCACTGGAATGCGGAACGGTTTGAACAAAAGTATTTTCATAGTGTTGATGGATATACAAAATTATTGTTAAAGCCGGATTTTTACACACGGTTTGAAAAATATGATTATATGTTGATTTGCCAGACAGACGCACTGTTATTGCAACCGGTGGAGAAAGTGCGTGAGTTTATGGAACTGCCATACGATTATTTCGGCGCACCATGGCCCGGCGGAACAATCGCTTATCAGTATAGTTTTCGCGGGTTGTCATTGGTAAAAAGATTTATGAAACAGAAAGTATGCTATGTGGGTAACGGAGGCTTTTCGTTACGAAATATAGAGCGGACGATTGCGCTGTTGAAGGAAAAGAAAAAGTACACGCGTATATGGAATAGCGGAGAAGATCAATTTTTTGCATACCATGGGCAGTGCAACAAAGTGGGATTTCGGATTGCTCCGCCGGAGCTGGCAGAGAAATTTGCGTTGGAGAGAGATGTCAGAGAAAAAATAGAGAGTGGATTATTGCCTGTGGGGGTACATGCGTGGATGAAATACTATCCTGAGTTGGGTGAGGAGTAAAGATAGAATGAAAGGAAATGAAAAGAGGCAAGATATGGCGTATGCACCAATAGTATTGTTTGTATATAATCGTAAAGAACATACACGTAAAACCCTGGAGGCGTTAAAGAAAAATTATGGTGCCGCAGAAAGCATACTTTACATTTATTCCGATGGTGCAAAAGAGAATACGAAAGAATCGGTTGGGGAAGTGCGAGATTATATCAGCACAGTAACCGGTTTTAAGGAAGTTCATATTATTCAACGGGAAGAAAACAGGGGATTGGCAGCATCTGTAATCGCCGGCGTAACGGAGGTTTTGAGTTGCTATGACAGAGCAATTATCATGGAAGATGATTTAGTGACGACGCCTTTCTTCCTGCAATATATGAATGAAGCACTGGAAAAATATGAGAGTAACAAGCAGGTTTATTCAATTACGGGATATTCTCATTTCCCAAAAGGAAATGAGAAGTTACCGGAAACATACTTTATGCAGTTTACCAGTTCTTGGACATGGGCAACCTGGAAGGACAGATGGGATAAGTTTGACCCGCTGGCGTTGGGGTGGCAAGAAGTAACAAATGATAAAAAACAGAGTTATGCATTTGATTATGACGGAAGCTTTGGTATGACAAAAATGCTAATACAGCAAATGGAAGAAAAAAGTATTGATTCTTGGGCAGTCAGATGGTGCTATTGTGTATTCTTGCACAAGGGATTGACACTCTTCCCAAATAAATCCTTATGCATGAATACAGGATTTGATGGCACAGGAGTTCATTGCGGCGTGAGCAATGAGAAGGAATCCCGTGATATGCATACAGGAGCAATTTGTTATTTCCCGGATGAAATAAGCGAAGTACCTCAAACAAGGCAGGAAATCAAACGTGAAATGAAGAGAGAACGCAAAAATCATTATAAAGAAAGAATAAAATATTATTTTTGTAATCCAAAGCAGATGATAAAAAAGATTAAGAATGTAGTAAAGACAAATTAATGAAGTTTACAAAATAGGATGATTGTGTCATTTTGCAGCATCTTTTGGGGAGTATTGTATGAAAAAGGTCAGAGTGAAATTTGACGGATTTAACGGCGCTGAGCCATTCACATTAAATAGAGAAGCGAGAATGATTCTTTCACTATTAGAGAAACACTATGAGGTTGAATTGTCAGATTTCCCTGATTATGTTTTTTGCAATGTGAATAGCCGGGATTACTATAAATACGATGGCATAAGAATATTCTGTACGATTGAGGCAATATGCCCTGATTTCAATTTGTGTGACTATGGCATCGGCTTTGAATATTTAGAGTTTATGGATCGATATTTCCGTTTTCCTAATTATGGATTTTATTCTCAAGTGGTAGCGGATATGATAGATAAGCACAAGAATGTAGAAAGCGAATTGACTGAACGCCAATTTTGCAGTTTTGTGTACTCTAATGCAAAGGCTGATTCTATGCGAGAACAACTATATAATGTGCTTAATGCGTATCGAGTTGTGGATTCCGGGGGTAAATATCTGAACAATCAACCGGATGGCCGGGCCGTCGAAGACAAATTGGCATTTGAAAAAGTACATAAGTTTTCTATCGCTTGTGAGAATGCCTCTCATCCCGGGTATCATACGGAAAAATTGATAGAAGCATTTGCCGCCGGTACGGTGCCAATTTATTGGGGCGATCCGGAAGTGGGTAAGGTATTTAATAAAAAGGCATTTGTGGATGTAAATGATTTTGATTGCCTTGAAGATGTAGTAAGCCGTGTAAAGGAGTTAGATGAGAATCCGGAATTGTATTTGGCAATGCTAAAAGAACCGGCAGTCAATATTGGAAATGATGAAATACCATATACGGGATGTGAAACCGGGCGTGATGTCGCAGAGCATCAGTTACATGAACTGGAGGAATATTTGGTTCATATTTTTGATCAGCCTCTGGATAAAGCATATCGCCGTAATCGAGGTTTTTGGGGAATGCAGTATTTGCAAGAGAAAAGGAGTGTCGGAAGAATAATAGAGAATTATATGAAATTGAGGGATTTTCCTATTGCCAAACTAATCCGCAAATGGCGAAAAGATTGAGCAGGTCTATTAAGGAAGAAAATGGTGAGATGAAATGTGTAGGAAACTTCTACGTAATATAAAGAAAAATATAGGGCAGGTTTTGCTTAGGGATAACAAATTCAGCCATTTGTTAATTAGGATTAATTTGGAATTATTTCATCCGGAACTTTGTGAACGAAGGCATTCTTTTGGAAATCAAAATCCGGATAAGACATTTTATGTTATTAAGTTTGATGATGCCAATGGATTATTAACAATTGTGCAATATGTGCTTTCTGCATGTCAATATGCAGAAAGCCGAGGGTGGATACCGGTTGTAGATTTCAGGGAAACAAAAATGCAATATGTATCAGAAAAAGACCGGCAAAATGTATGGGAGATTTTTTTCAAGCAGCCATCTCCGTATACCTTGGAAGAGGTGTATGCATCCCAAAAAGTAATCTTCTTAAGCAGAGCAGTTCGGTGGCAAAGTCCTCACTTTAGGATTACTGAAGCAATGCAGAAACCGGAAGCTTTAGAAAGGCTAAACAAGTATATATCTAATAAGTTAATACTATCTGATGATATTGAAAGAAAAGTCACAATAGCCATGCAAGAGAGAAGATTAGAAGATTCATTAGGAGTCTCTTTGCGGGGTACAGATTATACCAGTTTAAAACCGGCGGGTCATCCTATACAGCCCAACATAGAGCAGGTAATTTCTAAGATTCATGAGTATTTAGCGCAGCATACTATATCGAAAATATTTTTGGTTACAGAGGACGAGACAATTTATCACATAATGAAACAGGAATTTGGAGAATTGATTGATACTTATGGTAACCGCTATATTCAGAAGTATGATGGTTTGGCGAGAATTGCCAATTATATTAATGAGCCTAATGAACAGGGCAGAGAATATTTGATTAGAACCGTGTTGCTGTCAAAATGTAAGGCACTGATTGGGGGAAATAACGGAGCAGCCCAGTTCGCTATTTTATTGAATGGGGGAGCCTATGAGTATAGATATATATTCGACTTGGGTGAATATGAATAGAAAGGAATAGTTCAGCATGATATGGGCGGTAAATTATGCGAATGAGAAGTTTGCAAAGGCACAGAAACTGAATACAAAGACAGCCTATGCACATGGGGTGGATAAGGTATTGTCCTTTGCCCCGGAAGATATTGATATAGAGTTCAGAGAGAAAAATAAAGATATTTTGAGCAGACCACGTGGAAACGGATACTGGCTCTGGAAACCGTACTTTATTGCGAAGGCAATGGAATTGATGGAAGACGGGGAGTGGTTAATTTATGCAGATGCCGGACTGTATTATCTTAGCGACGTGAAAGCATTTATCCGAAAAGCGACTGAACAGGGAGCATGGCTGATTTGCCAGGAGACAGGCTTTCCGGAGAAGCAGTACACAAAGCGAGATGCTTTTGTTTACATGAACATGGATGCTCCGGTTTATATAGATGCCATACAGAGAGCGGCAACACTTGTCATTATTAAAAAATGCAAGAAATCATATGAATTTTTACAGGAATGGATAAAGTATGCGAGTGATTCACAAATTATTACAGATGATCCGAATACATGTGGGAAAGAAAATTATGAAGGCTTTATAGAAAATCGCCACGATCAAAGCGTTTTTTCATTGCTTACAAAAAAGTATGAAGGTGTTACCATTGACAATAATTTGTTTGTAAAGTATCCCAGGAAAGAGAAACCGCAGGCATTATTGTGCTGTCATCGGACGAATCATGGTAGCGTTATGTCGGTGAGGATTCATAGAAAAGCAGACCCTTATTGGTGGAAACTGAAAGCTATTATTAAAAAGGGTATTGGTAAAATTTCCAATCATGTGTGATAGTCAAGTGAGATTAGCAGAACAAGTTAAGAGTGAGGAAATTACAAAATAAATGAGAGTAGTTCATGTTAGTACAACAGTATCTGAAGCATCTGCAAATACAAGATTGCATCGTGCATTAATGCAAGAGGGAATTGATTCCCGGATTATGGTGATTGCATATAAGGGAGATGTTCCGAGAGTAGATACTGCGTCTTTGAACGTTCTGGACAAATGTTGTATAAAAATAAGAAAAAGTTTCAACAGCATGTTCCACTTGAATGAGTTGGTATTACCAAAACATCCGTTTTCCTTTGGAACCATAGGATGGCATTTATATAGAAATAGCATACTAAAAAGTGCGGATATAATACATTTACACTGGATATGCAACATAATGTCGATTAACGACATACAAAAAATATTGGCGATGGGCAAGCCTGTTGTCTGGACATGCCATGACAGCTGGGCATTTACAGGAGGATGCCACGTACGGTATGGTTGTAATCATTTTGAAAATGCATGCGGAATGTGCCGGATGCTGGAGAAACCTAGTAATAAAGATGTTTCCTATAGAGTGCTGAGAGAAAAGCGTAAGAGATGGAAAGGAAATAAAATTACTTTTGTTGCGCCCAGCACCTGGATGGGAGAGTGCATTTCGGAAAGTGCATTGTTTTGCCGAAATAGGGTTGAGATTATACCAAACACCATTGATTTGGCTGTATATCATCCAATGACGGATGCAGAGATTGAAGCATTAACAGGTGAGAAAAAGAGGAAAGATAAAATTAATCTCTTATTTGGGGCGAATGATATAAAGACCCCTTATAAGGGATTTGAGTATTTAGTAGAAATGCTGAATAAGCTTGTTATGCTTCATCCGGATTATAAAGATAAATTTGTGCTTCACATTGTTGGTGCTGGGTCTGCCGTTGAAGGTATCCCGGAGGCATTGGAGAGTGTTTATTGGGGATATATTTCCGACACAAAAAAGATGGCTGCCATCTATAGTCAGTCCGATGTTTTGCTTTATCCTTCTGTTGATGATAACCTTCCGGGAATGATAATGGAAAGCCTTGCTTGTGCAACACCTGTGGTGGCTTTTAACACCGGGGGGATATCTGATATGGTACAGCACCATTATAACGGTTATATTGCAGAACAGAAAAATGTGGACGATTTTTTACAGGGATTGCTATGGGTATTGAATCATAATGAAAATAACATTTTAGGAGAGCATGGCGTGCAGAAGGTAAGAACTGAATACGGATATCAGGCAATTGCGGAAAAACATATTGAACTGTATCGGTCCTTATTAAATGGAGAGAAGAATGTGTAAGGTTAGCATTGTATTACCGATTTATAATGGTGAAGAGCATATTGGACAGGCGATAGAGAGTATATTGGGGCAATCCTTTACGGATTTTGAATTGATTGTAGTAAATGATTGTTCTACGGATAATACATTGGAAATTGTTCAGCAGTATGCTCATAAAGACAAGCGTATTGTGGTTGTTAATAATGAAGTAAATAAGCGATTACCGGCATCATTGAACGAGGGATTTAAACGTGCCCGGGGAGATTATTATACTTGGACATCCGATGACAATGCATACATGGAGAATGCTATTAAGTGTATGCACGATGAGTTGGAGGCAAAACCGAATGTTGGATTAGTGTATTGCGACACAAGGTTGATTGATGCAGAAGGTAGTGTACTTAGAGATAATTTATATCCGGAACCAACCAGTCTGGTTATGAAGAATTGTATCGGGGCATGTTTTATGTACAGGCGAACCATAGCTGAAATGGTGGGGGAATATGACGTAAATATGTTTTTGGCAGAAGATTATGATTACTGGATGCGTATTTATCAGAAATCTCAAATTGCGCATATCGGTGAGATACAATACTTGTACAGAATCCATGATAAAAGTCTGTCTGCTACCAGAGCGCAGCAGGTAAAAGAGCAGACAGTAAAGTTATGGATGAAATACTTTGACTTCATAATGGAAAAGCTGGAAAATACGAAGCAGAAAGAAGAGTTTTTTGATTTATTCTATTCTTATTCGCAGGACAAAGGAAGGGCTTTACAGTTTTTGAACAAGTATTGGAAAGGCTATGTTCTGAAAATGAAATGTAAATTGAAAATGAGTGCCATTAAACATAGGTTACTGAACGTAAAAAATGGAGGTAAATAAAGGCAGTGGAGAAAACAAATATTAAGCTTAGCATTGTGATGCTGAGCTATAATCACGAATTATATATCCGCCAGGCATTGGAAAGTGTATTAAAACAACCTGTGAATTTTCAGTTTGAAATATTATTGGGTGATGATGCATCCACAGACAATACAGTAAAAGTCGTACAGGAAGTTATGGACGAATATCCCGGAATTATAAAACTCTATGCAAATAAAGAAAATGTCGGGGCGACCAGAAATCAGCATAATTTGCTGATAAATACGCAGGGGGAATATATTACTTATCTGGAAGGAGATGATTATTGGGAAATAACAGAAGAATTGCAAAAGTCGATTGATTTTTTGGACAAGCATTCTGAGTATATAGGAATAGGGAGATTTAACAAGAATTATAGTGAACGACTGCAGAAGATTATTTCGGTGAATTCAAGTATTCCCAAAAAGGAATGGGTTGCTGATTTAGATAGTTGGAAGAAAGAAAAAGCTTTCGGCGCATGTATATACCGTAATTTTTATCGCGAGAAGGAAGATTTTTCAATCATCTATAAGTCGACCCGAGATGCAGGTGAACGTACGATGGGCTTCTTAATGATGCAACGTGGAAATATTTATGTGACCAGGGAAGCGTGGGAAGTAAAACGGTGTGATCGTATTCAAGGTGCAAGTAATTACAATTCAATTTATACTCCGGTTGCAAGATGGCTGGATCCTATTAATGAGTATAAAATGATTGAAGAGCAATATCATGTCAATTTGAGAAGACGTAGATGGCATGCAATGCTAAACCTATATAAGGCGTGCAATAGAGAGGGAAAAAGAGAAGTTTATACACAAGTTGTTTCAGAATACGATAAAGTAGATAGAATGTTACTTAGTCTGTGGATTTGGACGAAAAAGTTGCAGGAAGTTATTACCAAGCCGTTTGTCATGGTTGTAGCAAAGTTACGTTGCATAAGGAGGAAAAATGTCTAATATTAGAGCATTTACAGAGGTAATTAAAAAGTTAGGTTTTATTTTAACCGGTAAGCAGAGACGAAAAAGTCTTTTATGCCTGATATTCAGTTTGGGAAGTGGCATTTTAGAAACATTAGGTATTGCTGTTATTATGCCTTTTCTGTATGCTTTGTTGACTCCGGAGGCGTTACGCAGCAAGCCCTATATAGCGACTGCGATGAAGGTGCTGCATATTGAGTCGGATTTTGGTATGATTGCAATGTTAGGAGTTTTTATTGTAATTATCTATTTTCTGAAAAATGCAATTTTACTGTTATATAATTATTTTAAAGTAAGTGCCGGTACTACAATTCGCAAAGAGCTTTCTCTGGAAATGCTGTCTGCTTACTTTGCAAAGCCGTATACCTTTTTCCTGGATGTGAATACATCAGAAGTATTACGGGGAATTGGCTCTGATGTGGATTGCACATATGTTATTCTGGATAATGTTTTTATTGTAATCACGGCTATTGTAAAAATAGTGTTTATTGGGGCATATTTGGTGATAACAGATACGTTTATGTCTATTGGATTATTACTTGTTGCATGTATCCTTATGTTCACTGCAATCGGAATTTTCAGACCGACTTTACGAAGATTAGGAGTTGAGCAAAGAGAGGCAATTACCGAACAGGGAAAGTGGGGAATTCAAGCAGTAAGCGGAATTAAAGAAATTAAGGTTACAAATAGGTGTAAGCAATTTGAACAAAAATATGAAGAAGCATTTAAACGCAGACAAAAAGCAGAACTTACTTATGGAGTTATTTCAGCAATTCCGTCACCGTTGTTGGAGACAATCACAATTGCGGGGATGATGGTAGTTGTAATAGCGAGAATGGGAATGAATCTGGATGCAAATGATTTTGTTGTTACTTGTGCTTCGTTTGCATTGGGAGCGATGAGAATACTTCCATCTGTATCAATTATTATAGGAAGTATAAATAGCATTGTCATGAATAAGCCTTCAATGGAAGATGCATATACAAATCTGAAAGAGATAAGAACACAGAATAAAGTAACTACTGTAGAAACGGAAGGCGAGAAAAACAGCAAATCATTGACAATGAGTGAAAAGATATCACTCCGTAATATTTGTTGGAAGTACCCGCGTTCAGAAAAATATATTTTGAAGAATGTAAATCTTGAGATAAAAAAGGGTGAGTCTGTAGCAATTATTGGTGCCTCAGGTGCGGGAAAAACAACTCTGGCAGATGTTATTCTAGGATTATTAAAGCCGGAACAAGGACAGATTGAACTTGATGGAGTAGATATTTCGGCAATAACCGATGCGTGGTCCACATTAGTTGGTTATGTTCCTCAAATGGTATATTTGCTGGATGATACAATCAGAAATAATATTTTATTTGGCCTTGATTATGAAGGGGATGATAAAATATGGGATGTATTGAAACAGGCGCAACTTGATGAATTTGTACGCAATTTGCCGGAACAGCTGGATGCAATGGTCGGTGAACGGGGAATTAAGTTTTCGGGAGGCCAGCGGCAGCGTGTTGCGATTGCAAGGGCGTTATACTATAATCCCCAGATATTGATACTGGACGAAGCAACTTCTGCGTTAGATACAGATACGGAAACTGCAGTAATGGAATCCGTAGAAGCATTACAAGGGAAAAAGACGATGGTTATTATTGCGCATAGGCTTGACACGATTAGAAAGTGTGACAAAATATATGAAGTTGAAGACGGTCAGATATATGCAAGAACGCATGAAGAAATATTTGGAAATTAAATGGGAAAAAGTGTAGAATGACTGCACGATAGAGGTAGAGATGATACGTAAAATTAAATGGTTATTCTATTATGCACAGTGGTGGTTGGCCGTTCATTATGAGAATTTTACACATCGGAAGATTGAACGAGTTGGTAAAAAATACGGAGGGAGTAAATATCTGTCAGCATCGGAGGGAAATGCAAAGATTAAGGAACTCATTTTGTCCGGCCGTCCTTTCGCTTGCTGCAGATGGGGAACTTCTGAAATAGAATGCCTGATACAACTCGATAAAAATTCGATTTGGGGAACTACAAATCTACCGGAAGAGGCAGAGTCGTATCGCTTATGTGATAATGATAACGGCCTCGGAATACAAAAGTTTGGCGAACTATCGAGAGAGGCTTGCGAGAATGCAGATATTATCTGTGTTTGGAATAAATGGTTAGAAGACTATTATGTCAGTACAATTAAGGGGATAAAAAAGAAGTATGTCGGAACAGCAAATATGTTGGAAGCATACGATTTTGAAAATCCGTGGACTGAGGCTTTAGAAGGGAAAAAAGTCTTAGTGGTAAGTCCGTTTGCGGAGTTGATTGAATCACAGTATGAAAAACATAGAGAACAACTTTTCAAAAATAGAAAAATTTTACCACTGTTTCAACTTGAGACATTACAATCGGTGTGGGCATTTGGGGTTGCCAAAGATGCAAGATTTAAGGATTGGGTTGAGGCGTACGAATACTTATACCGTGAAATCATGAAGAAAGATTTTGATATTGCATTGTTGGGCTGCGGACCTTTTGGTATTTGGCTTGCACCGAGAATTAAGCAAGCAGGGAAATCAGCGATACAAATAGGTGGAGCACTTCAAATATTGTTCGGCATTAAAGGAAAACGCTGGGAGAATCAGGAAGCTTTTCAACAGATGTTTAATGAATACTGGGTTTATCCGGAAAACCCCCAATCTGAGATTGATTTATCTAAGGTTGATGATGGGTGTTATTGGTAAAGAGTATAGGGAGGCTAATAAATGAAGATATTAATTTGGGGTGAACTCAAATTTGGAGGCCCGTTCGATATATTTAGGCAACTTGATTATCATACAATATTTACGGAACTTCAGGAGAATTATCATTCTACAAATTTTAATGTAGGAAATAAAGTATGGATTCAAGGAATCGTATCTGCTTTGTTAACGGAAGATAATGAATTGTTTTTTTATAATCCGGACGAAACTTGGGATGTTATTAATGAAAAGTATGATAGAATAGTATATTCGGCAGCTAATTTGTTAAACTGCGCGCATAAAGAATTGCTAAGTACACTTGCAAGACTTTTTAAAAACAGTCGCATACCGGTATATGTTATTGCTGTAGGAGCACAAGCAAAATGCTACGATGAAATTCATACGTTATCTTCTTATTTAAAAAAGGAGATAAGTGAATTTGTTAACAGTATTTATCAAACGGGTGGAGAAATTGCATGTAGAGGTTATTTTACCAAAGAATTACTGGATGATGTTTGCCCTAACTCTGCAGTTGTTACGGGATGTCCGTCTTTATTTCAAAACGGGCGTGACCTGAGAGTGACAAAAAAGGGTGAAAAAGCGAATCCTATACTTAATGGAAAAGTGCTATTAAGCAAAGAGGTGATTGACGCTTATCCGGAATGTGTATATATAGACCAGGATCAGTGGCTGCAATTATCTTATGATGAAAGTATATATACAGGAAGAAGTAAAAAAAGTTGTATTTCAGATATTATTTATGAGAAAGGTAAGGACAATACGGAACTGTTCTTGGAAGGAAGAATAAAAGTATTTTATGATGTGCCTGAATGGCACAAATTCTTATGTGATAGTAGTTACAACTTTTCGCTGGGATCACGGATTCATGGAAGTATTATGTCAATTTTAAGTGGGATTCCTGCCATGGTGTGTGCAATAGACTCACGAACAAGGGAAATGGCTGAGTTTTTTGATATACCATACTATTTACCGACAGATGAAAAAGTTGATATACAGAGAATGTATGAAACCGCTGATTACAGCAAGTTTAATATGCGTTTTCCGGAAGTATATGATAATTATAATGCATTTTTGCAAAAATGCGGTTTGGTAAAGCAGGTTAATATGGATAATGCTTTCTGGAAGAAGGAGATGCCAATACAAAATCTTGATATGATCAATAAGAGAAAAGAACTATATCAGATATTGTGCAGTAAAGATTTAAGAAATCAATTTTATTTTGCTGTAGCGCCTAAGCTTAGACGCATAGTAAGAAGAAAAATAAACGTACAGTCAATTGAAGAAAAGTATCAATAAAGGAGAATATTGATGAAACTTGGAATCATGCAACCTTATTTCTTCCCTTATATAGGGTACTGGCAATTAATGAATACGGTTGATAAATACGTGATTTACGACGATGTGAATTTTATTAAGCAAGGATGGATTAATAGAAACCGTATTCTGGCAAATGGAAAAGTGCAGTATATAAATTTGCCGATGCTGGGAGCAAGCTCTAATAAACTTATTAATCAAGTGGGAGTCAATAATTCACCGCAACTGTTGGCAAAAATCATGCGAACTGTTGAAATGGCATACAGTAAAGCTCCTTTTTTTAATGAAGTATATCCGATATTAGAAAAATGTATTTATTGTAGCAAAGATAATGTAGCGGATTATATAGCGGAGTCTTTTTATCTTATCGGAGAGTACATGGGTATAAAAACGGAGTTTATTTTTTCTTCCTCATTGCAAAAGGATTGTACTCTGAGAGGGCAGGAGAAAGTTTTACATATATGCGATTTATTACATGCCGAAGAATATTATAATGCAATTGGTGGAAAAGAATTGTATCAATCGGAGCGATTTTCGGAAAGAGGAATAAAACTAAACTTTTTGCGAACAAAAGAAATAGAATATCCGCAGTTTGGAAATGAATTTGTTCCGGGTTTATCTATTATTGATGTAATGATGTTTAATTCAGTGGAGAAAATTCAAAAACTCTTAACTGAATTTGAAGTTGAGTATAACTGAATCAAAGAAGAATGAAGACCGGAAGGATTAACATTATATGCTATTTAGGGAGCATCGAGGAGACAGCTTATGGAAAAAGAAATATTAGTAACACGTTCGTCAATGCCTGATTTAGAAGAATATGTTGAAGAGATACGCGGCTTATGGGACAGTCATTGGCTGACTAATATGGGAGAAAAACATAATGCATTAGAGAGGGGACTAAAGGAATATCTTCAGATTCCGAATATTTCCTTGTTTTCCAATGGACATATGGCGTTGGAACTGGTAATTCAGGCGATGGGATTTCCTGAGGGAGGAGAGGTAATTACAACTCCGTTTACCTTTGCATCAACAACGCATGCAATTGTTCGAAACGGATTAAAGCCTGTTTTTTGTGATATTTCAGAAGATACTTATACTATGGATGCTTCAAAAATAGAGGAATTAATAACGGACAAGACTTGTGCGATTATTCCGGTTCATGTTTATGGAAATGTTTGTGATGTAGAGAAAATTGAGGAGATTGCTCATAAAAACCATTTGAAGGTGATTTATGATGCAGCGCATGCATTTGGTATTTCTTATAAAGGCAGAGGAATTGGGAACTATGGAGATGCTGCGATGTTTAGCTTTCATGCTACGAAGGTATATAATACAATTGAGGGCGGTGCAGTATGCTTTCGGGATGAGCAATTAGGGAAGAGACTAAACCAATTAAAAAATTTTGGCATTGAGGATGAAGAGCATGTATCAGGTGTAGGTGCAAATGCAAAGATGAATGAGTTTCAGGCGGCAATGGGGTTATGCAACTTGCGACACATTGACGTTGAAATTTCGAAGCGGAAAAATGTGTATGAACGATATATGAAAAACTTGAATACTATACCTGGGATTACGTTGCCTCATGAACAATGCGATGTAAAGCCAAATTTTGCATATTTTCCCGTAGTAATTGATGATGAATATGGCTATAGCCGTGACTACATTCATCAGAGTTTGGCGAAAAAAGGAATACATGCCAGAAAATATTTTTATCCACTTACTAGTACATATGAATGTTATGCAACTGATAATTCAGCTACAAATACGCCGATTGCATTACGAATTTCAAAGCAGGTACTGACACTTCCGATATATGCTGATTTACAATTAGAAGATGTCGATAGAATATGTAATATAATACGCGATAGTGTTGAACAATAAGAATTAGCGTGTTGACTTTGGAGGATTCGATGAAGGTATTGTTGGTGTTTGGCACACGACCGGAAGCTATTAAAATGTGTCCTTTGATACTTGAACTTAAAAAGCATAAAGAGATTGAATGTAAAGTTTGCCTTACAGGACAGCATAGGGAAATGTTACGTCAGGTTATGGATGCTTTTGAGATTCAGGAGGACTATAATCTAGATATCATGCGCGAGCATCAGACTTTGACTACGATTACTACCGATGTACTTATAGGAATAGGTGACATTTTGGAACAGGAAAAGCCGGATATTGTATTGGTTCATGGAGATACTACGACCTCATTTGCTGCTGCGTTAGCTGCGTTTTACAGACAGATACCGGTAGGGCATGTAGAGGCTGGTTTGAGGACAGGTAATATATATTCTCCTTTTCCTGAAGAAATGAACCGGCTGTTGACAGGCCGTCTGGCAACATATCACTTTGCACCCACGAAACGTAATGAGGAGAATTTGCAGAGAGAGAATGTAGTGAATCATGTATATGTTACAGGAAATACTGTAATGGATGCATTTAAAACTACAGTAACTTCAGAATATGAATTTCACGATAGCTGCTTAAAAGAGGTAGACTATAAGAATAAACGTGTGATTACTGTGACAGCACATCGAAGAGAAAATCTGGGTATTCCTTTACAAAATATCTGTTATGCAATAAAGCGCCTGGCAGAAGAATACACGGATATCGAATTTGTCTATCCGGTACATTTAAACCCAGTGGTGAGAGAGACTGCGTATGCAATTTTGGAGAATATTCCACGGGTCAAGTTGGTAGAGCCATTAGATGTATTAGATATGCATAACCTTCTTGCAAGAAGTTATATGGTGATGACAGATTCGGGAGGGTTACAGGAAGAAGCTCCTTTTTTGGGAAAACCCGTTTTGGTAATGCGAACAGAGACTGAACGACCTGAGGCTGTGGATGCAGGAACAGTTAAAGTTGTGGGAGTAGATCAGGAAAAGATATATTGCACAGCAAAACTATTGTTAGATGAATCAGATGAATATTTGAAAATGGCGCATGCGGTTTCGCCATATGGAGACGGACATGCGAGTGAACGTATTGTGAATATTCTTGAAAAGATATCTATGAACAGAGAGTGATTTAAATTACTTAGTCTGTTCGAAGGGAAAGAAGATGAATTATGATGAATGAACTGAAAATCGCAGTTGCAGGAACCGGATATGTCGGATTATCCATCGCTACACTTCTTGCGCAGCATAATGAAGTGGTAGCAGTTGACATATTACCTGAAAAGGTAGATATGATAAATAAAAGGGAATCCCCCATTGATGATGAATATATAGAAAATTATCTTGCAACAAAGGACTTGCATCTGACTGCAACTTTGGATGCAAAATCTGCGTATTCAGATGCTGATTTTGTGGTAATTGCAGCTCCGACGAACTACGACAGCCAGAAGAACTATTTTGATACTTCTGCAGTGGAAAATGTTATTCATTTGGTTATGGAGTGTAATCCTAATGCCATTATGGTTATTAAGTCTACGGTTCCTGTAGGTTATACGGAATCAATTCGTTCCAAAACAGGCAGCAGTAATATTTTGTTTAGCCCGGAATTTTTGCGAGAATCGAAAGCTCTTTATGACAATCTTTATCCCAGCCGAATAATCGTGGGCACAGATTTGCAGGATGAGCGCCTTGTAAAAGCTGCAGAGCAATTTATCGGGCTTTTAGAGGAAGGGGCAATTAAAGAGAATATTGATACGTTGTTAATGGGCTTTACTGAAGCGGAAGCAGTAAAACTGTTTGCCAATACATATTTAGCGTTGAGAGTGTCTTACTTTAATGAACTGGATACTTATGCGGAAATGAAAGGACTTGACTCCGGTAAGGTGATTAAAGGGGTATGTCTGGATCCGCGTATCGGAATGTACTATAACAATCCTTCTTTTGGCTATGGTGGATATTGCCTGCCTAAGGATACGAAGCAATTATTGGCAAATTATCAGGATGTTCCGGAGAATCTGATCGAGGCAATTGTTGAAGCGAATCGAACCAGAAAAGATTTTATCGCTGACCGTGTGCTGGAAAAGGCAGGATATTATACAGGAAGCAGTGCATGGGAAAAATCGAAAGAGCATGAAGTGGTAGTAGGGGTATATCGGTTAGTTATGAAGTCCAATTCTGACAATTTCAGGCAGAGTTCAATTCAAGGGGTAATGAAGCGAATTAAGGCAAAAGGGGCAAAAGTAATTATTTATGAACCTACTCTGGAGGATGGTGTGACTTTTTTCGGAAGTGAAGTGATTAATGATTTAAAGTTGTTCAAAGAGAAAGCTAGAGTGATTATTGCAAACAGGTACGATGGTTGTTTGGATGATGTGAGAGATAAGGTTTATACGAGGGATATTTTTAATCAAGATTAGGTAACAAATGAGACAGAGAAAGGCAAAAGAGGATATGGGTAAAAGAACAAAAGCATTTTGCAGTAAAACAGAAAATGTTTTTTTGGTGTTGTTAATTGTTATGGGGCTTTTGTATATGATTGCACTTCCTCCCTTCCGGATGATAGATGAGTATAGACACTTTATGCGTGCGTATGAAGTGGCAGACGGGCATTTTTTATCAGCAAGTTGCGGTCCGAAAGGTCTGGATCAGATGTTTTTAAAAACAGCAACAATAGAAAAATGGTTTGAAGCAAGACATTACAATATCTCGGCAGAGATGGAATATATGTCTGATTTTATTACGGGATACTCGCCTTTTACCTATGTATTTGCTGTATTTCCGTTGATGTTAGCAAAACTGTTTACAGCAAATGCCCTTATATTGATTTATTGCGCACGTATGGGGCAATTTTTAGGTTGTGTTTTTCTGCTTTATCTGGCGGTCAAGTATATTCCCGTTGGTAAAAATCTTGTTATGATTATATCGCTTTTGCCGATGACATTACAGGAAATGACCTCATTGTCAGGTGATGCGCTGGCAATTACTCTGTCCATTGATGTAGTCGCTTTTGTCTTATATCAGATGGCAAACCCGGGGAAGAAAATGACTTTCAGGGAAATTTTTGCAATGTATTCGATGGCGTTTTTACTGGGACAATGCAAGTATATTTATGTATTTTTTTGCCTGTTGTTCTTTTTTATACCCCGGGAAAACTTTGGAGGGATTAAGAAAAAGGTATTACATGCAGTCGGAGCGGGAGGAATTACAGCTGTCTGTATGTTACTATGGCTTTTTGCCACGGGGATTATCGAATTCCCGGGGACAATCAAAGCTGAGGAAGTTGCAGGTTCAGTGCAAAGTGTAAATAATACGAATCTGTTTATAACTATGTTGAAAACTTTTCGGGCAAACTATAGGTTGTATATTGCTTCTTCGGTGGCAGAATGCTTTGGAAGTTTCGACATTTGTGTAAATAAAATATGGTCTGATTTACTGATTCTACTGCTTTTGTATGCGGGATTATTGGAACGCAAAAGTGACCTTACATTATCGTGGAAATTCAGATTGGCGGCATTGAGTACTTCTGTTTTGTCTGTGGTTGCATTATTTTATGTTTTTCGTTCCAGTGGATGGCTGGTTCGGGAAACAGGCATTTTAAGTGGCTTGCAGGGAAGGTATTTTATTCCGGTGTTTTTACCGGTTTTCCTTGCTGCTAGTTTGAACAGCAAGAAAGTTAGATTCCCGATAATTAATAAATGGTTGTTTCTTTCTATGGTAGGTGGAATTGATTTGTGTGTTGGGATATCAGTGCTTTCAATCTGTGCAAAATAGTAACAAGAACAGAGATACTAAAGAAACGTTAAGTTCTTGCAATTTCTTGGCGAGGTATCAAGCAAGGCATAAAGATAAAGAGTCGCCTTTACACGGGAATGGACAAGATAATCAGGAAAAATGGTTGGTTCAAATTCTCATATTGTGCTATAATTTTCATGCGAGTAAAATATAAGTGTTCAGCAAAACTATATTTTAGAAATTGACTATTAATAGAATAAAAGCTGTAGTATTTGAACGACCCGCTAAAAATGGCGTATCGCTCAATTTATCGGAAATACAGAGCAATGTGTTTCATATGAGAAACATTTTCCGAGGATGCAGAAGAATATCTAAATACAGGCTTATAAAAAAAGTAAAGTGGAAAAGGGTTATTATGAGAGATATTAATTTATATACAAAAGTGTATGATGGACTTCCCTTTGAAAAAATACAAGTAGAGTTTCGGAGAAAAAAAGTATTAGAGCAGATTATGAAATATAAACATGACCGTATGCTGGAAGTTGGTTGCGGACTAGAGCCGTTATTTACATATTTTGATGATTTTTCAGAGATGACAATAGTTGAGCCCTCAAGCGAATTTGTGAACAAAGCACATAAAATGATTGATGAGAAATATACGAAAGGTGATTTTTCGGTAGAAATTATTCAGGGGTTTTTTGAGGAAAAATGTGCACAAATCAGTAATAAACAATATGATGTGATTATTATTTCTAGTTTATTACATGAATTAGAAAATCCAAAGAGAATTTTGGATGCAACGTATGGATTATGTGCGGATAATACGGTTGTACATATTAACGTTCCGAATGCAAAAAGTCTTCATAGATATTTAGCTGTAGAAATGGGATTAATTGATAGTGTGTACGAAAAATCTGCTCAACAAATAAAACTAAATCAGCATACTACATTCGATTTGGAATCATTGATTATGTTAATTGAAGAATGTGGATTTTCGGTGATTGAAAAAGGTAGTTATTTCCCCAAACTTTTTACACATGCACAAATGCAGAAACTTGTTGATGAAAAAATTATTAATGGAGAAATGCTAGAAGGAATGTATAAGATGAGTAAATACCTTGGCGAGTACGGTTCTGAAATTTTTGTAGATGTGGTTAAAAGAAGGGTATAAGCTGTGAAAGTATTTTTGGGTGCTGAATTGAGTGGTTAGCAGAAGGATCTAATATCCCATGTTAATTACTTAAGAAGTAAAGCTGTTTCTTGTTTTACGCTTTTTCTTTTTGACGAAAAACCATTACAGGTGGAGCATTTCATATTTTATTAGCTCGTTGACTTCGACTTCTTTTCCCCTTTTGGATATGGTTTGCTTTATACACGATAAAAGATTTGATTTATTATCATACAATGATTATATGTGAGATTAGAAAACCGTCTTATGAGAGTTATTTATGGTATATAGATTTGCATGAACGTGAGGGATTGTGATGGGAGTAACTAATGAATTATTAACATTTTGTATATTAACATATCGAAATTTTGACGGGATATTTGATACTTTGGATAGCTTGTTCCAACAGGATTATCCTTGTATTGAACTAATCATCTCGGATGATGGATCGCCTAATTATGAAGAATATATTGGGGTGATCAAGCAGTATGTAGATCAACATAAAAGTAAGAATATTGTAGAGGTGCGTTACAATCGTATGATTCCGAATGTAGGAACTGTAAAGCATATTAACGCGGTTTTCAGAATGGCAAAAGGTGCTTATATTAAGGATCTAGGAGCAGATGATGTATTGAGTTGTTCGGATGCTTTGTCGAAGTATGTTTCCTTTTTGAAAAATAATGATTATGAGATATGCTTTGCCAAAATGCGCGGAGTCCGTCCGGATGGACAATATGTTTATAATTTAGCCGCCTGCGAGAATGATTATAATCTGCTTCGTTCATTGTCGGTAGAGCAGACTCTGAATCGGTTGTTTGCCAGAAATTTTCTCCCAGCACCTGCCTGGTGTGCAAAGAAGACATTATTTACGAAGTATGGATATTATTCAGAGGTGACAAGGCTAATTGAAGATTATCCATATTGGATTCATCTTTGTAGACAGGGAGTCCGTTTTGGCTATATGGATGATAGATTGATAGATTACCGTTTAAATGGAGTGTCCAGTGGGGGATTTTACAGCGAGAAGTTTATGGATGATATGGTGTCCATTTATGAAAATTGCATTTTCCCTTTTGATAAGAGATTCGGCATCCTTCAGCCACTATATAATCAGCTAAAACGGATGGGACTGAATACCTACTATGCAAAGGCAAGGTGGGGTGAGTGTTCAATCGGACAGAAAATAAGTGCTTATCTCAAATATGGTATTTTCTTTTTTTATATTTGGTTAGGGAACCAGAAATACGAAAAGATGAACAAGAAATCGTAGGAAATTCTATATGTATGAAATAAGTAATTAGTAAGATAATCAGAAAAGGAGAATTAATATTATTTGGGAGTGTGAAGAAAATGATTCAAATACATAGATATAGAGAAGAAGATCAAGAAATATGGAATAATTTCAATAAATGCAGTAAAAACTCTTTGTTTATGTTTGACCGCAACTATATGGATTATCATAAAGACCGTTTTCAGGATCATTCACTTATGTTTTATGATGAGGACGTTTTGATAGGAATTCTCCCCATGAGTGAGAAAGGTAGTACACTGACCTCTCATGGAGGATTAACTTATGGTGGCATTATTTCTAATTCAAGGATGAAACAACATACTATGAATGATTGTTTTGAGACGCTCATTTCTTATGTAAAAGAAAGAAATTTTCAAAGAGTCATATATAAGTCGATTCCTTATATTTATCATAGTCAGCCAGCGGAAGAAGATAGATATTCTTTGTTCGCAAATGGTGCGAGGCTGTTGACCGTGGATGCTTCCACATATATAAATTTGAAGAATCCACTAAAAATGCCAAAGGGCAGAAAAGCACAAATATCACGTGCAAAACGTGAAGGTATAACAATTGAGATTCTTTCAGAACAGGAAGATTATAATAAATTTATTGAACTTGAGAACAGAGTTTTGCGAGAAAGACATGATACACAAGCGGTTCATACCGGTTTAGAACTAAAAATGCTACATGATAGATTTCCAGAGGGTATTCATCTTTTTGGAGCATTGAAAGATAGCGAATTAATCGCAGGAACGGTTGTATATGAGTATGGACAAGTAGTTCATACACAATACATGGCGGCAAATGATAAGGGACGACAAATCGGCGCCTTGGATTTAGCAATAAACACGGTAATTGAGAAATATAAAAATAACAAGTTATGGTTAGACTTTGGAATATCTACAGAGCATGGAAGGATTTATTTAAATGAAGGTCTTATTTCGCAAAAGGAAGGGTTTGGTGGAAGAACGGGAGTATATGAGATATGGGAGCTAGTTATATCATGAACCTACCTGCCCGGATTTTGTGAGCCACCATTCGTAAGTATTCAGGAACTCCTTTGTGATAAATGTTTGAATAACAAAAACAATGGTCTATATAGGGAATATTGATATAATTTTTAATGTGAAGTATAATACTAAAATAATCTATTAAGAGTACAGTATGAATGGTTATTTTCTTTATTTAGAGAGGAAGACATACTTTTGAAATTGTTGATAATTATTCCGGCCTACAATGAGGCTTTAAATATTGAGCGCGTTGTAGATAGTTTAGTTAAAAACTATTCACAATATGATTATATTGTCATTAACGATGGCTCACGGGACAATACTGCCACTATTTGTAAAGAAAGAGGATATAATTTGGTTGATCTTCCTGTGAATTGTGGGTTGAGTGGTGCGGTTTGCGCAGGTATGCGATATGCGATAGCAAAAGGATATGATGCTGTAATTCAATTCGATGGGGATGGACAACATAGACCGGAATATATCGAACCCATGATGGACATCTTAACAAAACAGCAGGCAGATATTGTTATTGGTTCTCGCTTTTTACATGAAAGGAGACCATGGACATTAAGAATGTTGGGAAGTAGAATGATATCAGGCATTATCCAGATAACTACTGGAGTAAGGATAATGGATCCTACTTCGGGAATGCGTATGTATGGAAAGAAAATGCTTCATGAATTTGCTTACGATATGAATTATGGGCCGGAACCTGATACGATATCGTATTTGCTCCATAGAGGCATAAAAATTAAAGAAGTACAAGTGACTATGGATGAACGAATTGCAGGAGAAAGTTATTTGAATTTTGTCAGGTCAATAAAGTATATGCTTTTGCAGTGCTTTTCCATTTTGTTTATTCAGAGCTTTAGGAGGAAAGAATAAGTGTCATTTTATTTACGCATTATCCTGATAGTTGCAGCAGTTGTTTCTTATATTTATGTAATACATAAAATCCGCAAGTCCCAAATGAAGATTGAAAACGCAATATATTGGATTATGTTGTCAGGAGTAATTTTACTGCTAAGCATATTTCCGCAAATTGTTATTTGGATGGCTTCACTCATAGGAGTGGAGTCACCGGTTAATCTGCTTTATCTGTTGATGATTTTTTTTATCATGTGGAAAGTGTTTTCTCTCACAGTAAAAATTTCACAATTAGAGAATAAAATAAACATTCTGACAGAAGAACTTGCTATATGGAAAAAGCTTGAAGAAGAGAAACAACAATGAAGAAACTACATTAAGATGGGACTAACAACTACGGAGGATAAAGATTGGAGATTAAGTTGATAGAGTTCGAAGAACATGGCGATGATAGAGGAACACTGATTGCTTTAGAGCAAAATAAGAATATTCCTTTTGAAATTAAACGTGTATATTATATGTATGGCACAGGAAAGGGTGTTGTGCGGGGACGACATGCTCACTATAAACTTCAGCAGGTGTTGATTTGTGTAAACGGAACTTGTAAAGTCCTCTTGGATAATGGAAAGGAGAAACAGGTTGTTGAATTGAATAATCCAAACCAGGGGTTGTTTATTGACTCCGTTTTGTGGCGCGAAATGTTTGACTTTTCAACGGATGCAGTTTTGATGGTGCTGGCTTCGGAATTATATGACGAGTCAGATTACATTAGAAATTATGAAGAATTTTTACGGCAGCGGAAAGGAAATAGAGATGGAAATTCCATACAGTGATTTTAGGAGAATGCATGAACCGCTTCGCGGCGATTTTGAACATAGCTTTCAAACGGTTTTAGATAGCCAATGGTTTATTCAGGGAAAAATGTTGGAACAGTTTGAAAGGGAGTTTGCACAGTATTGTGGAGCGAAATACTGTGTTGGAACGGGAAATGGACTAGATGCACTGCAGATTATGCTTCGTGCGGCTGGAATCGGAGCAGGAGATGAGGTTCTGGTCCCAGCCAATACTTATATTGCAACTGTTTTGGCAATCAGTTATGTAGGTGCAGTCCCCGTTTTTGTAGAACCTGATGAAGAAACATTATTAATAAATCCGGACGAAATAGTGACCAAAATAACAGAGAAAACCAAAGCAATTCTGGTGGTACATCTGTATGGCAGATTGGCGGATATGGATAAAATATGTGCAATTGCCGAAAAATATGGTCTGGATGTTTTTGAGGATGTTGCGCAGGCACATGGAGCAGAACATAAAGGAAGGACAGCAGGAACCTTTGGAAGGGCATCTGCATTTAGCTTTTATCCGGGGAAGAATTTGGGTGCTTTCGGAGATGCAGGAGCAATCATTACAGATGATTTTGAACTGGCACAAAAAGCGAGAGCAATTGGAAACTATGGATCAAGCAAAAAATATCAGCATGATTATAAGGGAGTAAATTCACGTTTGGATGAAATTCAGGCGGCAATCTTATCTGTAAAACTGAAGCGTTTAGATGAGTGGACACAGGAGAGAAAACAGATTGCAAAAGTATATTACAGAGATATTATGAATGTAAAAATTCGCTTGCCGCAGTATTCTGAAGAAAATGTATATCATATTTTTCCGGTATTTTGTGAGGAACGGAATGAATTACAGAAGTATCTCCTGGAAAAGGGAGTACATACCTTAATTCATTATCCAACACCAATTCATTTACAGGGGGCATATCGCGATATGAATTGTGTGAAAGGCAGTTTCCCGATTACAGAAAAAATATGTGATACTGAATTGAGTATTCCCCTTTATCCGGGGATGACAGAAGAGGAGATTGTCTATATCATTAATTCTTTAAATGAATTTTAGATAGAAATAGAATTAAGGGTCTAAATATTTTTTGCGATATTATGTCGATTAAAATGATAGTGAAACGATTGTGGGGGTAGTTGAAGGTATATAAAAGAGCATGAATTTAGCAAGTAGAAGTTATGATGAAAAGAGAGACAATAATCATACAAGAACAACATTCTGGATTTTTGCTGAAAGTGCACTGTATTCCTTACAATCGGCTATTTTGTTGCTTGTTGTTACCAATACAGGCGGATTACAGGAAGCCGGTTTATTTACATTGGCATATACGTTGACACAAATGCTGGTAACAATCGGGAACTTTGGAATGAGGAACTTTCAGGTATCGGATACAAATGAGGAGTATTCATTTGCTACATACTTTACATCCAGAATTTTTTCTGTGTTCGCGATGGTGATGGTTTGCATTTCCTATGCATTATTACAAGGTTATTCGAAGCAAAAATTTTTATTGGTTATTATTTTGTGCGTATATAGGATGGTTGATGCTGTTGAAGATGTGTTTCATGGCGCTTTTCAAAAAGCGCGGAGACTTGATGTGGCATCTAAGATTGCGTCAACTAAAATCATGGTTTCCATGGTAACATTTTCCGTTCTCTATATCTTTTTTCATAATATATTGATAGCATGTATAGGAATGACTATAGTTGCTGCATTTATTTCCTTTACCCTTAATAGAAAGGTATTATATGCATTCGATAAAGTGGATATTCGAATAGAGACAGAAAATGTGTGGAAACTTTTAGGGGGATGTTTTCCTATTTGTTTAGGCGATTTTTTCTATAGTTATTTAGTTAATGCACCTAAATATGCCATTGATAGAATAATGACAGAAGAGAGTCAGGCACTTTTTAGTATTCTGTTTATGCCGGTTTTTGCAATCAATGTTTTGAGCAGCATTGTTTTGAAACCTATGATTGTAGATTTAAGCATAGCTTGGAATGGAAATGAACGTTCTAAGTTTATGAAAACTATTGCATCTTTTCTTGGCTTTTTGATGGGAATAACTCTTATATGTGCTTCGGCAGGAAAATTAGTGGGTACACAGATTTTAGGGGCTATGTATGGAATAGATTTACATTCATATGCTAATTTGTTTACTGTTCTAATTATATTTGGTGGAATTGCGGCAATAGATGTCTTTTTGGCGGAAGTATTGACAATTATCAGAAAGCAGAAGTATATTTTACTTTCATATATAATCGCAACAATGGCAGACTTCTTATTTATTGACAGGCTTGTTAGAAAACTTGCATTGTGGGGGGCTGCCGTATCATATGGTATAGCAATGGGTATTGTTACGTTGGTACTTGGAATTATTATTGCAATAGAGTTGAATAAGCATGATAAGATGCATTCCAGAAAAGGGAAGGAAGAACTTATATGAAAATCAATAGTAAAAAGAAAGAAAGCATTAATTATAGGGCAGCTTTATATGCTTTGTGCTTTATAGCTCTTTGCTTTATCGACTTTCTGCGTAATACACAAACCGGTGATATCTGGAAAGCAGCATCAAATTGCACCGGGCTTGTTTTGGCAGTTATTGTGTTCAGCGGGTATCCGTTGAAGGTATTTTTGAATTGGTTCTCTTATATATGGACTGCAGTTTGCCTATGTGTGGCAGGTTATGCTGTTGTTTTTGGTGATTACTTTATTTATAAGGATATCTACAAATGGACTTTTGTATTTGCGGTGCTAAATGTTATGTGGCTTGGAGTGTTTGCAGGTTATTTTGCAAAAGCGACATTCACTGAAAAGAAAATAAAACGGAAGCCCGGATTGATTGGGTGGCTCTGGATTGCCCTTTCGTTCTGCATGACTTTTAATTTGAGTGGCAGATTATGGCCTGCTTGGTTTTTCCTTATGTTTGGAGCTTTTTATATTACGGAGTATACGGAAAAGGATTTTACTGATTTGGTAGAAGCAATGGTAACCGGAACCATCATTGCCTTTTTTTTGCTTCAGATGTATTGTTACGCATTTAGACCTTATGATGAAATAAGGTATAAGGGAGCGTATCCCAACAGTAATGTGGCAGGAGTTCACTATTTATGGGTATATACCTGTATTCTGATAAAATTCCATTTTCTGCATAAGAAAAATGCGCATAAAGGATGGAAGCTGTTTTACTTTATAGGTGCTGCGGGAATGTTGGATTTTATGATTATGACAATGTGCAGGTCAGCATGGTTGACTTCTGTGGTATTAACCTTTGTTTTTGGCATTTGTGTAGTGATAAAGAACTGGCAGAAAAAGTGGTGGTCAGCTGTGGGACAAGGTGCTGCATTATTGGCATCAACGATTCTCCTATTTCCTGTAACGTTTGCTACGGTACGTTGGCTTCCGACAATTCATCCGCATCCTATCTGGCATGAGGGAGAATATCAGGAATGGAGGATTCATTCCTGGGATCCGGCAGATGCGTGGCAGTATACTGAATTAGATGAATTTCTGGATGAGTTAATGGGGCGCCTGGGAGAGACGATAAATATATCTTATCGAAATCCCTTGGTTATAAAGGTACAAGCCGCGGAAGTGTCTGATAGTTCTTATGAAACGGCAGAAACGGTAGATAGTAATTTCTTTGGTGGTGCGATGAGTGGGCGTTTTGCGATTTATAAAGCCTATATAGAAGATATGACTTTATTTGGACACCCGGAAACAGATGGGCATTATCGGCTGGGAGATGATGAAAATGGATATGTTTCATGGCATGCACAGAATTTGTGGATTCAGATTGCGTATTCTTACGGAATTCCTGCAGGGATTTTATTACTTGTTTTAACAATGGCTTTGTTATGGTTTCATGGAAAGCAATTTCTTGGAAATCCGGATAATGTATATGCCATCATACCGCTGATGATATGTATTATGTTTTTTACGTTTGGATTGACGGAGATTAACTGGAATGTGGGACAGTATCCTCTGTTTTTAATGTTTTTTGTGCAGCATCCGCAGTTTTGGAAGAAAGAGATAAGAAAGAATTGATAATCGGCGAAGACTGGCTGGCAAATGCTGAATTTAAGAAAGAATTAAAAAAGAATAAATGGCTGAAATTTGCCATTTGCAGTATAATATGTTAACATATAAGGCGGTACAAGGAATCCGCGAAAGTGAGGTTTTTCTATGTTAAACGATAGATCGATTTTAGTGACCGGTGGTACGGGCAGTTTTGGAAAGGCATTTACCAAGTATGTTTTGGAGCATTACAACCCGAAAAAGATTATCATTTATTCCCGTGATGAATTTAAACAGTTTATCATGCAAAATGAGTTTAAGGAATATAAGGACAAGCTGAGATTCTTCATTGGTGATGTGCGTGATAAGGAGAGGCTGACAAGAGCTTTCGAGGGTGTTGACTATGTGATTCATGCGGCAGCTTTGAAACAGGTGCCTGCCTGCGAGTACAATCCGGCGGAGGCGATTAAGACTAATATTAACGGTGCCCAGAATGTGATTGACGCGGCTTTGGATACCGGAGTAAAGAAGGTAGTTGCTTTGTCTACGGATAAGGCGGTCAATCCGGTAAACCTGTACGGTGGTACAAAGCTGGTTTCTGATAAGCTGTTTATTGCTGCCAATGCCTATGCCGGGAGCAAGGATATTTGTTTCTCCATCGTGCGTTATGGCAATGTGGCGGGAAGCCGTGGCTCTGTGATTCCGTTCTTCCACAATATTATCAAAAACGGCGGAACAGAATTGCCGATTACGGATTACCGCATGACCCGTTTCTGGATTAGCCTGCAGCAGGGTGTTGAACTGGTGATTAAGGCACTGGAGGAAGCAAAGGGCGGAGAAACATTTATTTCCAAGATTCCTTCTTTCAAAATTACGGATTTGGCGGAAGCAATGATGCCCGGCTGTAAGATGCCGGAGGTTGGCATTCGTGAGGGTGAGAAGCTGCATGAAATTATGGTGACGGTAGAGGATTCCATGACTACCTATGAGTATGATAAGCACTTTATTGTGTATCCTCAGATGGTCTGGAGTGAGAGTAAGAGAGTGCAGCCAACCGGAAAGAAAGTTCCGGAGGGATTTTCCTACAGTTCCGGCAACAATACGGAATGGCTTACAGTGGAAGAGATTCGTGAACTGTTGAAGACCGTTGATTTGGAGAAATAAGGGGTATGCTATGGAAAAACCGGCAATTTTAGGTGGTGTGCCTGTGAGGAAAACGCCAATTTCATATGGCAGGCAGTATATTGATGAAGAAGATATTCAAGCAGTGGTAGAAACCCTGCGGGGCGATTATCTTACCGGTGGTCCGGAGATTACGGCATTGGAAAAGAAGCTTTGCGAGATCACGAAGGCCAAATATGCAGTGGTGGTTGCAAATGGTACCGCTGCATTACATCTGGCGGCTTTGGCAGCAGGATTTGGAGAGGGGGATGAGGTGATCGTCAGCTCCATTACCTTTGCGGCATCTTCCAACTGTGTGCTGTATTGTGGCGCAAAACCGGTGTTTGCGGATATTAAGCCGGATACCTATAATATAGACCCGGAGTCCGTAAAAAAGCTGATTACACCCAGGACAAAGGGAATTGTAGCGGTGGATTTCACCGGACAGGCAGTAGAGCATGACGCTCTTTGGAAGATTTGCAAAGAACATAACCTGATTTTCATCGAAGATGCAGCTCATGCAATCGGTACAAAGTATAAGGGGCAGCCGGTAGGAAGTATTGCGGACATGACCTGCTTCAGTTTTCACCCCGTGAAGACGGTTACCGGCGGCGAAGGCGGAGCCATCACTACCAATGATGAGCAGCTTTATCATAAGCTGATGCGCCTGCGTACACATGGAATAACCAGAAACCAGAGTGAAATGGTACATCCCACGGATGCCCGCTGGTATAACGAGCAGGTGGAGCTTGGATATAATTACCGCATGACGGACTTTCAGGCTGCGTTGTTGCTGAGTCAGTTAAAGAAGCTGGATATGTTTTCTGCCAGAAGAAAAGAGATTGTGGAAAAATACAATGCAGTGTTTGCGGATATGCCGGAAATCTTTGTACAGAAAGAAATTCCGGAATCCGATACAACAAGACATCTCTATATCCTTCGGCTGAATCCGGACAAATTGACTTGTGACCGCAGGCAGTTCTTTGATGCGCTTTATGCGGAGAATATCTGCTGCCAGGTACACTATCTGCCGGTGTATTGGCATTCTTATTATGAGAAACTCGGATATGAAAAGGGCCTTTGCCCCAATGCAGAAAAGTATTATGAAGAGGTCATGAGTATTCCGCTTTACTATTCTCTCACGGATAAGGATGTGGAAGATGTAATTCATGCGGTGAAGAAGCTGGTGGAGTACTATAGGAAATAATAAGCATTTATCAAACTTTGGGTTCAATCGTAGTATTGAACCCAATTGTTGTAATGAAAGCATATTGATATTGCCTATTATAGTCTTGAAATAACTGTAATCTTGAAATAATCGTAGTTTGTGATGAGGGCATGTAGAATGACTCAAAAAATGGAAATACGGTCCATTTGAAAGATTTTTTGTACGTGACCAGTATATTTCAAACAAATGGGTGGTATAAAGGTAATAATTTAGATGAATATACTGGTGATTTATTCTCAAAAGCATTTCTGGCACGTATTTTTCTGGTTGGATAAAGTGCAGAATGCCTTGGTAGAGGCATTGTATATTAGTCAATGATGTGACACCAACTTTTTAAAAATAAAAGAGTTGATGTGCTATTATGAATTTTAATCAGTGAACAGGTACTGTTACACCTAATTCTTATTCCGCTTAGTTACCTCTTATCTGCAAGGCTTTGCCCTGTCAAGGTTGCAAAGCACCCTTATCAGGGCAAGACCTTGACAGGTCAAAGCCTTGCAGAAATTTATTAAACAAGCGGAATAAGAATTACTGTGTCTCGAGTTCGAGACGTTTCTCTAAAGGTGTTTTCCACCCTAATACCTGCATGGGTATGTTGTTTGAACGATTCAGGTATCGTTTCATTTGAACCAGTAAATCATTGTAATTGTAGAAGGACATATGGTTGTAGAAGCGTTCCTGGTCGTTACGATGGCTGCGTTCAACCTTTCCATTGTGACGGGGTGTTCTGGGACGGATTCTTTTGTGTATGATTCCGAGCCTGTTGCAGGCAATGTCAAAAGGATGCGTTCTGTCCGTTTTCCTTATGTGGGTGAATTCCGCCCCATTATCAGCCTGCAGAATTTGAGGCTGATAGCCAAAGTAAGTAATCGCCCGTTTGAGAAAATCTACCGTTGAATAACTGCTTTGTTCCATATACGGATAAATAAATCTTTCTCTGGAAGCCTCATCAATGACTGTATACTGGAAGAACTTCTGAGGAACGGTTCCGGAATAACAGGCGGCAGGGACATATTTCACATCCATCTGCCATTTGATGCCAAGAGTAGCTGGAGTATCGTAAGGCTGTGGCTTATGCCGCTTCTTGGTGGAAGGAGCATAACTGGAGTAGCCCAGTCGGCGATAAATGCGGTACAGTGAGCCGGGATGGCGGGAATAGCCTTTATTGGTGCGAAGTTTGCCATAGAGTTCACAAACAGAGATATTAGGATTACGCCTGTGATAATCCTGGATCCATTTCAATTCTTCGTCCGTGTGAGCGTTTGGATGTCTGGAATGAGGACGATGGGATTTATCAATCAGGGAATCTCTGGTTCCATCGAACTTCTTATTCCATCTCAAAAGAGAGGATTTTGAGATATGGTAACGCCGACAGACGAAGGAGACGCCAACTCCGGTACGGTAAAGTTTGACAGCAAAAAATTTTGTATTAAGTTCATGTGGCAAATATCGTTGTGAGTATGCTATAGTATTCATGACGGTTGATAATCCTTTTCAATAGAATTTTGGTTTGGCGATTAAAATTCTATAGGACTCAACCGTTTTTGTATAGTGGTAAGGTGTCACATCAATTGTAACCCTACAGTGCAGAATGCCTTGGTAGAGGCATTTCATACTGCCCAAATTTAATATTTGCGAAGAGTGACCAGCATTTTTGGAAATAATTCATTCTTTTTGAGAAGGAAAATTGAAAAAATGCTGGTGGTGAATGGAAAAACAAAATCTGACCAGTATTTTTGAAAAATTATTAATATGTATGATGGATAAAAAAGAGAACCTGCTGTTTGGAACATAACAGGTTCTCTTTTTTTGACGTTGTTAACAGGACTTATCCGGGATAATCACAAACATAAATCCAGTCGCCAATCCAGTCACCGTTGGAGTAATTGTAGAGGCGCTTATACAGCTTGCCGTCTTCAATTTTGTAGACATATTCGATTCGGTCTTGTCTGGGCTGAATTGTTCCTTCGGAAGCGGTAGCTGCCTGTGCGGGCATGGATGCTGCCGGGCAGATGAAGGTTGTCAGTGTAAGGCATGCAGTTCCGGCAAGCAGAGCCATTTTTTGAATTAAATTTTTGTGTTTCATTGAAATCCTCCTTTGTTGAGATTCTTTATTAAGATTATAATATAATAGAATGCAATAAGTCAAGAATATATAAATAAATTACAAATTTATATTACATAATAAAATAAAAAAAGGAGCACGCAATTAAGTGAGCTCCTTTAATTTTATTCGCCTTCGGTCACAACCGGAATATCGGGATAGTAATCCAGATTTTCTAGGTTCTCCGTAAAAATGTCATTTAGATACAGATCGTAAGTGCCGTCTTTTTTCAGAACAGCATGAAAACCTGTATAGGAATCAAAGAGTATATCGTCATTCTCAATCTGCGCACAGTAATTTGCTTCTAAAATAATCCCATAAGAGCAAATGTAAATTGAAATAACCATCATTAGAAGAAGTATAAATATGGGAATACGGGTTTTGTCCCTCTTGTGGCAGAGCATCTGAAAACGCCGTACCAATTCTTCTTCCCCGGTGCAGGTCATCGCCACTGTCAACCCAAGGGGAATAGAGTTCTTTCTGCCAGAGGCGGTTTCCAGAATATGAATTAAAGAGCTCATATAAGCCTTTGCAACAGTGGAGTCACTGTTTACCAGAGAATCATCCACATGCATTTCCAGAATCAGTCCAACCTGCTCTTTAAATATGCGGCAAACCGGATTCCACCAGTAAAGGATGCAGAGCAGGTTGACTGCTTCTTTAATCAGCAAATCATGGTGGTAATAATGATATGATTCATGTTGAAGCACAAAGCGGAATTCTTCGCTATTCAAATCAAGGTAGTCAGGAACTAAAATACGCGGCGACAGGATACCGAATATTTTGGGGGAATCCAAATCGGGAATAATAATTACACGGAAAGGATTTTTCTTGTTACCGCAGATGTTGGTAAGGAGTGTCTTGACGGGTTCCAGCATGGTGACATCTCTGCCGGATACAGCGATATATCTGGCGGTCCTGCTGCGAGATTTGTTGTGTCTATATAGACAAACCAAGCTGCCAATCAGCCAAACACATTCAAAAATCAGCCAAAGAGATATTTTAAGAGTTCCCCTCTTTATAAAAGAATATCGGAAATAGAAAATAAATATTGAGATAAACTCGGGGAGATAAAGACTCTTCGTAAACGGCAATTCAAAGGGGAAAAGGAACCGGATGAGAGTCAAAATCAAGAAAACAGCCAGTAACTTGTATCCGATAGACAGCATCAGCTTCTCCTTGCGGAAGCAGAAGGTTATCAGGATAATTAACAGGTTACTGGCTAAAATTGTCATTAGTACGGTAGAAAATGAATAATGCATACAATCCTCTTTTGTATTACAGATTTTTTTCGTAATCAGCTAAAATGCCCTTCAGTTTGGCAATCTCAGCTTTTGTCTTTTCGGGATTGTCATCTACGCGAAGAATGGCTGCACACATATCGGATTTGGAGATTACGTTCTTGAAGCACTCATAATCTTCTGTAAAGTGCTGTGCAATATAATCTCTGGACTCTTCCGTTGGACGATAGGTGCGGCTCAATACCTTTCCGCTGTGCGTTACACCGGCCACCTCAACAAAACCATCCTTTGTCAGTTTACGAAGTACAGCGATGACGGTGCTCTGAGTTAACCCTCTCATTTCATTCACAATATCAGTGGAAGTCATCTCTCTGTCGGAACTCCACAAGATATTTAAAACATCCAATTCCCTGGGATTTAAACGTGCCATAATAATTCCTCCTTAGTTGTTACCAAAATTATAGACTTTAACGCCGCGGAAGTCAACAAAAAGCGCGAGAATTTCCTTGTAACGAAGCTAAAATCCTGTTACACTATAGGAAGCATTCAATAGTATGATATGCCGGAAAGGAAATGTATGTTAAAACGGTTGAATAAACATAAAACAGAGAAGGCCCTTGATGGTGCAGTATTTACGGTATTGCTCATAGTTGTTTCTGCGATAACGCTTGTTTTGTTTTATCGCCAGACCACGGGTAGCCCGGAGCACTATCATTCGGATATGAAGGCTTATATTCTGGAAATGCAGGGGCTGGACAGCGGCTATAGCTTTCCATATCCTGTGTTTTTTAAGCTGTCTGCTTTTCTGAATTTATTTGCCACACCGGAGTTGGCTGTTGCCCTTGCAACCATGTTGCTGAACAGTCTTGCAATGATTATCACGAAGCTGGCTTTGAATCACCTGGCGCTGGGAGAACTGGAAAATGCGGTCGAAAGGAGAGGGATTCGACTGCGGAAAACAGGGAAAAAATCTGTGGTGAAAAAGTGGATGGCGGGAGTGCTGCTCAGTGTACTTGCGGTATCGCTTTTCTTCATTTCCATGTTGTATCCGCCAAGTGGTATTTATCTTCCGGGAATCAAGTTTAAGTATCTCGGGGTGTTTACACCGAATCCTTTCCACAATGCTACTTACATGGCTGCCCGACCTTTTGCGATTCTGGCATTCCTGTGGTATGCGAAACTTCTGCCGGTATATGAGAGGGGCTGTGGCGCGAGCAGAGCCGGGAGAAGTATCGGAAGTAGCGCCGAAAGCGGAATCGGGAGTTGTGCAGGCGAGGAGAATGCACCGGCGTTAAAGGACTATATCTTATTTTCCGTATTTCTCCTGCTTGCTACGATGACAAAGCCCAGCTTTACCATTGTATTGGTGGGAACTGCGGGGCTGATTATGCTGTATCGGCTGTTTCGCAGTAAATTTAGGAATTTTGTCCCCACCATTCAACTGGGGCTTTGTTTTATTCCGACATTTCTTGATTTGCTGTACCAGTTTAAAGGAGTGTTTGTGCCGGAGGAGGGAGCAGAGGGCGGTATCGGTTTCTGTTTCGGTGAGGTCTGGGGATATTATTGCGGCAATATTCCGCTGGCAATTTGTCTTGCCGTTGGATTTCCGATTCTGGTACTTTTGCTTAACTATAGGGAATTGAAACGGGACAGCCTGTATCGTTTTTCCTGGCAGATTTATCTGATGAGCTTTGCCATGGCTTTCTTCCTGTATGAAAAAGGATTCCGGAAACCGGACTTTAATTTCTCCTGGGGTTATATGTATGGTATTTTCTTCTGCCATATGGGAGCACTGCTGGTTCTGATAAAAGCTACGGCAGCCGGGACGGACAACAAAAAAAAGACGTTGCTCATAGCATCGCAGTGGCTGGCGTATCAGTTTCATCTGGTGTGCGGTGTCTTGTATTTCGGCGTATTTATGAGCGGCAGGATGTATTATTGACATCCTGCCGTTTGGTTTTATTTATTCCTGATAGAATAGGGAATAGTTGCCATAATTGATTTCTGTAAAGCCGGCGGCTCTCAGCCTGCCGGCATATTCTGCGTACACATCTCTGACAATGTAATTATATCCGTCTTCAATTTCAGCCAGACAGTTACAGTGGTAATAGCCGTCCATCAGAAACAGTTCCTGCGGGTCAAGCATCTGGAGATCATAGGGCGAGTACAGGGAACTCAGTGCAAAATAGATTGGCATTTCTGCCATTTGCGTACCCTTTGGTCCATACTGTGGATGCTCCTCAATAAAGCGGATTGCTTCGGAGACGCGAATGTCAAAATAGCCGAGCGGATAATTGTCAATGGTATACTGTCCTAAATAATAGTAGCCGGCAAATTGGAAGAAGAAACTTGCATAAACAGCGGTAATGGAGGCTTTTACAGCGACAGAACCCCATTTTTTCAAGGGCGGAATCAGGGAAACGGCATCAATAACAAAGAGAATCAACACAAAAAAGATGCTGTTCATCTGTGTGATACAGGGTGTGATATGGCACACTATATAGAAGACGGACAGAAACCACCAAAGGGCGAAAACTCTGCAATCCCAGATGCGTTTCCTGAAAGCGAGAACCGTTCTGTAAATGGCGTTTACCAGACCGATGATAATAAGGGGAATGGAAATCCAGTACATATTTGGAATACCCGGAATGGAATTGTAAATGTGTTCATCTCCAATGAAAATATCATTTATAACCAGTTTCAGACTATTCAGGCTGAAGGGCTGTAGCTCGGAAGCACGGTACTGATTGAGCTTGGTGAGGGTGAAAATCCCGAGATGCATTTCCTCCCAGTCAAACATATTGATGAGTTGTACCATGATTAGAGGAAAAGCCAGCAGGAACATGGGAATTGCCATAGCAATCCATTTTTGCAATGCAAATTTGCGGATGCGAATTACGTAAATCAGCGAAAGAAGTAGAAACAGCGGCAGCATCAGATAAGATAAGGCATAGGAGTATAGGGTAATGCCGCCGGTAATGCCGGCCAAAATGTAATGCACATATTTTCCTGTGTCAATTGCACTTACAAAAAAGTATAAAAATACAGTAGAGGCACCCAGCATCAGATGACTTTCGATTCCGACCCGTGAAGCCAGAATGAGATAGGGACAGATTGTAATGAGGAAGCCGGAACCGAGAACAAGGTAGGGTCTGTCCGGGAATATTTTTCGTACCAGAAGCATTCCGAAAATCAGGTTTAGGAAAGAAAAGAAGGTACCCGGAATGCGGATTAATATTTCATGGAAACCAAAAAGCTTGAATAAACCGGCTGTCAGGTAAGTATAAAGAGCATTTTGTCCACCGCCGAAATTAATAAAATAGACGGGGAAACTTTTCAAATAGCGGTCCACTCCGTATTGAGAAAGACACCATGCATCATAAGCCATACCTGCTTCGTCCAGATGGATACCGGAAGGTATGGTGAGAACACGCCAAAGTCGTGTAACAGCAAAGGTACAGAGCAAAAGTACGAAGAGTACGAGAGGTAGGTACCGGGAAGTCAGTTTTTTCATTTATAGTCTCTCCTTCTTAATTTTCCATATAAAACAGCGAATAATTTCCGTAGTTGATTTCCGTGAAGCCGGCGGCTCTCAGTTTATCGGCATATTCCGGATAAATATCTCTTACAATATAGTTGCAGTCCGGTTCGATTTCACCGAGGCAGGAACAGTGGAAATAGTCCTGCACATACAGCTCCTGCGGATCGAGCAGCTGTAAATCGTAGGGGGAGTCCAGAGTGCTTAAAGCCAGATGAATCGGCGGCTCGGCAAGCTGTGTTTCCTTTGGACCATACTGAGGGTGTTCACGTATGAACTCGACCGCTTCGGTGACCGTAATGTGAAAGTGATTGAGAGGATAGTAGTCTCTTGTATAGGCTCCCAGGTAATAATAAGTTCCGAAGCGCACAAAGCATACCAGGTAAATGCAGGCAAACAGTACAGGTACGGCACCTGACAAAATCAGGGAGGCTTTTCCGTGAAGTCTGTTCCGGCAGAAAGACAGGATACAGCAGAATCCCTCTACGGCAATCATAACGACACAGTAGTAGATACCGCAGATACGGTAACCATTGGGACTGACGGTACAAAACAGGAAAAATACTATGAAAAACCAGATATAGACAAAGCTCTTATAGTCAGGTTTTCCGTTCTTTACAGTCAGAAAGAGACCGCGGAAGGAACTGAGCAGCCCGATGACAAACAGGGGAATCGTCGTGTAATACAGGGTCGGTGTATCCGGAATGCTGCAGTATTCAAAGTCACTGTAAATAAACATGTCATAAACCAGATCTTTCAAAAATTGCAGCTGGAATCCCTTGAATTCAGAGGTCCGGTAGCTGATTAAACGGATACAGGTAAAAACGCCGAGATGAATTTCTTCCCATCCGAAAATATTGACAAGCTGTGTCAGTATCAGAGGGAAAGCCAGAACTCCCATGGGAATTGCCATGGCAATCCAGCGGCTTAAGGAAAAACGCTTCCAGCGGATTGCAAATAAAAGCGCGAGCACCAGAAACACCGGAAGAATGATATAGTTCAGAATATAGGTGTAAAGAAGCAGACCGCCGGTGATTCCGGCAATCACATAGTAGCGGTATTTTTTACTGTTTATCGCACAGATGAAGTAATACAGGAAGACAGTAGAGGCGCCCAGGGTCAGAAAACAGTCAAGTCCCAGACGTCCGATTAATACGAGATAGGGGCAGACAGTGAGCAAAACACCTGTAGCCAGCGCCGGAAGGTACTCCTCCGGGTATAATTTCCGTGCAATCTTCATACCGTAAAGAACCGTGAGCAGGGAAAACACCACTGCAGGCAGGCGTACCAGCCAGATACTGTAGCCGAAAAGTTTGAACAGACCGGCACAGAGATAGGCATAGAGGACACTCTGACCGCCGCCGAAATTGTTGAGGTAGACAGGCCATGAAGTCAGGTAACGGTCTACCCCGTATTGGGAAAGGCACCATGCATCGTATGCCATACCGGCTTCATCAAAATGGATTCCGGAGGGAAGCGTATCCAGACGCCAGAGCCTGGTCGCCAGGCAGCAGAGCAGGATAGCGCCTGCGGCAATGTAATAGAGTTTCTTTTTATCAAAATTCTTAATGGAAATCATGTTTGACTTTTTCCCTTCGTTATGTTTGAAAATACTAATTATTCTTTGATTTTAGCATGGCCGGAAATTCGGGTAAAGAGGAATTTCCAAAGGAGAGCCAGACCCTGTGCGGCGTACGGCATCATAAGCAGGCTGTAAAGAAAGATATATCTGGAATTGGCTTCCCAGATGATGTGGAACAGGAAGCCTCCAACAATACCGATAAGCCCGAGGTAAAGCGGGAGACTGTCCTGTTTTTTACGAAAAGCTGTCAGGATAAACACGAAGCCTCCGAGATACAGTATGTTTTGGTAAATGTTGCAGTATTCAATGAAAGCGTGGCTTGCATTTCCCTCATAGAGAGAGACAAAGAAAGAGGAACGTCCGCCGTAGGCGGCAAGTGTCGCCTGGCGGGAGGCATAGGTACCGTCTGCCCACTGGGACAGATGCTTTTTCAGATAGAAATCTGCGGCATAGCCGGGATTTTCTCTGAAAAAGGACAAACGTTCCCGAATGGCCTCCCGGCTGATGGCATTTGTTGCTTCCGTATCCATTCCCGTATCGCGGTAGGTGTTAAAATTAAAGCCGTTGTACCAGCCATTTCCTCTGGAGGCCTCCTGCATTCCCATGGCAAAATAGGAGGTGGCGGTTACGCCGGAACTTAAGTGGCTGTCCGCTCGCAATTCGTATACTTTTTGTGTGGCGGGAAGAACAGAAAAACAGCACAGGCCGCAGACCAGTCCCCAGACAAGCAGCAAATGCCGCTTGCTTTGAAGCCATTGCAGAAAAATTACAATCAGAACGGCAATCATCAGAATAAGATTATTTTTTCGCAGCATGACGCCCAGCGTCAGAAAGAGCAGTGCGCCCAGGGAAGACAGTATTTTTGCGCGGTCATCGGCTTCTGTACCCTTCCATATTTTTGCAAGAAAGTAAAACCCCAGCGTGATTGCCGTGAAGGAAGGAATTTCTCCATATACGAAAGAGGTGTACATCAAAAACGGCAGGTTGGCGGCTGCCAGCAGAAGATAGATGCAGTCGACGGTGTCATTCTGCCAGACAAGATGTACCGTTTTTTTCTGGAACAGGATAGTGACACAGGCGAGTATCACATAGAGGCATTTGATCAGGTGATAAGCCGGAACAGTGATGGGAAGGAGATTGCACAGTCGAATCAGTATTTCAAAAAAAGCTACAAGACCCACCTGCTGCGGGTAATAGGAGAGGTAAGACAGTGTTGGATCAATGACTGAGGTATCCCCTGCAGCAAGGGCTTCTGCGATGGAATAAACCGACATGGCGTCAGCGGCGGGAACGGTTCTGCCAAAAACAATCAGAAGGGCGCCTGCAACCAGACACCATGTAAGGACAAGCATTGTGAGCAGGCGGATGCGCTTCCCTGCAAAGGCACGCTTCCCGGCAGATTTCTGTTTTTTGGCAAAGAGAGCACAGCAGGCGGCACCCAGTGCAATGAATACAGCGATTCCCAACAGATTCAGGATGGGGTTGTCAAGCCGCGTGAGCACCAGCTGGGAGTCCATATCCAGACTGTAGCAGGTGAAAAAGAAGGCTCCAAGAAAGAGGAGGGCGGTCAGTATCAGACTGAATATCTGTATAAAGCGACAGGCAAATGTATATAGCTTGTGAGAGAATGTATGCATATGAAATACCTTTCTGAGTAAACTCGCAACCGAGGCTAAACTCGCAAACCGGGGCTAAACTCGCAAACCCGCACCTTCGGTGCTTTATTGTCTGCTTCGCAGACTGTTTGCTCGTTAATGGCGCAAGAAAAACAAATGTCTGCTGTGCAGCCGCTTGTTTTTCTTTTGCGCTCATTATATCATATTTTTTTCACAAAAACAGTGGCTGTTATGGATTATTCGTGATAAAATAAAAATAACTATGTGCAGAAAGGACTTTGCAAAATGGATAAAATTGCTGTTTTGATTCCCTGCTACAATGAAGAGCAGACGATTGCCAAGGTAGTTCATGATGTGAAAAATGCGCTGCCGGAGGCCGTGGTGTATGTCTACGACAACAATTCCACAGACCGCACGGTGGAACTCGCAAAGGCTGCGGGAGCTGAGATACGTTATGAATATAAACAGGGGAAGGGCAATGTCATCCGACGGATGTTTCGGGAAATTGATGCGCAGTGTTACCTGATGATTGACGGCGATGATACGTATCCGCTGGATTGCGCAAGGGAGCTGGTGGACAAGGTTCTGCTGCACAATGCCGATATGGTGGTGGGGGACAGGCTTTCTTCCACATATTTTACGGAAAATAAAAGACCTTTTCATAATTTTGGAAACAGTCTGATGCGTACCGGTATCAACAGTCTGTTTCATTCCGATATCAAGGATATCATGACGGGCTACAGAGCGTTCAGCTATGAATTTGTCAAGACCTTCCCCGTGTTCTCCACTGGCTTTGAAATCGAGACGGAGATGACGATTCATGCGGTGAATTACGGCATGCAGGTGGAAAATGTTGTGGTAGAGTACCGGGACAGACCGGCGGGAAGCGTGTCCAAGCTGAATACCTACAGTGACGGAATGCGCGTCATTCACAAGATGCTGCAGCTGTACAAAAATTACAAGCCGCTGCGCTTTTTCGGGGCTCTTTGCCTGTTGCTTGTTCTGGTTGCATTGTGCTTTATGATTCCTGTGCTGGCAGAGTATCTGCGGACGGGACTGGTACCCAGATTCCCGACACTGATTGCGTCCGGTTTTGTGGTGTTGGCCGGCATTCAGTCTTTTTTCGCGGGAATGATTCTGGACGTGCTTGCGGCAAAGGACAGGCGCGATTTTGAATACCGACTGGCCAAAATCAGCGTGGAAAAGCGGAGTAAGATGAATTAGAATGATGGAAAAAAGGAAGCTGTCTGCCTGTTTAATTTCATATGTTTTATTCTTTTTGACAGGAAGCCTGTTCCTTTTTTGCTGTCTGACAGGCAGTGAACTGGCAGAACGGGGGAATATTGTCTGGACGGGCGGTTACACGGCAGGAGTGCTGGCACTCAGCCTGGCGGGAGGTGCGATGCTTTGCGTCGCAGTGCGGCTGTCTGCTTTGTGGAAAGAACGTCCTGGGAAAAGAACTGGAAAAAGCCAGCAGAAAATCAGTCCATGGAAGGTGTTTGCGGGAAGCGCACTGCTTACGACTCTTACGTGGCTGCCGACCTATCTTGCCTATTATCCGGCGATCTGTTCTTATGATATGCCTGTTCAGACCGGACAGATAGCGGAGCATTATTATATAGACCATCATCCGATTGCACACACCTTTCTTCTGAAATGTTTTATGGAACTGGGGGATGGGGTGCTTGGCAGTGTAACTGCCGGTGTCGGTGTTTTTGCATTTTTACAGCTGGTGTTTCTGGCAGCAGCTTTTGCGTACGGCGTGTTTCTCCTGTATCGAAACGGGGTGAGACGGCTGTGGCTGATTCTTGTTCAACTCTGGTGCATGTTCTACCCTTTTCATTGGTATATGGGAGTCAGTATCACGAAGGATACGATTTTTACAGGATTTTTTGTACTTCAGATTCTATGTCTGTATGAGCTGCTGCGGGGGTCGGGCGTTCCGGAACACCGGGTGCGTAAAGAGATGGCATTCCTGCTTACCACGGTGGGGATGATTTTGTTTCGCAACAATGGGAAATATGCCGTCCTGGTATTGCTTGTGATATTGTTTCTGACTTTTTTGTTTGGAAAGAAGAGCAGACGTTATTTTGGAAGGATGTTTTTGTGGGCGCTGGGGGCATTCCTGCTCGGGAATCTGATGCTTTCCGCAATTTTCCGGCTGTCCGGTGCCGAACAGGGGGACAAGCGGGAAATGCTGAGTCTGCCCATTCAGCAGCTGGCCCGAACCATGCTTTATCACGGCGGAGTCGGTATCCTGCCGGAGGATGACAATACCATGGATGAAGCGGACAAAGCACTGATCAATGATTTTATTCTGAATGAAGGCTATAAAAGTTATGACCCACGCATTTCGGATCCTGTAAAACGAAACACAAATACTTATGTGGTACGGTACCGGGCGAAGGATTTTCTGACAACCTACCTGGGGCTGTTTGTTAAGTATCCCGGCGACTATTTGAATGCGGCTCTGGCTGTGGATGCAGGTTATCTCTATCCGGAGGATGAAAGCCATGCTGTAATCAATGTGGAGGAGGACGACCGCGTGGGAAGGGGTTATGTCCAGACCTACTGGGAAGAAGACACGATGAATGCCCGCGGCATCTATAAGGAATCCAAGTGGGATTGGCTTTTGAATCAGCTGGAGCAGTGGGCGGATGAGAATGCCTATTTAAAGCTTCCGGTGCTGAAATATCTGTTTGTTCCGGGAGTATGGCTCTGGTTTTATCTTCTGTTACTGGCATGGTTTGTGAGGAACGAACGGTATCGGCAGTGCATTCCGCTGGCGTTAATCGGCGGATATTTTGTAACGCTTCTTCTGGGACCCACTGTGCAGCTTCGTTATATTTATCCCGTGATGTCGGTGTTTCCATTTGTTTTGATACAGGGCAACAAATATGACAGAACTGAGGAAACCGATTTTGAAGGGCAAAGCAGCGGGACACCGAAAAACAGTCGTGAAGGGCAAAGCAGCGGGATACCGGAAAAACAGTCGTGAAGGGAAAAACGTGGGACAACAGAGAATGGGTGAGAGGAATTGCAATGAAAGAATATAAGGACGAAGAAGCGGGAATTTACCTGCGCCTGATGACTTATGAGGATACTGACAACATCGTGGCATGGAGAAACAGCGATGCCGTGAGAAGGAATTTTATCTACCAGGAGCTTTTCACCAGAGAAAGTCACGAAAACTGGATTCATAACATGGTGGAAACCGGGAAGGTGGTACAGACAATCATCTGTGAGCTTTCCACAAATCAGCCGCTTGGCTCGGTATATATCCGCGACATTGACAGACATCACAATAAGGCAGAGTATGGCATCTTTATTGGTGAGCCGCAGGCGCGGGGCCGGGGAATCGGAACGGCAGCAGCTAAGCTGATGCTGCGTTACTGTTTTGAGGAGGAAAAGCTTCACAGAATTTTTTTAAGGGCTTTTGCCACAAATCAGCAGGCAATCCGCAGCTATGAGAAGGCTGGTTTTGTAAGAGAAGCGCTTTTGAGAGATGATGTTTGTATTGACGGGAAATACTGCGATATTGTGCTGATGGGAGCATTGAATCCCGCAGATTAGCAGAGTAGTCTCTGATATAGCAAGTTTGATTATGTGGACAATAAGAAGGAAAACGATATGAAAAAAATCAGTTTTGTAATCCCCTGTTACCGGTCGGAGCACACACTGCCCCATGTGATAGCGGAAATTGAAGAAAAAATGAAGACTCTGACGCAGTATGAGTACGATGTTTTTCTGGTAAATGACTGTTCTCCCGACAATACCTTCGGAGTAATTAAGAAATTGTGTGAGGAGCATGAAAATATCAAGGGCATCAGCTTTGCAAAAAATTTTGGGCAGCATGCGGCGTTGATGGCCGGGCTGCGTCATTCTGACGGCGATTACGTGGTGTGTCTGGATGATGACGGCCAGACGCCGGCGGACGAGGTGGACAGGTTGTTGGACAAGCTGGAAGAGGGATATGATGCGGTTTATGCAAAATATGAGCACAAGCAGCATTCTGCCTTCCGTAATTTCGGCAGTAAGGTAAATGAGCTGATGACGCGTGTCATGCTGGGAAAGCCGGATGACCTTTATGTATCCAGCTATTTCGCTGTGAAGCGTTTTGTTGTCAATGACATGATACGCTATGAAAACTCTTATCCTTATGTGATTGGTCTGGTATTGCGTGCCACCGGAAAAATCACCAATGTTTCGGTGAATCACAGGGAGCGTGAGGAAGGTAGCTCCGGCTATACGCTGAAAAAGCTGCTGGGGCTTTGGTTTAACGGTTTTACGGCTTTTTCCGTAAAGCCTCTGCGCATTGCCACGGCAATCGGAGGAGTCAGTGCGGCAATGGGCTTTTTGTATGGAATCTATACCATCATCAAGCGTCTGGTGAATCCGAATGTCCCCATGGGCTTCAGCTCTACCATGGCGGCGATTGTGTTCTTCGGAGGAATGATTATGCTGATGCTTGGGCTGATAGGAGAATATATTGGCCGGATTTATATCAGCATGAATAATTCTCCCCAGTATGTCATCCGGGAGAAGATCAATATTGAGGAAGAGTAGAAAAAAGTCAGAATAAGTTAGGAAAAGTAAGGAAAAAGCATGAGGAAATTTGCGGATTGGTGGAAGCATGACAAAAGATATATGACAATGTGCAAGGCGGTTCTTCTGGGATTGCTGCCTCTTCTTTGCTGCGTGGTGTACTGCGCCATGCAGGGAAAGACCATCGGACAGGTTTACCTGCCGGAATCGGAGTGGAATGATGAACTTTTTTATTACAAGCAGGTGGAGGGAATCGTAAACTACGGATATCCTCTGGGGTATTTTGGGTTTAACGAGAGCCATGCGCTGAAGCTTTCCTTTGCGGCCTGGAGCCCTGTGCTGGTATTTCCCTGGATTATCTGGGGCTTTTTGTTCGGCTGGAATCTGATGTCGCCTGTCATCTGCAATATTGTACTGATGATGCTCTGTTGTTTCCTTTTTGTCTGGCTTACGAAGCCGTCATGGAAGCAGCTTGGCATTCTGGGACTGCTGTTCTGCTTTTATACGCCGTTTGTCAGGTATATGTTATCCGTGATGCCGGAGGTAATCTGCTTTTCCATGCTGATAACCTTTTACGGCCTGGCAATCAATTATCTGCAGAAGGAAAAGACATATAAACTGGTACTGCTGTTTTTGTTGTCGGGCGTGATGACGCTGATGCGGCCTTATCTGCTATTGTTTTTGCTTCTTCCTGTGTATTTCTGGATTCGCAGAAGCGGATGGAAGGGTGCTCTCGGCTCAGGAGCGGTGCTGGCCGTGGTTCTTGGAACCTATGCCGCCATCAAGCATTATCTCGGTGCAGAGTATTTTGCACCGCTGTTCTTTACGGACTGGGTGACGGCATTTTTTGAACAGGGATTTTTTGGCGGAATCCGGTATACCCTTTCGAAGCTGTATTACATGGGAGCAAGCTTTAAGGGGCACACGGTGCAGGGGCTTCGCACAGGACTTGCATCCGGTGCGTTCTTTGCGGGGTATCTCGTGATGATGCTTGTGCTGATTGGACAGAGTATTGTGGATTTAAGGACGTGGCGAAGGCTGAGCAAGGCGAGCCAGAAGGTCGAAGAGAGCGTGGAGCAAAAGCAGGAGGCAGCTGACAGAGCGGAACGGGTTCGTGAGATTGGTAAGCATCTTGTCATCGAGGTCCATCTTGCTTTCAGCTTTGTTGCCATGTTGTTTGCGCTGCTTTTGATGTATAAGCTGACGGAGGGAAGCAAGCATCTTCTGACGTTTATGGCAGCGGGCGTGTTTGTTGTTGCCATGATGGAAACGAGATTCTATAAGAAAGCGGTACTCATCGGAGTTACTTTTGCTTATCTGTATTCCTATATGGCAGTAGACCCCTATGACTATCAGGTGCCCTTTGTGCGGGAAAAGCGCGAGGTGCAGCTGGAAGAGTGGCGGGAGACCTTTGCGGAAAACATTGTTTTGAACAGGGATGAAGCGCCAGACTTTGACAATGTGGTAATCTGGGTGTTCAATGATGTGATACGGGATACGGAGGCTGGACAAAAAGGTGCACAAAGTCTGTCCGGTGCGCCGTGCACACAGAACACGGCATGGCAGGTGCTTTATGCATTGCCGGAAGGCTGCGGCATCAGCTGCTGCATGCGGGATTATGTGATTGAAAATCTGGATTCTCTGGAGAGCAGATATCTTGTCACGGTTTCCGGCGGAGAAATTGATGCGCTGTGCGGGCAGGCAGGCTATGAAGAACTGGGAAGAGATGAAGAGGCAGTGCTCTATCAGAGGTACTAGGAGGTTACAGTGTGGTTGGGACGAACAGTAAGGTGAAAAATGCAGGAAGAGTGCTCCTGGCCCTGTTGATTGTGTCGTTTTGGATCATCTGTGTCTATTGGAAGTGTGGTATTTTTTATGAGACGAATGATGACCGGCTGATTGGCGAAATATTATCAGGTGTTGTCACGGGAAAGCCGGACGGACATACAGTTTATGTCAACTATCTTCTTTCCGGGCCGTTGTCTTTGCTCTATGCCGCCTTTCCCGGAGTTACGTGGTACGGTCTTTTTCTGATTGCCGCACAGGGCGCAGCATGGTTTGTAATGCTGTGGCAGGCGTTTAAGCATACCGGGACGAAGACAGGAACCGTGCTTGTCGCTGCGGCCTTTTCTGTATTGCTTTTGTGCAACCTGCGGCTTTTGGGGAATATTCAGTATACTTCCACTGCTGCTTTGCTGGCGATAGCAGGTTATGTGTGTCTTTTGTCGGAGAAGGATGATAAAAAATCGCTTCTCCTTTTTGCCATATTTGAGTTGTTTGCCTTTTTACTGAGAAGTCAGGCGATGCTGATGATACAGGCAATCGGTGCGCCGGCATATATCGGATTCGTGCTGGGAAAAAATGTTTCGTGGAAAGAAAGAGCCCGAAAGGGACTTTTGTTTGCCATGGCTGTGATTGGTGTCATTGTGGTGGGTGAGACTGCTGACGGGATTGCCTATCGCAGTCCCGAATGGAAGGAATACCGGGAGTTTAATCAGGCAAGGACGGAATTGTTCGATTATTACGGGAGACCGGGATATGAAGAAGTAAAAGAGATACTGGACAGATACGGTGTGTCCGAGACAGAATATACCGCCTTTACACAGTATATCATTCTGGATTATGATGTAAGCGCCGAATGTGCACGGGAATTGTCCCAATACGCAAAAGAAAAATACGGGCATCAGGGAAGCGTGAAAGAGATTCTGCATCAGATTTATGACAGCAGATTTCATCAGGACTGGCAGGGTATCAATCATGTTTCTGATATAATCTGGCTGTTTATGGCTGCCTGGATTCTTCTGGGAAAACGCTGGCGCCTGGCATTGCCGGCTGCAGGAATCGGCATAGGGGGGATGCTTGTCCGGTATTATCTGTATTGGGGCGGCAGAGTTCCGTTTCGTGTGATGTTTCCGGTGTTTACTGCGGAAATTTTGCTGCTTCTGGCGCTTTTCCTGCGGGATTACGGAAAGGCTGAGAGGAGCCTGCTGAAAACAATGCTTCCCGCAGTGCTGTGCTTATTGCTTTTTGGGAAGGGATATGAAGCCGGGAAAGAGCAGTACAGGTATGTGTCTGCTGAAAATGCAGGACACCGGGTTTACATAAACGGATTATATGAGTTGGAAGATTATTGCAGCCAGAGGCCGGAAAACCGGTATCTGATTGGGCAGATGACATATTGTTATTACCGTGGGAGTGCATTGGATACCCGGATTTATCAGCCGAGAAACAGTGTGCTTACAGGAACCTGGTATTCTAACAGTCCCTCTTCCCGCTCGTACTTGCGGGAATATTTTTCGAATCCGAACGGCGGCATCTATCTGATTATTTACGACAGTGAAACACAGCTGGATACGGCTGCTGTTCCTTATCTGGCGGAGAAAACGGGTTCCGAACCGGTGGAGGTGGATCATTTTGCCTTATCGCATGGAGGAAGCTATAAAGTATACTTTTTTGAGGAATAAAGAATCATATGTCGGTTTTAAAGAAGCTTTATGGAAAAGTGAATTGTTTTTTTGCGTGGCTGGACAGACTTCCCCTCTGGCCGTTGGGTTTCCTGCTGATGGCGGTGGTTTTTGCACCCTATGCCATTCTGGGAAAGGGAAGCGTATTCCCAATCCACGATCAGCTGGATGAGACGATCCTGACTTATGTGTTGAATGCAAAATATCTGAGAACCGGTGCCGAGATATTCCCGGAAGTGATGGGCGGAATCAATGCCAGCGGTATGCAGCCATCAGCAATTCTATTTATCCCTCTCTATAGGATTTTTTCTGTGTTTACAGCGTTTCTGATTCAATATGCAATTGTGTTCGCAGCAGGCTTTTTCGGCATGTATTTCTGTGCCCGTGAAATGACGGGGAGCAGTATACTGGCTCTTGTTGCATCAGCCTGTTTCGCCATGCTTCCCGTGCAGCCGGTTTACGGCTTGTCTGTGATGGGGGTTCCGCTTCTGCTGTACAGCTTTTTGTGCCTGTATCAGAAGAAGCATATTTTTCTGAGCTTTGTGCTGCTTCTCTTTTTCGGGCTGACGACGCATCTGGTCTTAATCGGCTATGTGGCTCTGGGGCTCTGGGCGTTGGCACTTTTAGTGATGCTTTGCAGGAAACAGCTTGAAAAATGGCCGGTGCTGGGATTCCTATGGCTTCTCGGCATATACATCGCGGTAAACTATCGGCTGTTTGCGGAGCTTTTGCTTGGTCAGAGCAGTTATGTCAGCCATAGAGAGGAACTGGTAAACGATGCACTTCCTTTCTGGGATACCGTGCGGGAGGTGTTTTTGAACAGTTCCCAGCATGCGGATTCCTTACATAAATATCTGATTGTTCCGATACTGGTTTTACTGGCTGCGGAGGGTGCTTTGTATCGTAAGCTGGAAAAAACGGAGAAAAAGCGCTATCTGACGGCACTGGCGGGATTTGCATTGCTGGTTGGAATTGCGTTGTTTTACGGTTTTTGCAAGTCGCCCCTTGTGGTTGATTTCAAGAACCGCTGCAGCGGCTTTCTGCGCTATTTTCAGGCAGAAAGATTTTATTGGCTGTATCCGGCGGGATGGTATCTGGAGTTTGTTTTGTGTTTTTCCGTATGGTGGAATCGCAGGGGTGGGAAACTTTGGCAGGCACTTTCGGTTAAACTGGCGGTTCTTTGCCTGGTGCTGCTGCCGACGCTGCAGGAAATCAAGGTGAATTCCTACTTTTATATGAGCGTAAACCAGATAAACAACGGCTCCGGCGTTACGGGCTATATTTCCTGGAAAAGCTATTATGCAGAAGATTTGATGGAAGAACTGGAGGAGGCAATCGGGAGGGATATGAGCACCTATCGGGTGGTACATCTGGGTATGAGCCCTGCGCCGGCTCTGATGCATGGATTTTACACTGTGGACGGTTATTCCAACAATTACCCCCTGGAGTACAAGCACAGATTCCGCAAGGTGATAGAGAAGGAACTGGAAAAGAGCGAGGCCACCGCTGTCTATTTTGATACCTGGGGCAGCCGCTGTTATCTTTTCAATGCAGCCACCGGAAACGCCTGGATGCTGGGGAAGAGTCTTGATATTGTCTATGAAAATCTGGAATTGAACATGGATGCCCTGAAAGACCTGGGGTGCGAGTACCTTTTCTCCTGCGGGGAGATTTTAAATGCAGAAGAACTGGGACTGGAACTGATGGGATACTTTGAGACGGAAACCGGTTATTGGGGTGTCTGGCTGTATCAATTATGATGTTTTCCTTAAATTTTTTTGAATAATTTTCACCGGATTTTACGTTGGTGGAAAAGTATGGTATACTGATTTCTGTTGATTTTATCTGTGGAAGAGAAAGCGTTTTGAAATGGAGATTACAATGCAAACAAAGAAGAAGGCACGCATTTATGTCTGCCATACTTATTATCATGTATACATTACCTTTTTAAAGGAATTAAAGCGAAAAAGCGAGGGCGGGACGGAGAAAGCGGACCTTGTGCTCTCAAAGATGTCCAACAATTTTGAAAATCTGAAGGAAAGAGTGGAAAGCACCGGCCTTTTTGACAGAGTCCTCGAGTTTGATGAGAAGCGGGAGGACTTTTTCCCGGAGCTGGCGGAGTATCGGAAGGACACAGGCAGTTTTGTGGGAAACTTACGGAACCGCATTAAATTCACCAGGCGATACGCACAGCTGGAGGCGCCATATGTTCCCGTGGATTTTCGGGAATACCGGGATATTTATGTCTACTGTGATTCCGACCCAATCGGTTATTATCTGAATCAGAATAAGATACCTTATCATGCGCTGGAGGATGGGCTGAACTGCCTGAAAAACTTTGACGCAGCCAGATACGATAACAGAGGGCACTTTAAATTAAAGGTATTTCTGTCCATGTATCTGAACCTGATTTTTATTCAGAACGGCTATGGAAAGTATTGCCTTGACATGGAGGTCAATGATATTTCCCTGATTAAATACCCTTGTCCGCGATATATCGAGCAGTCCCGCCAGGCTCTGGTGGACAGGCTGACTGCGGAGGACAAGGACTTGATATTGAAGGCCTTTATCCGGGACAAGGAGGGACTGGAACGCCAGATTGCGGAGAGCAGCAAGGTGGGTGACAAGATTCTGATTCTGACGGATCCGCTTTGTACGCTGGATGTCAGGGAGAGGATTTTCCGGGATATCATAAAAAGATATGAGCCGGAGGGAACCATCTTCCTGAAGCCGCATCCCAGGGATGAACTGGACTATCGGAAGCTGTTTCCGGAGTATCCGCAGTTTGATGCCACGGTGCCCATGGAGATGCTGAATTTCTTCCCGGGACTTCGGTTTAAGAAGGCGGTTGCTGTGTTGACGGAAATCAAGGCGATTCAGTTTGCCGATGAGATTGTTCGTCTGGGTGAGGATTTTATGGATGATTACGAGGACCCGCTGATTCACAGGCAGAATGAACAGATTTAGAATGATGTCAGATTGAGAGGACGTAACAGTCCGGATTTGAGGAAAGACGTAAATGAAACAGATATTAAAGAAACTGAATGTGCTGCTGGACGGAAAGCAGAAGCGCACCATGGGCGGTCTGATGGTGCTCATGGTAATCGGTGCAATTCTGCAGACTGCCGGTGTGGGGATGCTGGTACAGGTGGTGACGGTGGTCATTGACCCCCAGGCGGTGGAGAAGAGCGGTCTTGTCAAGGGTGTGTATGACTTTCTCGGGTTTTCCGATTACAGCAGCTTTTCCATCCTTGTGATGGCAATGCTGGTTGTGGTTTTTGTGGTGAAAAATGCATTTCTGTTTTTGCAGCAGAAGCTGACCTTTGCCTTTGTGTACACCAATCAGTTCCGCACTTCGGAGCGGATGATGCGCAATTATCTCCGCAGAGGCTATGAGTTTTATCTGAATGCGGATACGGCTGTGGTGCAGAGAAGCATCACCTCTGATGTCAACAATATGTATGCGCTGATACTGGCGCTGCTGCAGCTGATGTCCGATGGCATTGTGTCACTGTTCATTGTCTGCTACTGCCTCTCCCAGAGCGGCGGTATGACGATTATGCTGGCAGTGGTGATGGTGCTTTTGATGATACTGGTGAAAAAGGTGTTAAAGCCCATTATGTACAAGGCCGGAAAAGACAATCAGGATTATTACAGCGGATTGTTCAAATGGATTTCCCAGACGGTTCAGGGCATCAAGGAAGTGAAGGTTGCCGGTAAGGAGCAGTACTTCGTTGATGAGTATCAAAAGTGCGGAAGAGGCTATGTGAATGCGGTGCAGAAGTACAGTCTGTACAACAATATTCCGAAACTTTTGATGGAGACAGCATGCGTTGCGGTGATGATGGGCTACATGATTTTCCTGACAGCCTCCGGAAAGTCCACGGGGGATATGCTGGAAACCCTGAGTACGGTTGCGGCAGCAGCTTTTGTTCTGCTTCCCTGTGTGAACCGAATTAACAACCAGCTGAATTCCATCTCTTATTTTGAACCGTTCTTCATGGGTGTCAGTGACAATCTCCAGGATGAAATCACCGGGGAGAAGGTGGATATGTCTTTTGCCACGGATGAGGAAGAGAAGCTGCCTGTGAAGAGAGCCATTGAACTGAGAGATATCACTTACGCCTATCCCAATACGGACAAGCTGATTTTTGACCATGCGGACATGACGATACCGATCGGTGCTTCCGTGGGTATCGTGGGTACCTCCGGTGCTGGAAAGAGTACCGTGGTAGATATTCTGCTGGGACTTTTGGAAGTGAAGGAAGGTGCCGTTTATGCCGATGGCGAGGATGTAAAACAAAACTATCGGAAATGGCTGAAAAATATCGGTTATATCCCTCAGATGATTTTCATGCTGGACGATACCATCCGCAGCAATGTGGCATTTGGTGTGCCGAAGGAGAAAATCAATGAGGACAGACTGTGGGAGGTCCTGAGGGAAGCACAGCTGGATGAGTTTGTGCGGACATTGCCGGAGGGACTGGACACGGGAATCGGAGAGAGGGGAATCCGTCTCTCGGGTGGACAGAGGCAGCGAATCGGCATTGCCAGAGCGCTTTACCATGACCCGGAAGTGCTGGTATTGGATGAGGCTACATCCGCTTTGGATAATGATACTGAAAAGGCCATCATGGATTCCATCAACAGGCTGCACGGGAAGAAGACCCTGATTATCATTGCACACAGGCTTCAGACCATTGAGAAGTGCGATATGGTATACAGGGTAGAAAACGGGAAGGCTTCGCTGGAAAGGGTGCGGAATGAAGCTTAGTGTCATAGTGCCGGTCTATAATATGGCGGCAGAGGGAAAACTGCAATATTGTATGGATTCCCTGATCAATCAGACAATTTCAGATTACGAAATCATCGCGGTAAATGACGCATCCACGGACAATTCTCTGGAGATTCTGCGTGGGCTTGCGGCAGAGTATCCTGACAAGGTGAAGGTGCTTACCTATCCTGTGAACAGGCGGCAGGGGGGTGCCAAGAACGAGGGCCTGAAGGCGGCTTCCGGAGAGTGGATTGGCTTTATCGACAGTGACGACTGGGTAACTCCGGACTATTATGAGAAGCTGCTTGCAAAGGCAGAGCAGACAGGTGCTGACATGGTGGGCTGCGACTATCAGCTGGTTTCAAAACATACCTTTGAGCCGGGTAGGGTGGTGCAGAATAATACGGTAGACCAGACCGGTGATTTGGATGAAGAGAAGCATAAGAAGCTCTTGATGCGTTCCGGCAGTATGGTAATCAAGATATACAAGTCATCCGTCATCCGGGAAAACGAATTGGACTTCCCGGAAGGGATATTCTATGAAGATAATTGTGCGGGACCCGTCTGGTCCCTGTATTTCCGGCATTTCGAGAAGGTGGAGGAGCCGTTGTATTATTATTATCAGCATGACACCTCCACGGTGCATTACATTTCCGTGGAAAAGTGTCGGGACCGCATGAAGGCGGCGGAACTTCTTTATGAGGAATGCCGGCGCAGGGGATTTTTGGAGCAGTACCGGCAGGAGATTGCATACCGGTTCACGGAACTTTATTATGTGAACACGCTTTTTTCCTATATGCAGGGGGTAAAGCATCCGAAGCTTTCTTTTGTAAAGGAGCTGCGTGCAGGCGTGGTGGACAGATTTCCACAGTTTGCGGAAAACGCGTATTACAGGCAGCTTACCGGTCAGGAGGAGCAGAGACTCATTGCCATGCAGGGACAGTCCGATTTGAAATTTTATCTGTATTACCGGCTGCAATTATTGGTGAGAAG
>CAMEDC010000017.1 GCA_945913255.1 uncultured Lachnospiraceae bacterium
AGTGTATACCACCTGTATATCACTTGTGTACCACGTGTATATAACGACCTCAAAACAACGTAAATTATCTTCTATTTATGAATATTCTGACAATTCTTTTGTCATTTCAACACATAAAGAAAAGTCCCATAAACACTGGGTTTACAGGACTTATCAATATCTTATTTTATCTTAAAAATTCGCGATTAGCAAACACCCTGAGCTAACATAGCATCCGCAACCTTCAGGAATCCTGCAATGTTAGCACCTGCAACATAGTTGCCTTCCATGCCATACTTTTTGGCAGCATCATCCAGATTATGGAAGATGTTTACCATAATGTTCTTCAGCTTCGCGTCAACTTCTTCAAACGTCCAGGAAAGTCTCTCGCTGTTCTGGCTCATCTCCAGAGCGGAAGTAGCAACACCACCTGCATTGGAAGCCTTGCCGGGGCAGAACAGAACGCCGTTCTTCTGGAAATACTCGGTAGCTTCCATGGTAGTAGGCATGTTTGCACCTTCTGCTACCGCGAAGCAGCCGTTTGCAACCAATGCCTTTGCATCCTCAAGATCCAGCTCGTTCTGAGTTGCACAGGGAAGTGCGATGTCACACTTCACAGTCCATACACCGTGCTCACCGTTCTTCTTCTCATGATACTGTGCACTGGGTCTTGCAGCCGCATACTCGGTAAGTCTTGCACGCTTTACTTCCTTTACTTCTTTCAGAAGTTCCACATCAATTCCCTCGGGATCATAAATCCATCCGGTGGAGTCGGAGCAGGTTACAGGCTTAGCGCCCAGCTGCTGTGCCTTCTGGATTGCATAAATTGCGACATTACCCGCACCGGAAACAGCAACGGTCTTGCCTTGAATATCCTTGCCATTGCACTTCAACATTTCCTCTGTCAGATACAGAAGGCCATATCCGGTTGCCTCTGTTCTTGCTAGAGAACCGCCGTAAGAAAGTCCTTTTCCGGTAAGAACTCCTTCGTAAAGTCCGGTCAGTCTCTTATATTGTCCATACATATAACCGATCTCTCTGGCACCGGTTCCGATATCTCCGGCAGGGACATCCGTATCAGCACCGATATACTTATACAATTCCGTGATAAAGCTCTGGCAGAATGCCATCACTTCTCTGTCAGACTTTCCCTTGGGGTCAAAGTCTGAACCACCCTTACCGCCGCCGATAGGCAGTCCTGTAAGAGAATTTTTGAAAATCTGCTCAAAGCCCAGGAACTTAATAATACCTAAGTTTACGGAAGGATGCAATCTCAAACCTCCCTTGTAAGGTCCGATTGCAGAGTTGAACTGTACACGAAAACCATTATTTACCTGAACCTGTCCCTTGTCATCCACCCAGGGTACACGGAAAAGAATCTGTCTCTCGGGAGTAACCAGTCTCTCAAGGAGAGCATCCTTGCGATACTTTTCCTCGTTTGCTTCAATTACCACGCGCAGAGACTCAAGAACTTCCTTAACTGCCTGATGAAATTCGGGCTGTGCAGGATTCTTGGCAACTACCAGATCAAAAACCTCATCTACATATGACATTGCTATGTCCTCCTTAATTTAGTATGTGGATACTTGTATACATGTTTCGGTGAAAAAAAGCACAGGACATACATCCTGTGCTTGCGACACCTTTGTCCAATGGATATTATAAACCAAAGAATTCATTTTCTCAACACGCTTCATCCCGTTAAACCATAAAAGTTTATTCCATTTTTTTATACAATTTGCACAATACACTGTACCTGTGCTGTGCAATATGCGCTATAGTGCTTTTGTTTCCGTTATGTTGCTATAAATATTGTTTGAGGCGCTCCACATTTCTCTCTTCCAGTTCAATCATTTTTCTTGCCAGATTCACCGGACGTTCACCTGCCTCCTCATTATGCTTCAGTACTTTTTCCATTTCAATGATTCCATTGGTGCTCCCCTTAATCATCAATTCCGCAATATGCCCCGTACTGGTATTGAGCATGGTATTATAATGAATCCCTGTACGCAGCATGGCATCTGACAGTGCACTGCTTTTATATCCCTCTGCCTTCGCCTCAAGCAACTGCTTTGTTGCCTCATTATATAATTCTGAATACTTTATAGACTGCCTGGATAATTGCATGGAAAGCGCTTCATCATGCACAACATCAGAGATGGTATCAATTGCTTTCATTCCCATTTCCGCATTTTTCTGTATTTCTCTATACACTGTCACTTCCTGTGATGTCATTTCTGCCTCCATATTTTCTTGTCTAGTGCCAAAAGAAAAACCCTATACATTTTCATGTGATAGGGTTTCCCGTTTTTTCTGTTTATATTCATCAAAAAGATTACTGCTGCGTCACATAATCAGACTTTACATATCCTACCTGTCCATTATATATGACCTTGCACCAGCCATCTTCATTCGCAAGCAGTTCCAGACTTTCTCCTCCTCCCAGAACACCAAGACGTTCTGCTGTCTCACTTGCTGCGGAACGTACATTGATATTTGTACTAGCAGTAACCGAACCAATTACATTCTGCCCGGCAGCACTCTCAGCCATCTGGAGAAACTCAGACTTGATATAGCCATCCTTTCCCTCATAAACTATTTTTGTCCATCCGTTGACACGAACCTCCTGCACTTCAACTTTTGTTCCACCTGATACTTTACCAAGCTTATCTGCCTGCTCACTGTCTGAACTTCTGACATTGACGGTTGTGGTTGCAGTCGCATACTGCGGACCGCTTTCTGCCGGTGTTTCCTCCTGCGGCTGTGTTTCACCTTCTCCCGCCGCCACACTGTCACTTGGGTCTTCCCCGGTAGTCTGCTGTTCTTCAGACGCATTCTCCTTTGCCAGAGTAGTTCCTACCGCTGTGTTAACCTGTGTGCTCAGTTCCTGCATATAGGTCAGGAGTTCCGGATGTGCTGTCACGACTTCATTGTATTCCACATTAACACGATTATAAAGTTCCACTACATCTGCCTGTGTGCTGACCGCGGTAATATAGTTGTTTACTTCATCCGAAAGCTCACTGGTATTGATATAAAATCCCTTCTCGTCATCTTTGCAGATATACCATGCCTGAAAGCCGGGAACCTCCTCTTCATGGTTGATAAACACAAGCTTATAGTAAACATATGCCACTGTCGAACCTGCTTCCGGTCCTGGTTTTGTATAAATTTCAAGAGTCGGATAATATTCCAGATATTTAGCTCTTTCGCTTAATCGTAACAGTTCATTTTCAGAATACTCGCTGCATACAGAAAGCACTGTTTCCGTATCTCCCTGCGCCATAGCATTATAATAAGTAGCAAGCAGAGTGAAGATTTCCGGATCCTCATTTGCCACCAGAGGGACATCTTCCTGAATCTCTGCCACTTCTACCTCACTGCTTGCCTGAGCAGAAGAACTTTCCGCCGCAAGGCTTTCTGCTTCTTCCTTTTCCTTTCTTGCACCCAAAGCCAGTGCCACAGTCACTGCTACTGCCACAATCAACAGGACAGGAAAAACAATTTTACAATGCCTGACAATATAATCACGAATTGCGGATAATTTCTCTTTCTGCATATTCACACCTTTCCATAAACGCAAAAAGCCGCAAGCGGCTCTTTTCTAATCATATCTGTTACAGTACAGGGTGATGTAAATGCATCCGACAGGAATCGAACCTGCATTAAAGGCGTCGGAGGCCTTCGTTCTATCCGTTAGACTACGGATGCATGGCTTAATTGTTACAAATTTATTACATCACCCTGACTATAATATCACAAAAACCCTCGTATGTCTACCTTCAATTTTTGTAATTTTTAGGAAACTTTTAGAAAATTACTTTAAGCTTCTTTTTGAAAAAATCAAAATAATACAGGCTGTCAGATAAGACCTCCTCTGCCGCGACTTGTGTTCTGTTTACATCATGAATCATTCTTTTCAGGTTTTCCGCAGATTCCTGTCCCTTATCCGGAAGCAGAATGACCTCATGAATGGAACTGGGAAGGATATAAAAACTGCTTCCGTAATCCATTGCCAGTTTCTCAAGAACTCCCTCATAAAGCATACAGATTGCTCCCTGAGCTTTTTGCTCATTGCTCAATATTTTCATAGGTACGGAATCCAGAAACTCCCTATACTCCTCCACTCCCGTCACAGGGTCTTTATTCTCATCCAGATAAAGCTCCTTCAGGATTTCTTCCATGGAATAAACACGATTGGGAAAAACAGCAGGTGTGTTTATCCTGGCCAGTTCAAGCAGTTCCAGCGTGTTCGTCTGCCACAATTCCATGTGGGAATTATGAATCAAGATGCTTCCCTCTCCCAACTCCGGTCCTTTGTATGCATAGAAAAAGCAAATTGCAAGGTCAAGGAAATCGATATGAGGTACATCTGAGAGCAATCCCTCATTGGTCTTTCTTCCGACTAGGCGGTAACAGATTCTGTCCTTTACCTTTCCAAAATCCCGAAAAAAATCCAGATTAATGTTTTTTCCGCAGGTTTCCTTTCGATAAATCTCTACCAGGCGACTTACAATTTCAGAAAAGGTTACTCCCCCTTCATATGCCTCCCAAAAAGACTCCAGATAGATAGTGGGAATCACATTTCTGTCCTTGGATTCAATGAGCAGGCCATGCAGCAATACACCATTATTTTTCCGTACCTCCTTCAGTTCTACCTGATATTCTTCGCCAAATTCCTTTTCTATCGCTTTTCGTACTTTTTGGGTAAATTCATTTAATTCCATACTTTTCCTCTTTCTGTACTGTCTTTCAGATTTTTTCAGAGAAGGTTCCGTTCGCACGACAGTACAATGCGCCGGATCAGATTGCAAAATCTTATTGCATAGAAATGTAAGAAACAAAAAAGGCAACAACACTTTACAGTGTCATTGCCTTACAAGTCTTGATAGTATGAAAATCATGCAGTGTGTTTATACACGGGACAGATATTCACCGGTTCTGGTATCAATCTTGATCTTATCGCCCTGATTTACAAACAGAGGAACGGAAACCTGTGCACCGGTCTCAACAGTTGCCGGCTTACTTGCACCTGTAGCGGTATCGCCCTTGAAACCGGGTTCCGTTTCGGTAATCTCCAGTTCAACGAACAAAGGAGGCTCAACGGAGAATACGCTTCCGTTATGAGAACATACCTTACACATCTCGTTCTCTTTCACGAACTTCATTGCGTCGCCGACTGTGTCTTCATTCAGAGCAATCTGCTCATAGTTCTCTGTATCCATGAAGTAGTAAAGCTCTCCATCTTTATACAGATACTGCATATCTTTTCTATCAATACGCGCCTGAGGGCACTTCTCAGTAGGGCGGAAGGTCTTCTCAACAACACCGCCGCTCTTGATGTTCTTCAGCTTCGTTCTCACGAACGCTGCACCCTTTCCAGGCTTTACGTGCTGGAATTCAATAATCTGGTATACATTATTATCGTACTCAATGGTAATACCATTTCTGAAATCACCTGCAGAAATCATATAATATTCCTCCTAATTTTGTTCACAAATAAATTCCTAATCAGTTTAATATAAAAACGTACAAATTTCAACTGTTTTTGTAAAAATTTTTATAGGTGTTTTTCAAAAGCTTCTATAGCTATTTTGTAACCCTGATTTTCTCAGCTGTAACCTCATTGTCTGCTCAGGCAGAAGTCGATGGCCTGTAGATAACCGTCCAGTCCCTGTCCATATATCTGTTTGTCGCAGGCAGGTGCCGTCACGGACACCTTACGAAATTCTTCTCTCTGTGTAATATCGGAAATATGTATCTCCACTTTTGGTACCGTAATACTGGCAAGCGCATCGCGGATAGCGTAGCTGTAATGTGTATAGGCTCCGGGATTAATCACAATTCCCTCTGTACCGTCAAAATATGCCTCCTGAATCCGGTCGATAATCGCTCCCTCGTGATTACTCTGAAATACCGTTATTTCGTTTCCCGTTTCCTCTGCCTTTTTTTGTATCAGGTCTAAAAGATACTGATAATCCTGCGTTCCGTATACACTTTTTTCCCGAATTCCCAGAAAATTGATATTGGGACCGTTGATAACCAAAAGTTTCATTTTATTTATCTCCTTACATATTTTATTCAAAATACATTCCATATCCAGATTGTCTACATCCACAATCACATCTGCGCAGTCTGTATAGGCATCCTTCCGGCTTTCCATCAGTTCTCTTATCCTCTGTAGTGGATTCTCACATTGCAGAAGCGGTCTTGTAGTGTCTCCTTTCAGTCGCTCATACACTGTCTCGGGACGAATTCTCAGATAAACCACCGTTCCCAGCCTTTTCAGAATTTCCCTGTTTTCCAGTCGTATTGGTGTTCCTCCGCCCACAGAGTAAATTACTCTCTGCTTTTTCTCCGTCAAATCACAAAGAAGCGCCGTCTCCTTCTTCCTGAAAGCCTCCTCGCCCTCTTCTGCGAAAATTTCACTGATACTCCTGCCCTCCCGGCGTTCAATCAGTTTGTCCGTATCTTCCACAGGCATGCGCAGCCTGTAGGAAAGCTTTAAGCCTACACTTGTCTTGCCGCTCCCCATGAATCCAATTAAAATCAGATTTTTGCCGCTTTTCATTCTAAATTCATCACCCTTTTCATCTCAGTGTATGCCTTATTGGCCAATTCTCCGGAAACTTTTGCTCCTGTCCACAGCTCGTACGCAATAATCCCCTGATAGAGCAGCATCTTCAGCCCATTATATGCCCTGCCGCCGCTTTCCTTTGTCAGCTTCATAAATCTCGTCTCTGCCGGATTAAAAACCAGATCATATCCGGTGTGAACCTTTTTGTAAAAATCGGCATCCTCGATAACAGCTGCATCCGTATGGGGAAACATCCCCACATTGGTGGCCTGGATAGCAAGATACCTTTCTCCTTCCGGTAATTCTGCATAGGCATCCATTGCAAGCGTTCTGATTTTTTCTTTTCCAAGATAACCATTTATTTCTTCCGCAATTTTCTGTGCCTTCTCAATCGTCCGGTTTAAAATGATAATTTCCGCAGCTCCTTTATCCGCCAAAAGCATAGCTACCGCTCTCGCCACACCCCCTGCTCCCAGAAGCAGTACCTTTTCGCCATCTATTTTCACATCGTCCTCGCACATTGCCCGATACAAACCCGGCATATCGGTATTATATCCCCTAAAGCCGCCTTCTGTCCTCACAAGTGTGTTTACGGCACCGATTCGCTCTGCCAGCCCATCTATCTCCTTCAGATAAGGTATCACCTCACTCTTATAAGGCACGGTTACGTTACATCCCAGCAGATTCAAAGCGTAAGCTCCCTCCACCGCTTCTCTCACCTGCCCTGTCGGTACATGAAAGGGAACATAAACCAGATTTTCTTCCAGTTCTTCAGCCAACGTATTATGGATTGCCGGGGACATAGTATGTTCCACCGGATTTCCAATCAGTCCACAGGTTCTCGTATATCCATTGATTTTCATCATCTCATCCGCCTTTCTGCATTTTTATGATAAAAATACAGCACAATTCTTTCCAGTTTACGTTTCAGCACAATCTGAATTTCTTCCTTCGGATGAATTGGCTTCACCAGATAAGTGACTATTCCCGCCTTTTTTGCGCCCCACACATCCGTAAACAGCTGGTCGCCTACAAACAAAGTAGTTGCCGGAGTGGTACCCAGAAGTTCCATTGCCTTCTCGTAGCCTGAACGCCCCGGTTTCCCTGCCTTATAAATATATTTTGAGCCAACCTTATCATTAAACATCTTTACCCGGGGTTCCTTATTGTTAGAAAGCAGCAGAGTTCCGTAACCAAGCTGATGCAATCTTGCAAATAAAGCCACCGCCCTGTCATCTGCCGGAGCGCCGTGTGGTACCAGCGTATTGTCTATGTCAAAGATAATCCCACGATATCCCTTTTCGTAAAGGCCTTCATAATCCAGTTCATATGCACTTTCCACTTCATTGTCCGGATAAAACCGCTGCAGCATAAACACTATCTCTCCTATATAATCAAATCTGCTCTTTCCCTGATATAAAATTGTTTTAAATATTTCTCTTCCATGGGAATCCATTCATTTACAAAACGTGCCAGCATTTTCTCCCCATTTCGTTCCCGAATGCGATTACACTGTTCCTGCGGCAGAACATCACAGAAAACCCGCAGCGTCATATATTCTCCAAAACGGGGATGGCAGCTGTAAGCTCCTTCCACAATGCGTATATCTCCTTCCGGAATCACACGCATCTCCCCGAGTTCCATCCTGCTGCATTCGAAGCGCCTGTATGCAAACTCTTTTGCCTGCCCTAAATTCGGCAATACTTCATTCGCAAAACGTTCATAATCCACATTCCCGCCAACTTCCGACAGCCTCTCCCTGGTACGTAATTCCATCGGCAGGAAAAAGTCATCCATGTGAATCACACCCGCACCTGTGATTTCAGAAAGCTTCCTTGCCAAAGTCGTCTTTCCCGCAGCGCATCGACCATCTATCGCAATAATCTTACCCTTATTCGACGCCTGCACATCACGCAGCGCATCCAGTATCTTCTCAATCCTGTCCTGCAATCTTCTCTACCGCTTCCTTAATGTAATCACCAAGTTTTTTTTCTGCAACCCCAACCACCTTTGCATTACACCGGCTCATGGGAATCAACAGGATTTTTGCCTCACTTGAACCGACGGCTTCCGCCATCCTCGGCGTAATCTCTCCCAGCATGGCATTTGCAATCACAATACCGATGGGACCCACAATCACATCCACTCTGCTACTGTTATAGATTACCGCATTTTCTCCCGTTGCACCAACCACCGTTCCACCACGCATCATGTTCGAGGTTGCCGTCGCATTGGTTCCAACAGCAATCAGTTCCGCATCCGGATATCTCTCATGTATTTCCTCAACAAGGCTTCGTCCGACACCGCCGCCCTGTCCGTCCATCACCATTATTTTCAATGTTTCATCCGCCTTTCACAAACTTCTAAAATGATAACATGTCTGCTCTGTATAATTCAAGTGGTTGGCGAACATAATTTCACTGAATGCATGGCTGTTCATAAACTTCTTGACTTTCCCCGTTTTTTTGTTATGATAAAAAAGAATTCGTTTCAGGAAGAAACGCTGCATTTAGACAAATGCTTTAATTTTACAGAGACTTCGGAACATTTTGGGGTCATATTCTTCTACATTTGATACATATTATGAAATGTTTGCCGGGAAGGCAGATTCTCCCAGGAAGGGATTCTGTTTTCGCGGTTTTTTTGCCCTGTTGAAGCATGTACTGCAGTCTCAAAAAGGAAAGGAAACGAATCTTATGAAAATGACATCCGTAACTAAATGTGTAACTACCGCTGTGCTCATGGCACTCTGCGTTGTTTTGCCCATGGCTCTGCACGCCATACCCAATGCAGGTACGCTTCTCTCCCCCATGCATCTTCCTGTCCTCCTATGCGGACTTATCTGCGGCTGGCCTTATGGCCTTTTGTGCGGGCTGATTGGTCCCTTACTTTCCAGTTTGATTACGGGAATGCCTCCCATGGGCCCCATATTGTACGGCATGATAATCGAACTTGGTGTATACGGTCTTGTGACAGGAATTCTGATGAAGTCTGTCCGCACCGGAAAACCGGCTGCAGATTTGTACATCAGCCTTGTGACTGCCATGCTTTCTGGCCGTATTGTGGGTGGCCTTGCCAAAGCGCTTATCTTCTCGGCAGGCTCCTACTCCTTCAAAGCCTGGGCAACCGCCTATTTTGTATCCAGCCTTCCCGGAATCATTTTACAGCTGCTTCTGCTTCCGGCATTGTACCTGGCTTTGCAGAAGGCACATCTTGTTCCTGACCGATATGAGAAGGAATGATTTCTTTCATGAAAAAAGAGCCGGAATTATGTTCCGGCTCTTTTTCCTGTTATTCATTTGCTTTCTTTGAAAGCAGGCACACGACTTCTACATTTGCTGTCCAGGGGAACTGGTCTACAGCTACACACTTTTCTACCGTATATCCGTTTTGTAAAAACACCTCCAAATCCCGCACAAGGCTTGTGGGCTTGCAGGATATGTAGACAATGCGGTCCACGCCATAGCGGATAATCTTAGGCAGCGCTTTGGGATGAATTCCATCCCGGGGCGGATCCAGAATAATAAAATCCGGTTTCTCCTCAATTGCATCCAGTACTTTTAAAACATCTCCTGCAATGAATTCGCAGTTACCAAGACCATTTTCCGCAGCATTCCTTTTCGCTGCCTCCACAGCCTCTTCCACAATTTCTACGCCAATGACTTTCTTTGCCACAGGAGCCATAAGTTGTGCAATGGTTCCGGTACCACTGTAGAGATCGTAAACTATCTTGTCATTTCCACCAAGTTCGCCCACATATTCCCTGGCTGTCTCATACAAAATTTCTGCGCTGTAAGAATTTGTCTGAAAAAAGGAAAAAGTGGATATTTTAAAGCGAAGCCCCAGCAGTTCTTCATAAAAATAATCCTGTCCGTACAGCACATCGGTGCGGTCACTCTGCACCACATCGGACTGGGAATCATTGGTGATATGGAGAATTCCGGCAAATTTCCCGGAGAGCTTACCTTCTCTTTCCAGAGAAAGCAATACCTCTCTGAATCCGCAGAGTAGTTCTTCCTCCGAAACGGTTTCAGGCTTCTGCGAAGTAGTCACCAGTGCTGCAAGAATCTCTCCTGTCCGGGATGCCTTTCTCACCAGAAGATGACGCAGGTAGCCATCCTGCCTGAGCTTATGGTAGTAAGGGATTTCCTTTCCTGCAAAGTAATGCAGAACTGTTCTCAAAATCAGGCGGTAGTCTTCATCCACAATGTGACAGTCATCCACCGTCACCACATCATAAAAACTACCTCGCTTATGCATACCCAGTGCAAGCGGGCCATCCTTTATCTCGTCACCGAAAGAAAACTCCATCTTGTTTCGATATTCATACGCTACCGGGCTTCCCTTGATGCCTTCCCATTTCCATTCGGTATCCTGCCTGTCTAAAACACCGTCCAATAACTGTTTGACCTGTCTTTCCTTAATTCCCAGCTGTTCCTCGTAGGGGAGAGAAAGATACGTACAACCTCCGCATACACCAAAATGGGAACACGGAGTTCCTGTTTCGAGAGGTGATTTTTCCATCACCTCCAACAGGCGACCCTCCGCCTTCCCTTTTCTTACTTTATTGACACTAAGCTTAATCTTCTGACCGGGCAGGCTGTTTTTTACGATCACGGTGCCCTCCCCGGTAGGTACAATGCCTTTGTTGGGGAAATCCACCCTCTCGACTGTCGCCTCAAATACCTGTCCTTTTTTCATTTACTTAGTTTTCTCCCTCGTCAACGAAGAAGTCATCTTCCTCATCGTCTCCCTCTTCGTCCTCGAATTCATCCTCAAACTCATCCTCGAAATCCTCAAGATAATCGGGAGTGAAATAACGGTAAACCGCATAGGCGATTGCTGCCACTGCTGCAATTGCACCAATTACTGCCAGTACGCAGACTACCACATTACATTTCTTTTTTTCGGGCTCCTGCTTTTTCCCAAGAAACTCATTCAGCTTTGCAACACTAACCAAATCTTCAAGTTTATTCATAAGGATACCTCCCACATTATAATAATCTGTTACTATATCGGCAATTTCAAGCCCGCCGTTTTTATTAGTATACCACAACCTCAAAAAAATTACTACAATCTTTTCAGTTTTGCAAAAGAAGCATACATAATCTTCTGACCTGCCCTGTCAAATTCCACTGTCACCTTGTAATCCCGCGGTTCTTTCACCAGGTTGGTAACGGTTCCCTCTCCATACTTAATATGAGATACCCGGTCTCCGATTCCGTAGGGAAGCTCTGTGCTCAGTTGGACATGCGCTCCTTTTGATATTCCCGCCAGCTGGTTCAGGCTGTCGATTCCTTTCGCAATAAAAGGCTTATCCGCCTTTGCCGTCACCTTAGGGCGAAGGGTTGCTTTCGGTCGGAAATCATAGCCGGAAGAAGCCGTCTGAGTTCTTCCGCTCCCCATCCCGATAAGATTTTCCAGCATATCTCTGTCCTCAAGGGAACGTTTTGGCTTCGGTACGGAATTATCCAACAGGGCATCCGGAATTTCTCTCACAAACCGGCTCACCGGATTATACTGCGTTTCTCCGCGTGTCATTCTCATTCGAGCACAAGTCAGTGTCAAATCGTTCATGGCCCTGGTGATTCCCACATAAGCAAGTCTTCTCTCCTCTTCAATATCCGAAGGGTCATCGGATACAATGGTCATGTAACTGGGGAAAAGTCCATCCTCCATCCCCGCCAGATACACGTTCGGAAACTCCAGCCCCTTTGCGGAATGCAGGGTCATCAAAAGGACACGATTATCATCACTGTCCACATTGTCTATTTCTGCCACCAGTGCAACCTCTGCCAGGAATTCGCTTAATGACGGTTCCTCATGGGACTCCTGATAATTTACTGCCTTCGTAATCAATTCGTCCACATTTGCCATTCTGTCCTCAGCACTCTCGTCATCGTTATCCTGCAGATATTCCGCATAACCGATACGGTCTACAATCTCCTGAATCAGCTCTGCCACCGTCATTTCCGAAGCAGCTTTTTTCAGACTCTGAATCAATTGTACAAAGGGACGTATTTTTACAGATGTCTTACCCAGACTCATGATTTCATCCGCAAGTTCCATGGCCTCATAGAGACTCACATCCCGTATCTGGGCATAATCCTCCAGTTTGTCAAGCGTCGCTGCACCAATTCCTCTTTTAGGGACATTGACAATCCGTCTAACTGCTACTTCATCCCTGCCGTTGTCAATCGTTTTTAAGTAAGCAAGAATATCCTTAATTTCCAATCGGGAATAGAAATTTGTGCCGCCCACCACATTATAGGGCACTCCTTCCATAATCATGCGCTCCTCCAGAAGACGCGACTGTGCATTGGTTCGGTAAAGCACTGCGCAGTCCTTATACGATGCGCCTTCCTTTCTCACCTTCCTGCACACATCATCTGCAATATATTCCGCCTCCTCATATGCATTGTCAAACTGTCTGAAATGAATCTTGCTTCCGGCACCTCTGTCCGTCCAAAGTGCCTTGTCCTTTCTTCCCTGATTATTCTGAATGACCGCGTTGGCTGCATCCAGTATCGACTGGGTAGAACGATAATTCTGTTCCAGTTTGATGACTCTTGCCTCCGGAAAATACTGTTCAAAATCCAGAATATTCCTGATGTTGGCACCACGGAACTTATATATGGACTGATCATCATCACCCACCACACAGAGATTGCGGTATTTCTGCGCCAGAAGCCTTATCAGTTCAAACTGCGCGGTATTGGTATCCTGATATTCATCCACCATGATGTACTGAAATCTTTCCTGGTAAAAGTCCAGTATCTCAGGGCAATTTTTGAATAATTCCACCGTCTTTACAATAATATCATCAAAATCAACTGCATTATTCTTCCGCAATGTTTCCTGATATTCCCTGTAAACCTTTGCGTATACCGATTTCCGATAGTCTCCCGCAGCATCAAGCTCATATTCCCTGACACCGATAAGATTGTCCTTTGCGGAGGAAATTGCCTCCAGCAGTGCTCTCTCCTTATACATTTTCGTGTCAACATTCAGACGCTTACAGATGCCTTTCATCACCGTTTTCTGGTCATCTGTATCGTATATTGTAAACCCGTTGTCAAATCCGAGTTTTTCAATATATCTGCGTAAAATCCTGACACAGAGAGAATGAAACGTGGAAACCCAGACCTGATCGGCTCCAAATCCAACAAGATTATCCACACGTTCCCGCATTTCTCCTGCTGCTTTATTGGTAAAAGTAATAGCAAGAATATTCCAGGGCTTTACACCCATTTCATCTATCAAATATGCAATTCTGTGTGTAATGCAACGCGTTTTACCGCTGCCCGCTCCCGCCAAAAGAAGAAGAGGTCCTTCCGTCTGGAGAACCGCCTCTTTCTGCTCTCGGTTTAATGTGTCATATATGCTCATGTTTCCTCCTCATCGCCTTATGCTTCTTCCACATTACTGAAATTCCAGATACGAATGTTAAATTCCACAATAGGGGTATCGCAGTACAGACATTTCTTTGCGCCCAACTTCGGCAGCGGCGCACCGCAATTCGGACAGTTCATGGCAAGACCGGAATCCGTCTGATTCTCTACCAGTTCGCGGTCCTGTATATAAATCATTTCCACATTATATCGGGACTGCTCCAGTTTCTCTGCAGAACCCGCTACAATCTTACCGTCCCGTTCTTTATAATGATTATACTGTACAGCCGACTGGAACAGGATACTGCATCTTCCCTTTAGCTTCCGGTAGGACTTGATTTCCGTTCTGTGAATCATGATATTATGAAAATGCTCTTCAGCATTCTCGCTTTTCAAAGCATCAATCTTCATTCTCAGCTTTTCCCGCAGTTCGCTGGTGGTTCCTTCTTTCAGTTCCGACATGTTCTTTGTGTCAATTCCCTGTAAAAAACCGGTCAGAACGTTTTCCGCCCTGTTTCGCATCTCCTCATAATGAAACTCCGGAAAATCTCTCAAAATCTGAGGCATATAGAGGTTTGTTGCCGCAGATACGGATTTCGGTGTAATTTCCGACTCCTTCTCAATTTTTTGAAAGCCTTCCACAATGGAATCCGTTCCGAAAGCCGCATGAGAAAACTCCCTCACCTTTCTGCTGATTTTCCTGTAGGCAATATAACCACCCGCAAGCACTGTCAGTGCCAGAACCAGTATGACGATTACTCCGATTTGTCCTGCTGTCATTCTTCCTCTCCCGCTCGCATAAAATCGCAGCAGCCCGTCTTCAACCGAAGCTGAACAGCTGACTGCTGCGATGCATTACATCTGACTCACTGTTTATACCTTACACTCTGTCATTCTCATCAAAGATGTCTCCACACTCAGGACAGAACTTAGGTGGATGTGCAGGGTCTTCCGGCTCCCAGCCGCACTTATCGCATTTATAGAGAGGTGCGCCTTCCGGCCTCTTGCTTCCGCAGTTTGTACAGAACTTTCCCTGATTCACCGCTCCGCAACTACAAGTCCAGCCTGCCTCAGCGGGCTTCGGAGCTCCACACTCCATACAGAATTTTCCTCTGTTATCCGTATGTCCGCACTTACAGGTCCAGCCTAAGACAGGTGCTGCAGTACCTGCCTGCATCTGAGGTGCCTGCTGCATCGCTGCATTCTGCTGCCCCATACCGCCGCCGAAAGCATTTCCTCCCATCATGTTATTCATCATTCCCATGGCCATCATATTCATGGCACCGTCCATAACGGAACCGCCATTCTTACCGCCCTGCATATTCTCCATCATATTAGAGAAAGCCTCTGTTTTTCTTGCAGACTGCATGTCGGAATTACGCAGCATAGCAGTATCCTGCCACTTCTGGAAACGTTCTCTGTCTTCGCTGGGCATATCAGCCGCATTGATAGCCATTTTTACCATCTGGATACCACGCAGTTCTGTCCACTGACCGGACAGTTCTTCTACCAGCAGGTTACAGATTTCCACAGAAAAACCGGGAATCTCGTAAGGGCGCACACCCTGTGCCGAAATCTTTGCCAGAGCCGGCTGCAATGCAGTCAGCAATTCTCCCTTTAAGGTTGCGAGCAAATCTGTCTTTTTATAACTGTCCGGCACGTTGGCACACACATTTGTATAGAAAAGGATGGGGTCAACTATTTTGAAAGAATACTGACCATTAATTTTTACAGCCGTATCAAAGTCAAATCCCGTATTCTTATCCAGGACACGGAAAGGAATCGGTGTCGGCGTTCCAAACAGATTATTGATAATTTCCTTGGTATTAAAGAAATACACTCTCTGATCTTTTGCCGTATTTCCGCCAAAAGTAAATCTTCTTCCAAGCGTTCCGAAGCTTCCTTTTACGCTGTCTCCGAGATTTCCATAGAAAAGGCTGGGTTCTGTGGAATTATCATAGATAAATTCCCCTGCATCCGCACATACATCCACGATACCGCCCTGATCTACAATAATCATGCACTGTCCCTCATTCACGGCAATCACGGAACCATTTGAAATAATGTTATCGGATGCTTTTGTATTGCTGTTGCGTCCATCATTCACCCGCTTCTGGCCTTTTACCATCAGTACATCATTGGAAAGAGAATCACAATAGAAATACTCTCTCCACTGATCCGCCAACACGGTCTGCAATGCGTCCTTTGCTGCTTTAATCAATCCCATTTGTTCATCCTCCGCTTGTTTTATTTATCTCCGCCTTATATGTATGGCAGTTCCTGACTGTAAATACATAATTATCTCTTATATTTTATCAAACTTTGTGCATTCTCTCAACAGGTTTCGGAAAATATTCCGTTTCTTTCTTTACAAATGCGTCCATATCTAATAAACTGAAAGAAATGTATTTACCAGTTTCAATTATACAGTAAAGGGAAAAAACTGACATGGGAAAAAAAGCCACAAAAGCAGCTGATAATATGTATTATCTCGCACGTTGCGAAGCAGCAGAAAAAAATGACGATTTCTCCAGCCGCGAGAAGGCAGCGGAAATCATTGGAATCGACCGCACCAGACTGGCCCGAATCGAGCTGGATACCATAGCCCCCTATCCGGAAGAAGTCAAGGCAATGGCTGCGGCCTACAATGCACCGGAGCTTTGTAATTCATACTGTGCGAGGGAGTGCCCCATCGGACGTGACAGCGTGCATGAAGTGACCATAGATGATTTTGACAGACTTGCTCTGAAAGTACTTGGTTCTCTGAAAGATATCGATTCGCTCCGCGCCTCTCTGATTGCCATTTCCGAAGACGGCGTCATCGAGGAAAGCGAGCGTCCCGCTTTCCAGGAAATCCTTGATTCTCTGGAAAAGATCAGCACCAACGCAAAAGCCCTCCAACTCTGGGCGATTAAAAATATTCGTTTAAAATGAGCCACGCACAAAAAGGAAGCGGATACGCGTCGAAAGTTTACTTTCGTAAGCGCTATTCGATTCCTTTTTGTATGCGGCGAATGCCGCGAAATCGAGATGTAGCTGCGCCAGCAGCGGAATCGAGATTGGCGTGGCTTGGGCAGAGACATTCGAGATGTAGCTGCGCCAGCAGCGGAATCGAGATTGGCGTGGCTTGGGCCGAGACATTCGAGATGTAGCTGCGCCAGCAGCGAAATCGAGATTGGCGTGGCTTGGGCCAATGTTGGCGCGTCTCTTTACTTCGCTGCCTTTTCCGCAAACTCCGTTGTCACCAGATTCTCATAAGGTACTCTCTCCTTCAGAACTCCCGCATCATCCAGAATGTTTTGCAGCAAATCAAAGGAATCCTTTTCAAAAATAAGATTCTCCTTCCAGGTATCCTGATTATAATAGCGCTCCACAATTGTGGTCAATGTCTCCATATCCGTCTCTGCAAACTGCGGTGCAATTACTTCTGCTATCTCTGCAGGTGTGTGTGTCTGTACATAATCCATTCCCTTCTGCAGTGCATTGGTAAACGCCTGCACTGTATCTCGGTTTTTCTCCAGATAGCTCTTCTTTGCTGAGAAAGAAGTATAGGGCACATAGCCCGAGTCTTCCCCAAGAGAAGCTACCACATAGCCGTCTCCCTTTTGCTCCAGCGCAGTTGCATGAGGTTCGAACTCTACCGTAAAATCCCCCTGTCCACCTGAGAATGCAGCAGCAGTGGAGCCGAAATCAATACTCTGGTCAATTGCCAAATCCGCGTCCGGATCAATGCCGTTCTTTTCCAGAATATATTCAAATACCATCTCCGGCATGCCGCCCGCTCTTCCGCCCAGAACATTCTTTCCTTTTAACATATCCCACGAAAAATCATCCAATTTCTGACGTGCCACTAAAAAATTACCTGCTCGTTGTGTCAGTTGTGCGAAATTTACTACATAATCCTGTGTTCCGCCGACATAGGTATACACTGTAGACTCACTTCCCATAAAACCGATATCCGCAGCATCCGTCAATACTGCCGTCATGGTTTTATCTGCGCCAAATCCAGTCACCAGTTCCAGCTCAATTCCTTCCTCAGTAAAATACCCTTCCTCAATAGCCACATACATGGGCGCATAAAAGATGGAGTGAGCCACCTCATTGAGGACAACCTTTGTCTTCCCGTTCTGTGCTGATGCACTTTCCTTACCGCAGCCTGCCGCCATGCAGACAACAAGCGCTGCCATTCCCAGTACGCACATTTTTTTCAAAAACAACCCTTTCATAGAGACCTCCCTTTACATGTTTCTCTTACTGATGCATTTCATGATCCACCATGATGGCTTTTATGGTTCTTTCATGCTGCATTTTAAGAAGACTGAAATATCTTATGAATTTTAATCGGAAAAGGTTACAAAAAAAATACCCTGCAGCAAAAGGCTGCAAGGTATAATCTACAAGATTACTGTTATGGTTTCCTTTACGGGATTCTTGTTACAGATTCGCTTTGATTTTCTCAATCATTTCCTGATATTCCGCATCGGTAAGATAGGTCTTCCCGGGATTCATCTGGAAAGTACCACCCCACTCGTCCCCATCCTTGTACTTGGGGCAGAGGTGCATATGCAGATGACATCCGGTGTCACCATATGCTCCATAATTCAGCTTATCAGGGTGAAAAGCTGCATGAATTGCTCTGGCAGCATGTGCAACATCCGCAATAAATGCATTCCTTTCCTCGTCAGAAATATCAATCATCTCGCTGACATGATCCTTATAAGCCACAATGCATCTGCCGGGCTTGGACTGTTCCTTGAACAAAATCAGACTGCTGACTGTAAGATCACAGATAAAGATACCGAATTTATCCAGCAGTTCTCCTCTCATACAATATCCGCAATTTGCATCTTTCACACTATTTTCCTCCTGTCAGTTCTATACTTCATCAGGCGCTTCCGCTCTGTGAGTTTTCTCTTTCTTCTTTCCTTCGGCCTTTTCCGCTGCCGCATATGCAGCCTCATCCTTTGCCAGTTCGTCAATCATCTTTTCAATCATCAGTTTTTTCACATAAACGTCAAAGCTCAAGGTGCAGATAAAGGCAAATTTCTGCAGGAAATCCGTGCTTTCCTCCGGTGCATCCTGAAAAGTCTGTTCAGCAATTCTGAATTTTTCTATCACATCCGCCTTCAAAACATCCAGCTGCTGCTTCTCCAATCCGAAGACCTCACGATAAATACTTTCCAGGTTAAATTCCTTATCGCAGTGAAAGAAATGGTCTGTAATGGGTTTCAGCAGTATCTGAATATCATTAATTGACAGAATCCCCTTATAATAATAGATAAATATCAGAAGCAACACGTGTTCCTTGGAATATTTCTTTTTCACCGGAGGAGGCAGCAAATCATTTTTTGCATAATTGTTTATCATGGTCTTTGTCAATATTTTATCCTCACCGGGATATCTGGCTGTAGAACGAAGCTTATTATCCATGAATGTCGTCACCTGATCCATATACAGGTCAATATTCGGAATATCATCGGGATTCACATACTGAATCCTGTCAAGACTGGCCAATATACTGTTAAGCAAATCATTGTTATCAATTGTCATTTAGATTCCCCCGCTTTGCATATATGCACTATGACAATTATATAGTATTCAAAACTACATGACAACTGTTTCTTTTTAGAAAGTTCATCTGATTTTTCCGTTTCCTCCCTTTACTTTACGACTTTAGTATGATAAAATGTTTATAGTTAAGCTGTAAAACTTCACAGCGTAAAAGTAACAAGAGAGGTATTTAGAAAATGAACAAAAAAATTAAGACAGAAGCCGTAGATTCTCTTTTTGATGCTATTCTTTGCCTGAAAAACCGTGACGAATGTTATAGCTTCTTTGAGGATTTATGCACCGTAAACGAATTGCTCTCCCTGTCTCAGCGTTTCGAGGTGGCAGCCATGCTGAAAAGTCACAAGACTTACCTTGAAATTGCAGAAAAGACCGGTGCATCCACTGCAACCATCAGCCGCGTAAACCGTTCCCTGAATTATGGAAACGACGGTTACGAGATGGTATTCGGCAGAATGGACATGCCCACGGACTCCAAACCGCGGGAATAACAGCAACAGTCTGGCATAGAAATCAGAAAAAGCACCGGAGAAGATTACTCCGATGCTTTTTTGCTTTTATTGTTCTTCCGTCTTTGTCTCCGTTGCCTCGTCAGCCGCATCCTCACGGTTCTCCGCTTCCACTTCCTTCAGTGCTTCCGCAATTGCTGCCTTGGCAGATTTTTTCCCGGCTCTCAATGCTCTTCCGCTCGGTTTCGGCCTTTTGGAGGATACCTCCTGATTCATATCACATTTTCCCTGAAAAATTGCTTTCTCATCAATGACGATCGTACCGGTTGTAATGTCACCGATTACCTTTGCAGTTGCTGTCAGTTCAACCTTTTCCGGCGCGGTTACACTTCCTGTCACTTCACCGCCGATAACCGCTCCTGCGGCAGCCACGTCACCGTGAATGACACCTGTGGCTCCTACAATTAAGTTCCCCGTAATCGTCACATTGCCGTTCACACAGCCATCGATTCTGACAGATCCTTCCGCCGAAAAATCGCTGCTACATTCTGCACCCCTTCCAATTATGGTATTCATTACAACATCTTTCTTTCTCATATTTCCAGTATCCTCCTCATACTATTAACCACTGATGACAAGCATATCCATAGGATTAATATAAACTCCGTCCTTCATCATCTGGTAACCCAGTTTACTGTTTTCATCGCTAATCAAAAACAATGTTGTTCCCTGTGTTACTTCCTCACCCTGTTTGACCTTTACATCGCCCTGGTTCCTGTATATGGTTACATATCCGTTTCCATGATCAATCCAGATATTATGTCCATACTCACTGTCATCATTTACTGCTATCACTGTTCCACTGGCGGTAGAAACTGCCATAGCACCGGCAGCAGCTGTAAAAATACACATCGGTTCTCCCTCCGTGACCTCTTCCATGGAAGCCGAACCCGTCAACGGGAACTCCGTAGGGGTCGTCTGCTTTTCCAGCTGTTCCGACAGCTGCGTCTCACTCTGTGTCTTCTGATTCACCGTATCGCTCAGAATCTGCACCGTCTCGTTCAGTGACGCAATCTGTGTTTCCAGTTCTTCCTTCTCCCGCTCCAGCAATGCAATCGCTTCCTGCTGTTGCACCGCTTCCGCTGTTTTCTCTTCCATCACATCCTGCTCATAAAAGCAAAACCCAATCAACGCTCCTACGGCTACGCAGACAATCAAAAGCAGCACATACAGTAGCCAAGGGTGCAAATGATACTGCTTTATTTCCGCATCCACTGCATCCGATGTTACAAGAAGCATATGCCGATTTTTGCGTTTATGTCGTACACGCTTCATAAAAGTTACCTCCGGTAAAACGCGAATACAGATATTTTACCATAAGGAACTCATTACATCAACTTAGATTTAACATTTTTGTAATATTTTTCCAAAGAAAAATTAAGATTTTCCCACTATGCATAATATTTTCAAGTTTTTTTGTGCAAAGTGTATGATTCCATGTAATTCTTTACTTTTTTTCGCATTTGTGCTATTCTGTACCTGTTGGTTACAACACATTTTTATTTTTTTCGGAGGTAATACCATGAGCAAAGGAACTGTTAAGTGGTTTAACAACCAGAAGGGCTACGGATTCATTTCAGACGAGGCCGGAAACGACATTTTCGTTCACTATAGCGGGCTGAACATGGAGGGCTACAAAACTCTGGAAGAAGGCGCTGCTGTAGAATTCGAAATTAAGGACAGCGAAAAAGGTCCCCAGGCTGTTAACGTAACAAAATTATAAAATAATCCCGTTTACAAAAGAACTGCCTGTTCAGTTGACAGGCAGTTCTTTTATTCCATCTTCCTGTTCTGCTTTCCGCAAAATTCCAACACACTCTCCCAATGCAGATTGCCTCCGAACAAATCAAGTGCACTTCCTATTGTCACGTTCAGATGATTTTGTCCAAGCTTACACAGCAAATTCAAATCCTCATAGCTATGAACGCCGCCTGCATAGGTCATAGGCATTTTCCCCCACTGTCCAAGCAGCACGGCAAGTTCTTCTTCTATTCCCTCTGCTTTTCCCTCAACATCTACCGCATGAATCAGGAATTCATCACAGAATCCGGAAAGTTTGTCTAACAGTGCTTCCTCCACACGTTCCTCCGTCATTCTCTGCCATCTGTCAGTCACAACCAGATATCCCCGCTCCGTTTTCTTACAGCTCAGATCCAACACAAGATGCTTTTTTCCAACCGCAGCCACCATTTTTTTCAAACGGTCATAGTGAATCCTGCCATCCCGGAATACATAAGATGTCACAATTACATGAGATGCGCCTGCTTCCAGAAAACTTCCGGCATTTTCCGGCGTGATTCCTCCGCCTGCCTGCATCCCGCCGGGATATGCTCGTAGCGCTGAAAAAGCCTGTTTTCTCGTTTCCTCGTAAAACTCGCTGCCGGAAGCATTCAGCATAATGATGTGACCGCCCCGTAATCCTGCATTTTTGTATAATTTTGCAAAAAATGCCGCATCCTGATTGGATACAAAATTTTCTCTCGCCTGATTACATTCATCCTTCAGGCTTCCGCCCACTATCTGTTTTACTTTTCCGTTATGAATATCAATACATGGTCTGAATTCCATTAGGATCCTCCATTCAGGACATAATAAAAAAAATATTCCATTTTTTCTGCAGAATGCATATTTTTTCTTCTCCTTCACATACTACTGACAATCAGACGTCCCGCGCATTATGACGGACTGATTAGCAGCAAACAAAGCAGAATGGAGGAAACTATGAAAAAATCAAAACATTTTGCAGGAGCAAAAAAGCTTCTGGCGTTGGGACTGGTTCTTGTCTATATGTGCATGGCAACCGCCTGTACCAACGGTAACAATGGCAGCAATTCCGGCAGTATGGCCGGAAACGGCTCCCAGACAGAAAGCAGCAATGCCGGAAACAATAACACCACAGGTAATAACGGCAACAATAACAATGGCTCTGTAAACGGCACTACCAATGGCACTGCTAACGGGACTACCAATGGTAATAATCAAACCACAAATGGTGTCGACAACGGAACCATCAACGAAGGAACTCATAATGGCACAACGGAAAACAACAATGGCTCCGTATTGGATGATGCCGGAAATGCAATCAGCGATGTAGTCGACGATGCGGCAAACGGTGTATCCGATATAACCGATGACTTGATTGGAGACGGCAACGGTACCACCTCAAATCAAGGAACCGGTACAAACACAAACGGTACGACTACAAACAGCACCACCACAAACGGTGGAACAGCAAGGTAAACCGTTCTGTCATTTTCTGTGAAACAGGACTTTCAGGCGTCTTCCGGTGACCTGGCTCTGACGCCTGAAAGCACTATTCTTCCATCAGATTTCCGTCTCTGTACGCCTCCAGAAGTTCTTCCAGATAATAGATATTTTCTTGAATCTCCCTTCCGATATCCGTATCTGCAACCAGTTTTCTTCTTCTGAATGTTTCCACTTCGATTGAATCGGAAAAGATATCCGACTCGTTAATAATCGCAGCCTTCGCCGATTCGAAGGGCTCATGTGCCACAAGGCGCAGGCCTCTGGAATTACATACAAGCGTATATCCCGCAATTCCGGTCTTTTTCTGATATGCTTTTGAAAAACCACCGTCAATGACAAGAAGCTTGCCGCCGCATTTAATCGGAGATTCCCCATGAATCTGTTCCACCGGCACATGACCGTTAATAATATGGGCATCCCTTGTATCCAGTCCAAACTCCTGTAAAATGCTGTTGATGGTTTCTTCCTTCTCCAGCAGCTGGTAGTAACTGTTCTTCTGTTCTATCTGTGCCTCTTCGTCAGCTACAAAATAGCCTTCGAAGGTTGCCATCTTTTCCTTTCCGAAAACAGGCGACCCCTTTCCTGTCCAGATATACCACATGATATCCTGTCCGGCAGAGCGTTCTGCCTGATCCTTGGCATAATACCCTCTTCTGGCATAATATTCCAGAATATCATAGAGTGCTTTTCCTTTGTATTTTTTCCCATATATCTCCACTTCAGCAAAGCTTCCGTCCGGATTCATGGGTACGCAGCCATGGAACAAAAGATTTCCATTATAAATTTTATACATGCCGCCCTTGGCATACAGGAATTTCACATGCCGCTGCAGCTTTTCGCATTTCATAAAGGCCTGCTGGAGCCGAACCATAACCTTGCTCTCTTCTTCTGTCAGTTCAAAAGGTTTCTTCGGGTCTATGGTCGGAAAATCCATATCCAGCATTTGATATTCCCTGCCGGATATATTGACGGTTCCCTTCTCGTAATCAATCTTATCCAGCAGCATTCTCTCTTCCATATGAAATTCAGGATGCCGCATAATCAGCTGTCCTTCCAGTTTAAACTGAATGACAGCCATAGCCTTGTGCATCTTTGTGTCCAGTCCCAGATCCTTTGTGTTGTAATCTGTGTTGAACCGTATGTCAAAAACATTACAATTAACGTCTCCGTATACCTCCATGGCAAAAGTTGCAAGAGGCAGAAGATTGATACCGTATCCATCCTCAATGGTAGCAAGATTTCCATACCGTGCGGCCATCCGAATCACATTTGCAATACACGCCAGATGACCGCTTGCGGCTCCCATCCAGACCATATCATGATTTCCCCATTGCACATCAACGGAATGGTAGTCGCATAAAGTATCCATAATGATATGCGGTCCCGGTCCCCTGTCATAAATATCTCCTACAATATGAAGATGATCGATACATAAGCGCTGAATCAGATGGCTCAGCGCAATGATAAACTGCGGTGCCCTGCCAATCCTGATGATGGTATGGATAATTTCATTATAATAAGCTTCTTTGTCCTGAATCTCTTCTTTTTCCGTAATCAGTTCTTCTATTACATAAGCAAAATCTTTCGGAAGCGCCTTTCGCACCTTGGAACGGGTATACTTGGAGGAAACCCGCTTAATCATCTGCACCAGCCTGTGAAGGGAAATCTTGTACCAGTCATCTATATTCTCTTCTTCCCGCTCTGCAATTTCCAGTTTTTCTTCCGGATAATAAATCAAGGTAGCCAGACTTTTCTTGTCCTTCGTGCTGATTGTGCTTCCGAATTCCTCGTCAATTTTTCTTCGTATGGAACCGGAGCCATTCTTCAACACATGATTAAATTGTTCATTTTCTCCGTGAATGTCCGTCAAAAAATGTTCTGTCCCCTTGGGCAGATTCAAGATAGACTGTAAATTAATAATCTCTGTCGATGCTGCCGCAATCGTTTTATACTGCTTCGACAAAGTTTTCAATACCCGCCTGTCCCTCTCGTCCATATCGTCTTTTCCTCCGAAATTCATCCTTTCCTGTTAATTACCCTTCCTGTAATACCATTCTGTCACGCCAGATAAACCTTCCCGGGAAGACAAACTATATACTATCCCAGTATATCCGCAATGACATTGCTCATATCATACATTCCCGCAGGTTTTCCTACCAGAAATTTTGCAGCCTGTACCGCACCTCTTCCGAATACAGCCTTGGAATATGCCGTATGGGAAAAAGTAATTACCTCATCCGTTCCTGCAAAAATCACATCGTGATCCCCGACAATCGTTCCGCCTCTTACTGAACTGATACCAATCTCCTTTTGAGGCCTCTTCTCTCTTCTGGAGCTTCTGTCAAAGACATAGGTATATTCATGGTTCAGCTCTTCGTTGATAGAATCTGCAAGTGCAAGCGCTGTTCCACTGGGAGCATCCACTTTTAAATTGTGGTGTTTTTCCACAATTTCCATATCGAATCCGGCATTTGCCAGCACATCAGCCGCATTCTTTACCAGCTTCAGCAGCAGATTGATTCCCAGAGACATATTGGCAGATTTCAGAATTGCAGTCTTTTCGGAAGTCTCTTTCACCTTCTCCAGCTGTTCCTCGGAAAGTCCCGTTGTACAAAGAACACAGGGAATTCTTTTCTCTGCACAATAGTCCAGTAATCCATCTACTGCTGCAGCTGCTGAAAAGTCAATGATACAGTCTGCCTCCACCATACACTCACTGATTCTCCGAAAAACAGGATACGGATTGTGTCCATCATCTTTTGCATCCACTCCTGCCACAAGTTCAATTGAATCATCCGCAGCTATCAGACCGCTGATTACCTGTCCCATTTTTCCGTTGCATCCGTGCATAATTACTCTGGTCATCTGATTTTCCTCCATAAACATAACTTAAATTTACTATAGCATAAAAACCCCACCCCGAAAAGGGTGGGATATTTTTTTCACAAACTATAAAATTCCGTATGCCTTCATTGCTTTTTCCAGCCTCTGAGCATTTGCCTCTTCCATCTCGGTCAGCGGCATTCTTAAAGGCCCTGCCGCAAATCCCATCAGATTCAGCGCTTTCTTCACCGGTATCGGATTTACCTCGCAGAACAGCGCATTGCACAAATCCAATGCCTTCAACTGAAGCCGACAACTCTCCTTTACATCACCGTCCAGGAACTTCTGGCATATTTCATGGGTTTGCGCCGGTGCCACATTGGAAAGTACGGAAATTACACCGATACCACCCAGGGACATGATGGGAACAATCTGGTCATCATTTCCGGAGTAAATATCAACACAACCGTCCGCAATGGCTGCAAGATGTGCAATCTGGCTGATATTTCCGCTTGCTTCCTTGACACCTACAATGTTTTCCACATCCCGGCAAAGTCTCACTACCGTCTCAGGCAGAATATTGCAGCCTGTTCTGCCGGGAACATTATAAAGCAGAATGGGAACCTTCACGGAATTCGCAACTGCCTTGAAATGTGCATACAACCCGTTCTGGGTTGCTTTATTATAATAGGGGCTCACAAGAAGTAGACCATCTACTCCGTACTTCTCCGCTTCTGTGGAAAGATAAATTGCTGTCTCTGTACTGTTGGAACCTGTCCCTGCAATCACAGGGATACGCCCCGCAACCTTCTCCACGCAATATTTGATGACATCCAGATGTTCTTCATGGGAAAGTGTGGAAGCCTCACCGGTTGTTCCACATACGATGATAGCATCTGTTCCCTTCTCAATTTGATATTCCACGATTTTTGCGAATTCATCGTAATTTACAGTTCCATCTTCATACATTGGTGTAATAATTGCTACTCCTGCGCCTCTAAAAATTGACATTCTTTTACCTCCTGATTTTTTCCCTTAGTTCAAAAAACACCGGCACAAAAAGCGCCGGTGTAAACTCCTAAAAGAATTTTCCGATAGCGCCCCATCCGATTATCGGATGACAGTCATACAGTTCTTAACTGCATGCCCAAGACTCAGTCGACAGGCAACTTCCTCTTTCGGCGTCTTTCCCTTTCCGCTTTCTCTCATCTGCTCCTGCCGCATCCAAAAAGCATACTATTGAAAAACGCAACCTCTATCTTCTAAAATTGTTTCATATATAATATATGTGCATCATAGCACCTGTCAGAACAAATGTCAATCCCACACCTTGAACTTAACTGTTTCAATTTTGGAAACCTCATCTGCCAGCACGCATATCTCGTCTGTCAGCTTGATTCCCGTCATAATCACGCTGGTTTCCTCGCGACACTCCAACATGGTTTTTAAATCCTCTACCGACACGATTCCCTTTTCCACTAGTCCCAGAACTTCATCCAAAATCAAAAGGTCACATTCTCCGGTCGTCAGAACTTTTTTGGCAAAATTCATACCGTTTCGGATATTCAGAATTTCTTCCTGCTTTTTTTCTTCCGGAAGCTGTTCAAAGTTTTCATCCGACTTTTCAAAACGGAACAGTTTTATCTCCGGTTCCATACGCCGCAGGAATTCGGAATCCTCCAGCCCTTTTCCTTTCAGGAACTGGATAATTACCACACTTTTCCCCTCAACCGCAGCCTGTACCGCACGGCCAATTGCCGCAGGTGACTTTCCTCTTCCGTCTCCGGTATATATGTAAATCAAACCCTTTGCCATCTTAAGCACCTCATTTTAAATGCAGTCCTAATTGCCTTAAGTAGTGTCAGAATAACACACTTTGTTCAATTTGGCAAATCATTATTTCGTTCATTCTTCCACAGCCAATTCCAGTTTACTCACAGAAACCTCAAATGCGACACGTCTTTCGACATTTTCCTCATCCAGCTTCTTCATATATTCTCTGCTCTGGATACGCCCCCAGACGGCACATCTCTCCCCAACTTTAAAATGATTTGCATAACGGGCATTCCTTCCCCAGCAAATGCAGGGTATATAATCGGATTTCCCATACGGACGGTTGACTGCCAGCAGTAAATCCGCAATTTCTCTGCCCAGCGGTGTTTTTCTGTAAATCGGTTCCTTGCAGATATATCCATCCAGGAATATCTGGTTGGTTTTTGAGCTTTCCTCCATCTCTTCAATAAAATTTATTTCTCTGGCGAAGACAGAAAGGACAAGTCTGTTTCTCCTTTCTTCGTGCCGGTTATAAGAGCGAAACTGTCCGTTTACGCATATCAGTTCTCCCGTATAGTCCGCTGTCACATCCATCAGTCTCTCGGACACCATAACAGGAATGACATCAAAACTATCGCTCAGACGTTTGCACCTGACATCTACCATATAAAACCCTTCTCCGAAAATTTCATGGCTATAAGAGAATCCACTGACAATCTCTCCCATAACCGTTACCTGATTGTTTTCAATTACCTTATCTGTCATGACTCGTTCTCCCTTCTTGTTTTAAGACTTTTTCCGGTAACACCATCAGTCGTCAGAATATTATCCCGATGGATAATACTATTTATACAATAAAAGAGCATATTTTAGTACAACTTTTCATCGCGTTATTATGCTATTTTTCGCATATTTCATTCACAAAAGCGTCATTTTCTTTATGTTCTCTTGCAACGCCAAAGGAAAAGTGCTATAATATTTCAGTTTGAAATTTTGTATAGTTGCTTTTTCTGAAGAAATGAGGTCATTCAGTATGAGACAAAAAAGAGAAGATGTCAGAAATGTTGCCATTATCGCCCATGTAGATCACGGCAAAACCACTCTGGTGGACGAACTGTTAAAACAAAGTGGTGTATTCCGGGAAGGTCAGGAGATTGCCGAACGCGTCATGGACTCGAATGATATCGAGCGTGAGCGCGGTATTACAATTTTGTCGAAAAACACCGCCGTTATGTATAAGAATACAAAAATTAATATCATCGACACTCCCGGTCATGCGGATTTCGGCGGTGAAGTGGAACGTGTCCTGAAAATGGTAAATGGTGTTATTCTAGTGGTTGATGCTTTCGAAGGCGCTATGCCTCAGACAAAATTCGTATTGAGAAAAGCCCTTGAGTTAAAACTCCCGGTTATCGTATGTATCAATAAAATCGACCGACCCGAAGCAAGACCCGACGAAGTTGTCGATGAAGTATTGGAGCTGTTTCTGGAGCTGGATGCAGACGATTCTCAATTGGACTGCCCTTTTGTCTTTGCTTCTGCCAAGGCAGGAATTGCCTCCATGGACGCAGGCGAACCGGGCACCAGCATGGAGCCGCTCTTTGAAACCATTGTAGACTATATTCCTGCACCCGAAGGTGACCCGGATGCAGGCACCCAGGTATTGATCAGTACCATCGACTACAATGAATATGTCGGTCGTATCGGAGTCGGGAAAGTCGACAACGGTACCATCAAGGTAAACCAGGAAGTTGTTATCTGTAACCACCATGAGCCCGATAAACAGATTAAGGTAAAGGTAAGTAAACTTTATGAGTTTGACGGTCTGAACAAGGTAGAGGTGAAGGAAGCAGGCATTGGCTCCATCGTTGCCATCTCCGGTATCAGTGACATTCATATCGGTGATACCCTCTGTTCTCCCGACAATGTAGTACCGATTCCTTTCCAGAAAATCAGCGAACCCACCATTGCCATGCAGTTCATGGTCAATGATTCTCCTCTTGCCGGTCAGGAAGGAAAATATGTCACCAGCCGTCATATTCGCGACAGGCTGTTCCGTGAACTGAATACAGATGTTTCCCTACGTGTTGAAGAAACAGATTCTACCGAATGCTTTAAAGTATCCGGACGCGGCGAACTGCATCTTTCCGTTCTGATTGAAAACATGCGCCGGGAAGGCTATGAATTTGCTGTCAGCAAGGCTGAAGTGCTATACCACACCGATGAGAACGGCAAACGCACCGAGCCCATGGAACTATGCTATATCGATGTGCCAAATGAGTTTTCCGGTGCCGTTATTGAAAAGCTTGGTCAGAGAAAAGGAGAACTCCGCAATATGGGAACTATCTCCGGCGGCACCTATACCAGGCTTGAGTTTTCCATTCCCGCAAGAGGCTTAATCGGCTACAGAGGAGAATTCATGACAGACACCAAGGGTAATGGTATCATGAATACCGTGTTTGACGGTTATGCTCCTTACAAGGGCGATATTCAATACCGCAAGCAGGGCTCTCTGATTGCCTTTGAAGCCGGTGAGGCCGTCACCTACGGTCTGTTCAATGCTCAGGAGCGCGGTGCACTCTTCATCAGTCCGGGTGAAAAGGTATATGCAGGTATGGTAATCGGTCAGACGGGAAAAAGCGAGGACATCGAAGTCAATGTCTGCAAGAAAAAGCAGCTGACCAATACTCGTTCGTCCAGTGCAGACGAGGCGCTTCGTCTCGTCCCTCCCAGAATCCTTTCTCTGGAGCAGGCTCTGGATTTCATTGATACGGATGAGCTTCTGGAAGTAACCCCGTCTCACTTAAGAATCCGGAAAAAGATTCTGGATCCGCTTATGAGAAAACGTGCCGCAATACGGAAATAAAATATGGGGATGCTTCTTTCGTCACGGGCATGAAAGAAGCGTCCCCTCTAATCCTCTACAATATAAACTGTGGCATCATCGATGCGCTCCACGTTTTCAAATCTTGCCGTCAGCACACCATTCTCATCCGGAGAGACCTTTTCCACTTTAACATTCATACTGTTATCCATCAGAATGACTTTTGCCTTTTCCGGTTCCACTTGGTCGAACTGTTTATCTGCAATCATTACCTTAAGCGTTTTATCCTCCCATTCGTAGCTCAACCCCTTCTGTTCGTTTTCACCACGATATACCGCACTGCTTTTTCTTTTGACAAGAGATAACTGTGCATATTGCTGCTTTCGCAATGCATCTGCAATTACCCGGTTATCTTTGCTCTGCTGTAATAACCTTGAAATGACGATATTTCTCCTGATTTCTTCTTCTTTTCCCAGCATTGAAATTCCCTCCCGAAGAACGGAACCATCTACCAGATCGTCGCATAATATTTTTCTGCGAATCTGTTCCCTGCAAAGAGAACATTCTGCAATATGCTTTTCCACACCTTCAAACCAGTTCATGTACTCTGCGGACAAATCCGATGTATCTATTACCTTTTCAATCTCTTCTACCGATAAATGCTTCATTCTTATCACCATTCCGCACGTTCAAATTTCATCATTCACACTTGCTCATGCAACTGCAGGCTGTCCTGCGGTTGCTACGACAGTTCCATCACACAACGGTTGTATTCCGCTTCCGACATCTTATTTTTTATCTTTTTCCGGATTGCGACAGCCCAGTTCTCAAAGTCCTTTTTCTTAAAATGTTCCCCGAATACCAATTGTCCGACTCGTTCTCCGTATTCCGTTTCATACAACTCATCCAGAAACTCATCACTCCAAAAGAGTGACAGATAAGGCATCCATTGGCTCATCTCTTCCATAAAACGGTCTGCCCCCATCTCCACACTGTTATCCGATAACTGCTCAAATGCCCATCCGGGAGAAGATAACTCTCTTGTCTTCGGAAAATATTTATGAAAAAGCAACATGCTGAAGCAGCCGCTTACCAGACGATATGGCTTCTCCGACAGTTCCACAAATAACCTCAGATAATGCTTTGTCCGGTCAATGAGTTCCAGTTTTTCATACTGAGCCAGCACAATCGCTTCCACGCTTTCTTCGTATAACGCCTTGTCGATTTCTTCTTCCATCTCATCCTGGTGACGCGCCTGCCATCGCATGGCATCAATGGTCTTGTTCTTTGCAATCACCCCGCAATAGGTTACGAACTTCCCGTTTTTTTCTTCAAAGTTCTTTAGGTCCAAGCGGAAAATATCCATCAGCGCGTCCTGCGTGATATCATCAATGACTTCTGCATTGTCCAGCTTATAGGGATTCATATAAAAACGCCTCACCACGCCCTGTACATAAGGACGCAGCAATTGATACAGTTCTGCTTCATCCACAAACTGTTTCTCCTGAAATCTGTGTAATGCTTCCTCGATTTTTTCACCCAGCGTTACTTCTGCATTCATATTCTGTCCCTCAATCTATTGTTTGTTTTCTTTTCGTATTTTCGCGGCTGATGTCTTTTTATCTGTTATTGCCTTCATTATCCAAACATAGTATGATAAATATAGTTTACACGAAAAAGAGGGGAAATGGTAGTCTTTTATGTCAGATTTGCAAAGCAATTACTTACTTCAACAGGCTGTATCCGAATATGAAACAGGTAATCTGGACGCTGCTTATCGGCACGCCAGAGAAGCGCTGGAGCAGCTTGGCTTATCCGCCTCGATGGACGCCCTGAACGCTGTCACCCTTCTTCAGACCATTTGTGCCTATCTGCAGAAAAGTGAGGAGTGCATTGCTTTGGAGCAGCCGATTCAACAAATGATTTATCAGTTGTTTCCCCAAAACCCAGCAGAACTCTATATCATGCAATATTCCGATTATACCAGCCAACTGTTTCATATGCACCTGAAGGATCAATATAGAGAGGCTGTGTCCTCTCTCCTTTCGCTGTTAAAACCGGTTTGTCCCGATACCCAAATATTTGCTTTCTATGAAAACTACCATTCCGCACGCATTGCCTTTTTGGAGGAAGATTATCACGCAGCGCTAAACGCTGCTTCCATTGCAAATGAGAACTGGGTGTCTGATACCCTAGATGAACTTGGCAAATCTAATCTTCTGCTCATGTGCAGCTGCAACGCAAAAATCAACTATCCCGATGCTGCCATTGCCTTTCTGGAAGAAGCCTTGAAGGACAACTCCTTCTCTGCCAGAGAACAGATATCTGCCCAGTCCATTCTGGCAGAGCTCTATCTGCGTGCCAATCGTGCGGAAGAGGCACAATCACTGTTTGAACATCTGTATCGCAATCCGTTTTATCTGCAATCCGTTTCGGTCAATGCCCGGACAGAATTTTGCTATAATTATGCCCTTTCGCTGATTCAAAATAGAAAATACGAGGATGCCGCTTCGGTGCTCTTACAGGTGCTGCCAACGGGATATCCACTGCTTGCGGCAGTCTATGCCTGCCTTCACAGGGAAGACAGCGTGCAGAAAATAAGCGTCCTTTTCCATGATTGCTGTGCTTTTGTAGTGGCGAAAATTACCCAGATCAAGGCAAATTATCAGGAAAGCCTTGCCTATTCCCACTTAAGCCTCTTACAGTACCAGATTGATTTTGCCCTCTATGCCTTTCTTTCCTGCCTGACGAAAAAAGAGAGCCCTTCTTGTGAACTCTCTTTTTCCATTTATGATGTCTATTCCTTTTTCCTGAATACCAAATATGTGTCACTGGGCTTTTCCACCCGGCGCGAAGAAAATATTTCTCCGAAAGCCGTCATGGATGCACTCCCGCCTGATACCCTGCTTCTGGAATTCACCAAGACATATACCTTTGACCAAAGCTATTATCATGTTTTCCTTGTTTCCGCACAAAATATCACCTGCATGACGCTTGGTGCATGCGATGCGATTGATTCCTGTATTGCTGATTTTCTTGCGTTGATTTCATCGAACCAATATACCTTTGACGAACTAAGCCAGCTTCCCGACTATCGCCGTCTTAAGGAGCAGCTTCGCCGCCTGCTCTATCTGCCGCTTCAGGAATCTCTTGCGAATGTTTCAAAGCTGATTGTCGCTCCTGCCGGAAACCTGATTGATTTTCCTTTCGCATTGCTTCCGGTTTCCTCCCGACAGTACCTGGGGGATACCATAGACATCCGGTATTGTAATACCGGAAAAGAACTGGTATGGAACTCTGCTCATGAATCCGAGGCTGCCATCATACATCCGTTCATCCTTGGTGACCCTGTATACCGGCAGTATCCCCCGCTGGAGCATACTCGAGAAGAATGCAATACTATTTCAGAACTCTTTCAGGCGCCCTGCTTCGTCGGCGCCGATGCAACCACAGAACGGATTTCCGATAACGATTGGTCTAGTTATGACCTGCTTCATATAGCAGCTCACGGCATTTTCGCGCCGGATGCAAGGCATTTACAACCCGCCAAAGGGCAATTCCAGTCTGATATATGGCATTCTCAATCTGATGAAAGACCTTCCAATTATGACGGAAACCATCCTGAATCACACTTTCACGCACAAGTCACCACAGAGCTGACATGGCGGCAGCTGGAAGAAAGCATGGGGCACACCGGCATCCTGTTAAGCAACGATGCGTTACTGGACTGCCATACCATAGCCGGGCTTCCTCTGACAAACATCCGTCTTGCCACACTGTCCTGCTGTCATTCCGGACAGAGCACTTATCAGAACACGGAAGGAGCATACGGCATGCGACGTGCATTTCTGACTGCCGGATGCCAAATACTCCTGGTATCCCTATGGGCTGTAGATGACACGGCTGCCTCCCTGTTCATGTGCAGTTTTTATCATTCCTTAAGCGACTCGCATTCTATCGAGTCTGCTTTTCGTGCAGCAATTGAATACCTGAAAAACTATGAAGAAGACGGGTGCAAACCATATGAGGCACCCTTCTACTGGGCTGGGTACGAATTAATTATTTAGCACAACAAATTATGATTCGGTGTACTTTACCGTTACGCAATTATACTTCTACCAGTTTTGCGATAATATGTTTTCCTGCCAAACTAAACTCAATGCAGTTTTTCTCTATCAATAAAAACCGTTCATCCCTGTTGTTCAGTTCAATTTCTTCATTTAATTCAAGATCATTAACAACATCGATAATCTGCTGCATAACCGGGGCCTGTGCCTTATCCAACTCTGACATCAACCTCAGTACCTCTAAAATCAACATCTTCGCCTGTTCAAATAAACCTGCATACGCCTCTTCTGCAGCTTCTAAAGTTTCACACTCTTTCCCATAAGTTTCCAGCTTTTTGGAATCCAAATAATTTTCCATCATTACAACCTTATACATCTTCTTTTCCTCCTTACATTTTATTTTGCATCATCGTCCTTGATGGAAATTAGGCATTTCTTTGACAATAACCCAATTTCTGCTTTTCATTCCGTGTAGCTCATTATCAAACAATGTTCTTTTACATACGACTCAGTGTGTACGCTCCATTATTTTACATTTCACCTTTAATTTCATTCTCGCAAAGCAAGGCGGTAATTCTCACATTCCCGCGTCAAATGCACAATGCCTTTTTTCTATTTTTCTTTCCAGATAGCTATCGATGTCGAAATTGGTACTGTTGACCGGAACCTCTCCTCGCCTGAACACCCAGTTGGTTTCAACCGGCATATTCAGAATCTTTTTCAGAGGCACATCCGCCCTTCCTGCGACTGCCTGTGCCGTCTCCACGTCATTTCCGCCGAGATACACATAGGTGTCACAGTTTCCGATAATGGTTCTGCCATCGTGGTCGATGCATTCTGTAAGCTGGGACTCCGCCTGTATCATGAGCATTGTAGATATATTCCGGGATCTGATGGAAGCTATCATTCTGGGGAAATCATCGATTTTACAGTTCGTGGCAAAATCATCCATAATAAATCTGACCGGGACGGGCAGTGTGTTCCCTTCGCATTCCTTGTCCGCAAAACGGCACAGTTCCGACATGGCTTGCGTGTAGAACAGATTTACCAGAAAATCCACGGATCTGTCCGTGTCGCTGCAAATCACGAAAACTGCAGTTTTTTCCGTTCCTATTTTTGAAAACTCAATATCGTTCGAAGATGTCATCTCAAAAATCTCAGGGGTGCTAATCTGGCCGATTCTCGAGTTTGTTACCGACTGAATGGAACGGTAAGTTTTATCCGCAGCAACTCTGAACTTGTCATACTGTTTAACGGCATAACTTTTGGGGTTGACTTTTCTGAGAGAAGCAAAGGCCCGGTCTGTTTCCCCTTTCGTTCTCTCAGCGTCACCATCTAAATTGGTTCCGTCAAGAAGCTCAACGAGATTTTCAATGGTTCTCTCTTCAACAGGTGCACACTCCAGCAGGAATGCAAGACAGGCCTGCACCTGTACCTGTGCCATATTGTTCCAAATAGGATCCGAATCTCTTTTATCTGCCTGCATGATACTGTGTGCCAGTTTCATGGCATCCTGTGAGGTACGCATATAGTAAAGCGGGTTATAGTGAGCGGAATCCGAGGGATCCGTAAAATCAAGGTGCACGATTCTGTAGCCTTTCTCCCGTAAATATTCTCCGTATTTATGATACAGATTTCCTTTGGGGTCCGACACGATATAGCTACCTGTCGCCTGTAAAAGGTTAGGCGTTACGATGCTTCTGGTCTTCCCCGCCCCGGAGGTTCCGACTACCAGAACATTGTTATTTCTCTTTGTTTTGTAGCAATCCATATCGTAATAACAACCGTTTGCAACAATCAGTGCTCCCTCAGCAATTTCATTCATATCAAATGTATTCTTTGTATTAATCATGATGTTTTCTCCTTTTTCTTCTGAAATGATGATTAACCTTCGGTTTTGTGTCTTCGGTTTTGTGACCGTTTCATGACTCTCTCTCAAATTCTTGTCACCTTCGAGTCACATATTCCAAATGCGATTGCTGCCTCCGCATCCATGTAATTATCAAATGCGATTGCCTCCATAATCTCTTCCATGCTTTTTCCTGTATGCTTTGACAGAATACTGCTGATGACATCACGGGTCTCGAGGATGGATTCCGATATATGCTTAATTGATGTTGCCGAACCACCCACACCATTGGAAAGCAGGGGTTCATGAATCATCACCTTGCTGTGTGGTAAGATGTATCTTCTTCCTTCCTGTCCACCGCAGAGAATAACCGCGGCCATACTTGCCGCCAGCCCCGCACAGACCATGTTTACTTCCAATGAAGTTCCTTGCAGGGCATCATAAATCAGCAAACCGGCATTCACCTCGCCGCCGGGACTGTTTATGTAAATCGTGATGGGTGCTTCGGACTCAGCCTCCAGAAATAGCAATTCTGCGATAAAAGTATCAGCAGTATCTGTATTTATCTCCCCTGTAAGAAAGATTTTTCTTTCCATCAGCAAATGCGTCACAAGACTTACTTCTCTCGTTCCGTTTGCGCCTTCTACTTCAATTGATGGAATCCATTGTATGCTCATATTGTTCCCTCCGTTTATTTTTCTTTGTCCTGTTTCGTCTGTTTACACCTCTTTATTCTTAAATAAAATTATAAACCCTTAAATTTTCTTTTACTTATTTCAAAATTTTATTTTTCTTCCCCGGACATTAATGTTTTCAGCACCTCTGTAAAATCCAGCTCCTCAGCAGGCTTACTGCCTTCACGTAATTCCAGCTTGTCTCTTTCCTTCTCCAGCATTTCAAAAATCCGCAGCGGTTCAGCCATCAGTTCTTCATAGGAATACTTCTTTCCATAGGAAGTTTTCAGAAATGCCAGAGCCACAATTTTTGCAAATTGAGGATTCTGCTTTAATCCTTCCCCCACATATTCAAAAATGTCATACGCATGATAGCCGTCCCAGGAATCAAAATACCAATATTTGAAATGTGGGAAATGACCATTTAATGCTGTCAGAGTTATGATAATGTCATTCTTGAGTCGTTCCGATGCATACTCCAATGAATAACCATTTTTCTTCACGCCCAAATATACGATGTCAAAGTCATCCCTCGCATCTTCCCCCAGCATTTCCAAATCCGCCCCGTGTTTCAACGCAGTCCGGCATACATCCGGGTCATTCTTTAATTCTTCTGAAGCATATTGAATCGCACTGCCGCACACCTTACACCATCGCATTATGTATGCCTTATCACCACGCAATCTGTCGGATACCCAGCTTAACTGATATTCGCTCATTTTGTTTGCGCCTCGCAAAAGTGCTTCTGCAAAATCCGTATCATCACTGAAATATTTATTTACATAACCAAAAACATGCGAATCCATTTTACACAAAGGAAGAACGAATTCTTTCTTCTGCTTTATCCTCTCAGACGCATACTCAAGGGAATCGGCACTCAATTGGCAAAATACCTCTATCACTTCTTCCTCATCCCGCAGTCTCTCCGAGATGTATTTCAGAGGATTGGCATTACCTGTACTTTTACATACTTCTAACACAAATTTCTTCTCATCCCGCAACCACTCAGATACGTACTGAAACCCTTTTGCATTCCCTGTCCTTTTCATTACCTCCAACACAAATTCTTCATCATCCCGCAAGCGTTCCGAGACATACTGCAACCCTTTTGTATCCCCTGTGCTGATAAACACCTCTAAAGCAAATTCCTTATCATCACGCAGCCTTTCTGAAACATATCGCAGATAACCTGTATTCTTTCTGTTTTTTAATACCTCCATAACAAATTCTTCATCATCCCGCAGTCTCTCCGAGACATATTGAAATGCATTCCCATCGTCTATGCAAGCCGATAGCGCAATGTCTCTGAAGTCACGCAGTCTTTCACTTGCGTACGGAAAATGATTTCCTGTCTGACAATATAGCCTTACCACATCCTCGTCATCCCGCAGGCGGTCCGAGACGAAATAAAATTTCAAGAAATTTTTGGCTTCTGTTTTTTGATAGACCTCCATCACAAATTTTTTATTGTCCCGTAATTTTTCTCCGACACATTCAAGCGCTGTAATTCCCGGGGTAGCTGCAGCAAGTGCCAATTGATAAGAGTTTTTGATTCTGTCAGATGCATATGAAAATGCGTGTTCCCCCAGCTTCATACACGCCATCACAACATCCTCATCATCCTTCAACCGCTCTGATACATAATTCAAGAGTTCGCTTCCTTTCCATCGAAGATAATCATTACCTGCAATTCTTATAACAAGCTCTTTATTATCTTTCATCGCTTCAGAAGCATATTGCATGAAGGAGACATCATACACACATGCTTCATAAACCAGTTCCGTATCCTCAGGGTGGGCAGCCATAGCTGTCCGATAATCTTTTCCAAATCCATACATTTCTACACGCTTTTGTTTCATATCCTTTTCCCTCCGTACTATTTACTAAATACTAATTATCACATCATGCCTTCTTTTCCATCTTTCCCAAACATCCCTTGTGCTTCTGATTTCATATTTATCCTCTCTCGGTTTGCCGTTGTTTTCTTCTGTTAGAAGTATAGGGGGATTCAATTGTTTCTCCTGCATATTGGGTTTCATACAAGGCTTAACATCAGCTACAACCTTGTAAAGTTGATAATCCACCTGCTTTTCGCTATATCTCTTCAGATAAGACTTCACCAGGTCTGTAAACTCCTCTGTCAAATAATCTTTACCGGTTTCCAGGCAAAGATAGGAATCCTCGTGTAAGAAGGTCAGCTTCTCACTCGGGTGTTCAAAGCGGTTTTTTACAATAAGTGGTATGGAATCCTCGTTCCGAATAGAATTGAGCAATCTGCTGCTGGCAAAAGAAAGATCAATATAATACAAATCATATTTCTTTCCAAACGGTAATCTGAGCATTTCAACACTATGAAACATTTTCTGTAATTGCTCCACCTCTCCTACTAAAATTCCAAAATATCCCAGATTCATTTCGCTCAAATTTATCTCTTTCAAGTTTGTCTCCCTCCTATTGATTTCTTTCCTGTTTGCCTCTTTCACTTCTGCCGCCCTCAGATTTCTCTCATTCCGGTTCGCCTCTTTCACTTCTGCCGCCTTTTTGCTCATTTCTTTAGAATTTGTATTATTCAGATACATTTTCCCTCCGATATGTTGCACTTTCTGTTCTTATCCGGTTACATTCTTTTATTCGCGCAAACATCACGAAACCCTAAAAAAATTTCGCATCCCAATCTATATCTGATCAAAAATTGTCATAATCCTCAAACTCATACCAAGAATAAAAAATAGAAATCTATTAATACGTCTTCTTTTCCGAATAAAAAAAGTGTGCTAGAATATCTATAGTCATATATTGACTTACCCAAAACTCATATTATTCAATGATAAGGAGGACTTACATGCTATACGAACGAGCAAAAAGAGAATATGAAGCAGTTTCAGAACAAATCAATTCAATCAAATGTCAACTGGAAACATTTCCACCGGGTAAACTCATATGATGTAATCACAATACAAACACAAAATGGTATCATAAGAACCAAGAACAAAGAGTTTATATTCCAAAATCAAATCGGCAACTGGCCGAACAACTAGCTCAAAAAAAATACTTATCATCTTTATTACAGGATTTGAAAAAAGAACAAAGAGCTTTATCTATGTAACTAAACCATCATACCAATATATTGCAATCTGATTCTCTTCTGGCAAAGCATCCGGAATATCAAGAATTACTCCCGCAAAATTATTTTTCATTATCAAAAGATATAGCCGATTGGATGATAAGTCCGTATAATAAAAATACTTCCCATCCGGAAGCGCTAATTCACAAAGGAGTTACAGATACTTATTTCCGTTCAAAATCAGAAGTATTGATAGATATGGCTCTAAGAAAATATAGTATACCCTTTCGATATGAATGCGAATTAGTATTGAATGATTCCATCTTCTTTCCAGACTTTACAATTCGTCATCCTCATACCGGCATGTACTTTTACTGGGAGCATTTCGGATTAATGGATAATCTTTCCTATACCGATAGAGCTGTTTCCAAATTACGTCTTTATACATCAAACGGAATTATTCCGGGTATCAATTTGATCACATCCTACGAAACCAAAAACAACCCCTTGACAATGCAGACCATCGAGAAAATAATTGAGTTCTATTTTTTGCAGAATTAACTCCTTGTACCGACTCGAACGTATTTGCTTTCATGGATTCCCTTTGCCGGGTAGTTGACGTTTTTCGTAGGTCTATACAAGATTTCTTTCACAATGGATTCCCTTTTCCGGCCAGTTGACGTTTTTCGTAGGTCTATACAAGATTTCTTTCACAATGGATTCCCTTTTCCGGCCAGTTGACGTTTTTTGTAGGTCTATGCAGGATTTCTTCTTCAATAGATTCCTTTTTTCGGCCAGTTGCCGCTTTTCGTAGGTCTATACAGGATTTCTTTCACAATGAATTCCCTTTTCCGGGCAGTTGACGTTTTTCGTAGGTCTATACAGGATTTCTTTCACAATGAATTCCCTTTTCCGGCCAGTTGACGCTTTTGGGAAATCCATGTTCGTCGGATAGTTTCTCAAAAAAGTGGCTCATACAAGCACGCTTGCATCGAAACTTTAGCCATGCTGCATTCGTAATCCGCTTCGCAGCTTTCTCATGCATGGCTATCGCCGTATGTTGTACCATGAACAGTGGTTTTTTGGTAAACAAGCTTCCCTAAAGCCTTTTTCATGGTACAACGCATGGCTCAATGCTCCAGCATATTCTCTATAAAAATCCCATATCCTCTGGTGGAATCCTGTACCAGCACATGGGTCACGGCACCAATGAATTTTCCGTTCTGTACAATAGGACTGCCGCTCATTCCTTGGACAATCCCTCCGGTCAGCTGAAGAAGTTCCGGATCTGTCACGGTCAGCTCTATCCCTCGGTTTACATTATCGTGATCCAGATGAACTGCCGTAATTTCCACATCATAATATCTTGCAGTATTATCCTGTACCGTGCACAGAATCTGTGCGGGTCCTTCCTCAATCTCCTGTTTCAGTCCTATCGGCAGGGGCTCCCTGCATACCATACCCAGCGCCTTTTCGTTACATTCTCCGAAGATACCCCGGGCACTGTTGGCCGTGATTTCTCCCAGTATTCTGTCATTGGAGTAGACAATCATACCTGTCATCTCTCCCGGTTTTCCAACGGTTCCCTTTTTGATATCCACGATATCTGTCTGGTAAAGTGTTCCGTTTTCCATGTGCATCAGGGTACTGGTATCCACATCATTGATTCCATGTCCCAGCGCACCGAAATGCCCGTCTGCATCAATATACGTCATTGTTCCCACTCCCTGGGCATTATCTCTTACCCAGGCTCCGATTTTATATTTTCCGCTCGCATCCATAACGGGTTTTACGCAAAGCTCTGTAAGTGTTCCCTCTCTCTCCACGGTAAGAACAATTTCCTGATTTCCGTTTTTCTCCACCCGCGCGATAAAATCATCCTTTCGTTCAATCGGCTCACCATTCATTTTCCTGATATAATCGCCGGATTTTAAGATATTCCTGCTGGGAGAATAGGTTACTCCGTCAGCTCCTTTGAATTCTCCCGTTCCTACCACCAGGACGCCGTCCGTCTTTACATAGATACCGATGGGCATACCGACAGGTATCAATTCTTGATCTTCAATCACCTGAATACCCACTTGTTTGATGGGAAGAAATCCGAATAGCTTTACCTGCATCTGATAACTGGAATCCAAAGCTGCCCGCATGGTAACCGTTCTGCTCAGGTCAATTTCCACGGCTCCTTCCGGAATATTACTGCTTCCCTGCTCGCTGACCCCCAGAATCTCAGCCTTTGCCGGAACACCAAGTTGAAAGGATTGTTCCTGCCCGGCACGCACATGAATAACAGACGGTATCCTGCTGTCAATTGCATAATACAGCACGCCGGCAAGCAGTGTACAGCTGACAGCAAGGGCCGCAAAAAGACATCCGCGGAATATTTTATATCGTCTTACCCTGCGTTTCCAGCACTGGAGTAGAACCACCATTTCCTCTCCTGCCTGCTCCTGTATCCTTTCTCCCCTGTCCTTTTTTTCTTTCATACCCTCATACCTCTCTCGGATGAAACAATAAAAGAAGACCCTTCAAAAGGGTCTTCCGGTTTCCCTGATAGTATGTGAGCATTTCTATTTTTTATTCTTATACCTTACAGCCTGTGCACGCATCTCTCCGGCATTGGAAAGGGCTGCTTCCGTAAGTGTATCACTGCCGAGAAGTCTTGCAAGTTCTCCAAGACTTTCCTCCTCTTCCAGCATACGGATATCTGTAATGGTATTATCTGAAGTAGCACTTTTTTCAATACAAAAATGCCTGTCTGCCATAGCTGCAATCTGCGGCAGATGGGTGATACAGATGACCTGATGTGCTTTTCCAACCAGACTCAGCTGTTCCGCCACTTTCCATGCCGTTTTCCCGCTGATTCCGGCATCAATTTCATCAAAAATTAAGGTGTCAATGTCATCCCTTCCTGCCAGAACCGTCTTGATAGCCAACATAATTCTGGACAATTCTCCACCGCTGGCCACCTGACTTAATGGCTTCATCGCCTCACCTGGATTGGTGGAAATCAGAAACTCCACATCATCATATCCTCTTGCTGTAATTGTCTGTGCCCGCTGAACAGATATTTCAAATTCTACCGTCAGAAAATTCAGATTCACCAGGGCTGCTTTCAGCTGCTCCGTCAGAATTGCCGCATGCTTCCTGCGGATGGAAGAAAGGACTTCACATGCCTTCTCCAAACGTATTTGGGCTTCTGTAAGTTGCTTTTCTAATCGGTCCATATAGGCATCATAATCGTCAAGCTTTGTCAGCAGCCTCTGTCGTTCCTCCCCATATGCGATAACCGCTTCCAGCGTAGTTCCATATTTATCCTTCAGCCGATTCAGCAGATTCAGCCTCTCTTCCACAGCGGCGAAATCTTCCCCGTCAAACTCACAATCCTCCATATATTCCGATACATCACGGTTATAGTCCGCAAGCAGATTGTCAATTTCCGTAAGCTGCCCTTCCAGTTCTTCCAGACGGTTGTCAAATGCTGCAACACTGCGAAGTGCTCTGAGGGCACGGCTGAGTGCCCCTCCTGCTCCGGTATCGGAATCGGTTCCCGTATAACGATAACTCTCCGAAAGATTTTCCATAATTCTCTTACTGTTTACCATGAGTCGGTAGCGTTGCTCCAGTTCCTCGTCTTCTCCCGGTATCAGTTTTGCCTGCTCAATCTCCTGCCATTCAAATTCAGCCAGGGACTTTTCTTTTGCTTTAGCCTCTTCATCCATGGATTCCGCTTCCAGCTTTTTTCGGAGTAAATTACATTCTCTGTAAGCTTCCTCTACCGTATCGGCAGCAGCCGTAAATTCTTCTCCGCAAAAACCGTCCAGAATCTCCATATGCTTTTTTTTGTGAAGCAGCGACTGATGTTCGTGCTGACCATGTATATCAATCAATACTTCAGCCAGCTCCTTCACCTGTTTTGCCGTCACCGTCTCACCATTAATCTTACAGATACTTTTGCCCACCTGCATCTTTCTGCTGATGATAACAGTCCCGTCTTCCTCTGCCTCCAAATCCATTTCAGCCAGCTTTTCCGAGACTTTCTTATTGTCACCTGAAAAGACAAGTTCCACCAGGGCACTTTCCGCACCCCTTCTCAGCATTTCCTTCTCGAACTTTCCGCCGAGCGCCAGATTGACACTTCCAATCAGCAGAGATTTCCCTGCGCCGGTCTCCCCGGTCAGAATATTCAGTCCCTCGCCGAAGGTAACCTCTGTTTCTTCCATCAGTGCCAGATTTTTCACATGTAAACTTTGTAGCATATTTTTTCTCCTTATGTACCTTCTCCGACAATTATGGTACATAAATGCGAATCGCTTCGCAATGCCCTTACTTCTCTATCATCCCATGAAGCCTGTCCATCAATGCACGGGCATCCTCCACCGACCGCATTGCAAGAAAAATTGTATCATCTCCCGCAATACAGCCCACAATTTCCGAAAATTTCATGGAATCCAACGCTGCAGCCACCGCCATTGCCATCCCCGATACCGTCTTGATTACCAGAAGATTCTGCGCCAATTCCATGGACGAAAAAGCATCTCTCAGTACACGGATATATTTATCTCCCATAGGACCATCATCCTGCTTCAGAACCACGTATTTTTGTCCGCCGCCTCCGGTAGATACCTTGGAAAGGTTTAATTCCCTGATATCTCTGGAAACAGTTGCCTGCGTTACCTGAAAACCTGCATCGCGCAGTCTGCCCGCCAGTTCTTCCTGCGTCTCCACATCATATTTCTGTATGATTTCGATAATCTTTCCATGCCTTGTCTTCTTCATATTACTGCTCCTATGCATCTTTCCGCACCTGTCAATCGCTCATCTTCTTATGAAGCACCTCCAGGAAGCTTACCTGATTCAGCTGTATAAATTCTGTTATTTTTTCTGACTGTACAATACGTATTCTGTCACCTGTCCGGAGCGGAATGACATGTGCTCCGTCAAAGCTTGCCTCCACTGTCTGAATTTTTCCCTCTCTCCCCTGGGGTATCTCTATCTCTATTACATCCTCCGGAGATAGAATAATGCTTCTCTGATTCAGGGAATGCGGGCAGATTGGCGTCAGCACAATCAGTTTTGCGCGCGGCTCAACTAATGGGCCTCCCGCCGAAAGATTATAGCCTGTTGACCCGGTCGGAGTCGTCACAATCATTCCGTCTGCCTTATAGTCATTCAGAAATTGTCCGTTGACATAAATATTAAATTTGATAATCTGCAAAGAACCGCTTCGGGATATAACGATATCATTCAGCGCCCAGCCTTCCTCTGTCCTTCCATCTGACAGACATGCCTTCCCGTTCAGCATCATGCGGCTTTCCTGCTCATAGTCTCCTGCAATCAGGCGATCCAGGGATTCCTCCAGGTTATCGGGTTCAATCTCCGTCATATAGCCCAACGTCCCCAGATTTACTCCGATAATGGGAATATGCAGTTTCTTTGTCTCCCGGGCTGCCTGCAGAACCGTTCCGTCGCCCCCCAGTACAATCATGCAGTCAACATCCTCCGGAATATCTTCCGGTATGTCATCCGTATCCTTTACGATTCTGTCCTTCCAGTCACCCTCCTCGGATTTCACCGTGGCACGTTGCCCCTTCTGTTCAAGATAGCTGCAAATACGTTTCGTCGTAACAAAATTCTTATCCTTATGTCTGTTGGTATAAATCAGAAAATGTTTCATTCCATTCCCCCCTGCTTTTGCCCCTATAGCAAATGTGAATTTTCCACGATTTCCGAGATAACCTTCTCCCACTCACTACTGTGGGAAAGCCCCGACTTTTCCTCTTGAATCTGCCTCAGTCTCTCCTCTGCCTCCTGCTCCGTGAGATGTTTTACTATCTTGTCCGGCTCCTTTTCTTTCTTAAGATGCAGCAGATACTCAATATTTCCCTCCGGCCCCTTAATCGGAGAATACTCCAGATGCAGCACCGAAAAACCGATGCTGTCCGCATAATCTATGATTTTTGCGATAACCTCCCTGTGGGTTTCCGTTTCTCTTACCACACCGTTTTTTCCCACTTTATCTCTTCCGGCCTCAAACTGCGGTTTTATCAGGCAGACCATCTCGCCTCCCTCCTTCAGCAGGTTTCTTGCCGGAATCAAAATCTTTGTCAGAGAAATAAATGAAACATCCACACTGGCAAAATCCAAATCATCCTGGATATCTTCCCTGACCATATATCGAAAATTTGTCTGTTCCATGCAAACAACCCGTTCGTCATTCCGTAGCTTCCACGCCAGCTGTCCGTGCCCCACATCAACAGAATATACCTTTGCAGCGCCGTTTTGCAGCATGCAGTCCGTGAAGCCGCCTGTGGAGGCTCCGATATCCATGCAGACCTTACCGTCTAACCGAAACTGCCATTTCCCCATGGCCTTCTCCAGTTTTAAGCCACCTCTGCTTACGTATTTTAAAGTACTTCCTCTTACTTCCAGCTGTATTTTTGCCGGGTCAAAAGCGGTTCCCGCCTTGTCCTCCTTCTGTCCGTTTACATAGACATTTCCCGACATGATGATGGCTTTTGCCTTTTCCCTGGAATCAGCATACCCCTGATTTACCAAAATGATATCTAAGCGCTCTTTCATCCGTCCTCCCGAAGAAATGTTTCCGCTATTTTCATTATCTTCCCAGTGCTTCCAAGATTCTTCTCACAATGCTTTCTGCATCAATACCGATTTCCTGTTTCAGCAGTTCCACATTACCGTGCTCCACATAAGCATCCGGAATGCTGATATTCAGATATTGATTTAACAGACTGTTGCGGTTCATACAGTCAAGCACCTTTTCTCCATAACCACCGCAAGCTACATTCTCCTCCATGGTAACAATCAGAATATGCTCCTTACAGGCCTCTTTCACCGCATCTTCATCAATCGGTTTTACAAAGCGCGCATTAATCAGACTGACTCCATATCCTTTTTCCTTCAGAGCATTTCTAACCACTTCAGCAGTTTTAACCATGCTGCCCACGGCAAATAATGCAATTTCCCATTCCCTGAAAATCCATTCCGCTTTTCCCAGTTCAATAGGCGCTCGGTATTCCTTCAGCCCCGAATAGGCTGTTCCTCTCGGATAGCGTACCGCTATGGGAGCATTCAGGGAAACTGCAAATTTCATCATATCTGATAATTCCCACTTGTTTTTAGGTGCACAGATGTGCATATTGGGAATACCTGACAGGTATGTAAAATCAAAAATACCCTGGTGCGTTTCTCCATCGCTTCCAACCAGCCCCGCTCTGTCAATGGCAAACACCACCGGCAGATTTTGGATACAGACATCATGCAAAATCTGATCATATGCTCTCTGTAAAAAAGAAGAATATACCGCAACAATAGGCTTCAATCCTCCGGCTGCCAGTCCCGCAGCAAAGGTTACCGCATGCTCCTCCGCAATTCCCACGTCAAAAAAACGCTCCGGATACATATTGCGGAATCGTTTCAGCCCCGTACCGTCCGGCATGGCCGCAGTGATTGCTACAATTCTCTCGTCCCTCTGCCCCAGCTTGCACATAATCGTAGAAAAAATATCCGTATAATTTGCTACAGTTCTCGGATGAGAAGGAATACCCGTTTCAATATCAAATGGTTCTGTCCCATGGAAACGGGCAGGATGACGCTCTGCCGGAAGATAACCCTTCCCCTTCTGGGTCAGGGCGTGAATCAGAACAGCACCCTTCACTCTTTTGGCTTCCCCTATTACCTTCACCAGCGCACTGATATCATGTCCGTCAACAGGTCCTAAATAAGTGATTCCCATATCTTCAAAAAACATTCCCGGGATTACCAGTTGTTTAAAGCTGCTCTTGGCACGGCGTATCTTGCTGATTGTGCTGCCGCCCTTCTTTGTTCCGAGAAGTGCATTATAGATTCCTTCCTTCAAATCCAGGTATCCCGTTGCCGTACGGATATTATTCAGATATTTTGACATACCGCCCACATTTTCGGAAATGGACATATTGTTATCGTTCAAAATGATAATATAGTTAGTTTCCAGTTTAGCAGCATTATTCAGTGCTTCATAAGCCATACCGCCTGTCAGTGAACCATCTCCAATCACGGAAACCACCGTATTTATTCCGCCCGTTATATCTCTTGCCTTTACCAGTCCAAGTCCGGCAGAAATAGAGGTGGAACTGTGCCCCGTGTCAAAAACATCACACTCGCTTTCTTTTCTCTTTGGGAAACCGCTCAAACCATGAAACTTACGCAATTCGTCAAAGCCTTCCTTGCGTCCGGTCAGAATCTTATGCGTATAGGATTGATGACCAACGTCCCAGATAATCTTATCTTCCGGCAAATCCAATGCCAGATGCAGTGCCATGGTAAGCTCCACCGCACCGAGATTTGAACCCAGATGTCCGCCTGTCACACTGATTTTCTCTATCAGGAACTCACGAATTTCCTGTGCAAGGGCACCCCAGTTTTCCCTGTCAATTTTCTTTATATCATTTTCATGTACTATATTATCCAGCAGCATCTTAATCCTCTTTTCCGTGCTGTTCTTCGCGCAAAAGCATTTTAAGTCTATTTTCGGCGATGTATCAGTTCCAGAATCAACTGTTTCAAAAATGCATGTTCTCCATTAAAGCCATCCAATATCCGAACTGCTTCTTCAGACAAAAATGCAACATCTGTCTGCGCCTGTTCCAGCCCTTTTAAAGTAACATAAGTCTGCTTATGATTCTGCTCATCACTACCCACAGGCTTTCCCAGCTCCTCGCTGTCTCCGGTTACATCCAGAATATCATCCTGAATCTGGAATGCAACCCCGACATTATAAGCACATTTCTTAAGTGCTGCTGTCTCTGCTTCCCCTGCTCCTGCCAGAACCGCCCCTATCATCATGGAAGCCTGCACCAGAGCTGCCGTTTTATGCTCATGGATGAACAAAAGCTGCGGTTCCGTTACGGAATCGGCCTGATTTTCTGCCTCGATGTCCGCCGTTTGGCCGCCAATCATCCCATATATCCCGGCATATCTTGCCAGAAGATTCATTGCAGTCTGCACACGCTGATACTCTTCTATTGTAACACATCCCTCAAAGGCTCTCAGCGCCGTTTCAAAAGCATAATTCAGCAGACCGTCTCCCGCCAGAATCCCCATGGCATCTCCGTATACGGCCCAGGTGGTCTTCCTGCCTCTGCGATACTCGTCATTATCCATGGCAGGAAGATCATCATGCACCAGTGAATAGGTATGAATCATCTCTATTGCCGCAAGAAACGGAGGAAGCATCCGGCTTTCTCTATCTCCGCCGCACATCCGAAAGGTTTCTTCCATCAGCATGGGGCGAAGTCTCTTCCCTCCTGCCTGCACGCTGTAATTCATGGCACTTATTACCGTTTTCTGCAGCCCCTCTTCCTTGGGAAGATAGCTGTAAATCACGAGTTCAAGTTCCTTCGTCCTGCGTTCCAACGTCTGTCTGAAATCACTGTTCTCCATGTGTAAACTCCTCCAGCTGTCCCTCTTCGTTCAGCTTCAGCACCTGCTTTTCCACCCGGTCAATCTGGTCATTACACCGCTTTAAGATTGCCATTCCTTCGCTGTAGGCGCGAAACGCATCCTCCAGAGGAATATCGTCATCCTCAAGCTTCTCTATTGTTTCCTCCAGCCTGGCAAAATTTTCCTCCAGGCTAAGCTCCTCTAAACCCTCTTTTTCCTCGTTCAATCTATACTTCCTCCTGCCATTATCTTCCTTATGCATTACGTAAGCGAAATCACTCTACCTTGACCGGTTTCCGGCTTGTCACCACTCCGCCGTTGGAATCACGCCTTTTACCACCGCACCTATTTTTCCGTCCTTAACCTGAATTGTCAAGCTCTGTCCCTCTTTTACCTGTGTCACGGATCGTATGTTTATGCCTGCATCATCCGACACATAAGAATATCCGCTGTTGAGTTTCTCCAATGGAGAAAGCCCCTTCAGACGTTCAATGTAAATTGCAAGTTCATGTCTTCTATGCTTCAGAATTCTCTGCATTCGATCCTGCAGTCGTTCTTCGGCCTGCAATGCCATCATCTTTCTCTCCCGAATACGGCTTGCCGGACTCATTGTCTTCAGCCGAAGTTCCAGATGTTTTGCTTCTTCTCTCGCAAATCTTACTTTCCGCTCCATCAGACGGTTCAATGTTTCCCCAGCAGAAGATACTCGGGTAAATACTTCTCTGATGTCTGCCACGGCAAGTTCTGCCGCTGCCGAAGGCGTCGGTGCTCTTAAGTCAGACACGAAATCAATAATCGTAGTATCCGTCTCATGACCCACAGCAGAAATAATGGGAACAGAACAGTGGAACACTGCTTCTGCGACTGCCCTCTCATTAAATGCCCACAAATCCTCGATAGAACCGCCACCCCTGCCCACAATCATTACATCCACGCCCATTGCCTCCAGAGCATGGATTCCCTTTACAATACTGGGCACAGCCGCCTCTCCCTGGACAATGGCAGGGTACAGAATAATCTGAACATAGGGATTCCTTCTTCTGGTAATCTGAATGATATCCCTCACTGCAGCTCCTGTTTCTGCCGTAACAACCCCAAGTGTTCTGCAATATCTCGGAATCGGCTGCTTATATTCCTGCGCAAACATACCGGACTCTTCCAGTTCTCTCTTCAACAACTCAAACTTTTCATAGAGAGCACCGTTTCCATCCAGCATTATCTGTTTAGCGTACAACTGGTACTTGCCGCCCTGTTCGAACACATCCACTGTACCACCAACAATCACCTGCTGGCCTTCCGCTAAACGAAAAGAAAGACCCGAACGGCTGCCGGCGAACATCACGCAGCTGATTGTACCCTTTGGGTCCTTTAAAGTAAAATAAATATGTCCAGAGGAATGATATTTACAGTTGCTTACCTCTCCTTTTACGAAGAGGCTCCTCAACAGATAATCCTGCGTGAACATATTTTTAATATAAGAATTCAATTGTCCTACGGTATAAACGCTCCGAATATTAATCACCCAGCTTCACAATTTTTGCCAGAATCGCATTGACAAAAGCGCCCGAATTATCCTGTCCGTATTTCTTGGCAATTTCTACTGCCTCATCAATTGCAACACTGTTTGGTATGTCTTCATCAAACAGAATTTCATAGGCTGCCAGTCTGAGTACGGTCAGTTCCACTTTTCCCATACGGGTGGTATTCCACCCCTCTGTATTCTCGTCAATCAGCTTGTCCAGTTCCGGAATTTTCTCTCTGACTTTCTGACATCTGTTCTCAATATAATCAGCATTTTTCTGGGAACCAATGGCCTCATTGCCCTCCAGAAACAGTCTCATCTGCCTCGGCATATCCTCCGGCTGATGAAACTCTATCTGAAATAACAGCATGAAGACCTGTTCTCTCTGCTCATGTCGTCCCATCGTACTTTTCCTTTGTCGTTTATTTATTTACCTTCACACCGGCAATTCTGATATTTACATCCGTGCAGGTAAGGCCAGTCATATTTTCAATCGCATTCTTTACCTTAGCCTGAACCTGCTGGCAGGTAGCCGGGATATTGTATCCGTATTCCATTGTCAATGCCAGATCAACCGTCACATTGCTTTCCAGAATATCCACCTTCACACCTTTGGTAAGCTTCTTAACGCCGACCTTACTCATAAGCTCATTGGTAATATTGCCGGCCATAGCACTGACTCCTTCTACCTCTGTAGCCGCCAGAGAAGCAATCATTGCAACCACATCATCCGCAATCTGCACAACACCGACGTTTTCCTCATCTTTTAATACCACTGCATTTTTATCTATTTCTTTTTCCATTTGAGTCTTCTCCTCTTTTTACTAAAATAGCCCATATAGAGAGTATACCACACTTACTCCCCATTTGTCACCCAAAATGTCAGGGACAGCTGCTTATCATTCTGTGCATAAGCAATACTGTTTCCTGCATTTCCAAGATACTTGAAAATCTCCTGTTCTTCAATCAGAGCCTGCATCACTTCGTTATAGCAGGTCATATCGGTACACTTCACGGTGACATCTTCTTTTCCCTGTGCAAAAGCCCCCGCAAATAAAGCACTCATCTGCTCCGTATCATAACTTTCAAACAGAGCGCCTTCCTTCACATAATAGTTTTCTTCTGTGGCAACACAGGCAGGCATCGGAACGCATCCTCCGATCGTGTGAGTTCGTAAAAGTTCCTCTGTTGTCACGTTAAGATAATCATAATTGATTTCCGGCATGGCAGGCTGTGCAGCAGAAGCATCTTCCATCTGGTAGGAAGCGTCTCCCCATGTGGTATCCACGTAATAATAACTGCCGTTCACCTTTACAAGATTCCACGCATGTCCTTCTCCCGTATCAACGTTTCCGAGCACCAGTGTGCATTCCACTCCCAGACGGTTTAGCAGATATTGGGTTGCCTTTGCGTATCCCTGACAAACCGAGGCATGATTCACAAAAACGGAATAGATATTCTGGTTATCCGCGGAATCCAATTGATAGTCAGTCTCCCGAATCAGGGTATCATATACATACTTTACTTTATCATAATCAGAGGCATTCTCTGAAATACCGGACAATATCCGTTCCGCTGCTGTCTGAATCTGCGCCTCCTTCTCACGGGCTGTCTCAAGGTTCACATTATAGGTTCCCGAAAATTCGATGGAAGAAATCACATCATTCCTGGTAAATTTTGTATAGGAATATCCCTCCACATAGAACAGTTCAGGGTGATCATTCAGAACACACTGAAAAACGCGGTCAATACTTGTTTCATCCAGTCCTTTTGTAAGCCCCTCTTCGGAAAGCTGCTGTTCCTCCAGATGGCTGCCCAGAATTTTTTCTATATCATGGTACCATATCTGCTCTGCCTCACTTAAGCAGGAATACGCGTAATCACCCGCTCCTTCCCACAGGAAAAAATCCCTTTCCTCTTCCGGCATTTCTTCCGAAGAAGAGGAGGAGATTTCCTCCATCTCTGTCACAGTCGGCTCCGAAACTGACATTTCCGTCGGCACTGCCACAATGTCCCTGGGTATTTCTTCCAGCAATTCACTTCCCGAGCAGCCGCTGAGTGCCAGACACAAAAACGGCAGCCAGGCCCATCTCATTGTCCGATTTTTTTCCTTCATCCTTCTCTCCGGTCAACATTAATTTTTAGAAAACTCTGACAGTACCAGTCCCTTATTTCGATCAAGTGTCATACCGATACTCCAGGAATTGACAAACAAAAGCAGCGGATTTCCCTTCATATCTTTTACCTTCTTCATATCCGAGGTTCCGGTAAGCTTTGCAATATCAATTTCATCTTTATTCTCAATCCAGCGAATATGTTCATAGGGCAGATTCTCCAGCCGTATCTCCACATTGTACTCGTTCTCCAGCCTGTACTTTAACACATCAAACTGCAGTACACCGACTACGCCGACGATAATCTCCTCCAGACCGGTATTGAACTCCTGAAAAATCTGGATGGCACCCTCCTGGGCAATCTGCTCAATTCCCTTCACGAACTGCTTTCTCTTCATGGTATCCATCTGACGCACTCTTGCAAAATGCTCCGGTGCAAAGGTGGGAATTCCCTCATATTGGAACTTTTCCTTCGGCATACACAGGGTATCTCCGATGGAAAAGATACCCGGATCGAACACACCGATAATATCTCCTGCATACGCCTCGCTTAAAATCTTTCTCTCATCGGCCATAATCTGCTGTGGCTGTGATAGTCTCATTACTTTGTTGCCCTGTACGTGACGCACTTCCATATTGGCATCAAATCTGCCGGAACAAATACGCATAAAGGCAATTCTGTCCCTGTGTGCCTTATTCATATTTGCCTGAATTTTAAAGACAAAAGCGGAAAAATCATGCTCCGCCGGATCAATCAGTCCGATATCCGCCTTTCTGGGGAGCGGTGTCGTCGCCATTTTCAGGAAATGCTGCAAAAAGATTTCCACGCCAAAGTTTGTCAGCGCGGAGCCGAAGCAGACTGGGGTCAGCTTTCCCGCCCGAACTGCATCCAGATCAAATTCCGCACTGGCACCGTCCAAAAGTTCAATCTCCTCCAGCAGCTTGTCCGCCGGTTCCTCCCCAATCAGTTCTTTCAAATGCGCCTCATCCTGAATGGGAATCTCTGTCGCAGTTCCCTCCTTCGTTCCCTTCTCCGTATCGGAGTAGGAAATCACACATCTTTTCTCTCTGTCGTAGACGCCCTTAAATCCCTTACCGGAACCGATTGGCCAGTTCACAGGACAGGTTGCAATTCCCAGTTCCTTTTCGATTTCATCCAGAAGATCAAAAGTGTCATTTGCAT
>CAMEDC010000018.1 GCA_945913255.1 uncultured Lachnospiraceae bacterium
CATCATACCAGCCCATAAATTTGTAACCTGTACCGGCTGTCGCGGTGGCAACTGCCGTTGAGCCTACACCATCGATATAAGTATAACGATCAATCGTTCCAATCGCATTTTCCGTGGTATCACTCCAACTGTCCCCACTTCCCACCTGCCGTATATAGGTCTGAGTCACATTACCGGAAAATCTTGCATAAAAAGTGTTTACACTTCCTTTGGTTTCTGTATAACTGTAAGTGTTGTTTGTCGTTAACAGCCTTCCGCCGGAATCATACCACCCCTCAAATGTAAAATTCGGATTTGCCGTTGCCATGGCAGTTACAACTTCATTGGTTTCTGCATGGTAGGATTTTCCGCCGACCGTAGTATATGCAGCGTTATAGTTGGAATCTGATGTATCTGTAACACTGGTAATCTCAACAGTACCGCCATCCATTGAATTGGTGCAATTACCGGCACTGTCTTTCACCTGCGGAATGAATGCCTGACGCCAGCGCCATTGCGCTACCATGGTAAGACCTTTGTGGACATTAGCGTAGGCTGCCCCATCCTTTTCCCATTTAGCATATGATGAATCATCAATGGTCTCCGTCAGAGTCGACACTTCATTCCCATTCCAGATTTTAAAATACTGCTCATTAGCACTCACAGAATAGTTACAGGCAAGTGTATGCTCTGCAGGAAGCAGTAATGTCCCCAGCTGATCAGCATTGATTTGAATACTTGATGAGACACCGGCAACCGTATCACCGGTCAATAGCCAACCCATAAATTTCCAACCGTCATTCTGCCCCGTTGCTGCATGAGACACATAAGGAGGTATGAATGTATATTCATTCTCTGCTATCTTTACAGGCTTAAAACTATATACATTCGATGCTTCTGCTATATTATACGGATATGTAGTTCTGTCAATGCTATATGCCTGACCGCCGTTCGGGTCATAAGTCACTGTGGGGCTCTTGATAAAGACAAAGTGCAAATCCGTTGCAGAAGTCAGATTTGCCAAATAGTAGGTATAAATGATATCACCATTCGAATTAATTGACTTTATCCATTTTCCATTTTTCTGCTCCTCTGTTAAACTGCCCGTATCTACAATTACGTTTTCTTCCGTTTTTTGTAAAAACTGAGTCACCAGATCTCCAAGTTCATTCCGCTTTGTATAATTCAGGCCGACAAATTCACATCCTTTTCCGGCATCCTCAGCCGTTACAACAGCCTGCACTTTCAATGGTTCCCCTTCAGCTACATAAGTAATCAGATTATGATCCACGGTGATTTCGTAACCTGTACTTGAGGATCCTCCGCCTCCCGCTGTTCCGTCGCTTCCTCCGACTACACCGCTTCCGTGATAAGACGTACTTCCCGACAGCGGATGATACAGCTGGAAATTAATATTATCCAGGAAATTTCCGAAAGTCTGGTTGCTGTTGACATTTCCATTATCGTCGACGCATCCGACGGAAACAAATCCAAACAAGGTCTCTGTCTGTTCTGCCGGTACGGTATAGAGATAATACTTGCTCATATCTATCGTCGTATTACCGGAGCTACCCGCACTTCCGGCGGTTCCCTCAGCATTCGTACCGTATTTTCCCCATGGATTTGTACCGCTCGTTGCCCTGCTGTCCGCCATAATCCATATTTTCCACTCTTCGGTATAAACCGAACTGGGTGTCAGGCTGAAAGCATTATTTCCTGCATTATCCACAAAAGTACCGTTTGCAGCAAATTTTTTACTGTAAACAGTAAGCTGTTGTACCTGCTCCGCACTGGTCGCACTGGTCTTTATGGAAGTTTTTCCCTGATCAATCAGCCAGTCCACCATCTGCATCAGCTGATCTCGTCCAGTTTTACTTGGTTTCGACGGATCGACATCCTGCTTTGGGCCAATCACCAGTGCCATGGTATCCGTACCATTGCGGGCACCGTGATCCAGTCCCCATGTATATATACTGGATGGTGTTGTCCTGACATTCTGATATAGTGTACTTTCCTCATCCGCATTCAGTTCTGCGGCAATACTCCCGTTTGTAGGTTTTAATGTTACACCAGTGATATATGTTCCGGTGTTTTCTTTAAGCAGCTCAATCTTTCCTTCTTTTGCAGTGGTATTCCAGGAAGGTACACTGCTTTGATTCGGTTGCTGATAGTCTCTTGTCCACGTCGTTACATCCTGACCTTCTTCAAAGCTGCCGTTCTGCAATTTTGCGCTTTCCGTTCCTTCTGCATGCACAGTTCCGGTGTTTACTCCCACTGTCAGGCAGAATCCCAGCAGAATTCCAAACACCTCTACAGTCAGCTGTTTTTTCTGCCGTCTTTTACTATCACTCATCTGTTTCCTTACCTCTTTTCAGCTATCAGGCACAGTATATTTACAAAATTCGACAATATTATAGCACCGGGGGTGTCACAAACCTGTTACAAATCCTCCCTTCAAAATCGGTTCTTTTTCCAGAGCAAGCCGCAAGTCTCTTCTGCCCAGCTGTACTGCGACATATACTCGCCGTGAAACTCCGGCTTGCCGGTCTGCAAATAAGCAAAGTAGTCACAGTCAATCTTCTCTGTATCCAGATAATAACTGTAATTGCTCTGCGCAATGATGTCGCCCACACCGGCCGTTACCAGCGTCTGCCGCAGGTCAAGGAAAAGCTGGCGCAGATAATTATGGCATTTATTCTCGTCACCGTTGTCCGGCCATAGCCTTGCACTGATCTCTTTTCCGGTCACACCGGCTCCTTTCCTGTCAATGAGAAAGGCAAGAAGTTCTTTTGTTTTCGTTCGTTTAAATGCGAGTCTTTCCCCGTGAGCATACACTTCAAAGTTGCCAAAGCATTTTACCGTCAGTGGCTTTTCCCTTGCTTTGTCACCCTTGATATGGTCAATTTCCGCCTGTACATCCCGGGCAGAAACCGGCTTCACCAGATAGCCGGATACACGGAGTTTGAACGCAGCCACTGCATACTGTTCATACCCGGTGCAAAACACGACCCTGCAATCCGGATGAATCTCCATTATCTTTTGTGCAAGTGTCAAACCGTCCATCCCGCGCAGATTCACATCCAGAAAAGCAACGTCCACCGGATGGGTTTGAACCCATTCCAGCGTGTCGTCACCGGAAGTAAACTCTGCAACGGAAGTAATATCAGGGGATGCCTTTACCGCCTTTGAAAGAGCATACAGCATCAATGGTTCATCATCTACTGCGATTGCGTTCATTCTCTCACCCCTTTCGGAATCGATAATAACACTTTGGTTCCGACACCAGGTGTACTTTCCACTGTCATCGTACCGCTGCACATCATCTCAAGCCGTTCACGGATATTCCGCAGACCGATGTGCTTTCTTTCATCCAGCAGAATGGATGTATCAAAGCCGGCTCCGTTGTCCTCCACGCTGACATAATATTGGGTATCTGTTTCATAGGAAGTAACCGTCACCACGCCTCCCCTTGATAATTTCATCAATCCATGCTTAATCGAGTTTTCGACCAGCGGCTGTACCGACAATGCCGGGAGCAGAAAATCAACAGACTGCATGTCAAATCTGACTTCTATGTCAGGGAAACGGACCTGCTCGATGCTGACATAGTAGCGTGTATGCTCCATCTCCTGCGACAGGCAAATCGGCGCAGGATTGTCCAGTTCACTGAAATTGCCGCGAAGATAACGGGAAAAATTATGTACCAGTTCTGCAGCCTTTTCCGGCTGAAGCTCACAAAGTTGTTCAATGCTGCCCAGCGTATTATAGATAAAATGCGGATGTATCTGGCTGATCATGGTTGAGATACGGCTTTCTGTCAGCTGGCGTTCCTTCTCTGCAAGCTTTTTCTCGTCCTCAGCCAGCATCCTCTCTTTTTCCGCCAGCTGCTTTTCCTGCTCGATGTAGCGGAACATCATGTTCACTCCCGTTAACAGGATGTAGATGAGCATAGCCAACAGGGAGAACAGCAGACCGGAAGATGTTCCTCTCACATAAAAGGCAATAATATCCGCCAGTACACCGGCTATCAGAATGAGCGCGGCTTTCGGGCTGACTGCACCTTGTTGATTCTGAGGATACTTTATCCGGTCATAAACCACATTGCCCACAAGAATAACAGAGCCAGCGGCAATCATAAGGTGGGTGACCGAGAGACTCTCCCGCAGATCCATTTCGCCAAATACCTGAAGCAGCGTTTGTACAATGCAGACGGAAGCCGTTGCAATGCAGTACCCGTCCATTATACAACGGCTGACTTTATGCAGCCTTGCCTTCATGGATTTCATCAGCGGTACCATGCCAAGCATCAGCATGGCAACAGAGAGATAGAACATGAGCACCGGTTTTTCCGGAACCAGAAAAGGCGTAAACCGTGTATCGGTCAACCGCCAAAGCCCCATCATAACAGAAAACAAGCCCAGTGCGGCAAGGCCTTCGTCACTGCGCCTGTTGAGCAGTTTATACACGGCAATACAGACAAACGCAAAGCCGACAAGAACTGCCATCACGCTCAGAAAAAGCTGCGGCCAGTCCTGATGCAGGCGGTTGGCGCAGATACTGAGTCTGGAACCTGTCAGAAATTCAACCTCCCGATTCCGGACGTTCTCGTATACCGGAACGATATTCACAAGGATTTCTTTTCCTGCATCTTCACGGTAAAGCGGAAGCATCGACCAGTTACTGCCAACGGTTCTGATACGCAATTTCCCGGAGGGCCTCATGCTGTATACAAGCTGCCCGTCTATGTAAATCTCCGCGTATTGATGGACGGTATAGAAGGCAAGATAAGTGTCCTTTTCAAGTCCCTCGTTTATGGTAAAAGTGTATTCCCGGATTACACCAATCGGAGCATCGGCATTTTCCACTTCCCGGCATACTGAATCTCTGACAACGGTAAAACCGTCATCGGTACGGTTCTGTTTTACTTCAAGGTTAACCGACACACACAGAAACACCAAAAAACCGAGCAGCAGCATTCCCGCGGCAGCAGACAGTATGACAGAGATTCCGGATAATAGGGATTCTGATTTTAATTTTTTGATTTTTTGTTTTACATCCATGTTTCCCAAAGTCTTTTCACACCCTCAGATATCTGTTTCTCCGTCATCCCGCCGAACCCGAGCAGAATTGCGGCAGGCCCTTCCTTCTCTTCCACCATACAACTGGACATACCGTACACTTTCACACCTTTTTCAGCCGCCTGACGGACGAGGGTCTGCTCCTGCACTGCATCCTTTGCCGTCAAGAGCACATGAAGACCGGCATTTTCCCCCGATACGGAGAATCTCTTTCGAAAAGGCTGTAATAATTCCAGCAGCTGGTCATGCTTTGCTCTGTATATTTTTCTCATTTTATTCAAATGTCTCTCAAAATAGCCATCCCGGATAAACTCATTTAAAATGCTCTGGTCAATTCTGGAAACCGTACAGGAATAAAAGGAACAGTCCTGCAAATATTTTTTCAGAAGCTTTTCCGGAAGCACCATAAAACTGATACGGATTGCCGGTGCAATCGCCTTGGAAAAGGTGCCGATATAAATTACCTTTCCATGCTCATCCGTCGCCTGCAGTGCCGGAATCGGCTTACCATGAAAACGAAATTCACTGTCGTAATCATCTTCAATCAGATATCTGTTTTCACCGCCGTCAGCCCATTTCAGAAGTTCGAGACGTCTTCTGATGGGCATAACCGTTCCCACGGGGAACTGGTGGGAGGGCATTACGTAGGCTGCCCCCACATCCGCAGTCTCCAGTTCTTCCGCGCACATACCATTCTCATCCATACCGACTGTCACGACCGGATAGGCAAAGGACTGAAACAACCGGTAAGACCTGATGTAAGTGGGGCTTTCCATGGCAATCCGCACATGGCGTCCCAATATCTTTTCCAGAAGCATGAGAAGGTAATCATTCCCCGCTCCCACGACAATCTGCTCCGGCTTACAGTTGACGCCCCGGGAGGAATGCAAATAACGGCTTATGGTCTCACGAAGTGCGTAATCGCCCTGTGCCTGTCCTCTGGAAAACAATTCACTGTTGGCATCACTTAAGATATTTCTGGTAATTTTCTTCCACACACTGAACGGGAAGCCGGACATATCAATATCATAGGGAGAAAAATCATACTCGTATCCGGCAGGCTGCGCATCGAGCACCTGTGGATTACTCTCCTCCGTGCCTTTTCGTGAATCCAGACTCTCTTTTTTTTCTCTGGGTCCAAACTCCTTCTCCAGCTGCATCAGACCTTCCATGGAACAGACAAAATATCCCCTGCAGGGTTTCGCTTCAATATAGCCCTCATCGAGCAATTGTCCATAGGCGCAATCCACCGTACTTCTCGCTATCTGAAGATATTCTGCCAGAGAACGCGTAGAGGGAAGCCTCTCGCCAGCGAGAAGCTTCCCATCTCTGATTTCTTTCTTTATATGTTCATATATTTGCTCGTACAGACATAAACAGCTGTCTGTACGAAGCCGAATCGTCATATCATACATAACTGTCTTTATTTTTTCTTGAGCTGTGCCAAAATTTCTTCCTTCAAGTCTCTTGCTCTATCCTTCATACGGGCATTGGCAGACGGTGATGTCAAAATAGATGCCACCATACGGCTTGCCACATCAAATTTCTGAAACCTTGCAGCCAATACCGCAAGCAGATAGTCAATGGTAATCTCATCCATACCGCACATAGGGAAACTTTCCGACTGTCTTGCCTCCAAAAATCCTTTGTAAGCGTTCAACAGATACTCATCTTCCTGTTTTGCAAGGTCTGCAAGCAGTTTTTCACTTCCTGCTTTATTCTGAAGACTTTCCCGATAACCTCTCACCAGCCATCCGCTCTTTAAGCAGATATACGCTTTCTCGCTGGCTTTGGCATGCTTGACAACGGCACAGACAAGCGCCAGTTTATAGCGTTCCATGGCCTGCTCATAAGAATAAATATCATCACTGTATGTGCTGACATGCACATTCATGCTGACCTTTTCCCGAATCAACTTAACCTGTGTCGGCGTCAGATTTGAAAAATATCTTGAAAGTGCCGCATATCCACAAACAGGACACAACTCCACATCATATTTCCCCGAATCGATACCTTCATACTTTGCGCGCAGGTCTTTGTCCGTTCCAATCAGCTTCGCCTTACCGGATTTCATAATCTTTGCGGTAAAATCACTGTCACAAACCGGACAGTGAAAGGTTTTATCGTAAACCAGATCCTTTTCCTGCACCTTTGGAAGCTCTGCCGCCTGTTTTACAGCTTTTTTCTCCTCTTCCTCAAAGATATCCATTCCTTCCAGGCCGCCTAATCCCAGAGCATCCAATCCGGACAATATACCCATCTCATATCCTCACTTTCTGCAGAGACTTTTTCCTTAGTCCTTCTTCGGCAACACAAACGAGCTTTTCAAGGACACAATACGATTAAATACCGGTGCTTCCGGTACGGAATCCTTTGCATCCACACAGAAAAATCCCTGTCGTACAAACTGGAATCTGTCGTAAGCTTTTGCACCCGCAAAAGCAGGCTCCAAAAAGCACTTTTTCACTGTTAAAGAATTCGGATTTAAGAATAATTCTCCATCCTCACCGTAAATAGAACCCACTTCGTTTGCTTTCTCTTCATCAATCAGGTTTTCATAGAGACGAACTTCCGCAGGAATTGCCGTTTTTGCAGCCACCCAGTGAATTGTTCCCTTCACCTTTCTTCCGTCCGGGCTGTTGCCTCCCTTGGAAGCCGGATCATAAGTACAATGCACTTCCGTAACATTTCCGTCCGCATCCTTCACGCAGCCGGTGCATGTCACAAAGTACGCATTCATCAGACGAACTTCATTGCCGGGGAACATACGGAAATATTTCTTCGGCGGCTCCTCCATAAAGTCCTCTCTCTCGATATACAGTTCTCTTGAAAAAGGAATTTCTCTGGTGCCTAAGGATTCATTCTCCGGATTGTTTCCTGCGGGCAGCAACTCCGTCTGTCCTTCGGGATAATTATCAATCACAAGTTTTACCGGATCAAGAATCGCCATATATCTGGGTGCCTTCGCCTTCAAATCCTCGCGGATGCAATATTCCAGTGCCGCATAATCGGCAATAGACTGTGCCTTGGACACACCGCACATTTCCACAAACATCTTTATGGATTCCGGCGTAAAACCGCGGCGCCTCAGCGCTGCAATGGACACCAGTCTCGGGTCATCCCAACCGTCTACCTTTCCCTCCTGAACCAGTTTTTTGATATATCTCTTACCTGTCACAACATTTTTCAGATACATCTTTGCCTGCTCAATCTGTCTGGGCGGGTGAGGATACTCCAGTTCATTTACCACCCACTCATAGAGAGGTCTGTGATCCTCAAACTCCAGCGTACAGATGGAATGGGTGATTCCTTCGATGGCATCCTCAATCGGATGTGCGAAGTCATACATGGGATAAATACACCATGCATCTCCCGTATTATGATGTGTCATATGGGCCACTCTGTAAATTACGGGGTCACGCATATTGATATTGGGCGAAGCCATGTCAATACGGGCACGAAGCACTTTCTCCCCGTCCGCATATTTGCCGTCCTTCATCTCTTCAAAAAGCTTCAGATTTTCTTCGATGGAGCGGGAACGGGCCGGATCTTCTTTTCCGGGTTCCGTAAAACTTCCCCTGTATTCCTTAATCTGTTCCGCAGTCAGGTCGGACACATATGCCTTTCCCTTCTTGATCAGCTTTACCGCAGCCTCATACATCTGACCGAAATAGTTGGAGGCAAAAAACAGCCTGTCCTCCCAGTCAGCTCCCAGCCACTTCACATCCTCCTTGATGGATTCCACAAACTCAATATCTTCCTTGGTGGGATTGGTGTCATCAAACCGCATATTGAACTTTCCGCCATATTCCTGCGCCAGTCCGTAATTTACAAGGATTGCCTTTGCATGACCAATGTGCAGATAACCGTTGGGCTCCGGAGGAAAACGGGTGTGAACGGTATCGTACACGCCTTCCGCCAAATCCTTGTCAATCATTGTCTCAATAAAATTTCTTGATTCTGTCTCACTCATATGCCTTCCTTGCCTTTCCGGGCTGCCCTTGTTTTACGATAAAAAAAGAATGGCAGCACCGCTTTTCGCATACGCTAATGATAGCACAGGTTCCCTCGCATTAGCAAGCAGTTATTGCCATTCCTTTGATTTCCTTATTCCCCTGACAGTTTGTAGTTCTCCTCGAACGCTTTCTTCTCCAACACACTGATATCGTGGAGAGAATCACAACGAATTACCAGATAATCACCCGGTCTGCCGGGCATATATTTGTTTCTGTTTTTTTCTGTAAATACTTTAACACACTTCTCTAAAGGCCTTGCGTAAATATGCAGTTCACCCGCGGGCGCACAGAGTCTCGCATAATCAGTCAGCAGCATATCCTTACCACTGGCGCGATTCTTGATAACAGGTGCATATTCTGCCTTTCCGATAAATTCCTCTACACCCTCATTTTCCTCCAGCGGCTCATATTCCGATTGGAAACGGCTGCCGGACAGCGGATATACCTCTCCTTTTGTTCCCAGCATAATTACCAGGTTTTTCTCCACCGTTATGTCAATGTCACCCTCCAGTGTACGGATTGTGATTGGCGTGCCGGTAGGAAGAACCTCATCCGCTTTCACATAACCGACGGGAATCCTGCGCCTCACATAAGTTTTCATGCTGCTTAAATCTGTCTCGTATTGTTCCGCATAAATCAGTTCAAAACTGTCAAAATACTCTGTCATACGATTGTTGAAGTACCCTTCCGTATGCAGCGTGGGATATTTTTCTTCATAGAGTCTCAGACTGATAAAGCCGCCGGCTTTCTCATAATGTCCTCCGCCTGAGCCGATTCCCTCTGCCAGGAATGCCGCCAGTTCGCTCGCATTTACTTCCGGTGTACAGCTTCTCACCGAGTATTTATATCCGCCCTTTGCCTCATTGAATACCACACAAGTCTTAATCACATCGACCTGAAGCAGAAAATCACTGATAAGCCCGAGAATGTTCGGGTCACAGGGTTGTGCTTTGATTACAGCAAACTCATAATCATCATTATAGCTGTATCTGATCAGGGCAATACCCGCAATTTCCAGTTCCCGCAGGGATAAATTGGAATTTCTGAAAAGCGTAATCAGGCTCTTGTCAAAGGTAAGAGCTTCCCGCATATCCATATCCAGCGGATTATACAGTTCAGAGAACTGGTTCGTATCCGTATACAATCCATAATATAATGCCGTACCCAGATTTTCGTTCTCTTCCATGCAAAACTTTTCATCACGCAACAGCTTCCAGACAAGTGTCGAACAGCTTCCCACTCTGGAGTTGATAACGCTTAGGGGAAGCGCCTCCTTCTCCAGTTGATGGTGGTCGATTACCGCCACCTTTTCTCCGACAAGCCCTGTCACATTTCCGGAACCGTATTGACAGTCCACTGTAATCAGCAGTCCCTCCACTCTCAATGTCTTGCCTCTGCCTACAGCCACATGCTCAATGGGCAGATTCAGTTTTTCCACCATCAATCTTAAATTTGATTTGTGTATTTGATTACTACCGCTGTACACCAGGCGGACATCTTTACCCTTGCTTTGAAAATAGCAATACAACCCATACCCTGATGCAAGTGCATCCGCATCAGGGTTGTCATGGCATTGTATTGTGATAGGATTGTACTTTTCCAAATCCGAAAGTCTCATAAAAACCTCTTATCTGCCTAGTGATGGAATAATCTGATTCCTGTAAAGGCCATAACCATATTGTACTTGTTGCAGCACTCGATTACGGCATCATCGCGGACGCTTCCACCCGGCTGTGCAATATATTTCACGCCGCTCTTATGTGCTCTCTCAATATTGTCAGAGAAGGGGAAGAAAGCATCCGAGCCCAGTGTCACATCCTGCATTTTATCTAACCATGCTCTCTTTTCCTCACGGGTAAATACAGGAGGCTTTACCTTGAAAATCTGCTCCCAGGCGCCGTCTGCCAGTACATCCATGTACTCATCTCCCATGTAAACATCGATGGCATTATCTCTGTTTGCTCTGCCCAGGCCTTCCACAAACTGCAGGTTCATCACCTGGGGAGACTGACGCAGGAACCAGTTGTCAGCTTTCTGGCCTGCCAGCCTGGTACAGTGAATTCTGGACTGCTGGCCTGCGCCGATACCGATTGCCTGTCCGCCTTTTACATAGCAAACCGAATTGGACTGTGTATATTTCAACGTAATCAGTGCAATCTTCATGTCGATGAGTGCACTCTCCGAAATCTCCTTGTTTACGGTAACAAGATTGGAAAGCAAATCGCCATTGATATCCAGTTCATTTCTGCCCTGTTCAAAAGTAATTCCAAAAACCTGTTTTCTTTCCACAGGTGCCGGAACATAGGAAGCGTCGATCTGAATCACATTATAATTGCCGTTCTTCTTGGACTTCAGCATAGCCAGTGCTTCCTCTGTATATCCGGGTGCAATCACACCATCGGAAACTTCTCTTTTAATCAGCTTCGCCGTATCCGCATCACACACATCGGAAAGTGCGATAAAATCGCCGAAAGAAGACATTCTGTCAGCACCTCTCGCCCTTGCATAAGCACATGCCAGAGGAGAGAGTTCACCAAGATCATCCACCCAGTAAATCTTCGCGAGTGTGTCATCCAGCGGAAGTCCCACTGCCGCACCTGCGGGAGACACATGCTTGAAGGAAGTTGCCGCAGGAAGCCCCGTCGCCTCCTTCAGCTCCTTTACCAGCTGCCATCCGTTGAAGGCATCCAGAAAATTAATATAACCGGGCTTACCGTTTAAAACGGTAACCGGAAGTTCGCTTCCGTCTTCCATATAAATTCTGGAAGGTTTCTGGTTCGGATTACATCCGTACTTTAATTCTATCTCATTCATGCTCTTCTCATTCCTTTCTGCCTAACAATTTTTGTTCACAATGCGGGTTTCATATTTTCCGGTTTCGATGTCAATAAAACGCACAAACAGAGAAACCTTGTTGTCTTCGTTCAGGCTGTTCCAGATCATATTGGTAAAACTGTCAATGTCTCCGGAGATTTCAACCTGCTTCGGCTCTCCCTCAAAACTGGGAAGCGGATTTCCATCATGCATATAGGTATGAATGAATCTGCCCTCTCCCGGAAGCGGATTCTCATAGGCAAAGGTATTCCGGATGCAGGAGGAAGCATCTCCGTGATTGCTTTTTAAAATTGACATGGCAAAATTATATTTCCCACCCTCGATGTGCATGATGCCGGAGATACGAGGCGTATAGTTCGGAGCATCCGGCTCAAATTCACGGCATCTCAAAGACTGTTCAAAAGTGAGCTGTTTGTCCATTCCCTCATAAATGGTGTCCGTCTGATCCCCGTTGGTAACGATGGTTTTGTTTCCAAGCACTCTCACCGGTGCGTAAATAATCAGGCTGGGATCTTCCAGTTTGGAAGGGTCAAATGCTTCCGTACGGATTCCTTCGCCTTCGGTCACAAAAACGCGGTTGCGGCTGTTAGAGCTTCTTCCCATGATAAAGTACGCGGTTACCGCCTGCTTTCCGTCTGCAGAGCGTCCTATCACAATTCCTCTTCCGGGATACGCATTGTTTTTCAGTTCCTGGTTCAGTTGCAGCATAATTTCCTCCTTATTATGAAAAACGACCACCTGTGCATCACAAAACAAGTGGTGCCCAGGCGGTCGGCTTCTAAAACTTTACTGCACTCCCTGTAGGTACTCCTACTTCCGCCAGTCATGCAGCTGATACTTTTATCTTACATGGTTCTTTCCTGTTTTGCAAGTCCTTTTTCGCGACAGTATTTCTCTTCAAAGGCTTTTCTTGTCATGGGGCGGTCAAAATAGTAACCTTGAATATATTTAACCTTCATTTTCCGCACCACACGGAATTGAGCCTCTGTCTCGATACCCTCAACGCAGATATTGACACCGAGAGTCTGCGCCAGTTCAGCAACCATCTTGACAAAGGATTGCGAATAGGCATCCTCCGCCAGTTCTTTCACAAAGCTCTGATCCACTTTGATCATATCAAAGGGAATTTCCCTGATATGGTTCAGGGAAGAGTAACCGGTTCCGAAATCATCCAATGCAATCTTCACTCCAAGCGCTTTGATTCTTCCCAGTATCTCCTTCATGCGTTCCATGTCGTTGATTGCAAGGCTTTCCGTCACCTCCAACGTCAGATTCTTAGGCTGAATTCCGGTTTCCTCTATGGCCTTCTCCACAATCTCCACAATATCGGGCTGCAACAGCTGCACCACGGAAAGATTTACATTTACCTTGTAATCCGGATATCCTTTTTCATTCCACTCACGGCATTGCTTACATGCTTCCTGCAACACATAGTTGCCAATGGGATTAATCAGGCCAAGATATTCTGCCAGAGGGATGAACTCCGAAGGCGGAATAAAGCCCAGCTTTGCACTGTTCCAGCGTATCAACGCCTCTGCTCCCGCACAACTGCTGCCATTCTGTACATCCACAATCGGCTGATAGTAAACCTCAAATTCCGTATATCCGTCAACTGTGGCATTTCGCATATTCTTCTCCATATCAAGACGTCTTCCGGAAGCCGAATTGATACCTTCGTTGTATCTTGCCACTCGGTTCTTACCGCTTTTTTTCGCCTCGTACATGGCAATATCCGCTTTTTTAATTAAGTCCGCTACCGAATCTCCCAGATCCGGAAACGTGACAATGCCCATACTCATGGTACAGTAGTAATCCGTATCCTTCAAAAACCAGGGTTTTGCAAAAATCTCCTTGATGTCATCCACGATTCTGTCAAATTCCTGATAGATATCCGGTGGAACCACAATGACAAACTCGTCTCCGCCCATTCGATAACAGGTGCTTTCAATTCCTTTTATCCTTTGGATAGAATGGGAGATTGCTTTCAGAAGAACATCCCCATACTGGTGCCCCAGACCATCATTGATATGTTTGAAGTCATCCAAATCCAGATAGAGCAATGCTCCGGTTGTTCCCTGTTTTTTTGCCTCATCTATCTGTCTTGCCAGATCGCGCTCACAACACATTCTGTTGTATAGCCCAGTCAGGAAGTCGGTGTATGCCTGCTGTTCTATTTTCCTCTGATAGAGTTTCTTGTCCGTGATATCATAAAGAGAATAAAGCGTTGCCTGCCTTCCGTCCACCCAGACAATTTCCTTGAAAATCAAATCATACCAGCGTTCCCGCTGCACATGATGCACTTCAAAATAACCATTGTCTTTCCCGTGGTCAACGCCTTCCTGTAAAAGTCCTTCGAAGGTACCGTCACGCAATTCTCCCGCAAAGGTATTCTGGAGTCTCCGGTTGGCAAACAGTACATCCCCTGTTTTTTTATCAGTCACATATATGGCACAGCTGACGTTATCCAAAATTGCTTCCAAAGCCTGATAAGAACTGGCAAGGGAATTTTTCTGAATTCTTCTGGTAAGAATACTCTGGAGCACCTTTACGGCATCTGCCGTAAATTTGATTTCCTCCATACTCCAGCTGTGCTTTTTCACACGATGACTCAGTGCAATTACCATTCCCGTGCTGTTCTCCTGCCGCAGAACCGGAAAAATCATCATCGCTCTCACGCCAAGTTTTTTGATACCCTCCCAGTGCTCTCCGGAAGCAGTATCTGTTGAATACACAAGCGGTTTATCCGTCAACAGCCATGGGTCAAGTCTCTGATTACTTGTCTTATCAAAGTAAGACAACTGTCCTTCCGCACACCATTCACACACAACATCCATCGTTTTCCGCTCGGGATAAAACTGGAAGAGGAGCGCCGTATCTACGCCGATATGCTGTCCCAGTATACTCAGCCATCGGTCCATAAGTTTCTCAATCCGCTCATCGCTGTCAAGTAACTGCACAATCTCCGTAGTTGCTTCAATCGTATGGAGGCTTTGCTCCATTTCCTGCTCTGCGAACCGGCTTCTCCTGCTCTCCGCCTCCGCACTGAAACAGGACAGCTTGTTTCTGAACATAGCAGCACTGGCATCCCGCAATAAGTCAAGGACATGGAACAGATGCATGGATTCCTCTTCTGTACCACCCATCTGAAAAACAAGCAGCCAATAAAGCAGAGTTTTTCCCTCCACGCGAACAGCTGCCGCTGCCGCACATTCTCCGTCTTCTCCCAGAGCTTCTATCGCCTGTTCCTCCAGTGATCCATCTTCTACCCGTTCTATTACTTCCGAGAATCTGTCGCCGGCTATATACTCCTGTATCTTATTCAGTTGTTCCGGTGTCCCGGATACCTCTGTAATCCTCTGCAGTTCAGCATCCAGGCAATAAGCGCACACACCCGTCACCCGACAGAATTCTTCCTGTAACTGCTGTAATTCATCCAGACGAATCAATTCATAGGAACCATCAAATTCCACGCTTCCGTCTCCTTTACAATAACCTGTCTTTAGTATACCATAAATCTCCAAATTCACGCAATCTTCTTACATCGCGGAGTCGAAAAACAGTACTTTTGCACTACAAAAGGCATGTGTCGGATGACACATGCCTTTCTTCTCACTCATTATCTCTTATTTATCGTCCACACTGTAGTTTGGTGCTTCCTTGGTAATATGAATATCGTGAGGATGGCTCTCTTTCAGGGATGCAGCGGAAATCTTGACAAATCTGCCGGTATCCTTTAACTCCTGGATATTATGCGCACCGCAGTAACCCATACCGGAACGCAAACCTCCGAGAAGCTGGAATACGGTATCTTCTACATTTCCCTTGTATGCCACACGCCCTTCAACGCCTTCGGGAACCAGTTTCTTTGCATTCTCCTGGAAGTAACGATCCTTACTTCCGTTCTCCATAGCTGCAATAGAGCCCATTCCACGATAAACCTTATATTTTCTTCCCTGGAACAGCTCGTAGTCTCCCGGGCTTTCCTCGCAGCCTGCAAACATACTTCCCATCATACATACGTTTCCGCCTGCGGCGATTGCCTTCGTGATATCTCCGGAATACTTGATTCCACCATCCGCGATAATGGGGATGTCATATTCCTTCGCCACACTGTAGCAATCCATGATTGCCGTAATCTGAGGCACACCGATACCTGCAACCACACGCGTTGTACAGATGGAACCGGGTCCGATACCTACCTTTACGGCATCTGCGCCTGCCTCAATCAAATCCCTTGTCGCAGCTGACGTTGCCACATTACCGGCAATCACCTGCAAATCAGGGTACTTTTCTTTAATCATTTTCAGACAATTCAGTACATTCTGGGAATGTCCGTGTGCACTGTCCAGAACAATTACATCCACCTTTGCATCCACAAGTGCGGAAACACGATCAAGCACGTTAGCCGTAATACCGACACCTGCACCGCAGAGCAGTCTGCCCTGTGCATCCTTGGCTGCCAGAGGATACTTGATTGTCTTCTCAATATCCTTTATGGTAATCAGACCTTTCAGATTAAAGTCCTTATCCACAATGGGAAGCTTTTCTTTTCTTGCCTTTGCGAGAATCTTCTTTGCCTCTTCCAGAGTAATTCCCTCCGGCGCAGTAATCAGGCCTTCACTGGTCATGGACTCTTTGATTTTCTTTGTAAAATCTGTCTCAAATTTCAAATCACGGTTGGTGATAATTCCTACCAGCTTACGACCTTCTGTAATGGGAACACCGGAGATACGGAATTTACCCATCAATGCATCTGCATCTGCCAATGTATGTTCAGGGGTGAGAGAAAACGGATCCGTAATTACACCATTCTCAGAGCGCTTCACCTTATCCACTTCTTCTGCCTGCGCCTCGATTGACATATTTTTATGGATAATACCGATACCACCCTGTCTTGCCATGGCAATTGCCATACGGTGTTCCGTTACCGTATCCATTCCTGCGCTCATCATAGGAATGTTCAGTTTGATTTTCTTTGTCAACCAGGTCGTCAGGTCCACCTGATTGGGAACTACCTGTGAATATGCCGGCACAAGCAGCACATCATCAAAGGTAATGCCTTCTCCGATAATCTGTCCCATTTCCAATCCTCCTGTGTTAAATTGTGTATGTGTTGGTTGTATAACTCATAACCCCGGAATAAATCCGGGGTTACATGATTTGCCTATGAGTGTAACAAAAATAAAAAGAAATGTCAATCAGAAAACACCTTTCTGGGTGCCGCATTTTTCATAATTTTAATCATATCTGCAGAAGGACTTAAAATCAGCTTTTCCCCACCTTCATAATACATGACATAGCGGCGGTCCGGCTGTTCTTCATATCCGATACTGAAATCTTTTTCCTTTGCGGTACGGTTCCTAAAATTATCAAGGTGATAGCTCTTGATAGGAGCCAGAATTTCCATTCTGTCCAGCTGATAAACTGCCACTCTCTTTCTCTTGGATTTTGCCATAACCTTATCAATCGTCAGTTCTTTGTCCAGATAGAGATACTCATATTCCAAATCCGTGAACATGTTCAAAAAATAGGCGCCAACACCTGTAATAACCGCAAGAATAAGCAAAATCACATTCATGGTCAGAAACATCAGACATGCAAGAATCACAGTCAATACAATCAAAACATACTTTCCGAATTTGCCCAGCATGGAAGGTTTCGCTTTCACGAGGCATTCAACATACGCATCACTCATTTTTTTACCCTGTCCTTTGCAAAATTTACTATAATCCTATGATAGCTCAACTTGTCCCAAGTTGCAAACTTTTTATTCTTTTTTTAGGAACCGGTTAGATACGCTTCATTGACAAGTTTTGCCGAAAAACGTATGATATTATCTAACATACATAGAAAGGTGGTATTCTCCATGGCTGTAATGGATGAATTTAAAGAAGAAAGAGCTGCGCTGAAAAACGGAACCCCGAAAGAAAAGATTTCCTATTTTATCTACTATTATAAGTGGCACGTCATCATTACTGTGGCTGTCATTGCCATGGTCGTATCATTTGTTGTGCAGATTATGAACCGGAAAGAGAATGCAATTTATGTCTGTATGCTGAATACTGTGGAAAAAAATGCTGACGGCAATATCTACAGTAATACTGCTTCTGACGAATTCGGCGCTGAATTTGCCGAATATGCCGGAATCGATACCGAAGAATACGATGTGTATTTGGACACCAGTCTTACAATTGACTATAATTCCATGGATGAAAATACCGTCAATTCCTCGCAGAAATATGTGACCTATCTGGCTGCTGCGGAAATGGATGTCATTGTAACAGATGTGGATTCTCTGGAAAATTACGCCTATCAGGAAGACTTTCATGACTTGCGGGATATTCTGTCGCCGGAGCAGTTGGAGAAATATGAACCCTACTTTTATTACATTGACATGGCAACTGTCAAGGAGCGAAACGAATATCTGGATCAGCCGGACAATCTGTATACCGACTTTGATCTGAATGCTCCCGACCCCAGAAAACCGGAAGCAATGGAAGAACCAATTCCCGTCGGCATCTTCCTGGATAACAGCACAAACATACGCAATCACTTCTTTTTCAGGAGCGATGATATCGTTGCCTGTGTATTTGCCAACACGCAGCGTATGGACACTGCCTTGCAGTATTTGGATTTCCTGATGGAAGAATAATTATAAGAGCCACCACAGAAAATGTGGTGGCTCTTATTTTTGCCTTTGTTCAGCGGATGCCGCTCTACAAAAGTTCCTTCAGCATCTTGTTTACACTCGCCGGGTCTGCTTTTCCTTTCATTGCCTTCATGGTCTGACCCACAAGAAAACCAATGGCCTTTTCCTTGCCATTATGGTAGTCCTCCACCGACTGAGGATTTGCTGCAATCACCTCTTCGACAGTCTTTCGCAGGGCACCCTCATCATTGACGGTCTTTAATCCCTTTTCTTCCACATACTGTTCCGGGTCAATATCCTCCGCAAACATCACCTCGAACACTTCCTTTGCCACTGTGGAGTTAATCGCCTTGCTGTCTGTCAGGGCAATCAGCTTAGCCAGATGATTCGGTGAAAACCGGATGTCCTCCGGATCAAGTTCCTTCTCCTTCAGCAGGCGCAGGGTTTCTCCCATCAGCCAGTTGGAAACCTTCTTGGGCTGTGCTCCCAGCTCCACGGCAGCCTCAAAAATGTCCGCCATGTGCTTGGAACCGGTAATAATCTCAATATCGTAGTCAGGGATATCAAATTCTGCCTTGTAACGCTTTTTCTTTTCCGTGCGAAATTCCGGTTGTCTGCTTCTGATTTCCTCCAGAAACTCCTCACTGATGCTCACCGGAACCAAATCCGGATCGGGGAAGTAACGGTAATCCTGAGCATCCTCCTTGGAACGCATGGCGTAGGACATTTCCTTTGCATCATCCCAGCGCCTTGTCTCCTGTACAACAGGCTTTCCCTCTTCCAGCAAATCAATCTGGCGGTTTTTCTCCCCCTCGATTGCTCTCGCAATGGCACGGAAAGAATTCAGATTTTTCATCTCGGTCCGGGTGCCGAATTCCTTTGCCCCCACCTCGCGTACAGACAGGTTCACATCCGCTCTCATGGAGCCCTCCTGAAGCTTACAGTCACTGGCTCCCAGATACTGGATAATGAGACGAAGCTTCTCCAGATAGGCAATGACCTCCTCCGCACTTCTCATGTCCGGCTCGGACACAATCTCAATCAAAGGGACACCGGAACGATTGTAATCCACCAGTGTGCAATCTTCCCACTCATCATGAATCAGCTTGCCCGCATCCTCCTCCATGTGAATCTCATGAATGCCAATCCGCTTGGTGCGCGTTGTTTCACCGGATGTCTCTCCCGCTGTGCCCTCCGTTTCAATCTCCACATATCCGTTCCGGCAGATGGGAAGGTACAGCTGGGAAATCTGATAGTTCTGCGGATTGTCGGGATAAAAATAATTTTTCCGGTCAAACTTGCAGTAACGGGTGATGTCACAATTCGTCGCAAGTCCCACTGCGACAGCATATTCCAGCACCTTCTTATTCAGAACCGGAAGGGAACCCGGCATACCGGTACAGACAGGACAGGTATGAGAATTCGGTCTTCCGCCGAAAGCCGTGGAACAACCACAGAAAATCTTTGTCTTTGTAGCAAGTTCCACATGCACTTCCAGACCAATGACTGTTTCATATTCCTTTGCCATCTATTTTCCCTCCTTCCGCAGTTGTTCAAATGTGTAAGCTGTCTGTATCAGCTTTTTCTCTCCGAAGCAGTCTCCAATCAGCTGTAAACCGATGGGCAGTCCCTTGCTGTCTGTTCCGCAGGGAACGCTGATACCGGGCAATCCTGCCAGATTGACGGAAATCGTGTAGATATCGCCCAGATACATCTTAATGGGGTCAGACAAACTCTCTCCCAATTTGGGAGCCGTCGTAGGCGATACCGGTCCAAGGATACAGTCATATTTTTCAAATGCCTGGTCAAAGGCTTTTTTAATCATTGCCTTGACACGTAGCGCTTTCAGATAATATGCATCATAATAACCGGAGCTTAAGACAAAACTTCCCAGCATGATACGACGTTTTACCTCCGGTCCAAAGCCCTGGGAACGCGTCTTTTTATACATCTGGTGCAGCCCCTGCGCATCTTCCGCACGATAGCCGTACTTGATTCCGTCAAATCGCTCAAGGTTTGAGCTCGCTTCTGCAGCTGCGATTGTATAGTAGGTGGGAATGGCGTACTCCACGAGACTTAAATCAAACTCCTCCACAATGGCGCCGTTCGCCTTGAGAAGATCTGCTGCCGCAAGTACCGCATCCTTTACTTCTGCATCCAGTCCCTCTCCGAAATAATCCCGGGGAATCCCAATGCGCATACCCTGGACATCCTTCTTCAGAGCAGAAGAAAAATCAGTGTCCTCTCTGTTCAAAGAAGTAGAGTCCTTAGTATCATGAGAAGCAATCGTTTCCAGAACCACCGCACAGTCCTCCACTGTTTTGGTGAGAGGTCCTATCTGATCCAACGAGGAGCCGTAAGCAATCAATCCATACCGGGACACTGTTCCGTAAGTAGGCTTCATCCCCACCACGCCACAGTAGGAAGCCGGCTGTCTGATGGAGCCGCCTGTATCGGAGCCCAACGCGAAGTAACACTCCTCCGCTGCCACAGCCGCAGCGGAACCGCCGGAAGAACCACCGGGTACATGTTCCGGATTGCGGGGATTTCTGGTAACGCCATAAGCGGAAGTCTCCGTGGTGGAGCCCATGGCAAATTCATCCATATTGGTTTTTCCAATAACTACCGCACCTGCCTTTTCCAGATTTAAGACTGCTTCCGAGGAGAAAGTGGGTACGAAGTTATGCAATATCTTTGAAGAACAGGTAGTCAGCATTCCCTCGGTACACATGTTGTCCTTGATTGCCACCGGGACGCCTGCCAGCGGTCCGGTCAGTTCTCCGGTCTCGATTTTCTTCTGTACTTCTGCCGCTCTTTTCAGTGCGTCTTCCCTGTCCAAAGTCACATAACAATTATATTGGCTTTCCGTCCTGTCAACCTGCGCAAGCACCGCTTCCATTGCCTCTACGGCAGTTGTCTCTCCATTTCGGATAGCCCTTCCGAGTTCCACGGCGGATAAAGCTAAAAGTTCTGTTTTTTCCATCCTGCTGCCTCCTTACTCAAAAGTTTTGGGGACAACAAACATATTGTCCTTTTCTTCGGGAGCGTTCTGCAGTGTCTTTTCGCTCTCATCGCCATTCGTAGCCTCATCCTCCCGGAATACATTCTGTACCGGAAAAACATGGGACATGGGCTCCACACCTGTGGTATCCAGCTCACCCAATTTATCAATATAATCCAGCATTCTGCCCATATCCTTCTTAGCTGCTTCTTTTTCCTCCCCGGAAAGCTCCAGCTTGGCAAGAATGCCCACATATTCGATTGTCTCATCCGTGATGATATTTGCCATAATAACTCCTTTCCTGATCTCACGCCCTGGGAAACATGGCTTATATACAGCGTTCTCCATGTCACAAATTTAATCGCGGACTTTAATATGCACTTCTCTCAGCTGCTGCTCCGTCACATCATTGGGTGCGCCGCACATCAGATCCTGAGCGGAACCACTCATAGGGAATGCAATGACCTCGCGGATATTTTCTTCCCCGCGCAGAAGCATCAGCATGCGGTCTACACCGGGTGCCATTCCCGCATGAGGCGGTGCGCCGAACTGGAATGCCTGGTACAGTGCTCCGAATTTATTCTTCAAAGTTTCTTCATCATATCCTGCCAGCGCAAACGCTTTGACCATAATGTCCATATCATGGTTTCTGACTGCACCGGAGGAAAGTTCTATGCCGTTGCAGACAATGTCATACTGATATGCCAGAATCTCCAGCGGATTCTGATGCTCCAAAGCGTCCAAGCCTCCCTGCGGCATGGAGAAAGGATTGTGTGTAAAGCCAAGCTGCTTTGTCTCCGGATCCAGCTCATACATGGGGAAATCATTCACATAGCAGAAGCGGAACGCATTCTTTTCCGTCAGACCCAGCTTTTCACCCAGCTCGTTGCGAATCTTTCCTGCATAGAAGCACGCCTTTTCCTCCTTGTCTGCAATAAAGAAGATGGTATCTCCCGCTTCCAGTCCCGCAAGACTTCTAAGTTCCGCCTTGAATTCATCGGGTATAAATTTATCAATCGGTCCCTTGTAAGAAAGATCCTCTGCCACCTCCAGATATCCCAGACCTCCCATGCCAAGAGAAGTTGCAAAGGAGAGAAGCTTTTCGTGGAAGCCCTTGCTCATCTCAGCATGTACCTTGATGGCACGGACAGTTCTGCCCACAAAAGGTTTAAAAGTACATTTCTGGAAAAACTCTGTCACATCAATAATACGAAGCGGATTTCTCAAATCCGGCTTATCGCAGCCAAACTCCAGCATGGCCTGCTTATAACTGATAATGGGATACGGGGTCTTAGTCACAGCCGCACCCTCCGGTGCAAATTTCTCGAAGGTCGCGGAAAGCACCTCCTCGCCAACCCGGAATACATCCTCCTGGGTTGCGAAGCTCATCTCAAAATCAAGCTGGTAAAACTCACCGGGAGAACGATCCGCACGTGCATCCTCGTCCCTGAAGCAAGGTGCAATCTGGAAATATTTATCAATGCCGGATACCATCAGAAGCTGTTTATACTGCTGCGGAGCCTGGGGCAGTGCATAAAACTTTCCTTTATACTTTCTGGAAGGTACGATGTAATCCCTGGCTCCTTCCGGAGAAGAAGCACAGAGAATCGGAGTCTGAACCTCCACAAACCCCATTTCCGTCATCTTCTGACGTAAAAAAGCAATTACCTGAGCACGGAACAGAATGTTGTCGCGCACCTTTGCATTTCTCATGTCCAGGTAACGATATTTCAGCCTTACCTCCTCGCGGGTCTCCTTAGAAGTCATCACCTCAAAGGGCAGCTGGCCGTATACTTTACCAAGAACTGTAATTTCCTGCGCCTCCAGTTCAATGGTTCCGGTGGGAATCTTCGGGTTATAGGTTTCCTCGTCACGCTTTTCCACAATTCCATGAATTGTGACACAGGTTTCCTTGGTCAGTCCCTTCAAAAGCTCCGTCTTGCGGATAACCACCTGTAAAACACCGTACATGTCCCGCAGGTCAATAAAGGATACACCGCCGTGGTCACGAATATTTTCCACCCAGCCTGCGACTCTCAGCGTCTGTCCAATATGCTGTTCGCCAATTTCCTTTACCGTAATGTCTCTGTAACAGTTTTTCATCTCCATTTCGCACCTCTTTCTTGTTTGCGCTGGCGTGCAAGCACGTCCGCTGCCTTTGTGTTCCAAGATGTTTTCTACACACAAAGCGTCCCGGAACACAGTTTCCTGCATCCCGGGACGAATAAGGTCAAACCATATCCGCGGTACCACCCGCATTGAATAGCCGTGCCTTCCATCAAAGGCATTACCCGGCTAATCCTCTCTTACACTTAACGCGTGCACACGTGCTGCCCTAGTCTTCTTTCTGCTCTCCGCAAACTCACTGAGTTCAGGCAACCTGCTCCGGAGTGTTCCCTTTGTCAGTTCCCGCTGACAGCGCTTTCAGTCGGTGACGCCGTCTTCCTGTTGTTTTCCCTGACAAGAGTCTCTTTCACTGCATTTTTTTAATATGGGAGTAATGTTATCACACTCTTTAACACTTTGCAAGACTAAATTATTGCAAAATTGAAAAATTTTATTCGGGACTTACCGAATCCATCCCCAGGAAATCGCGATAAATTCTCCGCAGAAATACATGCCTCTCAACCAGATTAGCATAGCAACGCCAAAAAGAGGCCATGACAAATCCTTTCTTGCCCGGCAGATTTTTCCGGCAAGAGAAAGGATGACGCAGATCAGCAGTACCATGGTGCCAAAGGCAGCCCTGTCCGGATAGTGCGGAGAAAGTATCATAGCTCCCCAGGATAACAGTGCGCACAACATTAATAGAAGATTTCTCCTACCAATCCGTCCCTTTAATACCCATTTCTGTATCATCAGAAGAAAAGCCAGAAGAAGCAACGTCGGGAACAGATATTCCAGCGCCCCCTTGCATTCCGCATATCCTCTCAGAAAACATCTCCACAGGAAACCATACTGATTCTCCGGCACCTCGGCACTGCGCACAAAGTTACCGGGCGCGATGATTACCATGATGCTCCCGAGCAGACAGGAAAGACTTCCCAGAATCATCCAGGCAGGTATCTTCCTTTTTTCACGCCGCTTCATTGCCATTACCGCAAGACCAAGCAGCCAGACTGCCGGGCCCATATTTTCATTGCTCCAGCCCGCAAGAATGCCCAGCGGAATCATCCAGAACGTGATGCCCGGCAGCCGCTTTGGCTCACCTGCCTCCCCACTGTCGATGCTCTCCTCCGGTAATTCCCGGAGATAACAAAAAGCATAGGCTAGGACAAAAACCGTAATATAGAGATAGTTTGCAGCACCCGCCTGCCAAAACATGCTCATCTTCCAGTTGGCATTCAGCCCCAGGAGCATCCCCGATGCTGCAAAAAAGACCGGAAGCCTCCTGTTGTCTGCCGTAAGACAAATGACTCCCGCCAAAAGAAAAGTCATTACGACATTCAGGATATCTGCGGCCGTCTCTCCTGCGAGAAGAGTCAGCTGCAAAATCGCATGGGTCATGCTTCTTCCGCCCCAGTTTTGATAGTGCCATATCTGACTTTTCACAATGTCAGCAAGGGAAGTAATCGGCGTGTCCTCATAGAGCATGGTAGAATACCACAAATCGTCCATCATGAACGGAACCAGCCTGTGGGTTTCAAACATCACAACAGCGGACACTGCAAGCAGGATGCCCGATACTATCCACATGATTTTCCCAGTTTTTTCCCTCATAAAGCCAATACCTTTCTACTTTCCCCTGTCCTGCTGCAAACTGTCATTGAGCTGTGCTTCAAACCTGCTTTCGATCAGTTCCAAAGCCATGGCATACTGCTGCATTTCGCGGCTGACCTTTTCCTTCTCATCATACTCTTTCTTATAACAGATACGATGCTCCATACTTGCCCAGAAATCCATGGACATGGTTCTAAACTGGATTTCCACCGGATAATACTCCATAGCGTCCAGGCAGTGTATCGGAACACCGAACACAATATGAAAACTGCGATAACCGCTTTCCTTTGGATTCCTGATATAATCCTTCTCTTTGATGACAATTAAATCTGCCTGCTGTTTCAGACAGGACACCAGATCATAGATTTCCTCCGGGAAATAGCAGATTACCCTGATGCCCGCGATGTCCATCAGATGATCTTTTGCATTCATAACGCTGTCTGTCAGTTCCAACCGTTCCAGTTTATCTTCAATACTCTTTTTCTGCTTGATGCGATTCTGTATGTGATGAATCGGCTTATCCGTATCTCTGCTGTATATACTGTGGTTCAAAATTTCCAACCTCGTCAGCATAATCCTGCTGACATCCTCATAAGGTCTGATTAGTTCATAATACTGCTCGTTTGTCATTGCTTCCCGTCCCATTATCCGCTGTCTGCGGTTTTTCTTTTGTTCCCTGCGGTACCCCTGCTTAAGACCAGCATAGGAAAAAAATGTGAACGGCATGTGAGTAATTTATAAAATAAACCTTACCTTTTTCTTAATTTCTCTACAGCTTCAAACCTTTGATTCTGTCAACAGCCTCCACGGTATTCTCATAACTGCCGAAAGCAGTCAGTCTGAAATAGCCTTCTCCGCTCGGTCCGAAACCGGATCCCGGCGTACCAACCACATTGACCTGCTCCAACAGACAGTCAAAGAATTCCCAGCTGGTCATGCCGTTCGGTGTTTTCAACCAGATATAGGGCGCATTCACGCCACCGGAAACCGTAAATCCCGCACTCTTAAGTCCGTTGTAAATATAGCTCGCATTGTTCATGTAATAAGCGACCTGTTTCTTCAGCTGCTCCTTTCCGGCTTCCGAGTAAACAGCTTCACCGGCACGCTGCACGATATAGGGTGCCCCGTTATACTTGGTTCCATGACGTCTTGCCCACAAAGAATGAAGCGTCACATCCCCGCACTTTAAATCCTTTGGTATTACGGTAAATCCCAAACGCACGCCGGTAAAGCCTGCATTCTTGGAGAAAGACCGAAGCTCAATGGCACAGGTTCTTGCACCCTCGCACTCATAGATGCTGTGCGGTACATCCTCCTCTGAAATGTATGCTTCATACGCAGCGTCATAAATAATGACAGCTCCCACCTTGTTCGCATAATCCACCCATTCCTGTAACTGCGCCTTTGTAATCGTAGCACCTGTCGGGTTGTTGGGGAAACACAGATAAATCAAATCCGGTGTCTCCTTCGGCAGTTCAGGAGCAAAGTTGTTGTCTGCAGTACAGGGCATATAAATCACATCACTCCAGGTTTCTTTTACTTTATCATAAGTACCGGTTCTGCCCGCCATGACATTGGAATCCACATATACGGGATAAACAGGATCACAGACCGCAATTTTATTGTCCAGGCTGAAAATTTCCTGAATATTGCTGGAATCACATTTTGCACCGTCAGAAACAAAGATTTCATCCGCGGCAATGTCACAGCCGCGTGCTTTATAGTCATTCTCGGCAATGGCACTTCTTAAAAATTCATACCCGAGATCAGGAGCATAACCGTGAAAGGTCTCAGCCTTTCCCATCTCATCCACCGCATTGTGCAGTGCATCAATAATGGCAGGTGCAAGAGGCTGCGTCACATCACCGATTCCCAGGCGGATAATTTTCCTGTCTGGATTTGCAGCACTGTACGCACTGACCTTCTTTCCAATTGTGGAGAACAGATAGCTTCCAGGAAGTTTTAAATAATTGTCATTCAGCTTAAACATACTTTTTCTCCTCTTCTCTTATTTATTCTGTAATCGCTCTTTTGCGCGTTTACTCGCTTTTCTAATCAATTCCGCCAGTTTATCTGTATAAAGGACAAGGCTACCCGCCATACACGGCAGAATCATAACCACATACGGATAGACATAACGGCTTCCCGCTTCCCAAATCAGGCTGAAGAGCAATTATCCCAGCCATACAAGCCCCGGCAGATACATTCTTTCATCTTCCTTCCTCCGCACAAGTACCGCAAAATATCCCAGCAGAGCAAGATTACAAATGCTTTGGAAACGGTTTGTCATTTTCAGGAACCAATTGTGTTCCATATCGTCATTCACAATATTCCATGCCCATTCTTTTGGATTATCCAGAGAATATATCAGGCAGGTAACACCATAAGACGGTTCGTTCCACTGTGTCAGCAGTTTCCTCTTGAAGAAGGAAATCATCTCTCCCGGCTCCTTTTCCCATTCAAGGAATCTCTTCCGGATATCCTCCCTGGCAATTTCGGAAGCTTCTGCCGCATTATAATTACATTCCGTAAATACATCTGCCGTGTAGCAATTGTAATATCCGGGGCCGGTAGCATTCTCTTTATTCTCCTGAAGCCCCATTGCGACCCACAGGATTTTGGGCATTCCCTCTCCAAACTCCGTACCGACAATTCTTTCTGCTGTATTGATTGCGACACTTTGTCCTCCAAACATCAGGATAATTCCCAGAAGCGGTGCCAAAATTGTCCAAGTTCGTTTTGTTCTGATGCATATCAGAATCTGTATCATTACCAGCGCTATCCATAACACCAGAAACGATCCGCGCAGGATATACGCAAATGTCAGTGCCGCGTAACAAAATACTTGACACATAATCCTCATTTTGGAAGAATACTCTCCGTAATTTGCCTCCAGGAAACACCATACAGCCGCCAGGGCAAAAAAGATGCCAATCGCCTCGCCATAAATCAGTAAATCAAACAGATAGATAGGCAGAAACAAGCCTGCACAAAGTAAATAAACGCAGTCGACTATCTTGCTTCTGAAAATCCTGTGCGTAATCCTGTAACCGAAATAAACAGAGCCTCCTGTTACCACAGCCTGAACATACTGGACAATCATCGGCGAACACTTTCCGGCAATTCGGAATATCAGATAATACATCTCTGCCAGGCCAATTTGAAGCGGATACATTTTATAATAAAAATAATCCGATATCCAGTCGGTATCTCCCGCAAATAAAGCCTCTGCAGTTACATATACCTGCAGCTGATCAACCATTGGCACACTTTTGAGACAGGCAGCCAGACAGCATCCTGCCGCAGCCACAATCATCGATACCACCACGGCCAATGCATGAATCGACCTATCGGAACATTTCCGCAACACTTTACCCAGAAAAAACACCAGAATAAATGCCAGTACAATCCAAAAGCCGTTCCAAATGAAACTGTCCTTTGTATCTATTACATCTCCGTTTAAATTTAACAGACGTCTTACGGTATATCGCAGTGAATAGGCAGAAAGGAAAAGAGCAAACACCACTCCTGCAACTGCTATGACCGTCAGAAGAATTCTATGTATTTTTTTCATTTATCCTTTTGTATCCCTCTTATTCTGCAATCGTTCTATCGCTCTTTTACCCCGTATCTTCAACAGTTCCGTCAGCTTATCTGTATAATAGACAAGGCTTCCCGCCATACACGGCAGAATCATAACCATGTACGGATAGACATAGCGGCTTTTTGTCTCCCATAGCATGCTGAGGCAAAAACCGCCCAGAAAAATCAGACCGGGAAAGGACTGTCTCTCATCCAGTTTTCCTCTCAAAATCAAAATAAAATAACCCAAAATTGTCAGATAAGCCACCGCCTGATAGTGGTTCAGATACCTTCTGACCTTTGCACTGATTTCCTCGTCCATGTACAATTTATAGACCCATTCCTTCGGCTTATCCATAAAATAAGTCATGGCAAAAGCACCATATGTCGGCTCATTCCACTGTACCAGAGTCTTTTCTTTAAAAAAGCGCACCATATCTGCCGGATGATGTATCCATTCTCCCAGCCTGTCCGCAATATACTCCTTCGCAATGCCCGCTGCCGCTTCTTCATCATAATTACAGTCCATATAGGTCAGCCTGTTAAAATCGTTATAGCTGCCGGGGCCGCTCATATTTCCGTCCATGGCATCCATAAAGCCCATAGCCACCCACATAATCGTGGGACAGGATTTGCTATAATCTCTTCCAACAACATTTTCGGCAATCTGAATCGACACCATCTGCCCCAATGTCATAAAAAGATACATCAGGATAACTGCCGCAAGCGGCAGAATCCTTTTTCTCTTCAAGCAAATCAGCAGCTGCATGATTACCATTGCAACCCAAATAACAAGAAATCCTCTTCTCGCCACATATGCAAACACCATGAACAACGTAGATAATGCAAAGAACAAAATTTGCTTCTTTCTCGTGTTTTCTCCCCTGTTTGCCAGCAGAAAAAACCAGACAGAAAGCATCAACAGGCAGATTCCGAAAGCCTCCCCGTATATATAAATACAATATGTGTATAACGGTAAAAATCCCAACGCACAGAACAGATAAACACACTCTGCTCTCTTGTCCCTGAAAAGCTCTTTTGTGATCCGGAATCCCATATATACAGTCAAACCTGTAGCCACTGACTGTGCGCACCCAATCACAAGATAGTCTGCCACTCCGACAAGCTTAAATAACAGCGCATAAAACTCAACCATGCCAAACTGAAAGGGAAACATATAGAAATATTCATAGTCCAGAAGCCAGTCCGTATCTCCGGTAAAAAAAGAAGTTGCTCCCATATACAACTGCGCCTGATCCGCCACGGAAAAGACATCGGCACAATATGCCAGAATACATCCGGCTGCCACCACAAGCAGCGCGCAGGCACCCGCAATGATATGGATCGTTTTCTCCGACAACTTCTGTGCCGCCCTTGAGCAAACTGCGACAAGCGCCAATATCCCCACAAGGAACAACAGGTTAGTCACCGGTTGATCCCTGTAATCCAGAATTGCCTCACTGTAATACAGCCTCATCGTATAACGCCAGGAATACCACAGTAAAAAAAACAGCAATACCGTTCCTATACATGCCATTATCCTTAAGCAGATTTTTTCAATCTTTTCCATAATCTGACTGCAATCTCCTTCACACATACTTCCATTTGTATTATCCCCATGGCAACACATGGCATAACAATCACAATATAGGGATACACATATCTGTTCTTTGATTCCCATACCATGGTATACATCAATCCGCCAATGACAATCAGTCCAAGCAGATATTCCGGAACTTCTCTTTTACGCAAAAGCAAATTGACAAAATAGACCAGCAGTGTGGCATAAATCACAGTCTGATATTGATTCATCAGACTGTATATAACATCATGAGCCTTTCCAAAATATAAATTTTCAATCCAGGCTGCATGTTCCTCCTCCATGCATCTTGTCATGTAAAACGAACCATAAGAGGGTTCAATCCACTGATATAATAATTTTTCTTTAAAAAAGGGAACAATCAGCTGAGGATTCTCTCCCCAGTTTTGCAGTGTTTCCCTGATATTCTGCGTTGCTACCTTATTCGCAGTATCTGTCTCAAAATTGCACTCCATAAACACTCTTAAATTGTAAGAGTTGTTGGAGCCGGGTCCCAAATCATACCAGTCGTCATCCTGAAGTCCCATAGCAATCCACACAGATGCCGGTGCCCCTTCACCCAGGTTTCTGCCAATTTCCCGTTCTGAAGCAATTTTTATCCCTTTATATCCGCTAAAGGCTGCAAGCAGACAAAGCACCGCCAGAAGCAGCGGAAGTATTTTCTTCTTTCTAAGGCAAATCAGAAATTGAGCAATGATAACAGCAATTCCCACAATACAAAGAGCTACTCTTGCAATCATTAACGCAGTCAAAAACAGTCCGGTTAATACCCAAAAAACCAGATGCATATATTTCTTCTTCCATTCTTTATTTGCCAGAAGAAAACAGTAAATTACAAGCATCGAACATGTAATTGACCATGTTTCCCCATAGATATAGTTTGTGTACAGATAGATTGGAAAGAAGCATGCAATGAAAATCAAATAGAAGATTTTTATTTCTTTTTTATGAAACAATTCATCTGTAATCCGATATCCCACAAAAACCGATAATCCCGTCAGTATCGCCTGAAAGCACTGCAGTCTGAAAACGCTATAGCCTCCTGTTATTCTAAACCAGAAGGCATAAATCTGAGCAAGCCCCAGTTGAAACGGATAGGCCTCATAATACCAATCCTCCAGAAGCTTATAGTATTCTCCCGTATATAGTTCTACAGCTGCTGTATATACACATTCCTGGTCTCCATATGGGTATAGATTCCCACTTGCTGCAATTGTCACACCGAACACCGCCATTGCGCAGCTTACCAAAATTGCAATAAAACACAGCACTTTTTCACTGACATGTTTTGACAGTCTGCTCACAATATAAGCCAAAAGCAAAGTCAACAACAAAACCAGAATCTTTGTACCCGGATGATCTTTCTCAGAATAAATTGATTCCCCATCCAGATACTGTCGTTTCGTATACAGGCTTGAATACGTGGTCAAAAACAAAAAGAACGCCACGCCAATAACTGCAATTATTCGCAAAAAAATCCTCTGTAGCTTTTCCATGTAATCAGATTTCTCCTTCAAACACAGTCACCGCGGGGCCGGTCATAAATATTACATTCTGCTGACGATCCCACTCAATGAATAATTCTCCACCCAATAGTTTAACCGTTATTTTTTCATCCGTCAAACCATTTAGCACACACGCGACTGCCGTTGCACAGCAGCCGGTTCCACAGGCGAGCGTCTCTCCCGTTCCCCGTTCCCAGACGCGCATAAACACATGCCCTCTGTCCAGGATTTCCACAAATTCCGTATTGGTTCTCTCAGGGAAACACTCATGATTCTCAAAGGATGGACCGATTTGCTCCAGATTCAGTTCTGCCACACCATTCATAAAGATAACTGCATGCGGATTTCCCATGGAAACACAGGTCATACGGTATTCTTTTCCATCCACTTTCACAGGGACATCGACTGCCTCGTCCCCCTGGACTCTGACCGGAATATCCTCCGGAGTCAAAATCGGGCTTCCCATATTGACCCGCACTTTAGTTACCATTCCGCGGTTATCCCCATCTGCGGGATTTTTTTCCACTGTCATGTCGAGGTATTTTATCTTTCCGGCACTGACAACCGTAATTTGTTCTTTGTCCGTCAGCCCCTTGTCATAAACAAATTTTCCCACACAGCGGATCCCATTCCCGCACATCTGAGACCGGGTGCCATCTGCATTGTACATTTCCATCTCAAAATCTGCTATATCGGAAGGATTGATGAATATCACACCATCCCCTCCGATTCCGAAATGTCTGTCACTGAGTCTGCGCACCAGTTCCGGCTTTTTCTCCTGTGGAATCTTCTCCTCAAATCCATTCACATAGACATAATCATTCCCACAGCCCTGCATCTTCGTAAATTTCATGAGACGTCTCCTGTTCTTCTCTACATTTTCATCATTGACAGCACCATAAATGCTGTCTCTACCATATTTGTACCGCTGTCCATACTGCACTTTTGCAGATATCGGTGTGCTTCCTCCTCTGACAGGTGGTTTCTTCCCATCAGAAGTTCTTTCGCCTCTTTAATGGCAGCTTCCTCCTCCGCATTTCTGACCTTCGGTTTCATTTTGGCCTTCCGTCTTCTGCGCTCGATTCCCTCTGCCATCATGCCTACCGTGCTTAAAAGGTCTCCCACCTTCAGGGGCATGGAAAGGCAAACGATTCCGCTGCCTTCGCACTCACTAAGCAAATGGGCGGAAGCCATCAAAAGCATTTCAAATCCGGCAGGCAGACATTCATAAATATCAGAATAAACCATATCCATCAGTTTATAACTGCAGATAACAATGCCATCATTGAGTCCATCCGCCAGACTGATTGCCTGTGCGCCCGTAGTACAGACACCTGTTACCTGGAAGCCACCCCGCACCAGTACATTTTTGATGCCCTTCGCGTCATCCAGCTTCGGTAATACTACTATTATGTTCGTCAAGAACCCACCTCCTTATCCAAATGTCATTTGAATAAAGAGCATACTAATATCTGTACAGATACTCCTGAATTTCCCATTCAGACACATGAGCACGATACTTCTGCCATTCGTTTTCCTTCGCCTCGATATACTTGCCTGCAATGTGGTCGCCAAGTACATCCAGTATAAAGCTGTCCTTTTTCATCTCCTCGACAGCCTCTATCAGAGTTCCGGGAAGATTCTCAATCTTCAGAGCCTCTCTCTCTTCATCCGACATGGTATAGATGTTGCAATCCACACTCTTCGGCGGCTCAATTTTATTTTTGATTCCGTCCAGCCCCGCCTGCAGACATACTGCGAGGGTAAGATAAGGGTTAGCCGCAGAATCGGGACTTCTCAGTTCAATTCTGGTGCCTGACCCGCCTTCCGCAGGAATTCGGATCAACGGACTTCTGTTGGTTGCGCTCCATGCAATATAAACCGGGGCTGCATAACCGGGTACCAGCCGCTTATAGGAATTTACAAGAGGGTTGGTAATTGCCGCCATCCCCTTGACATGTTTCATAATACCGCCAATGAAATAATAGGCCTCTTTGCTCAGTCCGTTGGGATCCTTTTTGTCCTCAAATATGTTTTTCCCATCCTTGCGCAAAGACATATTGATATGCATTCCGGAACCATTCACGCCATACTTTGGCTTGGGCATAAAGGTTGCATGCAGTCCATGTCTCTTTGCAATGGTGCGCACTGCCAGTTTAAAAGTCATAATATTGTCTGCTGTTGCCAATGCCTCATCATAGCGGAAATCTATTTCATGCTGTGCCGGCGCCATTTCATGATGGGATGCCTCAATAATAAGTCCCATATCCTCCAGCGTCATCACAATATCTCTTCTTGCATTCTCACCACCGTCCAAAGGGCCTATATCAAAATAGCCTGCCTGTTCATGCGTATCCGTAGTAGGCATTGCGTTCTCATCCGTATTAAACAGGAAAAACTCACATTCCGGACCAACCTCAAAAGTGTATCCCATTTCAGCTGCTTCTCTGATTGCTTTTTTCAGAATCAGTCTGGGATCTCCCTCAAAAGGCTGACCGTCCGAGCGGTAAACATCACATATCATTCTTGCAACCTTGCCCTGCTGGGGACGCCAGGGAAAAATCTCCAACGTTGAAAAATCGGGATGAAGGTACATATCTGATTCCTCAATTCCCACAAATCCATCAATAGCGGAACCATCAAACATGCATCTGTTATCCAGTGCTTTTTCCAGCTGATTTGCCGTAATGGCAATGTTTTTCAGGTTGCCGAACATATCCGTAAACTGCAGACGGATAAATTCCACATCCTCTTCTTCCACCAGTCTGATAATATCATCCCTTGTATAGTCTCTCATAAAATGTACCTCCATTTTTTCCACACACGAGGGCGTTCTTTCCCCTTGGTAAAGAACGCCCTTGTTCTGTACCAATCATAGCAACCCATCTCCTGTCTTGTCAACAAAAAGTAGAAGCATATTCTCACTGCTTTGCACATATGAATGATAAAGAAAAAGTATCTATTAGAAACAAGGGGAAGAAAAATGAGCGCTAAAACAAAAATTGTTGTACTTCACATGAAGGAGTTGATTTATACCGGAATCTTCTGTCTGCTCGGCATCTTGTTTATTGTCCTGCTCATCATGATGTTCCTTCCTGACAAAGACAAAAATTCCTCTCCCGAAGAAGATACCGCAGAAGCCTCGTCCCGGTCTTCCGTCTACATACCCGGCATCTACACAACTGAACTCGTGCTGGGCAATCAGTCCATCGATGTAGAGGTCATTGTAGAAGAAGATTCCATTACCTCCATACGACTGGTGAATCTGAATGAAGCGGTTACCACCATGTATCCCCTGCTGGAGCCCACTCTGGATTCCATTTGCACCCAGGTCTACGAATCCCAGAGTCTCGATACCGTGACATACACCTCCGACAGCAAATATACCTCCCTCGTCCTTCTGGAAGCTATTCAGAGTTCTCTGGACAAAGCCCTGCAATCAAAATAAGGATGCGTCTTAGCGCATCCTTATTTCGTATAACACGTTCTGCTTTTATTTTCACTGTCGATTTTTCTTCAAAGTCTCTCCGCATCATCCATCCAAATCCGAACACAGGCATCACTTGGCATACGCAAATCTCCTCTGGGAGACAATGCCACACTGCCCACTTTAGGTCCGTCCGGCAGACAGGATCGCTTAAACTGCTGGCTGAAAAATCTCCTGTAAAAGTTTTTCAGCCACTTACGTATAACATCCTCCGAATACTGTCCTGCGAAGGCAAGCTTTGCCACGCGGTACACCTTCGCCGGTGGAAATCCGCAGCGAAGCATATAGTACAGAAAGAAATCGTGCAGTTCATACGGTCCTACCAGTTCCTCCGTCTTCTGTGCAATCACACCATTGACAGGAGGCAGCAGTTCCGGACTGACCGGTGTATCCAATACATTATCCAACACCTCCGCCAGTTCCTTCTCACCGCACGTTTCAGCATAATACTGTACCAGATGCCGCACCAGTGTTTTGGGTACCCCTGCATTCACACCGTACATGGACATATGATCTCCGTTGTAGGTGGCCCAGCCCAATGCCAGTTCAGACATATCCCCCGTTCCGATAACCAGTCCGTTCATCCTGTTTGCAATGTCCATGAGCACCTGGGTCCGCTCTCTCGCCTGACCGTTCTCATAGGTGACATCATGCTTTTCGGGATTCTGTCCGATATCTCTGAAATGAATTGACACCGCCTCTTTGATATCTATCTCCAGCAGAGTCGTACCAAACGTTTTTGCCAGCCTGCAGGCATTGTCGTATGTCCTGTCTGTGGTTCCGAAACAAGGCATTGTCACAGCAACTATCCCTTTTCGGTCAAGTCCAAGCATATCAAAAGTACGCACTGTCACCAGCAGGGCAAGTGTAGAATCAAGACCTCCCGAAATTCCAACCACCGCAACGGACAACCCCGTGTGTTCATAGCGCTTTTTCAGACCATAGGACTGAATGGAAAGAATCTCCTCACAGCGTCTGTTTCGCTTTTCTTCATCCGTCGGCACAAAAGGCATGCACCCGAAGCTTCTGGACAGCTTTGTCTCTTCCTTTTTCAGATGAAAAGGAACAACTACATATGCTGCCTGCGATTCCTTTCCAAAGGTTCCCATGCGCCGCCGCTCTGACAGGATTCTCTGGATATCCAGATCTGCGTAGACCGTTTGCCCCTGAAACCTTTTTGCCTGTGCCAAAATGATCCCGTTTTCTGCAATCAGATTATGACCGCCGAACACCAGATCCTGCGTGGACTCTCCTTCCCCTGCCGAAGCATAAATATATCCGCAGATTAATCTGGCACTGGAGGACTTTACCAAAAGTTCTCTGTATTCGTCCTTACCCACTGTCTCATTGGACGCGGAAAGATTGGCAATCACCGTTGCCCCCATAAGTGCATGATTCGTTCCCGGTGGGTTTGCCACCCACAAATCTTCACAGATTTCGCAGCCGACTGTAAGTCCTTCCATCTCTTCACAGGAAAATAATAGATTGGTGCCAAAAGGAATTCTCTTTCCTTCAAATGTAAACTGTACCGGCTCCCGGTTTCCTTCGCTGAAATGGCGGCCTTCATAGAACTCCGCATACGAAGGAATATTTGCCTTCGGTACCATACCGAGAATCTCTCCATGAGAAAGCACCGCTGCAACGTTATACAGTTTACCGGCACGCTCGACCGGCAATCCTACCATCACCAGGGCATCCATATCCCTGGTTGCTTCCGCCACTCTGAGGAGCTGTTCCGAAGCCTGTTTCAGCAGAAGCTGCTGCAGAAATAAATCTCCACAGGTGTAACCTGTCAGGCAAAGTTCTGGGAAAAGGATAATTTTCGCCCCTTCCCCACAGGCCTTCTCCATACACTCACAAATCACTGTTCTGTTGTAAACCGGATCGGCGACCCTGATTTTCGGGGTCACTGCCGCCACCTTGACAAAACCCTGCTCCATCGTTCTCCTCTTCTCAAACTATACTATACCCTGTTCTTTTTACACAGATATTATACCTTATTCCATTGTCATGGTTACTACGCTTTACTCTTATGATACAGCTTCTTCAGTTCTTCAACGGTAAATTGATAATGGGAGTTACAAAAATGACAATTTACCTCAATGTCTTTCCCATCCTCTATCATGTCCCTGATTTCTTTTTTTCCAAGACTGATTAAAACCTTTTCAATCTTCTGTCTGCTGCAGTTACAGGAAAAGGCAATCGGCATTGTATCCGTCATTTCAGGTGAAAGACCATCCAACAAAATTTCCAGCATCTGCTCAGGGGTCTTTCCCTCGTCCAGCAGAGCTGTCACCGAGGTCACCTGCTTTAAGTTCTGCTCCAGCCTGTCGATGACTTCATCCGCCGCAAAAGGCATCAGCTGAATGATAAATCCCCCTGCCTGCTTTACTGTATTGTCACGATTCATCAGCACACCCAGTCCCACAGAGGAAGGTACCTGTTCCGAGGTTGCAAAATAGTAGGTCAGATCCTCGGCAATCTCTCCCGTCTGTAATAAAGTCTGACCCACATAAGGTTCTTTTAACCCCATATCCTTAATCACACTTAGCTGCCCATTTCCTATCGCGCCGGAAACATCCAGCTTTCCGTTCGGCTTTGCAGGCACAATCACATCCGGCACATTCGCATATCCCTTCACATTTCCAAGGGAATCCGCCGTGACGGTAATTCCTCTCACAGGGCCGTCTCCCTTTATCTGCAGAGTCAGAAGGTCTTTCTCTCCCTTCAGCATACTGCCCATCATTGCACCGGCACATATAAGACGCCCCAACGCTGCCGTCACTACCGGGCTGGTATTATGTGCCTGTCTCGCCGTTTCCACCACTTCTCTTGCTGTACAGGCAAATGCCCGAATCTGTGCATCTGCCGCCGTCGCACGTACCATATAATCGCTCACGTTTATTCACTGCCTTCCTGTACTGTACTCACTGTATTTTCAGCCTTAACCCGGCATCTTCTTGCCCTGCTCCCGGGCTACCACGTACACCCTCTCGCTGGTATCCGTTACAGCTGTCCCCGTATCCGCATCCATCATCTCCAGTATGGTCATACCGGACTTCTCTACAAGTTTTGCCATTTGCTCCACCGTGTATCCGCGCTGAAAATGTGTCTCCGTAAACCTGCGGAAGCGGTCATTCTCCTCCCTGACAAAAATTGTCAGATCATATTCATTGATTTCTTCCTCCGGGTCATAGAAATTCTCCCAGATAAAGCTGCAGTCATCCCGGTTCTCTGCAATTGTTGTATCCCCAATCACCTCTCGGTATTTATAGGCCGTATTGAAATCAAAGATAAAGATTCCGCCCGGGAACAAATAGTTATTGACCAGAGAAAAAACTGCCAGTAATTCTTCCTCCTCCAGAATATAGTTCAACGAATCACAGACGCTGAACACGGTTCCGACAGTACTGTAAAGTTCCAGTTCTCGCATATCCTGAAGCAGGTACAGAATTTCCGAACCATTTTTTTCCTTTTTTTCCATGGCAATGTTCAGCATGGATTCGGAGACATCCACACCGATCATATCGTATCCCTTTTGATACATCAGCTCCGTAAGGGTTCCCGTCCCGCATCCCAAATCAACTACAAGATTTTTCTCCGAATCCAGAATGTCTTCCGAATCCCGTTCGGGGGCTGACACACCATATTTTCCAATCAAGGCATCCAGACGTTCTCCCCATAGTTCATAAGGAGTATTGTCCATGAGCTCGTCATATACACCAGCAAAATCATGATATGCTTCCATAATCGCTCTCATTCCGCTGTCAAAGCAGCCAAATTCCATCCTACTCGCCAAGCTTTATCGCAACTGCAATCCCCACAACCAATGCCACAGCACCTGTTACCACACTGACAATGGTAAGAGCAGGGAAACTCCCCATCAGAAGGATAGCAAAAGGAGAGGCAACAATCAGACCGATAATCGCCCAATAAGCATACAGCGGGAATTTCTCAAAAATGATTTCTACCAGTTTTGCAATTCCGAACATACCTGCCACCACACCAAGTCCAAAAGGAATCAGAACACCGCAGCCGGTAAAAATGCCGTTAAAATCCAGATGTGCCAGCGCGGTAAAGAAATCTTTTACCGTATTCAGAACAGGATAGTAGAAGCCCATCAGCATCAAAACCATGGAACCGCTGACGCCGGGAATAACCATGGTTGCAGATGCAACAATGCCAACCCCGAACAGTATCAGCACATTTGCCAGACTGAAAGAAAGATCTGCAGATGCACCCTCTGACTCACCCATGGCAGCCATGCCAACCACAAGTGCCAAAAACAGAACACCTGCAATTACATGTCCAATCCTGATTTTGCTTCCCTTTACATTTTTCCAGATAGCGGGAAGTCCTCCCAGAATCAGACCTACAAACAGCAGATTAGTCTGAATTGGAAAATGTTCAAACAACCATGTCAGTCCAAAAGAACTTCCTGCAATTGCAATCACCATACCGATTGCAATGGGTGCCAGGAAAAGTACATTTTTCTTAAACTCGCTGAACAGATGGGTAATGCAGTGAATCAGCTTATCATAGATTCCCATGGCTACCATCATGGTGCCTCCGCTGACACCGGGAACAATATTGGCTATCCCAATTACAATACCTTTTAACACATTCTTAATCATTTTTTTGCTCTCCAATCTCTTCTATTCCATTTTGGTTCTTCAACGTAACGATTATAATCAGACCAATATCTTCCTGTCCATTAAGATTTCCTTAATTTACCTGTTCAGTGATATTCTTTATGCTTTCTTTACATATACGCTCAGGTAATTTTTCAGGAAAGCCAGCAATTTATCCATCTCTTCGTCTGTTCCAATCGTAATACGCAGACAGTTCTGTATTCTGGGTTTATTCCAATACCTCACATAGATGTCCGCCTCCCGCAAAGCCCGGAATATCTGTTCTGCCGGAACCTTATCATGAGATGCAAAAAGAAAATTTGCTTTTGAATCCGGGAAGGAAAAACCCAGTTCTCTCATTTCTTTCTTCACTCGCTCTCTTGTTGCGATAATTTTTGCTGTCGTTTTCTTAAAATACGCATCGTCCCGTACTGCTTCCACACCCAATATCTGCGAAGGATAATTCATGGTATAGGAATTAAAGGAAAACTTTACATCATTCAGATACCCGATCAGTTTCTCGCTTCCGATGCAAAAGCCGATACGCATACCGGCCATGGCACGTGACTTAGAAAAAGTCTGCACAATCAGCAGGTTATCGTACTTTTCCAAAAGCGGCAGTGCACTGACACCCCCAAAGTCAATGTACGCCTCATCCACGATCACAACCACATCCCTGTTTGCTGCGATTATCCTTTCCACCGTTTCCAAATTCTCCAGCACTCCGGTAGGCGCATTGGGATTTGGGAAAATCACGCCGCCGTTTGGCTGCTCATAATCCTCCGGGCGTATTTGCCAGTCCTCTGTAAGAGCACAGGTTTTATAGGGAATCCTGTACAAATCTGCCCATACATCATAAAAGGAATATGTCACATCCGGAAACAGAATGGGTTTTTCACTGTTAAAAAATGTCATAAACGCCATGGACAGTACATCATCGGAACCGACTCCCACAAAAATCTGACTCGGCTTGACATGATAATACTCTGCCAGTGCATTCACAAGCGGTGTTGTATTGGAATCGGGATAAAGCCGCAGCGCATCGCAGTCCAGTTCTGCTGCCAGCTTCTCCACTCCGGGTGCCGGAGGATACGGACATTCATTCGTATTTAACTTTATCATGTTGGCTTTTTTCGGCTGTTCTCCCGCCACATAGGGCACTACCCTTCGTACATTCTCTTCCCAGCTCATAATTTGCTTAACTCCTTTCGGTAACTCTCAGCCTGCTCTTCCTCACCCATCTGCCAGTAACACCGGACAAGTCCTTCCAGCGGTTCCCTGCCTCCTGTCTGAATGTTCAGGATGGGATGGGTCTCATAGACAGCATTGTAATACCAGATTGCCGCTTCCTCAAAATCCTGTCTGTCTTCATAAAAATGTCCCAGTTCACAACAGATTTCCGAGTTTGCTTCCTCCGCTATGACCTTTGAAGTATATTTGAAGAATGACACCACATCACCGGACAGTCTTGCCGCCCTTGCCGACACACAACAGGCTTCCGCAATCTCTTCTCTGCTGCGCTCGCTGTCTGCTGCCGATTTTTCGAAAAACGGTCTTGCCTGTACAAAATCTTCTTTCTCTCCTGCAATCAGTAATTCTCTTGCGTAAAAATTATGTAGTCGTCTTGACAGTCGACATCCGGCCTCACAATGTCTGACAAAGTTCTGCAAGTCCCGCTTTGCATGACTGGCCGCCGGCAGATGCGTAATCACAATATCACTGTCATACACCACCGGTTCCAGGCGTACCGACTCGTGAATCGGTTCCTCCCACACAAAATTCCGGTTTCGTTTAAACAGCTTGGGACGATATTCTTCATCAAAGTTGTACACTGTACCGAACTGCAGCTGATTGGCATACTTCATCTGTACAATCTCAATTTCAGGGAGAAGCGTTTCCTTCAGAATCCGGAATTTCTCTCTGTTTTCCTCGGATAACACTTCGTCTGCATCCGCTGAATATATGTATTCACAGGTTGCTTTGGAAAATGCGAAATTTCTCGCGGCACTGAAGTCGTCCACCCATTTAAAATCAAAAATCTCCGCCCCATAGGAAGCCGCTATTTTTTTTGTATCATCCGTGGAACCGGTATCAACAATTACAATTTCATCCGCAAGATCCGCAATACTGTCCAGACATCTTCCCAAAATTTTCTCTTCATTTTTCACTATCATGCACAGAGAAATGGTAATCATATCAATCCTCCATCCCGAAACGAACCAAACACAGAAAATGCGTCAGCCGCTTTACAGGCCGAACAGATATATAATACCAAAAACAGAATGGAGGTACAACCGTAAAACCCTAAAAAAATAACAAAACAAGTACAAATGCTGCCGCTATATATGGGATAAAAGGAACCGGATGTTTTAAATTGCCCTTTGTGTCAATATTCCGGCGGGCAAACTGCACCATTGCCAAAATACCAAAAGCAATCAGCATGTGGAACAGGTATTCCGCAAATCCCATTCCACAGGCAGTTTCTGCCATGGCACATACACAGAAAGCATAACAATCTGCCCTTCCATACATTTTTGTAAAAACAAGAAGCTGAATCAGGCAGAAAGCTGCCAGTTCCGCTATTGCCGTAACTGTCGTTTTTCCGTTCAGGAATAATAACAGCGCGGCTGCCGAACCGGAAATCCACCAGGTGACGTTGTACACCTCGCAGGTTCGAAAATCCATAATACAGGCATACAGAATACTTGCCGCAACCGTTATCCAAAGTATCTCTCTCATCGCAGTCTGGTTCGTAACTCATTCAGTACGCTTCCCTCCACCTTTATTGTACTGAACATCGGATGTTCTTCCAGCAGTTTATCTCCCTTATAAGCGCGCACGGTAATCCTATAGTTATCATTCTCCGGTGCTGCAAGCGGAATCATGAACTGAAAACGCTCCTCCTGCCGATACAGCCGGTTTGCATAAGTAACAGTTGTGTTCAGATCCTGGTTTAGGGCAGTCAGCACTTCCGGGAACTCCACTTCCACTCTGTCTGCATACCCATAGGTGGTAATATACAAAATACCGCTTTCTCCTCGTTTAAAGGCAGGTGTATGCGGCTCCAGAATTCTTTCCACTCTGGTTTCCAGGGCAAATTCCGTTACCCGGCAGCTTTCCTCGCTGACATTGCCTACTTTGTCAACAGCATATGCTGTCACAATAAAATTACCTGTAAACAGAGCATCTTCCTCCGTAATGTCCGCCTGAATCAGTCCATTTATATCCGGCTGATAGATTCTCTCTCCATAATTGTCCGTATTGCATATCTTCATGTAAAACTCTCCGACACCGGATATCGCATCTTCTGCGCTCACGCACAAATGCACCGTTCTGTCACCACGGTCTATCATCTGATTCCCGTTAAGTACTTCAAGTCCGCTTATCACAGGACCTTCTCCGTCCGCAATCATATGAAGCGCATTTTTCGAATCTCTCTCCCTGTCAGAATACACAACTTCCTCTCCGAAGTCTGCCCCTGCTGCCGGTGTCACTGTGATTGTCTTTCCGTGCAATTCTGTTTTCAGAGTAAACGCCTGGGAAAAACTGTTTCTGCATGCATTGTCGCTTCTTGCAGCGCTCACATACATTGCATGGCTCAATATACCTGTTCCTTCTGTTTTCCGCGTGAACTGCCCCGCATCCAACGTACCGCTTGCCGTAAGCGGCACTGTGTATGGCAGCTTCGTAATGTATCTCTGATAAGCTCCTGTTTCTTCCACACGGGAATCCAGAAACTGATAATTAATCTGATAATTCTCTTTTGCTTTTCCCATCATATAAGAATCAAAGGAAAGAAGAAACGGCGTATCTGCATCTGCTCTGACATACCAGGTTCGTTCCGCATCTGCAGGATAAATACCTGCATGTTCCACATCATTCATTTCGCTGCTGATGTACAGAGGATCTGTAAACAGCTTCCATGCCACCTCTGCATCGTTCAGGCATACATGTGTTGTTGCCGACAGATTCCCTGCCACATCCGATACGACAAGATGCAGATATTTCTGCATCTCCTGCCCCGATGCAAGAAACAGTTCTTCCTCTCGTAACAGCTTTCCGGCATTCAGGGCATTTTCTGCCGTCACTTCGGTATCTGCCTGCCCATCAGCAACATAATAGTATCCGGCAATTCCGGAAGTCAACAGATTCTTTGTAATATTGGATGCGCACAACGGAAGCTCTGTCTCTGTTTCAAAGGATTCTACCCTGTGGTAATAGACTGTCCCGTTGTCCGATGGTTTTGACCAGGTAATACTAATCCCATTTTCCCCGATATCCCTGATATTTATGCTGTCCAACGGTACTGCATCCGGCGCTGACCTATCGGGTGCAGATACAGCATTCAGACTGCAGGAATCCTGAAATCCCGCTTTCAGAGATGTAACAACCGCACTTCCGTCACCTTCTCCGGTTCCTACTTCCCGGTTGTAAGTAACTGCATATTTTGTATTGACATAGTTGCTTCCCCCATAAGAAGGATAAACAATATTGGCATATTGCGTGATGCGTGCCTGACCGTTTCCTGCTCTTTGTCCGTTTGCCGTTGTTGGACGATACTCCTTCCCATCCACCGTAATTGCAGGAGTTCCTCCTATATAGCCTGATCCGCCTCCGCCTGCGCCAGCTCCGTTCCAGTTCACTGCTCCGCTGCCGCCATACCAGCCGCCGCCTCCGCCGCCTCCGTCGGCAGAGTATCCGCCATAACCGAAACCGCCTCCAGCGCCATGGGTTCCTGTTCCGGTTTGAGAACCTCCATAACCCGAGGCAGCTGTGCCTTCCACTCTTCCGCTTTCAGTATCCCACCAGCTGTTTGCTCCGTTGCCTCCGTTTGTGCCTCCTCCGGAACCTCCGTTCAGCCAGCGCGTACGATTATCGTAATCAATACACATTCCGCCGCCTCCGCCGCCGGCCGCAAGGTATATCTCATTTTGATGAAAACTGTAATTGCTCAAAGTGCCTCTGTCTGCAGACGCAATATGCGTGGCACCTCCGCCGCTGCTTCCCGAGCCGCCGCCTCCGCCGTTAAAACTGTTTCCGGCACCTGTTTTGTATTTATTACCCCAGCCGCCTCCGCCGACACATACATAAATTTTTTGCTTTGCCTGAAGTTCAATATAACCGGCAGAATATCCTCCCAATCCGCCGTCTGCACCATAGGGAAATTTATTCTCACCTCCGCCTCCGCCTTGTGCTCCCCACACCTCCAGCTTATAAAGACCATCCTCTGCTGCCGTATAGGGTTCAACCTCTCCTTTATAATAAAAGATTTGGGTCGAGACTATCTCAGTTCCAATGGACACACTGCCCTTCCCGCCGCCCTGATAGCCCCCGCCGCCTCCGGCACAGCCGTCTTCTCCGGTGCTTCCCAACAGAGAAGGATCCTGTGATAAAAGTCCGGTCTCTTCTCCTCCATTCCCGCCATCGCCTCTGGATGTAGCACCACCTCCTCCGCCGCCAATCAGAAGTGTACCCTTTTTGTCGGAAGAGATTATGGTGTATCCTCCGCCATTGCCATAGGAAGTTGCTGCTCCACCGCCATTGAAACCGTCACTGCCGCCTACAGTTATCGTCAGAATTTCACCCTTCTCCAAATAAAATTTCCCCGTTGCGGAACCACCCTTTCCACCCTTATACTCTCCGTAATTCCCACCTTGGGCACCCGATGCCGTCAAACTGTAAAAACCGGTGTAGGGTACTGTAATGGTTCTTGTCTGTCCGTTGCAGTCAAAAGTATTGTCAATCAGCTTTGGAACGGTTGCCGACTCCGCATCATATATCTGTTTGAAATCGACTCCGTCCGTACTCTGATACAGTAAATAAGACTTTCTTTTGTCATCTGCCTGTGTCCAAAACAAGTCTACCGCTCCTTTACCATCATTGCTGTTGTAATTATTTTCGGCACTGAGCAACAGTTCCACCCATTTTGCATAAAGGACCGTATCCTCTCCGGGCATAAATAAGTCACCGCCGCTGCCGACCGGTTCCGTACATTCCGAATCTCTGTACCAGCCTCCGAAAGATAAATTGGCTTTTCTCGGAACAGGCAATAATATGGGCTGATGAATATAGTACGCTTTAATCGTATCTGTCGCATTCATTTTGCCCCTGAATTCATACCTCTCTCCAGACAATACTCCTCCGGCAGGATTCTGAAGCCCCCACTTTTCAAATTGAAAACTGCTCTTTTGAACAGGGAGTGCGTCCCCTCCATTCGTCTCAAAAGTTACCGTATAACCATCCGGCGGAGTAATGGCAGATGTTTTCAGCATATACATCGTACCATATTGCTGACGAAGAACCGTATTCCCCGTTTTCCCATCATAGCTGCCTCCGTTGGGATCGATTATCAGATTTGTTTCAATCCGCTTCCACTGAGCATACAGTGTCACAATACCTCTTCCGGAAACCTCATCATAATTCTCTGTGGATAGATTCAGAATTTCCGCCCCGTCCGCATAAAAATCACCGCTGCCGTCCGGTTCTGTGTTCCATCCCAGAAAAGAATACCCCTCTCGCTGATATCCGTTTAATGTCAGACGCGTGTTGGGAGTCACCGTCTGTCCTTCAAAAATCCTTTCATTATTATACATATGGAAACTGTTGTCCGTATATCCCGTTACACCGGTTAACGGATCCACATTTTCATTGTATTCGATCCTATATCTGTTATAGGAAATCTGCTTACAGACATGGCAGCAGCCGTCAATTCCCTGTTCCAGATGATTACAGCTTGGACAAAGATAATAATATCCCAAGCTGACATCTATGGAATCGACAGAAGATACAGCCTCCTTGCTCATGTAGTACAAAAATCCTGTCACTTTTTCCCCACAATCCGCACAGAAAGGAACCCAGCCGGAAAAATAAGGTTTTCCGCAGATTGTCTTGTTGTAAACAATCCCCCCTAAGTAATCATCCGGATACTGTTTCAATCTGTGAATACACTGTGCATACGTATGGGCCACCTTCCAGCTTCCGATTGGAATCTCCCCCTGCCGTTTTACTCCATAATAATGTTCTCCTTCCTGAAGTTCGCGAAGGCTGGAGAGAATACCCGTGGATATGCAATAACCGTTACTGTACCAAAAAACCGGTCTGCCATCTGACGTTCCGGACGGCAGTGTCTGACTGACAGTCCATGCTGTTCGGTCCGGAGAAAGAGTGACATAAGGACTTTCGTACAATGTTCCGGCTGCGTGAATCTCCGTTTTCCATAATACCAATTGCAGGATGAAGCATCCTGCAAAAAACATCAATCTGCTCATCCGCTTTTTTATCTTCATTTCCATTCACCTCCGTTTCTCATAACTATGGAATCCGATTTCACTCGACGCTCACTTCACAACCTTAACAGCCCGCAGAAGTCCCTTGTCCAATGCCGCATAAAATTCCGGTATCTCCTCTCTGTCAAGGTACACATTGATTCGCTGTGCTGCCGTTGTCCTGTCCTCATTTCCAATACTGTTGCCCGCCGCATCAAATACCTGCTGCACATAAATTCCCGGCCACACCAGCACCGTTCCATCCTCTCCGACAGAATAAATATGTATTCTGTCCCCTGACCTCAAAATACCGCCTGCCACCTGAAAAATATCCTCCGCCTTCAATCCGGCGATTACAGGCTCCCGCATCCCCTCCAGGATCAGATTGACAGGCTCAAACATACCGTCTGTCAACAGGGTGCCGCAGTCAATATCATAAACCGCCGCCAACCCCTCTGCCTGCGCTGCGTTCGTCAGTGCTGCATCCGGGATGCAGGTTTTATCCAGTTCCTGCTCCCGGAAATAACTCTTCCAGTTTTCCTCTGTGATTAATGTCCCCCCGGGAATTGCCCTCGCCGCCGTATAAACAACACCCTTTTCATATTGGGTCAGAATCCTTTTCTCCGTTTGTACCATCACTGTAAAAACCATAACGGCAGCAATAAAGGCCGCAAGAATCCCACCTGTTTTCAGGTGTCCCCTGTCCATCCTCTTTTCCCTGTTCCGTTTTTTCCATGACATTCTTTGCATCATTCCTCCTCTGTCTCACTATCCTGATTTCTGTTTTTTATTCCCCTGTTATAATGTCAACCAGCTTTCCTTTATGCGCTTCCGCTTCCGTTCCCAGCATTCCTTCTACCCGGTACTTAATCTCACTGTACACACCCGTACTTTCAATCACTTTCCCACCGGGGGTCTTTGCGCTCCCCAGCTGCTCCTGCCATTCCGTCAGCATACCCGACTCGTCAAAGTGACTGACTGTCACATCATTTCCGCTGACATTATAAACAGTATAATCAACTACTTTGACCGGTCCCGATATGATTTTCCGATTTTCGCATTCCCAGGCATCGTTCAGGTTGAGATTGCCCTTTACTGCTGTTTTATAGCGCTCATATGCTTCCTGCACATCGCCAATCCAAATTCGGTGAGATATACCGTATTCTTCCACATCGATAACTGCAGATGCCAGATTGGATGCCGCCAGCGCATCTTCCAGGTATTGCGCCGAGCTTCTGAAAATTTCCAGCTGCAGGAAAGCACACAGCAAAATTCCCAGAAACAGCAGGAAAAATATACCCGTTACCCACTCGACCTTTCCAGGCTCAGTTCTTCGCCGTGGAAACTCTTTTTTCCTCAAATTCATATTCTTCCTCCAGCTTTCCCCGTATCCGCAGTTCAACAGGTTCTCCATACCCAGCATGACCGCTTGTCCCTTCCAGTGTAATCTCCGTTGCTCCCAGGTCATCCAGTTCCTGTAAAAGCATTATCCTGTCTGCCTCTGTAAGTTCCCCCACCGTTTCCATCCGCAAAATATATTTTCTGGCAAGCTGCCCTACCGCCGCCTTTTGGAATACCAGACTTACGTTGTCCATATAGGCCAGCATCAGCACCGTCATTGCGAGCATACAGAGACAGGCTGCCATCATATCCCCTATGTTTCCCTTCTCTTTTTTCACGTGTTCACTCCCGACAAAATCTGCTGTGCCTGGTTGGTCATAGCCGTCACTATGGTCTGAATAAACGTCGTCAGGCTGTCCTTCATAACAACACAAAGAACCAGTGCAATGATACATAACCCCACCGTCACCAGAATGCCATCAATTCCCGGCTCCTTTTTCAGCGCTTTTGCTTTAATCCAGCTTCCAATTTTACCTGTTATTTCTTTAGTCATCGCCTTTATTTCCATTTTTTTCTCTCCCTTTTCTCCATTTTTTCTTTTCCGATTAAAACCCTGCTGCCGTACCCATCATATGCGTAATACATGCATACAGAGAAATGCCAAGCACAGCTGCCAGTATTCCCAGCTGATAAAAAGTCACGCTTCTGTCCAATGAATTCTTTTTCCGTGTCAAAACCGTTTCTTCCATATCTCTAAGCTGTTCCCCGATATCTCCCAAAAGTTCAAGCGCCTGACCGGATTCCAGCGCCTGTAAAATGATAATGCACAGGGAATCTATATACCGATTGTCAAATTTCCCCTGAAACCGCTCCAGAGAATCATATATATCAGCTTTCATAACAATATCACCTGCCAGGTCAAGCAAAGCACTCCGAAGTCGTACATCCTGCACACTGCCATAACATTCCGTCAGTGCATCCGTCAAATATACGCCCGCCTGTATCTGAATCTCCAAAGCATGATATACCAGTTTCAATTCCGGCAAAATCCTCTCATTATCTCTGCTATTCAGATAAAACAGCATGCCATCCGGCAAAAAAAACAGCAACATTGCCGCAAGTGATGCCAGCATAGGAGAAAGCGACATGCATGTCACCATTCCCACTCCGGCCAACGTAACCCGCAACGCCAGATAACGTATGGGATCCACCCACTTTCCGTAGTGAAATGCAGCTCCATTTTTCAAAAGCCGCTGTTCTGTCCTCTGGTACCAGCTGACTGCCGCCTTCTGATGTCTGACCATTCCCGACAGTTCCCGGAATTTTCTCAGTAAAATCTTCTCCGGGTGATAATGCCGCCTGAGGTTTTGAAACAGCAAAAATACCAGCAAAGCCGACAACAGAGGCAGCCATTCCATTCCTTTTTCAATCCATATTTCTTCCATAGTTCCTCTTATTCCGTCACTCACAGTGGCTTCCTCAAACCTGTATTTTCCCGGCCTGTCCCATAAACAGAAAGAAAATTACAGCAACAACGCTCAATGCGATTCGGCCGGGCAGGCTCTTCCACAAAAATGTCCAAATGGGAAATGCAATCAGGTTTCCAACCGTTGCAAGAATCAGAATCGACATTCCCAGAAGGATTATCATGTTGACAAACGCTTCCCTTAACATTCCCTTCCGTTCCTGCACCACCCGCAAATACTCTCTCATACTTCTTCTGCTGCCGGTAACCATTGCAGAAAAATCCGCACAATAGCGCACGCTCACTTCCATGTTTCTCGCCAGTTCCTTAAACTTCGGATGTTCAATACACTCCCCCATAGCCAGCAGCGCCATACCGGTATCACCTGTAATTTGCGCTTCAATACAACAGGTATCCAATGCGCTTCGGATTGGTTCCTCCATATAACGGCTCACTTGCTCCAGCACACCGGTGACTTCCCCGGCTGTAACACTGTAATTCCCCAGGAAATCAAGCAGTTTCAGAAGATTCTCATTGACCCGTCTCAAATTTCTTGTCCTGCAGCTTTTTAAAATTCCGATTTCCGCCACGGCAAGGATTACCCCCACCAGGACTGCTGCCCTTATTCCCCCAAACGGCATAACCGCAACAACAGTGATTCCCAAAACGGCCAGATTCCCCACAATCCACCACTCTGCCGTAAGCTTCGGGAATCGTATCCTCAGTCCGCTGTATTGCAGCTGCTTTTCCAGAAGCCACAGAACAGAGTGCTGTTTCTGCAAATTCATCAATCTCTTTCTGTCATCCAATGTACGCTGTCTGGCGGAAAATTCCATATCAGCCCTTGTCTTTTTCAGTAATATATTCATCCGCCGGAAAATCTCAGCTTCACGGAACAGCAGAAAAAATCCGGCAAACAGGCTGCCAAAAATAAAGCATTTCATTCTGCTTCCTCCTCATATATTTTTTTGTAAATCAGATTGCCAATTTCCTCACTCCAGCCACTGCACTCATAAATTTCTTTTACCCGGTAATGCTCCATGAACACAAGAGTCTGAAAACAGTCCATCATACGCATCAGTTCGTTTCTGGAATATCTGCTCTCATACATGCAGTAATCCACCAGCTTATTCGGAGCTCTGTCTGCTGAAGGCGCATGAATGGTCGCCGCACAAAGCTGCCCCGTGTAGGCAGCATTCAGCAGATAAAGTGCCTCTGCACCTTTCACCTCACCGATGATAAAAAAGTCCACGTCCATGGTAAGTCCTGCAATGCTGATATGTTCCAAATCATAGCTTACCTGCTGCTCCCCTGTTCCCGGCAAAGAATGCAGAAACATCATGTCAGGATGAAAATGGGTCGTCAATTCATCTGCCTGTTGTGCTACCAGTACCGCACAATCATCCGGCAATGTTTCTTTTAAGGCATTCAAGAGCGTCGTTTTGCCGGATGAATTCCCCCCAGATATTAAAGTTGAGCCCTCGCGGAAACGCCTGATGAGCAGTTCCGCCGTTTCCTGTTCCATCATCCCCTGTTCAATCAGATCCCTGACCTGGGGAAAGACTTTCGGCACCTTTCGTATGCACAGATAAGGTTCACTATAGGTATTTACAAGTGGCATGGAAAGCGTAAAACGCAAGATAAAATCAGGATGGCTCTCATTGTCCGTGAATCGCTGAATTGCATTGAGATTAGAAATGTTGACTTGATTTCTTGTGGCAATATAATCGATAAACTGCCTGTATTCTTTTGGGGAAGAAAAAGCAACTCCGGAAGCCATTCTCTTCCCTTTTCGTTTGATGCGGATATTATCATAGCTTACTACCCGGATATCTGATACCGTTCTGTCATCAATCAGTTCCGAAAGCCTGGAATAGCCGAAGATATATCTTTCAAACTCCTTTAACAGCCGTTCCTCCTTCTCTCTTTCCATCGGATAGTATGTGGCTATGTGAGTTGCCGCTTCTGCCAGGAACGCCTCTTTTGCAAGCTGACCTTTCTTCATCTGCATCAAAGACTGTTGCTTCTGAGTGGTATAATCATCCACCAGCCGCTCCAACAGTTTTTCCTCTGCGGCACAATATTCTGTTCCTATTTTGTCATCCCTCCCTGTTAAATTAGAGTAAAGTGAATGTTGGCGATAACGCCGAAAAAAAAGATAGAAAGCTTTCTAAGATACCCGGATTCGGGTAAGTGATTGTTAATTTACACCAGCTGCAAAAAAATGTCAATACCCGAAATCATATTTTTTGCTGTTGTATATTTTGACTTATAATGGTATACTGGACAAGTAGACATCACGCTTCAGGGAAAGAGGTAATACTATGTTTATTTTATTGGCAGGCGGACTTCTCATCATATTGATTGCAGTAATTATTGCTGTAGTAACTTCTGTTGTCTCAGCTGTAGCTGCGGAAACAGACGAAAGCGACGAATAATAAAGAGGAGGCTACTTAAGCCTCCTCTCCGTTCTCTATTCTGGCTGCCAGGTCTTCCAGATACATCCAGCGTTCCATTTTTTCTTCCAGCTGTTTTTCGGCTGCTTCCTTTTCTTTTGCGATTTCACCCAGCTTTACAAAGTCACGCGCATATTGCAGGGAATCTTTTTCGCACTGCGCAATTTTTTCTTCCAGAAAAGTGATATCAGACTCTATCGTCTCATAATCCTTCTGTTCCTGATAGGTAAATTTCAGTTTTTTCTTTCGTCCTGCCTTCCAGTCCTTCGCTGTATCAATGCCGGAGTCTTCCTGCTTTGTTGCATCTTCCGATGTCTTCCCCTGTTTCAGTGTTACACTGACAGAGTTCCTCTGACCGGATGCAGTCATAGTCGATTTTTCTTCGTTCTCCCACTTTTTTCGGTTCGCATAATCCGTATAGCCACCTTCGTGCTGTACCAGTCTGCCGCCTTCCTCCAGTGCAAAAATACGCCGTACCGTTCTGTCCAGAAAGTATCGGTCATGGGAAACCACAATCACAATTCCGCGAAAGTTGTCCAGATAGTCCTCCAGGATACGCAGTGTGGCAATATCCAGGTCATTGGTAGGCTCGTCCAGAATCAACACATTGGGTGCTCCCATAAGCACCTTCAAAAGATAAAGCCGCCTTCTCTCGCCGCCGGAAAGTTTTCCCAAAAGCCCATACTGTTCCTCTCCCGCAAACAGAAAACGTTCCAGCATCCTGGCCGCACTGACCTTCCCTTCATCCGTGTCCACAAATTCCGCCACATCCCGGATATAGTCAATGACTCGTTGACCGGGATTCATTTCCTCCGTACTGATTTCCTGTGCATAATATCCTATTTTTACCGTCTGTCCCAGCTCTACTGTTCCGCTGTCCGGAAGAACCTCTCCGTTGATTAACTTCATCAGCGTAGACTTGCCGCTTCCGTTCGGTCCGATAAAGCCGACCCTGTCATCCTTGCCGAACAGATAGGTAAAATTGTCAATCAGGAGATGATTACCATAGGATTTGCTCACAGACGTAAGTTCCACCGTTGTCCGCCCCAGCCTGGTGGACGCAGATGCCATCTCCACTCGTCCGTCCTGTACCGGACCCTTGATGTCCCTCATCTCCTCATATCGCTCCAGGCGCGCTTTCTGCTTGGTGGAACGCGCCCTTGCGCCACGCTGTACCCAGGCAAGCTCATTGCGCAGAATGCTTTCACGCTTTCTCTGGCTGGCAAGTTCCATTTCCTCCCGCTGCATTTTCAGATTCAGATATCCTTCGTAATTGGCATCATAGGAATAAATGTTTCCTTTGTCAATCTCAATGATACGCGTTGTCACACTGTCCAGAAAGTACCTGTCATGGGTTACCATAATCACAGCACCCTTACGCTTTTTCAAGGTTTCCTCCAGCCAGTCGCTCATCTCATTGTCCAGATGGTTTGTGGGCTCGTCCAGGACAAGAATTTCTGCCGGGGAAAGAAGCACGGATACCAGAGCCAGACGTTTCTTCTGCCCACCGGACAGATGACCCACGGCTTCTGTAAAGTCCGTCACACCCAACTTTGTCAGCATCGCCTTGGCATCAGCCGTAAGATTGCTTTCGTTGACTTCTGTCAGATTGCCTCTTGTCACAGCCTCCAGTACAGTTTCATCTTCCGCAAACTGCGGATTTTGTGGTAAAAAACGCACAACACAATGATTTGCTGT